>CBDDBH010000019.1:0-102500 GCA_965225625.1 Gammaproteobacteria bacterium
AAGCGATGGTAGAGCCGGTGTTCAGCACGTTGCGCGAGCGACAGGGATTGAACCGGTTCCGGCGGCGCGGGTTAGCCGGGGTGAGACGAGAATTTGCACTGCATATACTCGCTTACAACCTGGGACGGGCGGTGTTGGCCCGTTTAGCCTGTATTGGTGCGTTGACAAAAGCCTGTTTGATGCGCTTGTGGCATCACCGTATCGTGCGCCGCGAATTATGGCTTTGGGAAACACACCTGCTGCCAACGGCGTGTTGAAACACCGCCAGTACGATATCCAGCATATTTATCGCTTTTTTGCGACACCCTCCTAGGGGAGAAGGGGACCCGAGGCTCACCATTTTCGGTGTCGGTAGGAGCGAAGGGGGAACCAGAAGATTAGTCGAGGAAGGTACGCAATTGCTCCGAGCGTGACGGATGGCGCAGTTTGCGCAATGCCTTCGCCTCGATTTGGCGGATGCGCTCGCGGGTGACGTCGAACTGTTTGCCGACTTCCTCCAAGGTATGATCGGTATTCATATTTATACCGAAGCGCATCCTCAATACTTTTGCTTCGCGCGGGGTCAAGCCGGCCAGTACATCCTCGGTGGCGCGACACAGTCCCTCAAACGTTGCCGAGTCTACGGGCATCTGAATATTCTGATCTTCGATAAAGTCTCCCAAATGGGAATCTTCGTCGTCGCCAATCGGTGTTTCCATTGAAATCGGCTCTTTGGCAATTTTCAGTACCTTACGCACCTTGTCTTCCGGCATTTCCATGCGTTCGGCAAGCTCCTCAGGCGTGGGTTCGCGGCCCTTCTCCTGCAGGATCTGGCGCGAGATCCGGTTGAGCTTATTGATTGTTTCGATCATGTGCACGGGGATACGGATGGTACGTGCCTGATCAGCAATCGAACGGGTAATCGCCTGACGGATCCACCAGGTAGCATAGGTGGAAAAACTTGTAACCGCGGCGGTATTCGAACTTATCGACCGCCTTCATCAGACCGATGTTGCCTTCCTGAATGAGATCAAGGAACAGCAATCCGCGATTGGTGTATTTCTTTGCAATCGAGATAACCAGGCGGAGGTTGGCTTCAACCATTTCTTTTTTCGCACGGCGAGCTTTAGCTTCACCAATCGACATGCGGCGATTGATTTCCTTAACTTCACTGATTTTCATACCGCTCAATTCTTCGATGATGCCGAGCTTCAGCTGAGCCTGCTCTAATTCCAATTTGTGTAGCTTGATCTTAGCGACATGCGGTTTGCGCGAACGCAGTAGCGAACGCAGCCACGCCGGGTCGCTTTCGCTGGTCAGAAAACTCTTGATGAAGTCTTTGCGCGGCATGTGTGATTTGCGCACGCAAATCTCCATGACGGCACGCTCTTGTCGGCGAACTCCTTCTACCGAGCGTCGTACCAGCTCAGACATTTCATCCACGAGGCGCGGGATGATTTTGAACTCAAGGAAACTGTTCGCCAGTTGTTCACGCAAAACTTTTGTCCGTTTATGATCACGGCCGTTACGCTTGGTCGAGTTGGTTACACGCTTGAACAGCTTGCCAAAGGCATTAAATCGAGCCGCGACTTCTTCGAGATCAAGTTGTGCCCGCAATGGATCATCGTCGTCGTCAGCGTTGTCATCGCCGTCCTTTTTCACCGGAGCGCCTGCCGGGGCCGAGGTGTCTACGGGCTGCGGCGGTGGGGCTTGCGGCTCGTCCAGATTCACGAACCCAGCGATGACATCGGTTAGTTTGATTTCACCGGCGTCGTAGCGGGCGTGTTCGGCCAGAAATAGCTCGACCACCCGCGGGTAATCGGAAAGCGCGGACAGGACCTGGTTCAAGCCGTCCTCAATGCGTTTGGCGATCTTGATCTCACCTTCGCGAGTCAGCAGATCGACCGTGCCCATCTCGCGCATATACATGCGCACGGGGTCGGTGGTGCGACCAAACTCAGTATCCACCGCAGCTAACGCTGTAGCGGCTTCTTCGGCGGCGTCTTCGTCGATGGCCGAATCGGTCATGAGCAACGCTTCCGCGTCCGGCGCAACTTCGTGCACCGTAATGCCCATGTCATTGATCATATTGATGATATCTTCGATCTGCTCTGGATCGACGATGTCATCGGGCAGATGATCGTTCACCTCGTGATAAGTGAGAAATCCCTGCTCTTTCCCTTTCGCAATCAACGCTTTGAGTCGCGATTGCTGATCAGTAGTGCGGTCGTCAAGCGTTTCCATTTGGCCCTTATGTATTGTTATCAAACGTTTATAATGTGTAACGAAAGTATAGTATGTAGATAAGAATCTGCCAGCCTAGCGGCAAAACAACCCACAAGTATAGACGAGCTTAAGGCGTCCCGCCAGGTTGATTTGCACCACCGGCCGGTTCCTGACGTCGCAGGCCTGTCCGCAACTCCGCCTTCTCGGCTTCGCTCAGCTCGCTGGGTCGGGCGCGGCTCAATTCGTCCAGCCTGGCCTTTGAACGCGAGTCCAATAACCGCGTGATGGCGCCGGTGAATTCATCGTGCAACCCTTCCTCGTGAACCGACAATTGTGCCGCCAGCAATTTCGACAGATGTCCGGCGTGTTCGGTTCCACGCCAATGCTCGATTATAGCGGCGCCGTTGATCTGGGGATTTGCGTTAATCAATTCGATCAGCTCCACCAGCAACGGTATTCCTGGTTGATCGACGTCACGTAGCAGGCCCGGCGCAGATACTCCAAGCGCCAGCGCGGGCTGGTGCAATAGCGCCGTCACGGCGAGTCTCACCAGAGAAGGTGATTGCCGGCCTCGGCTGCTTTTACGCTGGGTCCTCGCAATTTCGGGTTTGCGAGCCTCGACTTGCAACAGGCCGTTGAGATCGTGTACCGCTAAGCGCGCGAGCTCAGCCAATCTATTGGTCAACAGTACTTTGAACGCACCGTTGGGGACTTGCCGTAACACCGGGCGTGCCAGGTCTACCAGACGTGCGCGACCGTCGAGGCTGCCCATATTTACTTGTTCGCATAGGTTATCCAGCAGGAATTGCGAAAGCGGCGTGAAATTGGCGCGGTCAGTGAAAAATTCAGCGCCAACCGAACGCACCAGCGAATCGGGGTCGTGCCCGGCAGGCATAAATAGAAAGTTCACGGAATGTGCATCGGTCAACAGCGGCAAACTCGTATCCAGGGCTCGCTCAGCGGCGCGACGTCCGGCCGTGTCGCCATCGAAACAAAACACGATTTCCGGTACCGTTTTGAACAGTCGATCCAGATGTTCCTGCGTTGTAGCAGTGCCGAGGGTTGCCACCGCGTTGTCCACGTCGAATTGAGCGAGCGCTACCACGTCCATGTAGCCCTCGACCACCAGCAAGCGCGTGAGCTCTCTCTGCGACTTGCGCGCACGGTGCAAGCCGTAGAGCTCCTTACCTTTTTGAAATACCGGGGTCTCCGGTGAGTTGAGGTATTTTGGTTCGTCATCGCCCAACACTCGCCCGCCGAAGCCAACAACTCGCCCGCGTTGATCATGGATAGGGAAGGTGATTCGATCTCTGAAGCGATCGTAAAAGCCGGTGTCTTTCGCGATTAGCACACCGACCTGTTCCAGGGAACGTCGGTTTGCGTCGTCCTGCCCCAAGGCCTTGGTGATGTTGTCCCAGCCGGGTGGGGCAAAACCAATGCCGAAACTGGCCGCTACCTCTCCGGATACACCGCGCAGCTTCAGGTAGTCCACAGCTTTGGACGCAGCCGGATGCTCACGTAGTTGCCGAGCAAAATAGCTTTGTGCCCTTTCCAGTTGGGCGTACAGCGGCGCGAAATTTTGCTTTTGGTTGCGAGAGAATTCGGATTGAGGAACCTGCATTCCCACCCGGTTGGCAAGCTCCTCTACGGCCGCAACGAAATCGAGTCGTTCATAATCCATCAGAAAGCCGAGTGCAGAACCACTGGCGCCGCAGCCGAAACAGTAGAAAAACTGTTTGCTGGGACTTACCGTGAACGACGGTGTCTTTTCATTATGGAAGGGGCAAAGGCCTAGAAAATCCTTGCTCTTCTTCTTCAACGCTACGCGTTCGCCGATGACGTCGGCGATGTCCACGCGCGCCAATAAATCGTCGATGAAGGATGAAGGTATTTGGCCGGCCATGTCGTTAGGATAAGTACCGATACCTGTTAACGATACAGGGTATTTGCGGCGCACCCGTGGCCGCGGTTACCGGCTAGTATAATTCGCTGCCGGGCCAAGGGCAGCTACGTAGCTTAACCTAGACGGGCTTTGACTTTGCCGCTGACGGCACCCATGTCGGCACGACCCTGGATCTGCGGACGAAGCAATCCCATAATTTTTCCCATATCTTTCATGGTGCTTGCGCCGCTAGCCTCAAACGCGGCTGCAATACATGCATCGAGCTCAGACTCGCTCATGGGCTCGGGCATATAAGCGGTGATAATGGCCAGTTCCAATTCTTCCTGCGCGACCAGATCTACGCGCGCGGCGTTGCCGAATTGTTCGATGGATTCGCGTCGCTGTTTGGCCATTTTGTCGAGCACGCCGACGATGTCGGCATCATCGAGTTCGATACGCTCATCCACTTCACGTTGTTTGATGGCCGCCAGGATTAAGCGCAATGTCCCCACGCGGGGTTTATCTCGACTTTTCAGCGCGATCTTTACATCGTCGTTAATGCGGCGTTTGAGTTCACTCATGATAGTTAGGCGTGGCGCGCCCAGGCACGGGCGACACCGTCCCGCGTTGCCGTATTAGGTTTGAGAATACTGTTGTGGGCGAAGCTGGGTACGCGAGAGCTTTTTCTGCCAACGTTTAACCGCGGCTGCAGCCTTACGTTTTCGAACCTGTGTAGGCTTTTCGTAGAATTCCCGCCGGTGCACTTCAGCGAGGATGCCGGCCTTTTCACAAGCACGTTTAAAGCGCCGCAGAGCGACGTCGAAAGGCTCGTTTTCTCGTACTTTGACTGACGGCATTGATACTCCAAATGCTGGAAATCACATCCACCCAACCGGGGACCGGCGATTGTAGTGAACCTTTCACTATAATGCAAAGCGAACTAGGCGGGGATTGGCATGCTGGTATTGGGAATCGAGACCTCTTGTGACGAAACCGGGGTCGCCTTGTATAGCGGCGAGCGGGGCTTGTTGGGGCACCGACTCCATAGCCAGGTAGCCCTACATGAGAAATTCGGCGGCATCGTCCCCGAGCTTGCGTCACGCGATCATGTACGCCGCACGATCCCCCTCATCCGCGAGCTACTGGAGTCCAGCGGCTGCACGCTGGGGGATTTGGGCGGTATCGGCTACACCGCTGGTCCGGGACTGATTGGGGCATTGCTGGTTGGGGGAGCTATCGCGCGCAGCCTGGCGTGGTCACTCGGGATCCCGGCTATCGGTATCCACCACATGGAAGCCCATTTGTTGACCCCTATGTTAGAGGCGCAGCCACCGGCCATGCCCTTCGTCGCCTTGTTGGTCTCCGGGGGGCACACGCAATTGGTAGAAGTCCGCGGCGTTGGTCAATACCAATTGCTGGGCGAATCTCAAGACGACGCGGCGGGCGAGGCGTTCGATAAAACTGCCAAATTGCTTGGTCTGGGTTACCCGGGTGGTCCGGCATTGGAGCGACTCGCGGCAACCGGGGATGCGGATCGCTTCCACTTTCCGCGTCCGATGGTGAACAAGCCGGGCCTTGATTTCAGTTTTAGCGGTCTGAAAACACACGCTGCGGTAACGCTGCGCGAGGCAGGCAACGACCCGCAGACACATGCAGCAATCGCCCGGGCTTTTCTCGACGCCGTCGTGGATACGTTGGCGATTAAGTGTCGGCGGGCATTACAGCACACCGGTGCCAGAGGCCTGGTGGCGGCCGGTGGTGTCAGTGCGAATCGGGCGTTGAGGCAGCGGTTGAGCGAATTGGGCGATGAATTGGAAATCAGCGTGAGCTATCCACGCCCGGAATTCTGTACCGATAACGGCGCGATGGTGGCGCACGTTGCATTCTTACGGCTGGCTGCCGGGCAGCACGATCCGCTCAGTTTTTTTGCTAAACCGCGTTGGTCGTTGGAAGAATTGACGGCGGTTTAACTAGGATCTCGCGGCCCGATCTTGTTTTCCGCGCCAGTAATCAAGTCGCGGATATTTGTCCTATGTCGCCAGAATATGAAGACCACCATGCTCGCGACGGCGGCCAATACAGGACGGGGGTATTGCAGATAGGCGCCTATGCCGGGGTTTACAAAAGCCGCAGTCAATGCGGCCAGCGACGCGTAGCGGAACAGCACGGCCATCGCTAACCAGACAGCCGCGAAGGCCAGCCCCAATGGCCACGCGAATGCGAATAAGACGCCAACAAAAGTAGCAACACCTTTACCACCGCGGAAACCAAAAAAAATTGGAAAAAGATGGCCAAGAAAGGCTGCCAATCCAGCCGCCGCAAGCGCTGGTGTGGATACCTCCAGCATCCGGCCAACAAGCACGGGGAGCAAACCCTTCGTTAAGTCCCCTGCCAGCGTTAGTGCGGCGGCGCGTTTTCCGAAATGGCGCAACACGTTCGTCGCTCCGGGGTTTTGTGAACCGACCGTGCGAGGGTCTGAGAAGCCGAGCGCGCGGCACACGACTACCGCGGAAGAAATCGATCCCGCAAGATATGCAGCAACAACAATGCTGATGTCCAACCACATTAGCGTATTGGATGCCCAAGGCAGTTGTGGGTCAAGGTGGGGCGTAGGATTGCAACCGGCGTTGCGCTCCGGTGGCCACATGATGTGTTACCCTGGATCGATTCTTGATTGCAGGGTTTATCACCACCCGCCGCAATGGACATTATTTATCTCAACGGGTTGCAGCTTGATACCGTCATCGGCATATATGACTGGGAGCGGCAACTGAAGCAAACGTTGCTGGTTGATCTGGAGATGGCGGCAGATATCGCCAAGGCCGCAGCGACGGACGATATCGCGGATACGCTCAATTACAAGGCCGTGGCCAAACGACTTATCGCGTTTGCCAATGACAGCAGCTATCAGTTGGTCGAGACCTTCGCGGAACGCATGGCCGAGTTACTTTTGGCCGAGTTTGGGATCACCTGGGTGCGGCTCACCGTTAACAAGAAGGGCGCGGTTCGGGGCGTTCGCGACATTGGCGTAGTGATCGAACGGGGAACACGTAGCTGAACAGCTGCTAGAGGATATGCGGTGCCGCGGGCATATATCGGCGTTGGCAGCAATATCGATCGCGAGGAAAATATCGGCGGTGCGTTGCGAACGTTGCGAGAGCGTTTCGGTGAGTTAACGGTATCGAAGATTTATGCAAGCGCGGCGATCGGGTTCGACGGCGAGGAATTCTACAATTTGGTCGTGGTCCTAACGACTTCACTTAGCCCCGCAGCGCTGGTGGATGCGTTACACCGTATTGAATTTGAGTATGGACGCGAACGTGCGACGCCTCGATTTTCGTCTCGAACGCTGGATCTGGACTTATTACTCTATGATGACTTGGTAATTCACGACCAACATTTTGTTGTACCTCGCGGAGACATAATCAAGTACGCCTATGTGTTGAGGCCGCTTGCCGAGATCGCGGGAAAACAACGTCACCCGGAAAGTGGGACGCCGTTCGCCGATTTGTGGGCGCGGTTTGACCGCAGCAAAGAGCTGCTGCGCGAGGTCACCATCGATCGGACTTGAGTCGCGCAAACACAAAGGAGATTCCATGCGTTTAGCCAAAATTGCTGGCGGAAAATTTTTCATGGTCATCGTAACGATGGCGTTAGTGTGTGGGTGCGCCAGAATGCAAACCGAAAAACGTATGATCAGCCTCGATGACAGCGTTCGGGCGTATTCCAAAATGCTGCGCTGGGGCGAATACGAAGAAGCCGCACGTTACATTCTGTTTCGTGAGCGCGAGCCAGAGAAAATAGACATAGACGTATTGGAAAAAATCAAGATAACCGGTTACGAAGTCTATGATCGGGAGATAACTACGGAGCAGGATGAGGCGTCTATAAGTGTGAGCATCGAGTACTATCATAAAGATACCGGTATCGTGTATTCGATTAAAGACAAACAGATATGGTGGTTCAACGAAGAGGGCAAGCGGTGGTTTCTCGATGACACCTTGCCGGATTTTTTGGCACCGATTAAACGGCGTGTTCGTTGAGTGAGACGCCGGACTTAGTGACACGCCCGACAGCGCTCCCGCAACCAGCAGCAGACGCCTTAAGCCACAGCGCGCGGCTGAGCCAGGAGATACAACGACGTATTGTCGATGCCGGCGGCTTCTTGAGCTTTGAAGATTTCATGCAGGCTGCACTTTATGCACCGGAGTTTGGGTACTACAGTTCCGAGCTGCGCAAGTTTGGTCCTCAGGGTGATTTCGTAACGGCACCGGAGCTCTCGCCGCTGTTTGCGGAGTGTGTTGCCAACCAGGTGTACGAAGTGCTGGAGCGTCTGGGTGGTGACTGCGAGATCCTCGAATTTGGCGCCGGCAGCGGGCGTTTTGCCGCCGGTCTGCTCGATTGTTTGAAAGTGTTAGGCGTGCATTCACTGCGTTATTCCATTGTTGAAGTCAGTGCTGCGCTTCGACGCCGACAGCAAAAAACGCTGGCGGAACATTGTGCATCCGTGCCCGTGTTGTGGCGCGATTCGCTTCCCGGGCACGCAGAGTTTCGAGGGCTGGTTATTGCAAACGAGGTACTGGATGCGATGCCGGTGCGTCGATTTCACAAAGTGGGTGCTAACGACTACGAAGAGCTTGGCGTGGGGCTACGCGACGGAGACTTCGCCTGGCAGGCACGGCCGGCAGACCGGGCGCTCGCCGCCGCCATAGAGTTCATCGAAAGACGCCTCGACGCGACCCTGCCGACAGATTATGTGTCGGAATTACGCCCCGCCGTGACGCCCTGGATTGCGGCGATTGCGGACTTTCTTGCCGAAGGCGTAGTCCTGATCGTCGATTATGGATATCCGCGGCACGACTATTACCATCGGGATCGCAATGCCGGGACACTGAGTTGCCATTACCAACACCGGGCCCACGATGATCCGTTTTTCCACGTCGGTCTGCAGGACATAAGCGCGGCTGTGGACTTCAGTGCCGTGGCACACGCCGGCGTCAGCAATGGCTTGACGTTGGCCGGTTTTGCCACCCAGGCGCATTTTTTGCTGGGTTGTGGACTGGAGCACAGGCTCGCTGCGCGCGCGGATGCAACGGCCAGGCGTTACGCGGAATTCGCCGCTCAGGCCAAGACGCTTACCTTGCCAGGGGAAATGGGGGAGTACTTCAAGGCGATCGCACTGGCGCGCGGTGTTGCGGGAGCGATGCGCGGGTTTTCAATTCGCGATATGAGTGGGCATATTGCGCCAGGGAAGGCCGATGCTCACTGATCGCTGCGCCAAGTCGCCAAGCTGGGCCGGGTCTTTAGCGTTACGGGCGAAATGCCGAGTGTAACCAAACAGGAGCGTACGTTCTGGAACCCCTGCAATTATTGATACTCGGTCTCGTCCAGGGGTTTACTGAGTTTCTGCCAGTGTCCAGCTCGGGACATCTCGTGCTGGTGCCGAAACTCGCCGGTTGGTCCGATCAGGGGCTCGCATATGATGTCGCGGCGCATATTGGCACCTTGCTCGCCGTGGCCGGCTACTACCGGCGTGAGTTGTTGTTGATGCTGGCCGAGTGGAATCGGCACCTGCGTGGCCGTCCCCTCAACGCGCATAGTCGTCTGGCGTGGGCCGTGCTGGGCGGAACCGTGCCGATAATGTTGTTCGGATTACTCATCCACGAGCTCGCTGCGACCGCGTTGCGCAATACCGCGATCGTGGCCGCGGCGACGATCGTGTTCGGCTTACTGCTGTGGTACGCCGACCATCGGGGTAGCCGCACACGCGACGAAAACACTTTGCGCATGAGCGATGTAATGATCATCGGCTGCGCTCAGGTACTGGCGCTAGTGCCGGGGACGTCCCGATCGGGGATCACGATTACCGCTGCTCTTTTTTGCGGGTTAACCCGTCAAGCCGCGGCACGATACTCGTTTCTATTATCGGTCCCCGTAATTTTGATGGCCGGGGGCTACGAAGTGATCAAATTACTGGATACCGGTACGCCGGTGAGTTGGGGTGGGTTGTTCACGGTCACGGCGGTGTCGTTTGCAAGCGCTTACGCGTGTATCCATTTTTTCTTGAAGTTAGTTGATCGCATAGGTATGGCCCCGTTCGCCATCTATCGGTGCATCCTGGGCGCAGGCCTGCTCGCGATCTATTGGCGGTAACGGGATCAGCGAGCCAAAGCGCCGGTAATTGCTTGCAGGCGACGTTGTCGCAAACGCGTCGCAATACTCTCACCGGCCAAATTTTGCGCGGACAGGTCGCGAACATTAACCGCGGCGGCGGCCGCGCGCGCGCCGCGTAGCAGTTGTACTTGAGGATAAGCGCGTTGCTCCAGTCCCCGGCGACCGCGCGCGTCAGCTTCACAGGCAATGAGAAACTGGTCGAAGCGCTCAACGCGCCGAAAAGCATCCAGACCTTCCAACATCTCAAGCACCGTGCTTGGGCGCAGCTCTTGCGCTCGGTGACAATGTGAATGGTAGCGCGCAACCTGGATTGCGAGGTCGCGGTAGTTTTTGGGGACTCTGTAGCGCCTGCAACAAGCGCCCACGAGTTCGACGCTGCGCGCCTCATGGCCGCGGTGACTAGGCCATATTTCGGGCGGCGTCGTGCCTTTGCCCAAATCGTGCATTAATGCAGCGAACCGGATCTGTGGGTCGTCGGTAAGTCGCGCCGCCTGATCCATTACCAGAAGAATGTGAACGCCGGTATCGACTTCGGGGTGATGTTTCTCGGGCTGTGGCACACCGAACAGTCGATCCAGTTCGGGGAGTAACTGAACCAGAGCATTACACTCGCGCAGCACCTCGATGAAGCGCCTAGGGCTTGCTTCGGTTAATGCCCGTTGCCACTCGGTCCAGACACGTTCCGGCGCCAGAGTTGCCAACTCTTGCGAATCGGCAATGTCGCGCATTAGCTCCAAAGTCTCCGGCGCGACTACAAATTGAAAGCGCGCGGCAAATCGCGCAACCCGCAAGACCCGCAGGGGATCTTCGGTAAATGCGGGGGATACGTGGCGCAGTATTCTGCCGGCAAGATCGCGCTGACCGCCGTGCGGATCGATGATGTTGCCATGCGGATCTTCGGCCATGGCGTTAATGGTCAGATCGCGGCGCTGCAGATCCTCCTCCAGGCTGACATCTGCGGAAGCGTTAACTTCGAACCCCCTGTAGCCGGGCGCGGTTTTGCGCTCGGTACGCGCCAATGCATATTCTTCATGCGTTTGCGGATGCAGGAACACTGGGAAGTCGTGGCCTACGCGGCGATAACCTGCCGTTTCAAGTTGCGCCGGCGTGGCACCGACAACGACCCAATCGCAATCCTTCTCGGGGCGACCGAGTAGGCGGTCGCGCACGGAACCACCGACTTTGTATATCTTCACGGGCTCAATTCTATCGCGCTAGCCGAAGTAGTTAAGGATGTCGGTTGTTTTGAACTGCTTCTCACACTTTGCAGTTGGCACCTTTTGGGCTGCGCCTGTTGGGGATTGCCGCTAGTCGGCTGTCAAGCGTGTCGATGGTCTGCGCCATGCGCCACTGATATACGGCGGTATAAAACAGAGATCTGCGAACATAACGACGTGTTTCGGTAAACGGGATTAATTCGATCCAGTCCTCCGCGCGCATGCAGCTTTGCTTGGGCTGCCAGGTACGAACCCGGTGCGGCCCGGCATTATAGGCAGCAGCCGCCATTGCGACGTTGCCGCTGAATCTATCCAGCATTTGCTTCAGATAAGCACTACCGATCGTGACATTGGTTTTTGCGTTTTGCAGTTGGCGGGTATTGGAAAGATTGTAGCCAATGGACTTGGCCGTCTCGCGGCCCGTCGCCGGCATGACCTGCATAAGACCCAACGCGCCTGCGGGTGAGCGAGCGTCTTCCATGAACGCGCTTTCGGCACGGATAATACTGAACATAAATGCCTGGGGAATTTTGCGCTTGGTCGCGTACTTTGCTACCAATGCCTCGTATTGGATCGGAAACCGAATTTCTAAATCGTCGAAAGAACGCGCCTTACCCAGGGTCATAATGGCGCGGTCGTGCCAGCCGAGCTTGTGCGCAAGCGCTGCCGCCAGTTCCAGTTGACGCGGTGAATCCATGCGACGCGTTTCGTACAACCACTCGCGCCGACCCTCGTAAATCATATCCACATGGTAAAACTCCCGCGCCCGTGCCAGGCCCGGCTCTGCGCTAACTTCATCCATTTCCAACTCAGTGAACTGTACTGGGTGGTTCTGCATTTTGTAGGCAACATTGAGGCGGTCGGCAGCGCGGAATCCGTAGTAATCCCGCTCGTTGGAAAGGCGCCGGTAAATCGCCAGCGCGGCTTCTTGATCACCTGACTCCTCGGCAGCCCGTGCGCGCCAATAATCCCAGCGCAACACATTCATCTTTGCTGCAGGCGGTTGCTCAGTCCAACGAGCCAGTGCCGCCCAATTCTGGCTACGAATAGCTGCGCGCAAACGAGAACGTTGGACGTCCTGGTCGACGAAATTGTCCGGGATTGCGTCGTGCAAGGCGATTTGCTCGTCGTGGTCTTGACTGACTGCGCTGCTTCGAAGCTATACCGCGAACGCAATTTAGGCCATTGCCTGATGGCGAAATCGAGACTACGGCGCGCAGATCGCTCAATAGCATAGGCCACTATTTCGCGGGCTCTCGGTGTGTCGTCGGCTAGCGCCTTGTTGCGCAAGGCACGCGCCGGATCGCGACGGGCCTCGCGCCAAAGCGTCACCCAGCGCTCGGAATCCGCCGGCAATTTGCGCCCAAGATACCCAGCAAGCGCAGGGTTACCTTCTGCGATCGTGATTCGGATCCGCTGCCACAGCAATTGCTCGGTAAGAAGTGAGCTTTTGTACAACAACGCGAATGCCGGGTCGCATTGCTCATGCTGCGATTCGCCTATCATCCACAACGGGATTGCATCCTGGACGACACCGCTGAGCGCTTTGGTCTTAACCCGCGCGAGCAATTGGGCGCATTGAAGCTTGGCGCTGCGCTGCGGGCGGTAATCCTGCAAGAATGTCTTCCACTGGTTTCGGCGTGCCAGTTGCTCGAGCCAGCGCGTTCTCAGTGACTCGCCCATGGCCGTATTCTCGTTTGCCGCGAGGAACTCGCGAACGTCGGCACGCTTTGCACGATGCAGATTGCGCCGCAATTGTTCGTAACGCAGATAGGGAAACAAGGGATAGTCTTCCAGCCCTTGTGCGATCTGGGCTGATTTCGTGCGCTGTCCGGCATTTAGCGCCTTCGTCGCAGCGCGGAATTTCAGGCGTTGCGCAGCAAGGTCGGCCGCTGCCCAGAGCGATGGTGTGATTAGCAGTGACGCGAGCAGCAGCGTTGACAGCAATGTCGAGTTTCGGGAATTCAACGTAATCTGTGCGCCATGTGGGCTGCTCAACGGTAAGTGCCTGCCGGCACGTATTGGGAACGGTCAATTTTCAGGCTTGCGTGCGTCCTTCGCAACTCCCGCTAAAACCTTAGGCTACAATGGCATCATAGGGGCGACAGGCTCAAATTGTCATTGGCCAGCCATCGCATTTGACCATTAGCTGTGGCGATGGTTTGCTAAGCGAACAAAAAGTTCGAGGCGACGCAGGTGTTGGAACGTTCGGGAAGTCATGAGCTCGAGCAGATTCTCGATTTGGTCGAGCAAGCCGACGCTGCGCCCGACAATGGCAAAAGACTGTTGTGTGCGGCATGCGCCACGCCAATAACCACTGACGCCAACCGAATTTCAGTTAATGGCGGTCACGCTCACACATTTACCAATCCGAATGGCGTCACCTATCAAATCACCTGCTTTCAAAGCGCCAGCGGCTGCGGATTATTCGGCCGTACGACAAATGAATTCAGTTGGTTTGCAGGTTTTCGCTGGCAGGTTGCCGTATGTGCAGGGTGTGCAGAGCACCTTGGTTGGCGGTTTCGCAGTGATGCCCGATCCTTCTACGGTCTTATCGACGAACGCCTGATCCGAGAAAGCAACGAATCATCTTAGCGCGTGTATATTCAAATAATCGCCGCCGTCGTACTGATCCCGCCATGTCTCGCCGGCGCAGCGATTGCGCTTAATCGCGCACCGTTGCGCGGGTCCCCGGGTTTTGTGTTCCGGCTGAAAAAATATCTGATGGCGAATGTCGCGGAAACCGACGCGGTTTCGGTTTACCCCGAGCTCAGGCCCAGACACTACGCGGCGGCGCCCCAACAGACGTTCGCTGTCGTATGCGCCGCGATTGAGGCGTTAGGATGGGATCTCCACAACCAGATCCCCACGCAATTTGAAGCGCGAGTGACTATTACCACCCCATTATTGCGTTTCAAAGATGACCTGCGGGTACGCGTGCAATCCGAATCCGAGGAGCGTAGTTACCTGTTAGTGCGTTCACGCTCTCGTGTCGGCCGCGGCGATTTTGGCGCCAATGTGCGTCACATACTGGCACTGTATGACAGCATGAGTCGCCACGGTGCGAGAGCATTGGACGCGCCGTGATCGAGGCAAGTTATGGGCATCTGCCTCTGGCGGTGGTGCGGCGCGGCGAACAGGTCGAGAGCGTTCACTACGGTTCTATCGCGGTGGTGGATATCAACGGCGAGATATTGAAGAGTGTCGGCAACCCCCTGGCCCTCACCTACCTGCGTTCAACACTCAAACCGCTACAAGCCTTGCCACTCATGGCGCACCCGGGAGTCTCGCAACTTAATTTAAGCGCGGCCGAAATCGCTACGCTGTGTTCCAGCCACTCCGGCGAACCCCGGCATGTCGATGCCGTTTTGTCCGTGCTTGCCAAAGCGGGCCGCACCAAGCAGGAGCTTCGCTGCGGCGTGCATCCGCCGCTGTATTTCGCGGCCTTTGGACAAAGTCCGGTGGCGGGGGAGGTATACACACCGTTGCAGAACAACTGTTCAGGCAAACACGCAGGAATGTTGGCGTTGTGTGGTTTGTTGAATGCAGATCCGGGTAATTATCTTGATGCGGAGCACCCAGTGCAGCAGGCAATACTCCAAGCCATCAAGCATTTTAGCGGTTACCGGGAGCCACGCATGGGTATTGACGGCTGCAGCGCGCCTAACTTTGCCGCTCCGCTGTCGGCATTGGCACGCGCTTATGCAAGATTGAGCGAGGCGGCCCACGACCCACAGTACGGCGATGCACACCAACGGATTTTCTCGGCGGTGGCGGAACATCCGGAGATGGTGTCAGGATTGGCACGTCTGGACCTCGCACTGACCCACGCTGGACAGGGTCGGTTTATTAGCAAAGGTGGTGCTGAGGGCATGCAGGCGCTCGGCGTGCGTCAACCTGGCATCGGCATTGCTATAAAAATCGCCGACGGCAACGCCCGGGCGCTACCCGTTGTCGCAGTAGAGGTATTGCGGCAACTCGATTTGATAGACAGTATCGAAGGTACTCCGCTTGCCGACTATGCGAGGGTACGCCTGACCAATTTCCGTGGAACTGAGGTGGGTGATATACGGCCCGTGTTCTCACTATGATGTTACAAACAACCATCGGTATCAGCACGCAAGGCCGAAGTAGCTACGAGCTTACCAATGAATTACGCCGCCTTGTGGAGCGCTCTGGGATCGAGCGTGGTTTATGTAATGTATTTATCAAGCATACCAGCGCTTCGCTGATGATTTGCGAAAACGCGGACTCCGACGTACGCCGCGATCTGGAAACGTTCATGACTCGCCTGGTTCCCGATGGTGATGCAATGTTCACACACACCACGGAAGGGCCGGACGATATGCCGGCACATGTACGTTCGGTTTTGACCCAAACGACGCTCACGGTTCCGGTCAGCAATGGTGCGTGCGCCTTTGGGAACTGGCAAGGTCTGTATCTATGGGAGCATCGTGCTCGAGGCAGACAACGGGAAGTAATCGTGACGATCTATGGTGAATGACAATGCGCGTTAGCGCATTGTCCAATGGCTAGTCCCAGCCCTTAATATGTCGCCGGATTAAATCAACCAGCATGTGCAGGTGAGCATCGCTGTTATTTAATGCCTCGATGTAGCGAAACTTTTCGCCGCCGGCATCCAGAAAAACTTGGCGATAGCGAATGTCCATCTCTTCCAGGGTTTCCAGGCAGTCTGCGGCGAAACCCGGACAGATCACCTCTACGCTCTTCACCCCTCGCCGGGCTAACTTCAACAACGCTTCATCAGCATAGGGTTGTAACCAGGGCGCTCGACCGAGCCGAGATTGAAATGCTATTTGCCACTGACCGTCATCTAGGTTGAGCCCTGCGGCAATACGCTGAGCGGTGTATTCGCATTGCTGAGCGTAGGGATCGCCCGCCTGTGCATACGCCTGCGGAATGCCATGAAACGAAAAAACCAGGTGTTCGCTGCGTCCATGCTCGGCCCAGTTGGATTCGATCGATTTGCGGATCGCGTCGAGGTAACCGGGATCTGCATAATAACTGGTTATCGTGCGCACGCTTGGAACACGACGCCAGCGACTGAGTTCTGTGTTCATCGCCTCAAATGTGGATGCCGTGGTCGTCGCGGAATATTGCGGGTACAACGGTAATAGCAGCACTCTGTCCACACCCTGCGCTCGAAGTGCGTGCAGCGCGTGCGCAATAGACGGCTTGCCATAGCGCATACCCAATGCGAGTTTTATCGAACCGGCATTTTCCGCACCGAGTAGGCGTTGCAATCCCTGCAGTTGTTGTTGTGAGATACTGAGCAGCGGAGAACCCTGTGCAGTCCACACTTTGGCGTATGCGCTCGCGCTGCGCCGCGGCCGAAACGGCAGGATGAAGCCATGGAGAATCAACCACCACAGCCAACGTGGCAGTTCGACGACCCGCGGATCGGACAGAAATTCCCGCAAAAAACGTCGTACTGCCGCTGGTGTCGGCGCGTCCGGTGTGCCCAGATTTGTAAGCAGCACTCCGGTATTCGGATTTTGCGACGGATCAAAGTCACCGCCGTTCAGGTACGTCGCCATGGCCAACATTGTACGCAAGTACCCGTAAACGGTCCTTGGCGACGTGCTTATGGATACCAGGTAGGAGCGTGGGCACCTGCGCCGCACGTGCCGAAGTCAATCCCGCTGCACCACAGCCCAAGCTGCATTGTCCGCCGAGAGATTGAAGTATGTTTGTAAAACATAGCAACGCCTGCGCGCAGATCCTCGCCAATGACGGTTCGAAGCTGCGCGAACTGCTGCACCCAAGCAACGACAATGTCGATTTGCCCTATTCGATAGCGCTTGCAACCGTGGCGCCGGGTGAACGCAGCTATCGGCACCGCCTGAGTCAAACCGAAGTGTATTACCTGCTCGAGGGCGGTGGCCGCATGTACATTGGCGATGAAACGCAGGTTGTCGTGCCTGGCGATGTCATACTGGTGCCTGCCGACGCGGAACAATGGATCGAGAATCCGGGGGTCAACCCATTAGTATTTCTCGTCGTTGTCTCTCCGCCTTGGTGTGCCGAGGACGACACGCGACTCGAATGACATTTACATGAGGAGTTCCGCACGACAATTTGTACAGCGCTGCGCGTTCGCGGTGCTGCCGCCACTGGTGATGCGCTACCAGATTGCGCTACGTAACTATCGACGCGGCGAGCCTGAGATCCGTCTGTTGAAAGATTTAGTCGACCCACAACGCGACGCCGTGGATGTGGGTGGTTATCTGGGCGCCTACACGTTCTTCTTGAATCGAATTGCGCGGCATGTGCATGTTTTCGAACCGCAAAGACAATGCGCGCGTTTTCTCGAGCGGGCGTATCCACACCACGTCACTGTCCACGATTGCGCGCTCGCCGACACACGCGGCGATGGCGCGATGCTAAAGCCTGATCCCTTGCAAAGCTACCAATCCGCGCGACTGTCCTTGGGCAAGGATGCTGCAGAGCCGACAGAGTCGGTTGCGGTCAAATGCCTGGACGACTTCGCGTTCGCGGACGTTGGTTTTATCAAGATCGACGCAGAAGGCGCCGAGGAACGCATATTACGCGGTGCGGCACAAACAATTAGCCGTTGCCGGCCGGTATTATTGGTGGAAATCGAAGAACGCCACCTTGATAAGGATATTGCTGAGGTGATCGCTTTTGTTCTCGGCCTGGGCTACTCGGGTGAGTATTATCATAACGGCGCGCTGTGCGCGATTGAGTCATTCTCGGTTGAGAAACTGCAACGCGCCCGCTTGGCAGGTGATAGAAGTCGTCCCTACATCAATAATTTTATTTTTCGACCAAAGTCGTTAACCGCCAACTAATCGTGACTCAGCCGCAGGACCGCTATTTCGTATTGACGGCCGGACGCACCGGATCGAGTCTACTCTGCGCGATTCTCTCGGACGCGGGAGCGAATTTTGGGATGCAGGCACCTCGTGTCTGGGACCCTCGCCGCGGGATCATGGAAAACGAAACCATGCGTGTCGCCACGCATCACTATCGACGCGCCTATGAGATCGATCAAGGCCGACGCTACAAACTGTCCCCCGAACTGGAAGCCAAATGGCGCCGCGCTTTGGGGCGGCGCAGACTGCGCCAGGCACTCAGCGAAGCAGATTTCTTCAAAATCGGCGATCTAGATTTAGTGGTGCAACCAAGTTTCAAGCTTGGATATCTGCCCCGACTGATTCTTAGCTACCGCCAATTTGAGCCGACTGCAATGAGCCTGATCGTTGGGCGTAAGCACGTCGGACCCGACGCGCTGGAGGCGGATTACATTCGTCTCTACCGCCAGGGTTTGATGTTGCTGCGGTGTTTCGGTGGTTGTGTCGTTGCTTACACCGATCTGCATCTCGATTCTGCGGCTTGGGGATGTTTAGCCAGCGTAACGGGTCTGCAGGAGCCGGACTTGGCGCGTGCAGTTGGCGCACGTTCCGCGGATGTGCCCGCGAACGAGAATACCGCGGTGCTTTATCCGCAGGCGCAGGCGGTTTTTGAGCAACTCGAGTCGCTGCGCGGACAGCTCATTGAACCTAGCCGGCAGGTGCAACGCGCTATTTCATAACTGTTGCAATACCCGGGCGGGCAGTTCGTCCAGTATCCGGCGCATGCCGAGTATGCCGATCAACGCCGTGCCGGCAATGCCGGCAACGAGGCCTAATGGCCACATCAGCATGTTGAGTTGAAAGCTAATATTGAACACATATTCGGCAAGCAGATAACTGAGCAAGCTTGCAGCGAACGCCGCCACCAGGCCGGCCACCGCGCCCAAGGTACAAAACTCCGCCAGCAGGCCCAGACGGATCCGGTTGCGCGCAGCACCCAGGGTCTTGAGTATCGCGGACTCGTGAACACGTTCGTCGTGGGTTGCTTGCAGCGCGGCGATCAGGACCAGCAAACCGGCCAGCAGGGTAAATCCGAACACGTACTCTACCGCAAGGGTGACGCGGTCCATGATGCGGCGGACTTGTTTCATGAGCGCGGCAACGTCGAGAACGGTCACGCTGGGGAAACGTCGAACCAGGTCGTTCAGCAATAGTTTTTGTTCATCGTCCAGGTACACACTGGTGATAAAGGTAGCCGGCTGCGTCTCAAGCCAACCCGGGGTGGCGACCACGAAAAAATTCACATTGAAGGAATCCCAATTAACTTCCCTCAAGCTGGTGATGCGCGCGCTTACGTCCTGGTCGGCAATGCGAAACTGCAGCGTGTCGTTCAACTCGAAACCCAGCGTCTGCGCGAAGTCCCGTTCCACCGAGAGCTCTCGCTCGGTGTTCAGCGCCGATGACCACCAGCGACCGGCAACGATTTTGTTATCGTCTTTCAGTTGCGACGCCCACGACAGATTGAATTCTCGCGCTGCGAGCCGTCGGGCGCGGGGTTCAAGGTAACTGTCGGGGTCTACAGCTTCGCCATTAACGTGGGTCAGGCGAGCGCGAACCATCGCATGAAGATCGGGGACCGGGATCTTCCGTTCGCCAAAATACGTGCGGATCTCGTCAACCTGGCTGGGTTGGATATTGATCAAGAAGTGATTCGGTGCCCGTGGCGGCAGTGTCGCCTGCCAGCCGGCCAGTAAGTCCGTACGCACCAGACTCAGCATTAACATCACGGTTATGCCTAGACCCAGGGCGACAATCTGCACGACGGCACCGCCGGCGCGACGCGCGATGTTGGCGAAGCCATAACGCCAGGCCACGCCGACGCGGGTTCGCAACCTGCCGAGCAGTTTTACCGCAACAGTGGCGAGCAGGGCCGATACGAATATCGTCGCGAGACAGCCGCCGAGCAAATACAGGCTCAGCTTAACGTTACCAGCCTGCCACGGCGCCAGTAGCAGCAACAATATCAACGCCGCAACATAAGGTAGCGCGCGCGCACCTTTAGGCGGACCCAAGGCGCGACGCAATACACGCGCGGGCGGCACATCCTTGAGCTGCAGTAGCGGCGGTAGCGCGAAACCGACCAGGGTGATGACGCTGGTGGTTAAACCCGTCGCGAAGGGTTGCCAGCCGGCCGGTGGCAACCCGGTCGCGGTAAGTCCGCGCAGCAGCTGAGCTAATCCCGACTGCGCCGCAAAGCCCAAGAGCACGCCAACCGCTCCGGCGCACAGACTCAGCATGAGCATTTCAAGCGTGAACACGGCGATGACGAATCGCTGACTGGCACCAAGACAACGCAGCACCGCGCAGTTGTCCAAATGCCGCAGTGCGTAACGCCGTGCCGCCATCGCAATGGCAACGCCGGCGACCAGCAGGCTGCTCAGCACCGCCAGACCCAGAAATTGCTCTGCGCGTTGCAACGCCGCGCGCAGCTCAGGTCGTGCATCGCGTACTTCGCGCAGTTTGATCCCTACCGGCAGGGTTGTATCAGTTGTAGTGCGAAATTTTTCCATGCCTGCCGGACTGCCGGCTACCAGTAACCGACGAGTAGCGCGACTGGCGGGCAATATCAATCCTGTTGCGGCAACGTCGGTGAGATTAATCATGAGTCTAGGCGCAATGGAAAACAGATCGCCGCCCCGATCCGGTTCCAAAACCAGCACGCGGGTAATGCGTAAGCGCGTCTTACCCAGTTGCACGTCGTCACCTACCTTTAGCCCCAGCGCGGGCAGCAGGCGTGTTTCCGCCCATGCTTCACCGGCTGCCGGGGTTGCGCTCGTTTCCTCGGCGGTTCCAAACAGCGTGTGGCTGACCTGTACCCGTCCACGCAGTGGATAGTTTTCCTGGACAGCTTTCACCTCCGCGAGCTGCATGCGCTCGCCGCGGCCAACAACACTGCGAAACGTGAGCGTGTCCGAAATATTTAGACCGATGGTGGTCGCCGCGTCTCGCAGGGAATCGGGGATCGGATTGCGAGACTCCAGCGCGAGGTCCGCGGCGAGTAGTGCGTTTGCCTGTGTTTCGATCGCGCGTTGAATACGATCAGTAAAAAACCCCACAGCGCTTGTGCTTGCCACCGCGATGACCAAAGCTACGAATACCAGCGACAACTCACCAGAGCGTGTGTCGCGCTGCAACGCCCGCAGTGCAAACTTCATGACCTTGCGCATGGCGATTAGTTGACGTTGTTGCCGGCAGACAAGCGGCCGGCCTCCAACTGAATAATGCGATCGCAATTGTTGGCAATGCGCTCGTCGTGGGTTACCACAACCAGCGTGGTTCCGAATTCGGCGGTGAGCGACAATAATAATTCGCTGATCCGGGTCGCTGTCTGTCGATCCAGATTACCCGTCGGTTCATCGGCGAATAGCACACCCGGCTGCGCTGCAAAGGCCCGTGCAATGGCAACCCGCTGTTGCTCGCCACCGGATAGCTGATTCGGATAATGACCGAGCCTGTGGTCTAAACCCACGCGTTGCAACACCTGTTGAGCTGTGCCATCGGCATCGCTGCGCTCCGCCAACTCCAGCGGCAGCATGACATTCTCCAGCGCTGTCAGACTCGGTAATAGTTGGAAGGATTGAAAGACAAATCCAACCCGTTCGCCGCGCAGACGTGCACGGCCGTCTTCATCCAGCGTATTCATGTCCACACCGTCGAGTATGGCGCGTCCCTGCGTGGGGAGGTCAAGACCTGCCAGCAGTCCGAGCAATGTCGACTTACCCGATCCCGAGACCCCAATTATCGCCAGTGCTTCCGCGGTTCCGACTGAAAAGCTAATATCGTCGAGAATGGTCAGTAAACCTTCAGGGCTCGGTACTCGCTTACACAAGTGTTCGGCGCGGACGATGGCCTTAGCTTCAGAACCCGTCATGCGCAAATGTATTGGCGTCGTTGCCTTGTGGCTGTCGTTGCTGGGTACGGCACTGGCGGATACTCCTAATGTTCTGGTCCTTGGCGATTCGTTGAGCGCAGGTTACGGAATTCCGATAGGACGGGGCTGGGTAACGCTATTGCAACAGAGACTCGACGAGCAAGGCTATCCTCAGCGGGTCGTTAATGCCAGCATTAGCGGTGAAACAACCCGCGGTGCACGCGAGCGCATAGAGAAACTACTTGCTGATTATAAACCGCAAATCGTCATTATTGAACTCGGTGGTAACGACGGTTTGCGGGGCTTGTCTCTGGCGGAGATGCGCGGCAACTTGATAACTTTGACCGATCGGGTGCGCTCGCAGTCTGCGCAGGTGTTGCTAATCGAAATGCGTCTACCACCAAATTACGGAAACGAGTACACACTGCTATTTCAACAAGTGTTCCGCGATGTGGCCGAACTTACCGGCGCTACGCTCACGCCGTTTATTCTCGAGGATATCGCTGATAAAACGACACTAATGCAGAGCGATGGTATCCATCCCCGGGCCGAGGCGCAGACGACAATGCTCGACAATATCTGGCCGCAAATTGAAAAGCTGCTCGTGAGCGTTCACACCGATGATTAAGGTTCGCCAATGAAGTTTTGCTCAGGATGTGGCGCGCCGCTGATGCGTAAGATCCCCCAGGGTGACAATCGAGAAAGATTTGTCTGTTCTGAATGCGAAGCCATTCATTATCAAAATCCTAAGATAGTGGCTGGTTGCGTCCCGGAATGGGAGGGGCGGGTACTGCTGTGCCGCAGAGCGATCGAGCCGCGACACGGGTATTGGACGCTGCCGGCAGGTTTCATGGAGAACGATGAGACGGCGGTGGAAGCCGCCTCTCGGGAAACCCTCGAGGAGGCCAATGCGCGGGTCGAGATCCTGGGTCTGTACACGTTGTTCAATCTGCCGCACATCAATCAGGTGTATATGCTGTTTCGCGCGCGACTCCTCGACATTGACTATACGCCGGGTGAGGAGTCACTAGATGTAGAGTTGTTTGATGTTGACGCGATCCCCTGGCAGGAACTGGCATTTCCCACGATCCTGCATACGCTCGAGTACTACCAGCAGGACTTACAGCGGGGCGCCTTCGAGTTCCGTATGGGTGACATCGTGCGCGGCGGCAAAGGCGCAGAGTTAGTGAGCCGACGATAGCACTGATTAGCCATGGGTCGGCGCCGCGACTGTGGGAACGGTGGCCGCCGTCACAATTCAAACGTCCATGCGCACTGGGCGATGCACCCTATGCCGCACCTGCCTGGTGCGCTATTCTTTCGCTCCGTTTTCGGGTCCCATAACGACAGGAGTTAGTGAGTGATAAAGCCCCATGGATCGGAGTCGCTGACTGCGTTATATGTCAACGACGAGAACCGTCGCCGTGAACTCGAGGCTGAGGCCGAGACCTTACCAAGCCTGTTGCTCAATTCCGCCGCCGCGGCCAATGCCGTCATGCTGGGTGCCGGGTACTTCAACCCACTGCCCGGTTACATGGGACTGACTGATGTACAGGCTGTCGCACAGACCATGCATACGAGCGATGGTTTGTTCTGGCCGATCCCGTGTATGAATCTGACGACATCGATCGACGCAATCGAGCACGCTCCGCGCATCGCGCTGCGGGACCCAAACGTTGAAGGTCACCCGGTGTTGGCGATCCAATCCGTCGCAGCCATTGAGCAGCTGCAAGCCGGGCAGTTGGATAAGCTGTGTGAAAGTATATTCGCCACGCTTGATGATAAGCATCCCGGTGTCGCAACGTTTCGCGCGCTTGGAAGTTATCTGATATCCGGACCCCTCGAAGTGCTCAATTTAAGCTATTTCGAATCGGACTTTCCCGAGACCTTTCGCACCGCTGTACAAATCAGGCAGGAGATAGCAGCACTGGGTTGGCAAAGCGTGGTTGCGTTTCAGACTCGCAATCCAATGCACCGAGCGCACGAGGAATTGTGCAAGATGGCCAAAGATGCCGTCAACGCTGACGGCGTGCTGATACACATGCTGCTGGGCAAACTTAAACCTGGCGACATACCGGCGGACGTCCGCGATGCTGCGATCCGCACGATGGTAGAACACTACTTTCCTCCTGATACGGTACTGGTGACAGGCTACGGCTTTGATATGCTCTATGCAGGGCCCAGGGAGGCAGCGTTGCATGCAGTTTTCAGACAGAACTCAGGATGTACCCATTTAATTGTGGGGCGTGACCACGCGGGCGTTGGTAGCTACTACGGTCCTTTCGCTGCACAGGATATTTTCAATGAGGTGCCGGAGGATAGCTTGGCGATCGAAATCTTCAAAGCCGATCACACGGCGTTTTCAAAAAAGCTAAATAAGGTCGTCATGATGCGAGATGCCCCGGATCATGCGCCGGAGGACTTTGTGTTGCTATCGGGCACGAAAGTTCGTGACATGTTGGCGGCCGGTGAGGCATTGCCGGCAGAGTTTGCCCGCCCCGAGGTTGCCGCGATACTCATGCAACACTACCAGCAGGCGGGGGAGTAGCGATGGATACGATCTTTAGCAAGATTATCGAGCGGGAGATCCCCGCCGATATCGTTTATGAGGATGACGAGTGTCTTGCCTTCCGCGATGTTAACCCACAGGCGCCAGTACACATTCTGTTGATCCCAAAAAAGCCCATCGCGATGCTTTCGGACGCCGACGTTACTGACGCCCCGTTACTGGGTCATTTACTGACGACCGCGAAACTGATTGCCGCTGACCAGGGCTGTGCAGAAGCGTTTCGAGTCGTGATTAACAACGGCGCGGAGGTTGGCCAATCTGTTTTTCACCTGCATTTACACATTCTGGCTGGCCGGGAATTCTCGTGGCCGCCCGGGTAAACTGTGCGCAGGGCGCCCGCAAACCGCGGGCGATAAAAATTGAGGATTCTTCGGCAGATTCGCGGTCACACGCCGCGTGGGAGTAGCCGCTGTGACCCGGCCTACGCCGGCGACGCCAGGTGCATCGTCAACTAGGAGTGATTGATATGGCCAGCAAACATCATCAGATCCTGATTATCGGCGGCGGTGCGGCGGGCATCACCGTTGCCGCCAGCCTGCGGCGTAATACGGGCGGGCGCAATCTCGATATCGCCATCATCGAGCCGTCGGACGCCCATTATTACCAGCCTGCGCTGACCCTGGTAGGTGCAGGCGCCTACTCGCTGGCCAAAACGCGCCGTGCGGAGAGCACTCTAATCCCCAATGGTGTCATCTGGCTCAAGGATTCGGCGGCGAGCTTCGACCCCGACAATAACAGCGTGGGCCTGGAGTCTGGAGACTCGGTCACTTATGACTATCTCGTCGTGTGTCCGGGACTCGTTCTGCATTTCGACAAGATCGAAGGTGTCACCGAGGCACTCGGCAAAGGCGGCGTTTGCAGTAATTATTCTCCCGCCCACGCGGAATACACCTGGGAATGTATTAAAGGATTGCAGCGCGGCGGCAAGGCAATATTTACGCAAGCGCCGCTGCCCTTCAAGTGTCCGGGCGCGCCGCAAAAGATTGCCTATCTCGCCGCGGACTATTTGCGTAAGCAGGGCTTACTCAAAGATTGCAATTTGTCATTTCTGACGCATGCGCCAAGCATGTTCGGGGTGCCGTTTTTTGCCAAGGAATTGGTCAAGGTAGCTGCCCGTTACGGTATCGACGTCAAATATCAACACAATCTCATCGCATTGGACGGCGCGGCAAAAAAAGCTACATTCGAAGTTGTCGGTGGCGACAAAGAGGGTGAGAAGTTGACCGTCGACTACGACATGATCCACGTCACGCCGCCACAATCGCCGCCCGAGTTCGTCAGGTCCAGTGTGCTCGCGAATGAGGGGGGTTGGGTGGACGTGCATAAACACACTATGCAACACGTGAAGTACAACAATGTTTTTGGGCTGGGTGATGTAGCGTCCACGCCTAATTCAAAAACCGCGGCCGCCATACGCAAACAGGCGCCAGTGGTCGTGCGCAATCTGCTACAGGTGATGGATGGCGGTACTTTGGAGGAAGGCTATGACGGTTATGGGTCGTGTCCGCTGACCACCGCCTACGGCAAAGTCATACTTGCTGAATTCGTTTATGCAGCGAAGGTGACGCCGACATTCCCGCTCGATCCACGCAAGGAGCGCAGCTCCATGTGGTGGGTGAAAACCACTGGCTTGCCGATCATGTACTGGGATTACATGCTTAAAGGGCATGAGTGGTTTTGGCAGCACGACACGAATTTCGTCGAGCCGGAAGAAGCCGCGTAATAGCCGCACCGGCGATTTCAGCGTGAAGGCCGCACTGTTTAATGATGTCGGGTCGCCGCAAGACTTGACGGTAGCTGAGGTAGGGATCCCCAACCCGGGCCCCGAGCAAGTATTAGTTCGTGTCTGCGCGGCTGGCGTGAATCCGGTCGATTGGAAAGTGGCGACCGGCGCGCGCAAGCAGATCTTTCCAGTGAGCTATCCGTGGATACCGGGTTGGGACCTGTCGGGTGTGGTGGTGGAACTGGGCGCCAAGGCGACGCGCTGGCAGCCCGGGGACGCTGTGTTCGGCTATATACGGATGATGGACCGCCAGGTGTGCAATGGCTGTTATGCGGATTACGTCGCCGTGGATGAGACCTTGCTGGTCGCCAAGCCGGCGCTTCTGTCGCACCCCCAAGCTGCAAGCATTCCACTGGCTGCACAGACCGCACTTTATGGGGTTGAAGACATTGCCAGGCTCGCTGCCGGGGAAACAATTTTAGTACGCGGCGGCGCCGGTGGGGTTGGCGGCTATGCGATCCAACTTGGTAAACACGCCGGTGCGACTGTCATTGCTACGGCGAGCGCGGCTAACCATGATTACGTGCGTTCACTCGGCGCGGACCATTTCATTGATTACCATGTGCATGACGTTGTGGACGAAACCTTGAAGTTGTGTCGATTGGGGGTAGATGTCCTATTCGATTGCGCCGGTACGGATGATGTTGATGAGCATCTCGCGGCTGTGCGCGCGGGCGGACGCGCCGTCACGATTGCGGGTATGCCGAGTTCGGACGCGGTAACTGCCCGAGGTTTATCAATGGGACGCCGTATAATTCTCGACGCGGACGCTTCTAGACTGCAGTGCATCGTTGATTTGATTGAGGCGGGAAGTGTACGCCCGCTGCCGATCGAGGAACTGCCACTCGCTCACGCAGCGCAAGCGCTGACGCGAAGTAAAGCTGGACACACACGTGGTAAGTTAGTTCTCAATATCTCCGACTAAACAAAAGGAAGGCCATGCGAAAAAAAGAACTTGGAGCGACCGGCGAGCAGATATCGGCGCTGGGTTTAGGCTGCATGGGTATGGTCGGCTGGTATGGCACTCGCGATGACACGGAAGCTCAGGCTACACTCGATCGGGCGTTGGAACTTGGCGTTACCCATCTGGATACGGCGGCGGTTTATCAAGATGGCGAAAACGAGAAATTTGTAGGCGCTGCTATTGCGGGTCGTCGTGATCAAGTGTTTCTGGCTACCAAATGCGGTTTTGCGCGAAATGCGGACGGCACTACCCGCATCGACAACCACCCGGACACGGTCAAACAATCGTGCGATGAAAGTCTGCAGCGACTAGGCGTCGACATGATCGATTTGTTCTATCTACATCGCATAGATCCGCAAGTACCGGTAGAAGATTCGGTCGGGGCGATGTCGGATTTGGTTGCTGCCGGCAAGATCCGCTATGTCGGCTTGTCGGAAGCAGGTGCCGACAGCGTCCGTCGCGGCCACGCCACGCACCCAATCGCGGCGCTGCAAAACGAGTATTCGTTATGGACGCGCGACCCTGAGGACGAGATCCTGGCAGTTTGCCGTGAACTGAAGATCTCACTGGTTGCTTACAGCCCGCTTGGTCGGGCGTTCCTGACCGGCGCCATCAAAGGATTACAGGACTTGCCGGAGAACGACAACCGACGGCGGCACCCGCGTTTCCAGGACGACAATGCGCCGCAAAATCTGGATTTCGTGAGCCGGCTGCGGGACTTGGCGGTGGCGCGAAATTGCACACCGGCGCAGCTTGCGATTGCCTGGGTCATGGCGCAAGGCGATGACGTATTTCCGATCCCAGGAACGAAGAAACGAAAGTATCTGGAAGATAATCTTGGTGCTTTAGACGTTCAGTTGAGTGACGAGGACTTAGCCGAGATAGCCAGTGCACTGCCTCGCGACGCAGTACACGGGGCCCGCTATCCTCAGCCGATGATGGACAAGGTTAACCGCTAACGACGGGTTAATCGATTATCAGCCAGCGCTGCGCGGCGAATGCCAACATGCCGCTGGTCAGCATCACAGTGGCCAGCGGCATGGCTGAGCCGTCATGCAACCAACCCACCAGGAAAGCGCCGAGAGCGCCGACCCCGAACTGCACGGCGCTGAGTAAAGCTGAGGCTGCGCCGGCGCGCTCGCTATGATGCTGCATCGCCCCGGCGGCGGCATTCGGTGAGATTAACGCGACTGCACCCAGTGCGCAGCATATCGGCACGTAGAGACCAAACAGTCCGCCGATTTCAAATTGTGCCGCCGTGTAAATCAAGACGCCGGCAAACGCGGAGATTGTACTGCCAACGGCCAACATCTTGCGGAACCCGAGCCGCATAACCAGCCGGCTGTTCAGCCAGGCGCCGACGATCAACGCGCAGGCAGCCAAGCCGAATAGAAAACCAAAATGGTGCGGGGCAACGCCAAACAGTTCGATAGTGACGAAGGCGGAACCAGCTACGAACGCAAATAAACCCGCGAAAACAAACGCACTTGTCAGCGCGAAGCCTAAATAGCGCTTATCGCGAAGCAAACGGCCATAGGCGAAAAATGCGTGGGCAATGCTGGTCGTTTGGCGCTGTGTGTGCGTTTCCCTGACAATCACGACGAAGATAGTCAGGCACAACACGCCGTATGCGACGAGCAACCAAAAAATGCTGCGCCAGCCAAACCACAGCAGCACGTAGCCGCCCACGATTGGCGCAACAACAGGTGCAGTCACCACGACACTCTGGATCATCGCGAGCATGCGCGGGGCTTTATCCATGCCGTATAGATCACGAACGATTGCTCGCGAAATCACCGGGCCACCGCCACCGCCTAGCCCCTGCAGTAGTCGCAATGCGAGAAAATTGTCTAGATTGGTCGTAACGGCACACAACACACTCGAGAGACAGAACAATGTCAGGGCGGTAATGAGGATTGGTATTCGCCCAAAGCGATCCGAAAGTGGCCCGTAGACCAATGGGGCAAATCCAAATCCGACCAGAAACGCGCTTACTGAGTGTTGAACGTCCGCGGTGCTCGATCTGAAATCAACAGCTATGCTGGGGATCCCCGGCAGGTACATGTCAATGGAAAACGAGCCTAACCCACCTAGCAGAGAAAGCAGAAAAACCATCTGCAACTCTGTCAGATGCGTGCTGCGCATGTCAGCAGATTTGGACATGAGGGGATGAGCCGCCTTGGCGCGTTGTACGTGAACCTGATCGGATCACCGAGCCAAGCAGTGTGCAAAGGGTTGTGGTGTTAGCTGGAGAGAATGGCGGCTGCCGCTAGCGCTTGGTGCCGCTTGGAACAAGAAAACTGCGCGTATTCAAGAACGCTTCATAAGGTCGAAAAATTCGGCATTGGTTTTCGTGCCTTTAAGGCGCTCCAACAGGAATTCCATTGCCCCAAGTTCGTCCATGGGATGTAACAGCTTTCTGAGGATCCACATTTTCTGCAACTCGTCTGCCTTGGTCAGCAGTTCCTCGCGACGCGTTCCCGAACGGTTGATGTTGAATGAGGGAAATATTCGTTTCTCAGAAATTTTCCGGTCCAGATGAATTTCACAATTACCCGTACCCTTGAATTCCTCATAGATGACGTCATCCATGCGCGAACCCGTTTCAACCAAGGCCGTCGCAAGTATGGTCAAACTTCCACCTTCTTCGATATTGCGCGCTGCGCCGAAAAAGCGCTTTGGCCGCTGTAGCGCATTGGCGTCAACACCGCCGGTGAGCACTTTGCCCGAAGAGGGAACAACCGTGTTGTAGGCGCGTGCCAGTCGCGTTATTGAATCGAGCAATATGACTACATCCTTCTTGTGCTCAACCAGACGCCTCGCTTTTTCGATGACCATTTCAGCGACCTGCACGTGGCGGCTCGCCGGTTCGTCAAAGGTGCTTGAGATCACTTCGCCGCGGACCGTGCGTCGCATCTCCGTGACCTCTTCCGGGCGTTCATCGATGAGCAGCACCATCATGAAACACTCCGGATGATTGTGCTCAATCGAATGCGCAACACTTTGCAGCAACATGGTTTTACCGGCTTTGGGCGGAGACACGATTAATCCACGTTGGCCCTTGCCGATGGGCGCAATCAGATCGATTACGCGGGGTGTCAGGTCCTCGGTGCTGCCGTTGCCGACCTCCAGCGTCATTCGTTGGTTCGCAAATAACGGTGTGAGGTTTTCGAATAGAACTTTGTGCTTTGCGCTTTCAGGCTTCTCATAATTAATCATGCTCACCTTGAGCAGCGCGAAATAGCGTTCACCGTCCTTAGGCGGGCGAATTTTGCCGGAAACCGTATCTCCTGTTCGGAGATTGAAACGGCGGATCTGACTGGGTGACACGTAAATGTCGTCCGGCCCTGCTAGATAAGAGGAATCCGCCGAGCGCAGGAAACCGAATCCGTCTTGCAGGATTTCCAACACACCGTCACCGGATATGTCTTCACCCTTTTTAGCATGGGCTTTGAGAATGCCAAAGATGACATCTTGTTTGCGCGATCTGGCGACACCATCCAAACCAAGTTCGTCTGCAATCGCAACCAAATCTGCGGGAGGTTTCAGTTTAAGCTCTGAGAGGTTCATATCTTCAACGTTTTCAGGAAGGCAAAATTCAACACGGATCAAACCCGTGGCGGGAAAGGAATGTTTCGGCTTTTATGAAGAAACCTGGGTAGGAAGCTCAGGTACTACAAATGACGATAGCATGCGCCTCCAGCTTCGTCTACCCCTAACGGGTACGAGTTTCTATAGGTTGTTATCAATAAATTCTGTGAGATCGGATTTGGACAGCGCTCCGACCTTGGTCGCGGCAACGGCGCCGTCTTTAAAGATCATTAATGTTGGTATGCCGCGAATATTATGTTTTTGCGGGGTAAGGGGGTTTTCGTCGACATTGAGTTTGACGATTCGGAGCTTATCAACGTAATCCTGCGAGATTTCATCGATCAGGGGTGCAATCATTTTGCACGGCCCGCACCATTCTGCCCAGTAGTCTACGAGCACAGGAGTGTCTGCGTTTATAACGTCTTGTTCGAATGAATCATCGGTTACAGCGACGATGTTGGTGCTCATTTATTCTGTTTGGCTCACAAGCAGGCGGGTAAGGCGGCCATTTCAGACGAAAGCCGACAAAAATGCAAGCTGCGCAGACAAAATTGGAACGTGGCGACAGTGTCACTCGGCGTTGCCTTTGCATTCGGATCAGCGCGCTTTGAGACACACCGGTAAGAAATGTGGCCCACTTAGGTTATGCTAGCGCGCACATGGAAGAACTATTAACGACGACACAACTCAACGAAATCGGCCTGCATCCGCTGTTGCTGAGAGGCCTGGAAAACGCCGCTTTCACTCACTGCACACCCATTCAAGAGGCCACATTGCCGCTGGCATTGTCCGGACGGGACGTTACCGGACAGGCCCAAACAGGCACTGGTAAGACCGCTGCGTTTCTACTCGCGCTCATGGATCGGCTATTGCGGGACGAGCAAAATCCCACTGCCGCCGGTCCGCGTCTGCGGGCAGTGGTCCTGGCTCCGACGCGTGAACTAGCCATCCAAATTCATAAAGATGCGTTAACGCTGGGCGGTGAAACCGGGCTGGTGTTTGGGCTTGTGTACGGCGGGGTCGATTACGACAAACAACGTTCGATGTTGGAAGCGGGCATAGACGTTTTGATTGGCACTCCCGGGCGGGTGATTGATTATTACAAGCAACACATTTTCGATTTGAGCTTAGTACAAGTGCTGGTACTCGACGAAGCGGATCGGATGTTTGATCTCGGTTTCATTCGAGACATTCGCTATCTGTTACGACGCCTGCCCAAGCCCACCGAACGGCTTAGCATGCTGTTTTCTGCGACCCTGTCTCAGCGTGTACACGAACTCGCTTACGAGCATATGAACAACCCGCAAGCGATCGAGGTAGTCACCGATAGCGTTACCGTAGACACAGTTACGCAATTGCTCTACCACGTCGAAACGCCCGAAAAAATTCCCCTGCTGCTCGGATTGCTGAAAAAGCACAATCCGGTCAGGACATTGATTTTTAGCAACACCAAACGGGTTGCCGATGAGGTCGGCGATTACCTGGAAGCGAACGGTTTCCATGCGGCCACTTTGTCCGGAGATGTCCCGCAACGTAAGCGCCAACGTTTGATTGTCGACTTTGCGACCGGTGCGCTGCCGTTCCTGGTTGCGACTGATGTGGCTGCCCGCGGCCTGCACATCCCCGGAGTGAGTCACGTCATTAATTTTGACTTGCCCCACAACGAGGAAGACTACGTTCATCGCATCGGGCGCACCGCTAGAGGAGGGGAAAGCGGCGACGCGATTAGCCTGGCTTGTGAGCAGTACGTTTTTTCTTTAATGAAAATTGAGGAATTTATTGGTCACAAAATCCCGACCGCGAAGTTCAGCGATGACATGCTGGTAGAACCGCTACGGCCAGCGAGGAAAAGCCGCAAAAACCACGGCGCTCAAGGCAATACCCGAAAACGGAATTCTGGTCGACGCCGCAACTAACAGCTTTCAGTAGCTCGGCCGCTGTTTCGGGCTAGCTGCTAATCAAGCGTGTGCGGATGAATCCGCCGATATCGCTGATTTCTTCTGCGCACACTGCGTGTGCCATCGGGTAATCATGCCAATCGACCTGGTAGCCGCGCTCTTGTAGTTGATCTCTGGAGCGTTCACCCACGGACGCAACAATGAGGGGATCATCAATGCCGTGCGCCATAAAGATAGGCGTGTCCAAATTACTCAGGTGTGCTTCGGTGGCCAAGCGCTCGGCGAGAACAAGGTAGCAGGATAAAGCGCAGATCCCTGCCAACGGCACGGAATAGCGCAGCCCACAATATAACGCGATTGCGCCACCTTGCGAGAAACCGGCCAGCATAATCCGGTTTGCCGGGATCCCGCTGGAACGTTCGTTCTGAACCAGTTCTGCGATGGAGCTGGAAGAACTGACTATACCGTCCACATCCGGTTCCGTGCCGGTGTTCAGCGCTTTTACGTCATACCAGCCGCGCATTGACATACCCTGGTTAAGGGTAATTGTACGAACCGGGGCATGCGGAAATATGAACCGGATCCCGTGGTTGCTCGGCAGACCCAGTTGCGTGACTATAGGCAGGAAATCACTGCCGTCAGCTCCCAATCCGTGCATCCAGATAACGGTAGCGTCATGGCGACCCGGAGGTGCGACCAGGATGGTTTCAAGTTGTTCTGGCATGTTACAGACACTCTTGCTCCGATTGGTTGCGCGACACTTTACCACGTAATCCATGCTCTTCGGATGTGTTATCCTGCGATGCGTAGCAGGCCAAGCAAATGATTTTTTCTCACACACTTTTCCGCACGTTGGTGATAATACTTGCACTGGCATGCGCTCAGGGCTGCGGCCAAAAAGGCGATTTATTTCTCCCCGACGAGGAAGCCGCCTTGCATAACTCCCGCTTCGGCTGAAATGCAGCATTTTGCATATCGCGCTGATCGGCTGCATGCCGAGGACGTCGCGCTAGCCGAGATCGCAGATCGTTACGGAACGCCTTGTTACGTGTATTCGCGTGCAGCATTTGAAGAGAACTGGCGGGCTTTGGATCATTGCTTTGCCGCGCATCCCCACATGGTGTGTTATTCGGTAAAGGCAAACTCGAATCTTGCAATTTTGAATTTGCTGGCGAGATTGGGTTCGGGTTTCGACATCGTTTCGGTGGGCGAGTTGGAGCGCGTAATCGCGGCGGGGGGCGAACCCCGAAATACCGTATTTGCAGGCGTCGGCAAACGTGTCGAGGAGATGCGGCGCGCTCTGGAAGTTGGAATACGTTGCTTCAGCGTTGAGTCGCGCGCCGAACTTGAGCGTTTGAATGCTACTGCCGGCGACATGCAACTGACAGCACCGGTTTCTATCCGGATCAATCCCGATGTTGACAGCAAAACGCATCCGTATATTGCAACCGGATTGAAGGAGAATAAGTTCGGCATACCGATGGCGGACGCCGCTGAGACCTATCGGTACGCGACCCAATTGGAGTACATCGAGATAGTTGGGATTGCCGCGCATATCGGTTCGCAATTAACACAGATAGGGCCGTTCGTCGAAGCGCTGGAGAGTCTGCTTGGTTTAGTCGATGCGCTGCGTGGGGAAGGCATAGAGGTCCGGCATGTGGATGTCGGCGGTGGAATCGGTATTCGTTATCGCGACGAACAGCCGCCCAGCTTCGAGGAGTACGCGCAAAGCATTTTGAAACTCATGGCAGGGCGTGCGCTGGAGATTTTTGTCGCTCCCGGACGTTCGATCGCGGGGCCCGCAGGGATCCTGTTGACCCGAGTGGAGTATCTCAAACACTCGGCTGTTAGAAATTTTATGGTTGTCGATGCGGCGATGAATGATCTGATACGTCCCTCGCTTTACGGCGCGTGGCAGGAGGTCCTGGCGGTCGAGCAACGCGAGACTGACGCGATAACAAAGCGTTACGATGTGGTTGGTCCCGTATGTGAAACGGGGGACTTTCTGGCCAAAGATCGGGAACTCAATGCACAGCCGGGAGATCTGCTGGCAATATGCGCCAGCGGCGCCTACGGTTTTTCCATGAGTTCTAACTACAACTCGCGCCCGCGCGCCGCTGAAGTGATGGTTAGCAGCGATGACGCACATCTTATTCGCCGGCGTGAAGAGTATGCGGATCTCTACGCGGGTGAGTCGATGTTGCCTGGAGCCGAGTAGCTCACGAGCGTATTTCATCAAAGCGCTGCGCGCGCAACTTGTCGATTACCGATGTGTTGTAGTCGTCAAAGGGTGGTTTTTTGACCGGCGTCACAGTGCCAGCGCTCGCAAGCCTTGTTTGCACAGCGCTGCTTGGCTATGCTCAGTGGATGCGCACCGCATTAATACTATTGGCTGTGATGTCATTATCGGTGCACGGTAATGAGGTCTATAAGTGGACTGATCCAGATGGCAATGTCATTTATTCCGACGTGCCCCATCCGGATGCAGAAATCATAGACGAACTCGAGCCGCAGACTTACCAAGCGCCGGAACTTCCGCCGGGCGTGTTGACGCCAACGCCTAAAAAAGCAGAACCGTTCAGCTACAAAGAAGTTGCCATTGCCACGCCACAGGACGATGAGAACATGCGTTCTAACGCCGGGATGGTGGAAGTCACTATTTCTCTGTCACCACCGCTGCAGACCGCTATGGGACACAAGCTCGTCCTGCTGCTGGACGGCCAGCAGCAGGCGGGTACCGGTATGCGCTTCCAATTGACCAACGTTGACCGCGGGACCCATACGCTGACGGCGCAGGTCGTCGATGGCGAGGGAAATGTTGTTACGAGTTCGGCCGCTTCGACCTTCCATCTGCAGCGTTCGGTCGTGCGCCGCGGAGGCGGTGGTTAAGCGACAATTCTGTCAACGCGGCGCGTACACCGACGCCCCGTGTTCCCCAAGCTGGTTGGACAGGTGGTGCCCCGCAGCACTCACGTTTTGTGATCTGTAGTGCCTAACGTGCTTGACCTGGCTCGGATCTTGCCATCCTATTAAAGCTTGAAGGCTGGTTGTGGCGCAGGTTTGGGTCACCTCAGCGCTAAATCTCTGAAACCTAGGCATAGTCAGGTGGTTTGGCTGGTTCGCGGCAATATCGCCCGGTAGCCCTACGCACCAAAACAGTGCGAAGTCGGGATTGGAACTTGTATCATGGATCGCGGCGGTGCGCAGCGCCTCATAGAAAACCTGGTAACGGCCGTGCTCTGGATCGACGACGCCGAGCGCGTTATTGCGATTAACCCGGCCGGCGAAGCTCTGTTGTCTTTGAGCGCTCGCCAGGCCTGCGGTATGACTCTGTGCGAATGCGTTCCGGTGGCGCAAGGGCTTGCGAGGGCAGTGGGAAGAGCGCTCAAGGAGGCCCAGGCGGTCACCGAACGCCAGCTGGAATTGAAGGTCAACGGCAACCCGCCAATGTTGGTTGATGTTGCCATTACTCCGGTCACCCGGCCGGATGGTTCCAGTGAGGTCATTGTCGAAATCAATGACATCGATAGACGACATCGAATTATGCGAGAGGAGCATATGCTTGCGCAGAACACGATAACCGGCGCGATGATTCGGGGCATGGCTCACGAGATTAAAAATCCGTTGGGCGGCATCCGCGGTGCGGCGCAATTACTGGAGCGCCAACTGGACAATGCGGAGCAACGGGAATACACCCGCATCATTATCGACGAGGCAGATCGCCTGAGTGCACTGGTTGATCGCCTCGCCGCACCTGCCGCCGCATTGCGCTTGGAAGAGGTAAATGTTCATGAGGTGCTCAAGGTTGTGCGCGATCTGGTCGCCGCAGAGACGCACGGTATCGGCAGCATAGTCAGCGATTACGACCCCAGCCTGCCGCCGCTACGGGGCGACCGGGATCAGCTCATCCAGGCCTTTCTCAATCTGCTGCGCAATGCAACGCAAGCTATCGACAATACCGGAAATGTCGTGATCCGGACCCGCATACAACGCAAATTCACCATCGGCACAGTATTTCATAAGCTGGTTATTCGGATCGACGTAATCGATGACGGGCGTGGTGTACCGGAAGAACTGGCCCCCAGTATCTTTTATCCAATGGTTACGGGGCGGGTGGAAGGAACCGGTTTAGGGTTGCCGATCGCGCAGTCCATCGTAAACCGGCACGGCGGCGTAATTGAATTCACGAGTGAGCCCGAGCGCACGGTTTTCACGGTATGGCTGCCAATTGCGAACAATGAATAATCGCCATTGCTTGCTGTGGTTAAGTCAGCGCAAGGGCGCGATCCGGCTGCCGTGGGCGCAAAACAGGGGTTACTGACAAATGCTCAAGCGCACCCACAGCGTCTGGATTATCGATGATGATAAGTCGATTCGTTGGGTATTAGAGCGCGCCCTCGATCAGGCCGCCATTGCCTGCGCGGGCTTCGATAACGCCGATTCGGCATTACAGCGCCTGGACAGCGAGCGGCCGGATGCAATTATCTCGGATATTCGTATGCCGGGTACCGACGGACTGGCATTTCTCGAGCATGTTCGCGAGCACCATCCCGAGCTACCGGTAATTATCATGACGGCATACGCTGATTTGGATCGCGCGGTCGCGTCATTCAAGAATGGCGCTTTCGATTATCTGCCCAAACCGTTTGACGTTGATGAAGTAGTAACGATAGTCAAACGTGCGGTTCGGCATAATGCTACGCCCGAAACGACATCGCGTTCCGCTGCGACTCCAGACATGGCGGAGATAATCGGTAGCGCGCCAGCCATGCAAGAGGTGTTTCGAGCGATCGGCCGGTTGTCGAAATCGCATATGACGGTGCTGTTAACCGGCGAGTCGGGAACTGGTAAAGAGTTGATAGCTCGCGCCTTGCATCGGCACAGCCCGCGTACAGAACAGGCCTTTGTTGCCATTAATACCGCAGCCATCCCGCGCGAACTACTTGAGTCAGAATTATTTGGTCACGAACGCGGCGCATTCACCGGTGCCACACACCAGCGTATCGGCCGATTCGAGCAGGCAGATGGTGGCGTCTTGTTTCTTGATGAGATCGGCGATATGCCCGCGGAACTGCAGACGCGCCTGTTGCGCGTACTTGCCGACGGTGAGTTCTATCGGGTCGGCGGTCATTCGCCGGTCAAGACCAACGTGCGAGTTATCGCAGCGACTCATCAGGACTTGGAGCGTCGGGTGGCGGCCAGTACTTTCCGTGAGGACTTATACCATCGGCTAAATGTGATCCGGCTTCACATGCCACCGCTGCGCGAAAGACCCACGGATTTACCCACACTGGTTACCCATTTTCTCGATGCGGCGGCGGGTGAACTCGATACGCAAACCAAACATCTCGCCGATGAGGCCATGGCGATAATGTCGGGCTACCATTGGCCCGGCAACATCCGCCAACTGCAAAACGTCTGCAGGTGGGTGACGGTCATGGCGCCGGACCGCGAAATCCATGCAGGGGATCTGCCGCCGGAATTAGTTGGCACCAGCGTGCCGGATGCCACCAGCGATTGGGAATCGAGTTTTAAACAATGGGTGGAGGGATGTTTTGCACGCGGGGAATCCGGCTTATTGCAACGCGCGGTTCCCGCTTTCGAGCGCATCATGATCCAAGCCGCATTGAACAAAACCGGCGGACGGCGGCAAGATGCGGCGCGCCTGCTTGGGTGGGGCCGCAACACCCTCACGCGAAAGATTAGCGAACTCGGGTTGGACTGAAATATCCGGGCTAGGGAATCGAGGGGAGCGTTGTAGTTACGAGTTTTCCTCGCGAAGCCACTCGGCGGCACGCTTGGCGAAATAGCTGAGGATGCCATCGGCTCCGGCGCGCTTGAAGGCGTACAACGATTCCAGGACAACGCGGCGTTCATCCAGCCAGCCATTGTTGGCCGCAGCCATTAACATCGCGTATTCGCCGCTAACCTGATAGACGAACGTTGGCATACCGAACGCATCTTTGACGCGTCTGACGATATCGAGGTATGGCATACCGGGCTTGACCATAACCATGTCCGCGCCTTCTTCGATATCCAACGCCACTTCGCGCAGGGCTTCATCGCTGTTAGCCGGATCCATTTGATAGCTGCGTTTATCGCTGTGGCCAAGGGTAGCGGTGGAGCCGACCGCCTCGCGAAAAGGACCGTAGAAACCAGAGGCGTATTTGGCCGAGTAGGCCAGAATACGAGTGTGTATATAGCCTGCGGATTCCAGCGCGGTTCGGATCGCGCCAATGCGCCCGTCCATCATGTCCGAGGGTGCAACGATGTCCACGCCGGCCTGTGCTTGGGAGAGCGCCTGTTTTACCAGTACTTCCAGAGTCGGCTCGTTGACGACATAACCGCTATCATCAATCAGTCCGTCCTGGCCATGCGTGGTAAAGGGATCCAAGGCAACGTCGGTGACCACACCAAGTTCCGGTACTTGCGCCTTGAGTTCGCGGATCGCTTGTTGGATGAGACCTTCTGGGTTATAGGCTTCGGCAGCGTCCAGCGACCGCTTGGCGCCAGGCAGATTGGGAAATAAAGCCACGGCCGGGATCCCCAGTTCTTTGATATAGTTGCCTTCGGCGGCCAATCGGTCGATGGTAAGCCGCGAGATGCCCGGCATGGAGGCCACGGGTTCGCTGGCGTCGTTACCCTCGATGATGAAAATGGGATAGATGAAATCGTCCGGGGTGAGCGTAACTTCGCGCAGCATCCGCCGGGAAAAATCGTCGCGACGCATGCGTCGCATTCGGGTATCAGGATATTTGCCGACGTTCGGTGCCATGCACATCATTATAGCGCGAATGCTTTTGCGTCTAGGCGTGGCGCTGGAGACGCCATGATCACGGTTGAGATTACATGGCGCTTAGGAATTTTTTTAACCATGCTGGTGATCATGTTGGCTTGGGAGCATTTCCAACCCTGTCGCGCCGCGCAAGTGCCGGTGGCTATGCGGCGCACCCACAATATTTTGTTAATGCTCATTGGTAATGTCGTGGTTCGCTTGACCGTTCCTTTGCTGGCGGTCGGGGTGGCAAGCATTGCCGAGAGTCGCGGCTGGGGTTTGTTTAACAGTGTTGCGGCGCCGCAATTCGTTACCATAGCCGCTGCCATATTGGCGTTGGAATTGGCTGTTTACTGGCAGCACCGGGTATTGCACATGTTGCCGTGGTTATGGCGCTTGCATCGCGTTCATCACAGCGATCTCGATTTTGACACCACAACCGGCGTGCGTTTCCATGCGCTGGAGATGCTCGTCTCAATGGCATTTAAGATGCTCGTCGTGCTGATGCTCGGAGCTTCCGTCATGGCTGTCGTTGTTTTCGAGGTGCTGCTCAACGCCAGTTCTTTGTTCAACCACGGTAACGTCTCCCTGCCGCAGGGTCTCGACCGCAGGCTACGGTGGGTACTTGTGACACCAGACATGCATCGGGTACATCATTCGGCACAGCCGGAAGAGACCAACAGCAATTTCGGCTTCCTGTTGAGCTGGTGGGATCGTTTCTTTGGTACTTACCGCGGGCAGCCCGCGGGTGGCAACACCGGCATGACAATTGGATTGACGGAATTCCGCGAACAGCGAGCGGTCAATGTATTAGCGCTGTTGTGGCAGCCCTTGTGGGGCGAGGGACAACCACCGAGCAGTGCTGCAAGTAACTAGCCTGGATATTGCATGAGCGCAGCGGCCGTCCTCGTGCAATATCCAGGCTAGTGTTAATTTGATTAAGAGAAAATGATTGACGAGGGTAACGCATGGACATGAAAACGGCGGTACAGGAGCGGTACTCACAAGGAGCACAGCAGGTTCAGGAGGCATTGTGCTGTCCGGTTGATTACGATGCGGCGCTTCTCAAGGCTCTTCCGCGGGAAATCATCGACAGAGATTATGGTTGCGGCGATCCGTCTCGTTATGTGCGCAGTGGCGACACAGTTCTCGATCTGGGTAGCGGCAGCGGCAAAATATGCTACATGGCCGCACAGTTGGTCGGCGCCGGCGGCAGTGTTATCGGTGTTGACATGAACCAGGACATGTTGGCGCTGGCGCGAAAATACCAGGCTGATATGGCTGCACACTTGGGTGAGGAACGCGTGCGTTTTTGTCGCGGTCAAATCCAGGACCTGGCGTTGGACTTGGATTCGATGGACGCGTGGCTGCTGAAACATCCAGTTAGCAACGCCGAGGATTACGCTCAGCTGGAAACATGGGCGGCCGGCCAGCGCGCCGAAGCACCGATGATTGCGGATGATTGTGTTGACCTCGTAATTTCCAATTGTGTGTTGAATCTCGTCGGCGACGATCAGAAAACTCAGTTAGTGAATGAAATTTTCCGGGTGCTGAAACCCGGCGGACGTGTCGCGATCTCGGATATCGTTTGTGATGAGCCCATCTCCGATGAGTTGAAAGCGGACGCAGAGCTATGGTCTGGTTGCCTGTCCGGCGCCTTCCAGGAACAGGAATTCGTCCAGGCATTCGTGCGCGCGGGGTTTCAAGCCGTGTGTTTCGATAAATGGTCCGCGGAGCCATGGCGCGTAATCGACGATACGGAGTTTCGTTCGGTAACGCTGACGGCGGTCAAAAGTCAGGGGCAGGAGTGCTGGGACTATGGACATGCCGTGATCTACCGAGGCCCATTCAATGAAGTCTTCGATGATGACGGCCATCGCTTTCCACGCGGCGAGCGCATAGCGGTTTGTGAGCGTACCTTCGCGCTGCTAACGGGAGGGACGTATTCCGACAATTTCATCGGGATTGCACCTCGTAACCCGGGTGATCCACAACCATGGTGTACACCTGCAGGCACATGCCGAGCGCCTGCCGAGTCCAAGGGCGGAACACACATTAGCGGAGATACGACAGGCGGTTGCTGTTAGCGATGCCGGAGCATTTGGGTGGATGTCTGTGCGGGGCAGTTCGTTTCCGTTGCCAGGGAGAGCCTATCGACGTTGGTTATTGCCACTGCCGATTGTGCCAGCGTTCCACAGGAGCTCCGGTGCTGGCATGGGCGACATTTGCCGGCGACAGCGTTTTATACGTAACAGGCACTCCGCACGAATATCCTTCCTCAGAACACGGGCAGCGGGAATTCTGCGGACACTGTGGAACCCAGATCGCTTTTCGCAATACTGAAACCGCAACTACAGTCGACATCAACGTCGGCAGCTTCGATGCACCGGGCTCATTCAAACCGCAATATCATATTTGGACGCAAAGTCGGATCCCATGGTTCGAGACCGACGATGAACTACCACGTTACGTAGACGAGGGACCCGATTCACTGCCCGCGTAAGCGAGGTTCGCCGCGTTTACGGTGGTATGGCCAGGGCGTCAAAATACTTCAACTGCGGATGACTTGAAGCTGACCCAAACGCCTTTGCCGAGCCCAAGTTGCAACTCCTCCAGCGCTGCGTGAGTAATCACCGCGTGAAACGCTTCACCTGCGTCGATCGTGACGTGTACCTGGCCGTCGCCTTCCGAAAGCGCGGTAACACGTCCCTGGAAGGCGTTGCGCATGGTCGAGCGCAGTGGTTCGGGTGATAGCACGATATGCCTTGGCGCTATGGCGACATGTGAGCCGGTCGCCGCATCGTCGGGAAGCAGGATCTCGATCTTGCTGGTATCGAAACGGTTTGCGGCAATCAAAGTGCCGGTATACAGATTCACTAACGAGGTCGGCACCAATATCCCGCGGATCAGACTGTGGACACTGTCCGCGAGAGTTTGAGCGCGCAGTTGATCGTGGGTGCTGAAGATGATCGTTTGAGCCTGATTCTCACGGATGTTAGTTATCAAGGTTTCTATTTCTGCCGCAACGATGGTGTCGAGATGAGTGAATGGCTCGTCAAACAGCAGGACTTCCGGTTCCAGAATCAGGATCCGTGCGAGCGCGACCTTTTGGGCTTCACCGCCAGAGAGATCCCGCGCAGAGTGACGCGCTTTGTGCGCTAGTCCGAACTGCGTGAGTATGTCCATTGCCCGCTCAGTGCGGGCAGATTTACCGATTCCACGAACTTGCAGTCCAACTGCGACGTTCGCCAGAATTGATCCCTGCAACAAATACGGGTTTTGCTGCACCAAACCGACTCTGCGACGAGCCGCGAGTCGCTGAGCTTGCGCAACCGTTTCGCCGTGAAAGAGAATTTGCCCTTCGTTCGGTAATTCCAGGAACGCCAACAATTTGAGTAAGGTTGTTTTACCCGCTCCGTTTGGCCCGACCAACGCGGCAGTTTTCCCCAGCTCAAAGGTCGCATCGATGCCGCTCAGGATCTCGTTTTTACCGTAGCTGTAGCGTAAACCCTGTAGTTGATAAGCGGTGTTCACGCCGCGCTCCTTTGCAAGCGTTGCAGTGCGGCATTGGCGATGAACGCTACCAACAACAACAACATTCCCAATGCCAGAGCCAATTCAAATTCGCCTTTGCTGGTTTCCAGAGCGATGGCCGTGGTCATTGTCCGGGTGAAACCCTCGATGTTACCGCCCAACATCATCGCCACGCCGACCTCGCCAATAGCCCGGCCGAATCCCATGACGACGGCCGACATAATGCCGAACCGTGCATCGCGAACGACCAGGAGTATTTGTTGTGACCGTGTCGCACCAAGTACGCGGCAGGTTTCCGCTAATCGCGGGTCGGCGCCTGTCACTGCCGCCATCGTCATATTCCAGATGATAGGCACGATCAGCACACACTGGCCGATGACCATGGCCGCCGGTGTGTACAACAGTCCGAAATCGCCAAATGCGCCGCGACGACTCAGCAAACCATATAACAACAGTCCAACGACCACCGTGGGTACAGCCATCAAGGTGTTTAGAAATTGTTGCAACATCGCTTTGCCGCGAAACTGCGCCAGCGCGGTTGCGACACCCAATGGGATGCTGATCAGTGTTGCTAACGCAACGGCGAGCATAGATACCGCAATGGACGTCCAGACGACCGCGTAAACTTCGGCGTCCAGAGTGACTATCAGTCCCAGCGCGGCTCGCAATGCGGCGAAGAAGTAGTCCACAGCCGCGTTAGCCTCGCGAACCAGTCAGAGAATCAATCCAGATTAGGTCGTTCACACAGTGTCGCCCTGTTGCGCAATAGTTGGATCCTTAAGTAGCTCGTTCGATTTGGCTTCGATCCACTCTTCACATGCGCGTGTGATTTCAGCGGGGGATTTATCGTGAGGGTCAATTGCGGGACCGACGACAACTTTAATGGTCCCCGGATGTTTCACGATACTGTTGCGTGACCAATACAGGCCCGCATTATGTGCAACCGGAACCACCGGACAGCCGGCCTCAGCCGCCAGCATTCCGCCGCCGCCCTGGTAACGCCTGCGTTCACCGGGCGCGACGCGGGTTCCTTCAGGAAATACCACGATCCAAATTCCGGCGCGCAGGCGTTGCAGACCTTGTTTGACCGTCTGGCGCAGCGCGCGATGGACACTGCCACGATCGATTGCAACGGGCGACAGCGACGCGAGTCCCCAACCGAAGAATGGTAACCACAGTAACTCGCGCTTTAACACCCATACCTGTGGCGGAAATATCTGTTGCAAACCCATCGTCTCCCAAGCGGATTGATGCTTGCACATAATGATCGAGGGTTCGGTTGGGATGTGCTCGGTGCCTGTCACTGACCACTTAAGCCCGCAACAGTGTTCCAGCCACCACAGGCTTATATCAGTCCAGCGGTGGACGACCGGGTATCGCCAGGAAAACGGCAACGGCAGTAGCACGATACCGATAAGGGCGAACACCGGCGTGGTCACCAAGAGCAATGCGTAGTAACTCAGTGAGCGTAGGTACAACATTTTCGCACGAGCGCCTCAGGGCGCGTTCAGCATAGCCTGAGATGCAGCCGCAAGGTCATCGAATATCTCTACGTTGTTCAGTCCAGTCCCCGCAGCTTCCGTCTCCCGACCATGACCCGTGCGCACCAGCATGGGTCGCGCCCCGACGCTGCGCGCAACTGTCAAGTCGGCAAGACGGTCGCCGACGACGGGCACGCCGTCGAGCGGTATGCGCAAACGTGCAGCGATATCGGTGAACAGACCAGGTGCCGGTTTGCGGCAGCCACAACCATCATTGGGACCGTGTGGACAAAAGAAAATCGCCTCAATATGGCCGCCCACGGATTCCAACTCTTTGTGCATCCGATCGTGCACTGCGTTTAAGGTCTCCATGTCAAACAAACCGCGAGCGATACCCGACTGATTGGTAGCGATGACGATGCGGTAATCTGCATGGGTAAGCCGGGATATCGCCTCCAGACTACCCGGCAGAGCCTGCCATTCATCCGGAGATTTAATGAAATCTGCGGACTCTTTATTGATTACACCGTCACGGTCGAGTATTACCAGTTGCATAGCTTAAATCGCCTTGTGTCGTTACCTATCGCGAATTGGTTCAGTTGCCGGACTTGACTTCGGTTTGCAGCAGCCCGACGTCGGCGACTCGCAGGAACAGACCGCTCAGATTGTTGAGCAACGCTAAGCGATTACGGCGCAGCGCCTGATCGTCGGCCATCACCATCACCGCATCGAAAAATGCGTCCACCGATCCACCTAGCTCCGCCAAGCGCACCAGTGCCTGCGAATAATTGCGCTCGGCAAGCAACGGCTGCACGTCCGCCGCCGCCGCGTACAGCGCCTCTGCCAGCGCGCGCTCTGGCGCTTCGTGCAATAGGTTGTCTGCGATCTGCTCGGAAACCTGTTCTTCCGCCTTGCGCAGGATATTGGTAATTCGCTTGTTTGCCGCCGCCAGGCTTTGCGCCGCTGGCATGTCGCGAAACTTCGTTACCGCTTGCAGGCGTTGTAAAAAATCGGATGGTCGGGTCGGTCGAAGAGCATGTACTGCATCGAAAACATCGGCTGAAATTCCAGCGTCGAGGCAGTAGTAACGCATGCGTTCCAACATGAAATCGAATACTTCGGCGACGACGGCCTCGCCGTTTGGCAACGCCTGATACTGTTGCGATGCGTTATTCAACAGTTGTTCCAAATCGAGATCCAAATCACATTCGACGATCGTGCGCAGGCAACCCAGAGCCGCGCGCCGCATGCCGAACGGATCTTTGTCGCCACTGGGTTTATTGCCCAGCCCAAAAATTCCGACCAGCGTATCCAGTCGATCCGCAATCACAAGGATCCGGCCAGTTGCCGTTGCCGGTAAACTGCCGCCGGCTTGGCGTGGCATATACAGTTCATCCAAAGCGGTGCAGACCTCAGCGGACTCGCCGCAATGTGCCGCGTAATAGCGACCCATGATCCCTTGCAGTTCAGGGAACTCGCCTACCATCTCGCTGACCAGATCGCAGCGGGACAAATAGGCGGCGCGCTCGACTGCGCCCGGGTCGTAGCCGAGTTGCTCGGCAATGAGTACTGCCGAGGCCAGAATGCGGCGCGACTTATCCGCCAGTGATCCAAGCCCTCGCTGATAGACGATATTTTCCAGCGCAGCGAAGTTCTCGGCGAGCCCGGTTTGCAGGTCTTTGCGCCAAAAAAATGCAGCGTCGCTTAAGCGTGGACGAATGACACGTTCGTTACCGGCGCGAACCGCTTGCGGGTCGGTGCTGTCTATATTCGCAATGGTGATGAAACTTGGTAGCAGCTTGCCGTCCTTCGCGGTAACTGGAAAGTACTTCTGATGGTCTTGCATGCTCGCGATCAGTACCTCCCCGGGTAACTCCAGGAAGGCTTCCTCAAACGAGCCGGCAATGGCAACAGGCCATTCGACCAGCGCGGTTACTTCATTCAACAGATGTTCATTAACGATTGCGGTGCCGTCCAGTTGTGTCGCTGCGGCAGCCACCAATTCGCCCACGCGAGTGCGTCGCGCCTCGAGGTCTGCAAGTACCTTGCCCTCTCGCTCGAGCACACTTGCATACTCGGCCGGCGTGCCAATGCTGATCGGCTCGGGGTGATGGAAGCGATGGCCGCGCGTTTCCCGTCCAGATCGAACACCGAGTATTTCCGCATCGACCACTTGCTCACCGAATAAGATCACGACCCAATGCACGGGACGCACGAACTCGGCGGCACCGGTCCCCCAGCGCATGCGTTTGGGAATGGGCAGTTTGTGCAGTGCTGTTTCAATGAATCCCGCGGTCAGCTCCACGGTTGTGCGCCCGTGTTCGACGTTGCGAAATGCAAGCCATTCACCCTTGTCGTTGGCCATCTGTTCCAACGAATCTACGCCGACGCCACACGATTGAGCGAACCCCAGTGCTGCCTTGGTTGCTTGTCCGTGTTCATCGAAGGCAGCCGCGACAGCAGGTCCTTTACGCAGCACTTCTCGATCTGCCTGCGCGGACGCAAGGTCGCGAACCAGCAGCGCCAGGCGGCGGGGGGTGGCATAGGACTGAACTTCCCGATAGCTGAGTTCCGCCTTTACCAGGCAGTCGCTAAACGCTTTGGCAAATGCCTGGACCAGACTCGCCAGAGCTTTGGGTGGCAGCTCTTCGGTACCGATTTCTACCAATAGATCGCGGGTGTCGGTCATGGCTTCAGCTTGAAACGCTAGGCGGCCTGCGGTTTAACGAGCGGGAAGCCAAGCGCCTCACGGCGCGCATAGTATGCCTTGGCTACTTCCCGGGCCAAGGCACGCACCCGCAAAATGTAGCGCTGCCGTTCAGTGACCGAAATGGCGTGCCGTGCATCGAGCAGATTGAAAGTATGTGATGCTTTTAACATCATTTCGTAGGCCGGCAACGAGAGTTCTGCCTCGATCAGCCGACTGCTTTCCTGCTCACAAGCGTTAAACCATTCAAACAAGGTAGCGGTATCGGCTTGTTCGAAGTTGTACGTGGATAGCTCGACTTCATTCTGGTGGTAAATATCACCGTAACTCACATCGCCGGCAGGCGTGTGAGCCCAGACGAGATCGTAAACACTATCGACTTCCTGCAAGTACATTGCGATGCGTTCCAGGCCGTAGGTGATCTCGCCCGACACGGGTCGGCAATCCAGCCCCCCCACTTGTTGAAAATAGGTGAATTGAGTGACCTCCATACCGTTCAGCCAGACCTCCCAACCCAAGCCCCAGGCGCCCAAAGTGGGTGATTCCCAGTTATCTTCGACGAAGCGTATGTCGTGTACTAGCGGATCGATACCAAGCAGGCGCAACGAACTCAGGTACTGTTCCTGAATATCCGCAGGCGAGGGTTTTAGAATTACCTGGAATTGGTAGTAGTGCTGCAGACGATTCGGGTTCTCGCCGTAACGCCCGTCTGTTGGCCTGCGTGACGGTTGCACGTAGGCGGCATTCCAGGGTTCCGGTCCAATGGCGCGAAGAAACGTTGCCGGATGAAATGTGCCGGCGCCCACTTCCATGTCCAGCGGTTGCTGGATCACGCAGCCGGCAGCCGCCCAGAAATCCTGTAGGCACAAGACAAGATCCTGGAATGTGCTTAAGTCGCGTTCCACGGCAGCGAGACCGATTGATCCAATGCGGGCTAATTGTGCGGCGCAGTATAGCGGGTCTGCCCGGTGGTGTCCGGTGTCAAAGCGGCCAATGGCGATGCGTGGTTCAAGGATGTAACCGGGGGGCCGATAACGTGAACTAGATGACAACAGGCTGGAAGCACCATGAGCAAGTATGCCGTTCATACCAACGAAGCTGCACGCTGGCACGCCTTGCTCACGCAAGCTGAAGCCGCGGCGCAAAACTGTCTGGGGCGGGAACTCGAGAGCTACGTTGTCTTTATGTTGCTGCGATATGTCGGACGACCGGGTCTGGTGGGTACGTCCCTGGCCCTAGAGTATTTGGAGAGTTTTCTACATACCGGGCGGATCCAACACAACAATTTGCACGATGTCGGCGATCAGTGTTTGTTGTTTACCGGCTTATTTCCCGAATATGCCGAGCGCCAGAACGTGCCGGTTAGCTATTTCGTAAACCTTGGGCGCACGGCCTACCAGCAACTAGCGGCTGGTGGTGATCCACTGTACGACAACCTCAGCAAGCGGTTCGTGAACCTGATGGATATATTGCAAATCATGCGGGAGTTTGGCGACGGTTATCCCCGTCTCGACCCGCTCGCGGCGTACAACTTGTGGCTGGATACCGGCAGTGCGCATGCGTGGCATACGCTCACCGAAGGCCTACCGGCGACGCCAAGCGCTTGGGCAAGTTCACAAATTCACTAAGTGCACAGTGCCACGCGCTTACTGTGTCGGTGCGGCCTCCGACGCGGCGGCGGTTTCTATCGGCTGAATCAAGTCTTCCAAACGCCGGGTAAGTTGCGATAGCTTGTAGTCGGGCAACACATAAGTCCAGGCAGCCAGGCGGGTATTGAGTTCCTTTGCCTCTTCCTCGATATTCGGCAGCGTGGCTGCTGCGTCCATATCGACGCCGGATGCGTCGCTGGCGTCGGCCACAGCCTGCTCCACAGGCATGGCCGCGGCCGCATCAAAATGCGCCGCAAAGCGGGTGTAGCTTAAACCCTCCGCCACTGCGCTGGTTGCGGTGATGACCAAACCGTCAAAAGTAACAATTGTGGTTTCGGTCTGCTCCTGTGGAAATTCAACGGCGTCTCGAGCGCGAACGTCATCGAAGTTGAGGCCGGCTAACACGCCTGACATGCTGGTTAGAGTGTAACTGGATTTGAGCTCCTGGCCGGCAGGGATGTCTTGTAACAGGAAGTCTTCGGGTTCACCTGACCGCTCGACATCGACCTGAGTAGTGTCGGTGTGGCGGATACTTATCCGTCGTATCCGTGAGGATGGGATGTTGGTGACGTTGTTATCCCACCAGCGCCGCGGATCCGCGCTGGCGCTAATCGCGCCTTCTACAAGCAACGCTTGCGCTTCGCCAGTTTTGCGCACGTACAGCGCCGCGACCCCGGCAATGGGTGAATTGTTGGATCGAGTTTTGCCGACAATCAAATTCGCCAACACAGTGCCCGCGGCGTCCTTTAGTGTGACCTGCGTAGATTTTGCCTCCGCCGTATCGATAGCTTCTACCTGCAGGCGCGTGTAGCGTTCCGGCTCACTGGTTTTTGTTTCGAGAATTTTGAGTTCGGCAATGCCGACCACCAACTGTTTGACCGTTGCAAAACGCGCTGGGTATCCGCCGCGATTCGCAATACGCCATTGATCCTCTTCCAGTACCAGTTCGGTGCGATGTTCGGCATCCTGAACATCGACATGGGTAACGCTGTTTACCTGCGCTATTAGATTTGGGAATAGGTCGGCCTTGGTCAGCTCGGTGGTGGGCGCGCGGCGTTCACTGATCGTCCAGGCAGCCGCCAGTACGATAGCTGTTACTACAACCAGCGTAATTAGTGATCTTGAACTCATCGTCTCGACCCAGGCGTCAGCAGGTTTGCTTTGCTCAAACCCATGATGGTAGCAAGCAGCGCGATCAATAGCGGGATCAGACCGATATTGATGAATTTGAGTATGCCGCCGAGCCGCTCGATGTTTTTACGCAGTTCATGCTGCACCGCGCGCAGCTCTTTGCGAATAGTGAGCTGCTCCTGACGGAAACCATCGATTGCCTGCTTTTGCTCCGGGCTCAGCAGCATGGCGCTGGCGTCGTCTTTTTTGCTCTGCAGATCCTGGATCCGCTGTTCCGTCTGACTCAAGCGTTCCTGTAGCGCTTTTTCCTTATCTCGGAACTGTGCCTCCGCGTCGCGCTGAAGCTCCTCAACCCGGTCGAATGGGCGTGCAGATTCACCGCGGCTGCGCAGGCTGATCAGCGCGTCATTACCGCCCAGGTTATCGAGCGCGTTGATCACGAACGTGCCATTGTCGGCAAATGGCGAGGGGATCCTGAGGCCGAGAAAATTTTGCACTTGTACCCAGAATCGATCTGCAAGCACGTCCGTGTCAGCGACCACGATGACATTGATCGGCGTCGCCGAGGAAGCAATGAAGTTTGGATCCGGCGGGCCGGGGTTTTCTGGATCCGCTTGCGGACGGCCGTCAGGAAACGCCGTTTTGGCATTGCCCCTGATGCGTGCGGCCAAAACCAGCGCTTGACCGGCCGGCTGAAACGAATCCAGCACGTCTACCGGGTCTCGGTTGAACATAACTGTATCGCGTTCCATCGCTTGAGATTGCTCGCTGGTGGAGAACAGTGCGGTGAATTGTGTTTCGGCCTCCGGCAACGGCTCAAGTATTCCCGCTGTTCCGAGGTTAACGGTATTGAGTTGATTGGCGACGAAATCATCGCTGGAAAGATTGTCGGAATCCAATTGCAGCCATAACAGGTACTCGATTTCTCGGGGTCCGCGCGGCGTGGGGTTGCTGACGCGAATGGCGGATTCGTAATCGGCCGCGATCTTGTCCGGGACCATGCGCAATCCCCAGGCTTGCAGCAACTCGGGAACGTTGGATCCGCGTTCGGGCACCATCATGCCGGACTGGGGATCCGCCGGTGTCTGATCTTCCTCGGCCATGGGATCGACGAATAACATCAACTTGCCGCCGCGCAGTACGAATTGATCGATCGCGTAAGTGGTTTCCGGCGGCAGTGCCTTGGGATGAACGACCACCAAGGTATCGATTTCGGGGTCAATATCATCCATCGTAAAGCCCAAAGTGCGTACCTCGTAGATTTCGCGCATCATCGCGATCACGCTCCACGGTTCTTGTGGTGGCATCCCGGCCATGGGGTTGGCGGGACGCCCGGCTATGGGCAAAGTGCTGATGAGTCCAATTACGCGTTTCGTCGGATTGGCGAGGTTGTAGACAAGTTTGGTGAGTTCATATTCCAGTGAGCGCTCTTCGGAGGGTTGAAAAAACGGTATCAGTGCTTGATCGTCCGTCGTGTTGGTGCCGACCAGCCCGAAGTATCCGAATTCCCCGGCAGAGGCAGTCGCCATGCGTTGTATGCCGAAGCCCACAGCCTGATCTTCAGCTTCTGAAAACGGTTCGGGATCAATTACTTCAAATTCAATACGTCCATGCCCTACCGCCTCGTATTCCTCCAATAGATCGCGCACTCTGGCACCGTAATTGGTAATCGGTGGGATACCGGAAAACTGTTTCGCGGAGAAATACAAGCGCAGCCGGATGGGCTCCTCCAGCGTTTCGAGGATGCTCAGCGTTCCTTCGGAAAGCGTGAACAAGCGACTACCTGTAACGTCCAATCGCCACGACGTCAGCGTCGCATTAGAAATAATGTTAACCGCGAGGAACAGTATTGCGGCGACGAAAAATCCGCTTGTGGAGACGAGTTTTTTATTCATTGTTAACTGGCCTTTTTCATATCGATGGCCAGGACGTTGGCATACAACCAGAAGGCAATGAGACTGGCGAAGTAGACGATGTCGCGAAAATCGATGACTCCTTTTTTGATGGAGTCGAAATGGGTCAGGAAACTGAAAGAGCCGACGACCTCGACGATGGCTTGCGGTGCCCAGCCTCGAAAGAAATCCAAAACCATGGCAAAGCCGCTCATGATGAAGCCGAAGCAGATTAGCAAGCTTATTACGAAGGCGATTACCTGATTCTTAGTCAGCGCTGAGATACAGGCACCGATTGCGAGAAAGCCGCCTGCCATTAGCAGGCTGCCAATGTAACCGGCGAGAATCACGGTGTTGTCCGGAGCACCGAGGTAGTTGACCGTCAGCCACATTGGAAATGTCATGACCAAGGCGATGGACGTGAAGCACCATGCGGCTAAAAATTTTCCGAGCACAGCCGCATACAGTGGTACTGGCAAGGTCATCAACAACTCAATTGTTCCGCTCTTGCGTTCCTCCGACCACAGACGCATGGAGATGGCAGGGATCAGAAACAGATACAGCCACGGGTGGAACCTGAAGAAAGTTTCCAAATCGGCTTGATTGCGTTCGTAAAACCCGCCGACATAGAACGTCATGATGCCCGTTAAAAACAAAAAAATTACGATGAAAACGTAAGCCACAGGCGTTGAGAAATATGCCCTCAACTCACGTTTGAAGATGATCCACAAGATATTCATGGTTAGACTTGCGCGCTTGCTGGCGCGTTCTCCGGGCTAGTGACGGCGCGAAACACTTCGTCCAGGCGTCCGGTCTCGATGCGCCATTCGTCCAATTGCCAGCCATTGTCTCGGACCGTTTCGTGGACTGCCGAGGCAATATCGGCGCCGCGTGTCGGTATAACGAATAATCGCTGCGATTTTTCGTCGCTGTCGCCGGGTTCGACAGCCTCGACTCCGGCCAGCGCCGTCAATTTTGCTTGCGCTTGTTGTGCAATGCTTACCGGTAAGGCCAGGCTGATGGCGTTGTGGAAACGCGATTTCGCAGCAAGCTCCAGTGGTGTGCCGGAAAATACCAGCGCGCCGTCGGCGATTATGATTACACGGTCGCAGACCGCATCAACCTCTTCCAGGATGTGGGTCGAGATAATGATGGCCTTGTCCTTGGCCATTTCCTTGATGAGAGTCCGTACCTCGTGTTTTTGATTGGGATCCAATCCGTCTGTTGGTTCGTCCAGGATGAGGACCTGTGGGTCATGAATGATCGCCTGGGCGACGCCGACTCGGCGTTTGAAACCTTTCGATAGCGTTTCGATGCGTTGTTCAAGCACAGCGTTGAGATTAATCAGACGCACGGCATCAGCAATGCGCTGTTTCTTCCGCTCGCCGCGCAGACCACGGATATCAGCGACAAACTCGAGAAAACCCAAGGTCGTCATCTCCGCGTAGGATGGAGCGCCCTCCGGCAAATACCCAATTGCCGCTTTAAGTTGCAGCGGGCTGTCGATAACGTCGTGACCGCATACCGTGGCGCTGCCGCTGGTTGGGGCAATAAAACCGGCGATCATTTTCATGGTCGTGGATTTGCCCGCGCCATTGGGTCCGAGAAAGCCGAGGACCTCGCCGCGTTGCACGCTGAAGGACACATCGCGCACGGCGTGCAAGGTGCCGAATTGTTTACTGAGGCCCTTTACTTCGATTGCAGCAGCCATGTTTTTTGGTCCTCAACGCTTGTTTCGATGTCCACGGGAGTTGCAGGGTACATCATTGCAACCGTAGGGCGGGCGAATATTTTCCATAGTCTTCCGGCCAGGTCAACCTGTCGCCGAAGCTTCTTTTGTCTGTTGGAAACACAAATAGTTCGCGGTATGACCGCGGCGATTGCGGCGCGGAGTTTGACGCGGGGGCGGCTATAAACTCCGCCGAGAATGATCTGCAATCACTTGCGCGATGCAGCAACTCAATCTCTTTGCCGTTGGTATGTGCAGGAATTCGTTGGGACCGTGGGCGTTCGCCTGCGGTCCGAGCACACCGGTGATCACGAATTGTGCGGCGGGAAATTTTTCACCGAGCATGCCCATAAAAGGAATGGTGCCGCCTTCACCCATGAACATAACGGGTGCCTCAAAAAACGTCTCGGATGCTCGGGCCAGAGATTCGTATAACCAGGCGTCCAGAGGCGGGGCGCTCCAGCCGCCAGCGACCCACTCCGGTTCGAAACTGACACGGGTTGCGTATGGCGGCTCGAACTCAAGCAAGGATTTTAGCGTCTGACTGGCGCCTACCGGGTCACAGGTGGGCGGTAACCGTAGCGAGATTTTGGCTGCAGTCATCGGCCGCAGTACGTTTCCGGCGTCAGCCAGTGACGGCAGTCCTGCGGCGCCCGTGACGCATAATGCGGGGCGCCAGGTGCGGTTCAAAATCAACTCCAGTGGGTCGGCCGTAAGCGGACTCACACCTTCCACGAACGGAAAGCGCTCATATAGCTGCTGTCCCAGCACGGCAGCCGCGGAGTGTGCCTGCTCAACGCGCTGCGGCGGGATCGCGACGTGAAACTCATCAGGCAGGATTGTGCCGGTGTGGGCATCTTCGATGCGTGAGAGAAGTTGCCGCAGTACCCGAAAACTGGTTGGAACAACGCCGCCGGCATCGCCGGAATGAACACCTTCGCTCAGCGCTTCGACAGTTAGTGTTCCGCCGCACAGACCGCGCAACGACGTCGTACACCACAGCTGGTCATAATTGCCGCAGCCAGAGTCCAGACATACCACCAGATCGGGGTTGCCAATACGTGCGCGCAAAGCGTCGATGTAGTAGGGCAAATCATAGCTGCCGCTTTCCTCGCAAGATTCGATGATGACCAGGCAGCGCGCGTGCGGAACGTTTTGTTCATGCAGGGCAGTGAGGGCGCACAGCGACGCGAACATTGCGTAGCCGTCGTCTGCGCCACCTCTCCCGTACAGCCGCTCGCCTTCCAGACGCGGCTGCCATGGCCCCAGACCTTCGCGCCAGCCCTGCATTTCCGGCTGTTTGTCGAGGTGTCCGTAGAGCAATACACAACCGCTGCCGGCCCCGGGGATGTCCATGAACAGCAGTGGAGTGCGGCCTGAAAGCCGTATCACTTCCAGCACCATACCAGGCGGCGCGTGCGCATCGGCCCAGGCACGAAACTGCTCGACAGCGGCTTCCATATGGCCGTGTGCTGCCCAATCCGGATCGAACAGCGGCGACTTGTTGGGGATGCGAATGTAGTCAGTGAGCGCGGGGATAATAGATGTGGCCCAGACTTCTGCGACGTGGCTGCTGATCCGTGCGGAATCCATCTCCGGAAGTCTACCGGCGCCGTTCATTGGCCGCAAAATGCGCGGTGTTAAGTTGCTAGAGACACAAGCTTCGCCGAGAATTGAAACCCAGAATCCAATGCGCTAGCGCTTTCCCCCGACGACGTGGCTGATCAAGAACATCGCAACTCGCTTCGAGCTGGACACCAGTTGCTCTGGTACAGAGTCGAAAAGATCCTCGGTCAGGGCGGGTTTGGCATTACCTACCTAGCCCACGACAAAAACCTCGATCAGGATGTGGCGGTCAAGGAATATCTGCCTGTGGAGTTATCGGTGCGCGACCAGGACTCGTCCGTGCATCCGGTGTCCGGTAAGCACGGTGAGCAGTACAAATGGGGACTCGAGCGTTTCATCAGTGAGGCGCGAACGCTGGCGAAATTCAACCACGACCATGTGGTGCGGGTGCTCTCGGTGTTCGAGGAGAACAACACTGCCTACATGGTCATGCAGTACGAGGAAGGCGAAAGTCTGCAGGAGGTGCTGCAACGTCGCAAAACAATGGAGGAAGACGAACTACGCGGCATTCTGATGCCATTGCTGGATGGCCTGGAAAAGGTACACGAACAGGGGTTTATCCACCGTGACATAAAGCCGGCAAATATTTTTATTCGCACCGACGGCAGCGCGGTGCTGTTGGACTTCGGTTCGGCGCGCCAGGCGCTAGGTGGTCAAACGCGCACGCTTACCAGCGTAGTGTCACCCGGTTACGCGCCTTTTGAACAGTATTTCAGCAAGAGCGATAAACAAGGTCCGTGGACCGATATTTACGGCGTTGGGGCGACACTTTATCGCGCGGTGGTGGGTGTCGCACCGATCGACGCCATCATGCGCAGTGAGGCGATCCTGAAAACGCGTAACGATACGATCGTCACGGCGCAGGAAGCTGGCGCGGGGCGTTACTCGGTCGCGTTTCTGCAGGCCATCGATCACGCTATCAGTTTTCAGGAAACGCAACGACCGCGCACTATTGCCGAATGGCGTGCCGAGCTTGAAGGCGCGGTAGCCGTTGCACCGCAGCCACCGGCGCCCGTTTCTGAGCAAGTGCCGGTATCGCGCACTTTCCGACCGGTGCAAGCGGCCGATACCCGCCCGGGTACACAACACAGTTTGCAACCCGGCACACACCCGAATACGGGACCGGGCACCCAACCCAGTACCCAACCGGCGACGTCCCCGCCCGTCAGTCAGGAAGTCATTTATTCGCAGGCGCCGCCGCCGCGCAAAGGCTCCTTCCTCTGGGGCGTGCTCAGCACCGTACTGGTGGTCGGGATCGCAGCGGGCGTTTGGGTCTATCGCGCGCCCATCGGCGCATGGCTGCTGAGTCATGATATCGGCGGCGATTCGACCAGCGTCGAAGCTCGTGATGAACGCGAAACCAAGATCGCCGCCATGCGCCAGGCCGCCGAGGAGGCGCGACGGGAACGGGATCTGCGCGAAGGCTGGGAAAAGGAACGCGAAAAGGCAGAAGCGAAACGGCAGCAGGAACTCGCCGCGCAGCAAAGCAAAGCCAAACGTCAGGCGGCGCAGAAACGAGGGTTGAAAATTGCTGAACTACTCGAGCAAGCACAAACCGACATCGACGCTCAGCGACTAACTTCTCCCCCGGGCAATAATGCTCTGGGAAAATATCGTCAAGTGATTGCCATTGATAGCAGCAACACGCAAGCACGCAGCGGGCTTAAACGATTACTCAATCGCTACGAGCAAATGATAAAAGAGTCGGCCGCTAAGGGTCGGATCAAGGAAGCCAACAATTATCTGCAACAAGCCGCAGCCCTCAACCCCGACGCAAAATGGCAGGCCACCCAGCAGGGGCGCATCGATGCCAAGAAACAGACCGCCCGGCGCAACGAAGAATTCCGCACGCTCATTGCCGAGGCGCAGGCGCACATGCAAGCCGGACGATTCGTTGAGCCCGAAGGCGCTAACGCTTTTGCTGCCTATAAACGCGCTGCTGCGCTCGTGCCACGGTCCGGCGCGGTAAAGCAGGGTTTTATCGATCTGGGCAATCAGCTTCTGGAATTATCGGATGAAGCATCGACCAACGATGACTTCGCTTTGGCATATTCTTATCTCGATATGGCTGAGGAACTCCTGCCTGCTCGGCCCGAGATAAAGAACGCACGCAGGTTCGTAGGCATCCGCGAGCTTTCCTACGAACAGGAACAGCGTCGAATGTCGGAGCAGCAACGCGAACAAGAGCAGGCGGCAGCCCAGGAAGCGTTTCTCGCCGAGCAATTGGCGCGCGCCCAGCAGCGCGCAGAGCAGCAGCCCTATGCTGGCGGTGCTCGCTGGGGCGCGATCGCTTATTCAGCAAGCGGGGCATACGGCAGCGGTTGGGATTTTCCTAATCCAGCGGGCGCGGAGAATCGAGCACTGTCGGAATGCCGTGAACATGATTCGGGCTGTGAAGTCAAAGCGACATTTAGTGACTGTGGTGCGCTGGCCGATGCGAAAGACGGTTCCTGGGGATGGGCTTCACGGGCCAATCTCGGCGAGGCCAAGGCGGCTGCGCTGGCGGCGTGTCACGCTTACACCAACCAGCGCTGTGAGGTTCGCACTGGGTTCTGCGCCAATGGGAGTACCTTCTGATGACAATTCGCAGCTTCGACGGAGCCACTCCCCAGTTCCCCGCGTCGGCCTATATTGATGAATTGGCCGTCCTTATCGGTAATGTAACGCTTGGCGAAGATGTGTCTATTTGGCCGATGGTGGTTGTACGCGGTGATGTCAACTCGATCCGGATAGATGCGCGTTCAAATATCCAGGACGGCAGTGTGCTACACGTCAACCACGCCGGAGAGTACTCGCCCGAAGGGTCGCCGCTGCACATCGGCAGCTCGGTGACTGTCGGGCATCGGGTCATGCTACACGGTTGCACCATTGCCGATATGTGTCTTATTGGCATGGGATCGACGGTAATGGATTACTCGATCATCGAATCTCACACTATCATTGGCGCAGGTAGCCTGGTGCCGCCGGGTAAGACCCTTCAAAGCGGTTACCTGTGGAAAGGTTCGCCGGTCAAACGTGCGCGGGCGTTGAGCGAAGCTGAGATCGCGCAAATTGAATACTCTGCCGATCATTATGCGTTACTGAAAGATCGATACCGCAGCCTTTAACAGGGGCTGGAGAACTGCAAATGCAACATCCGAAGAATTTTGACGTTATCGTTGTCGGCGGAGGCCATGCGGGTACAGAGGCGGCACTTGCCGCGGCGCGAATGGGGTGTCAAACGCTACTGCTGACGCAAAGCGTCGAGACCCTCGGTCAGATGTCATGCAACCCGGCTATCGGAGGTATCGGCAAAGGCCATCTTGTGCGCGAAATAGACGCATTAGGCGGAATCATGGGGAAGGCGGCGGATTGCTGCGGCATTCAATTTCGCCGCCTCAATGCACGCAAGGGACCGGCGGTGCGCGCCACGCGGGCCCAGATTGACAGAACGATGTACCGTAGTGCGATTCGCCAGGCGCTCGAATCATCGCCTAATCTCAGTATCTTTCAGCAATCCGTGAACGATCTCGTGCTCAAGGGTGACCGGGTCGCGGGTGTGGTAACGCAAATGGGACTACAGTTCCACGCGGCCACCGTGGTAATGACGGTCGGCACCTTTCTCGACGGACGTATTCATGTCGGTGAGGCGAACTACGCTGGTGGGCGCGCCGGTGATCCGCCGTCGACGGCCCTGGCGCAGCGCCTGCGCGAACTGCCATTTCGGGTCGGACGCCTGAAAACCGGCACACCACCGCGCATCGACGGTGCGACAATCGACTATTCGCAGCTTCAGGTTCAGCCTGGGGATTCGCCGCCGCCCTGGTTCTCGTTCACGCGCACAGGTGTGTCGAGGGCGGCTCAGATCCCCTGTCACATCACGGCAACCAATGAACGCACACACGCGATAATTCGAAATGCGTTGCATCGTTCGCCTATGTACAACGGCAGTATCGAAAGCACCGGACCACGCTATTGCCCGTCTATCGAAGATAAGGTCGTACGCTTTGCCGATAAAAGCGCGCATCAGATCTTTGTGGAGCCGGAGGGACTGTCCACTCGCGAAGTCTATCCCAACGGCATCTCCACATCGTTGCCATTCGATGTGCAGTATGAGTTGGTTCGCAGCATGCTGGGTTTTGAAAATGCGCACATAACCCGCCCGGGATACGCGATCGAATACGATTATTTTGATCCGCGCGATTTGCGCTCAACGTTGGAAACAAAACATGTCCAAAACCTGTTTTTTGCCGGCCAGATCAACGGCACTACCGGCTATGAAGAAGCTGCCGCGCAAGGTCTGGTCGCCGGCGCCAATGCAGCGTGCAAAGTTCTGGGACTGGAACGCTGGACTCTAGGGCGCGACGAAGCCTACATCGGCGTTTTGATCGATGATTTGGTCACGCGTGGTACCACTGAACCGTATCGCATGTTCACCAGCCGCGCGGAATATCGTCTGCTGCTGCGCGAGGACAACGCCGATCTGCGCCTACGGCCGCGGGCATACGCATTAGGGCTGATCGACGAGAATTGTTGGCGGGCGTTTGTCGATAAACGGGATGCAATCGAACAAGAGCAACAACGTTTGGAGACTACCTGGATACAACCCGACAGCGCGCCGCCAGGCGAGATCGCGCGCGTACTCGGTCAAGCATTGCGGCACGAACATTCGCTGGCCGATTTATTGCGGCGTCCCGAAGTCTCCTACCACGCTTTGATGAGTCTGGCGGTAGCCGGACCGGCAATACACGATCCGGACATAGTCGAGCAGATCGAAATTCAAGCGCGTTATGCCGGCTACATCGAACGTCAGCGTGACGAGATCTCCAGAACGCGCAAGCAAGAGAACACACCGTTATCGGTGGACCTGGATTATTCGCAAGTCAAAGGCTTGTCGAATGAGGTGGTGCAAAAGCTGACGGCTTACCGACCCGAGACGATTGGCCAGGCCTCTCGGATCTCGGGGATAACACCAGTGGCGATTTCATTGTTACTGGTATTTCTGAAACACCGGCAGACCACACTTCGCAAGAGCGCGTGAAGTGCATCACCCGGCGCGGGCTGGGACGCCTGTGAGCACGAGTGAAGCAGCGCTGCAGCACGGACTTCAAGAACTGGGGCTGACAACTGGTCTTGTTGCGCCGTTGGAGCACTACATGGCGCTGTTGCGCAAATGGAATCGACGCGTCAATCTGGTGGGTACTGCTGAAACTGAAAGACTTATCACCCATCATATTCTCGACAGTCTGGTGCTGGTGCCTTACATCAAGGCGGCTCGAGTACTGGATGTGGGCAGTGGTGCCGGGTTGCCCGGTTTATTGCTCGCGTTAGCGCTGCCTGAAGTGCAGTTTGTACTGCTGGACAGTAAGGCTAAGAAAATTCCATTCTTGCAGCAGGCGATTCTGGAGTTGAATATGCACAACGCGGTTCCCGTACTTGGGCGTGTACAAGACTACGTAGCCGACGCTCCGTTTCCGGCCATAACCGCCAGGGCGTTTGGGTCGCTGCGTCGTTTGTATGATGCCACGAGTGGCGTGCGCAACCACGACAGCAGATATTTCGCGATGAAAGGCAAGTGGCCTTATGCAGAGATCACGCAGTTCGACAGTGACCAGCATGAGGTGGAAGTTGTGCGCTTGCAGGTGCCTGGGATCAGCGCTGAGCGTCATCTCGTGATCCTTAGTGAACACTGACTATGCAATAATCCACGGCCCGGAGATTGCCGGATTAAGCAACATTTGAATCATGACTAAAATATTCGCAATTGCGAATCAAAAAGGCGGGGTTGGAAAAACAACCACAAGCGTCAATCTCGCAGCTTCGCTGGCGGCAACCAAGCGTCGGGTTTTGCTGATCGATCTCGATCCTCAGGGCAATGCGACGATGGGCAGCGGTGTCGAGAAACTCGATCTCGAGGCATCCAGCTACGACGTTCTGATGGAAGAAGCCAGTATTGAGCAGGCGCGCATACGCCCGCAGGAGGTCGGCTATGATCTACTGCCGGCGAATAACGATCTAACCGGCGCGGAGGTCGGTTTACTCGATGAACTTGGCAGGGAGCTGAAGCTCAAGTCAGCGTTACAGCCGACCATGGGTGAGTACGATTATGTGATCATCGACTGTCCACCGGCTCTTAACATGTTGACTGTCAATGCACTAGTCGCAGCGCAGTCGGTCATCATCCCGATGCAATGCGAATACTATGCCTTGGAAGGACTCTCGGCGCTGCTCAATACGGTTGAAAAAATCCGCAAGTTTCTAAACCCCGACCTCAAAATAGAGGGCTTGCTGCGCACCATGTTCGATCCGCGCAATAATTTGGCAAATCAGGTCTCGGCGCAGCTATTGGAGCATTTCGGCGAGAAAGTGTATCGCACCGTTATTCCCCGCAATATCCGCCTGGCGGAAGCACCCAGTCACGGATTACCAGCATTGTTGTACGATAAGTCATCAAGCGGCGCCGTCGCCTATCTGGCGCTGGCGGGCGAAATGCTGCGCAAAGACGACGGGAGAGGCCTGCAATGAGTTCAAAAAAGCGGGGCTTGGGACGTGGACTCGACGCGCTGTTGGGGATTGGTGCGAACGGTGTCGTAGCGCCGCCATCGACTCATCAGGAGTTTCAAAAGCTACCAGTCGATTTGATCGAGCGTGGCCGTTACCAGCCTCGCCTGGACATGAAACCGGAAACGCTGCAGGACCTGGCAAGTTCAATTAAGGCACGCGGCGTGATTCAACCCATCGTGGTGCGGCCGATGCCAGACGGCAAGCATTATGAGTTGATAGCCGGCGAGCGACGCTGGCGCGCCGCTCAAATCGCAGGACTACACGAGATCCCGGCGATCGTGCGGGATATTGCCGACGATGTAGCAATGAGTGTCGCGCTTATCGAGAACATCCAACGCGAAGACCTCAATCCCCTTGAGGAGGCAGCAGCGTTCAATCGACTCAAATCCGAATTCAGCATGACCCACCAACAGGTCGCCGCTGCAGTTGGGCGGTCACGGACCACAGTGACTAATTTGTTGCGGCTGCTGGATCTTGATGACGAAGTGAAGCGGATGCTTGAGGTTGGCGACATCGAGATGGGACACGCACGTGCGTTGCTAGCACTGACTGGCAGCGATCAGCGTAGCGTCGGCAATCAGGTAGTTGCCCAGGGCTTGTCGGTTCGGCAGACAGAAAAGCTGGTGAAACACTGGCAGCGCCAAACTAACCCCGAAACCGCAACGGCGGAGCGTCCAACAGACCCGAATATCAGGAAGTTAGAACAAGAACTGGCAGAACAACTCGGCGCCCGTGTTACGCTGAGTTACAGCCGCAAAGGCAAGGGTACTTTGACTATTCGATACAACTCCCTGGATGAGTTGGACGGAATACTCGCACATATAAAATAGTGCTCGCGAGCCGCCCGCCGGGTTGCCTATCGCCGCGCCCGACCCGTATAATCCCTTGAATTTACTGGGGGCATTGCGGTGGCAGTCGGCGAGCTTGAGACTGTCGCAAATACCCGAGCGGCGCGGATATACTCCAAGGTTACGGCCTACTGTATTGTCGCCGCTCAGATCGTCACAGGGCTTTCCCTGGCGGGTGGACTGCTCATTATTACGGGCCAGCACGCCGCGTATTCGGCGCTCGCGGGCTGCGCTATTGGGGTGGTACCGAGCTTTTACTTGGTTCGGCGAGTGTTCAACGTCGCTGAGGAGCTGGCACCGGTGAAGATGTTGATGGCGTTTTACATTGCAGAAGCCATTAAAATTGCGTTAACGGTTGCATTATTCTTAATTGCGATAATAGTTCTCGACATACACATTTTATTTCTCTTCGGCGGCTATCTCGCAACGATACTGGTGTATTGGTTCGGGTTGTTGTTGCCGGAACCGACAGTTAGTAATTCACGGTTATAAGTGCACAGGTAAGTCTAGATTCGATGGCAAGCAGTTCGACACAAACGCCGGCTGAGTATATCGGTCACCATATTCAAAACCTCACCTACGGCCAGAAAGCCGATGGTTCGTGGGGTTTGGCGCATAGCGCGAAGGAAGCCCAGGAGATGGGTTTCATGGCGCTCAACGTTGATACGATGCTGTGGTCTGTAATTACAGGCGTCGCCTTTATTTGGCTGTTTGGGAAAGTAGCGCGAACTATTTCTATCGATAAGCCAACGAAGTGGCAGTCTTGCGTAGAAATTCTGGTCGAGATGGTCGATAAGAGCGTCAAGGACACGTTTCACGGCAAGAACGATTTGATTGCACCGCTCGCGCTGACCTTGTTTTGTTGGATCTTCCTGATGAACGCCATGGATTTAGTCCCCGTCGATTACCTGCCATGGATATTCGACAAAGCCGGTGTGCATTACATGAAGGTTGTGCCGACGACTGATGTAAATGCGACATTCGGTCTGTCGCTGTCGGTGTTTTTCCTGATGGTTTTTTACAGCATCAAAATTAAAGGACCGGGTGGCTTTCTCGCGGAACTCGCTTTTCATCCGTTCGGTAAGTGGGGGATTTTGGTTAATCTGCCGCTGGAGTTGGTTTCGATGCTGGCCAAACCCCTTTCTCACTCACTGCGATTGTTCGGCAACCTGTTTGCCGGTGAGTTGATCTTCTTACTGATTGCCGCTTTGTTGCCGTTTTATCTGCAGTGGATGCTGGCTGTGCCGTGGGCGATATTTCATATCCTGGTGATCACCCTGCAGGCTTATATTTTCATGATGTTGACGATTGTGTATCTCAGCATGGCGCATGAGACGCATTAGTTTGGTTGTAATTTACCTGAGGAGGTTGTTATGGAATCAGTCATGGGTTTTTCCGCCCTCGCCGCCGGCCTGATGATTGGTCTGGGCGCGCTGGGTGCAGGCCTAGGTATCGGCATGTTGGGGAGCAAGTTTCTGGAAGGCGCTGCGCGTCAGCCGGAGTTGGTTCCGATGTTGCAGGTCCGCATGTTTCTTATGGTCGGCCTCACTGACGCCGTGCCGATTATTGCGATCGGCTTTGCGGCAATGCTGATGTTTGCAAACCCGTTCCTGGGACAGCTCGGCTGAGCAGTTTGGTGATTCCGCAGCGAGGACTAGCGAAGTGAATATGAATCTCACGTTGTTGGGCCAGACCATCTCGCTGTTTGTGTTCGTCTGGTTCTGCATGAAGTTTGTATGGCCGCCTATTATTGAGGCGCTTGCGGAGCGGGAGCGGCGGATCGCCGACGGGCTGGAGGCTGCCGAAAAAGGTCAGCGCGAACTCGAACAGGCTGAATCCCAAAAGCAGGAATTGCTGGACCATGGCAAGGTGCAGGCCCAGGACTACGTCGTAAAGGCGCAAAAACGCGGTGATGAAATCGTCGAGGCGGCTAGGGATGATGCGCGTAAGGAAGCAGAGCGCATCATCGCGGCAGCGCATGAGCAGACTGTCCAGGAGATGAACCGGGCGCGTGACGATTTGCGCGATCAGGTGGCAGCCCTGGCGATGCAAGGCGCCGAACAGATCCTGATGCGTGAGGTTGACGACGCGGCCCATAAGGAATTTCTAGACAAAATCAGCGCGCAGCTGTAGCGCCTGAGCGGGATCGGTATGCAAGAAGACCTCACAATCGCACGACCCTACGCGCAAGCGGTTTTCGAGCTTGCGCGCGAGCAAGACGCGTTGGCTGTGTGGTCGCAGATGTTGGCTTTTCTGGCGGTTGTTGTTGCCCACGACGACATGAAACGACTCATCAAAGATCCACGCATAGCCGCCGCCGCGCTGGAGGGTCTGGTCTTGGATATTGCCGATGGGCGACTTAACCAACACGGCAAGAATCTGGTAAGTCAGTTAATCGCTAATGGTCGCCTGACGATTGTGCCGGAGATGGCCGAACTCTTCGAACAGCTTAGCGCGCGGGCACAAAATGTATTGAACGTCGATATAAGTTCCGCTTATCCGCTGGACGCAGAGCATACCCAGGTTATTACCGATGCAGTCGCAAGCCGCTTCGGTAAACACGTGGAGGTATCGACCAATACGGATCCGAATTTGATCGGCGGCGCCGTGATAAAAGTAGGCGATCACGTGATTGACCTATCTATGCGGGGCCGATTAACGCAGCTGCGAATGACGCTGTCGTGAAACACGCAAGCCGAACGGTTTTAACGAAACTTCAGGGATTATTCCAATGAGTCTCAGTGCATCTGAAATCAGCGATCTCATTAAGCAAAAAATTCAAGAATTCGATGTGCCTGTGGAAGCGCGCACCGAAGGGACGGTAGTCAGCCTGACCGACGGTATTGCACGCATTCATGGGCTGAGCGATGTGATGCAGGGCGAGATGATCGAGTTTCCGGGCGGGGTTTACGGACTCGCTCTCAACCTGGAACAGGATTCGGTCGGCGCCGTCGTCATGGGCAGCTACGAGCACATCACCGAAGGCGACACGGTCAAGTGTACCAAACGCATACTCGAGGTGCCGGTCGGACCGGCGTTACTCGGTCGGGTTGTCGACTCACTGGGTAGTCCCATTGATGGCAACGGACCGGTAGCGACCAGTGAGAGTTCACCCATCGAGAAAATCGCGCCGGGTGTTATTGCGCGCCAGTCTGTGAGTGAGCCGGTGCAGACAGGCCTCAAGTCCATCGACGCCATGGTGCCGGTTGGCCGCGGTCAGCGCGAGTTGATTATCGGCGATCGCCAAACCGGCAAAACGGCGGTCGCGATTGACACGATCATCAACCAGAAAGACACCGGTATTAAATGTATCTACGTCGCCATCGGTCAAAAGGCGTCGTCCATCAAAACGGTGATCCGCAAACTCGAAGAGCATGACGCAATGGAGCACACCATTATTGTCGCGGCGAGCGCTTCGGATTCTGCGGCCATGCAATTCATCGCGCCGTATTCCGGCTGCGCCATGGGCGAGTATTACCGTGATATCGGTGAGGACGCACTCATCATTTACGACGACCTTACCAAGCAAGCGTGGGCTTATCGGCAGGTTTCCCTACTGCTCCGACGCCCGCCAGGTCGCGAGGCTTATCCGGGCGATGTCTTTTACCTGCATTCGCGTTTGTTGGAGCGCGCCTCCCGACTCAATGCCGCAGCGGTGGAGAAAGTCTCTGGCGGCAAGGTCAAAGGCAAAACCGGGTCACTGACAGCACTGCCGATCATTGAAACTCAAGCGGGTGACGTGTCGGCGTTTGTACCGACCAACGTGATCTCCATCACCGACGGTCAGATTTATCTGGAAACGGATCTATTCAACGCCGGCGTGCGCCCCGCAATCAACGCTGGTCTTTCTGTTTCACGTGTCGGTGGTGCGGCACAAACTCAAATAGTTAAAAAACTGGGTGGCGGCGTGCGTCTGGCGCTGGCACAGTATCGCGAACTTGCCGCATTTGCTCAGTTTGCCTCGGATCTCGACGAGACAACGCGCAAGCAACTCGAACGCGGCCAGCGCGTCACGGAACTCATGAAGCAAAAACAATACAGTCCCATGTCCGTGGCGGAGATGGCGGTAAGCCTGTATGCGGTGGATCGTGGTTATATCGATGAGATCGAGATCGAAAAGATCGCAGACTTCGAAAATGCTCTGCACAATTATATGAACAGTGAGCGCGCGGACTTTATGCAAAGCATCTCGGAAACGGGCGATTTTAGCGACGAAATCGAAGCCACGCTGAAACAGGCGCTGGAAGATTTTAAAGCCAACCACAGTTGGTAATACGCACTCGTTCCTGAAGCTGATAATCGAATTCTTAATCCATAGAAATGGCTGCCGCTAAAGAAATTCGCACGAAAATCGCGAGCATAAAGAACACGCAGAAAATCACGCGTGCGATGGAAATGGTTGCTGCGAGCAAAATGCGGCGTGCCCAGGAACGCATGCGTGCGGCGCGCCCTTATGCCGAGAAAATGCGTACGGTCATCGCGCATCTGGCGCATGCCAATGCGGAGTACAAGCACACATTCATGGTAGAACGGCAGGCGCGGCGCGTCGGCTTCATTGTGATCTCCACCGATCGCGGATTGTGTGGTGGACTGAACGCCAACATGTTCCGCGCCCACTTTGCATCGCCTGATGGAGCTACGTGATCAGAGTATAGAATTTGATGTCTGCCCGGTTGGTCGCAAAGCGCTGGGTTTTTTCGGGCGTGTCGGTGGCAACATCGTTGCCGAGGCCAGCGGTCTGGGCGATCAGCCGTCGTTGGAGGCGCTGATCGGGCCAGTTAAAGTAATGCTGAATGCGTACGAGCAGGAGCAAGTCGATCGGGTTTATATCGTCTACAATAACTTCGTCAACTCCATGACGCAGAAACCCAATATTGAGCAATTGCTGCCGTTGGAACCAAGCGACGCGACAGAATTTCAACACCACTGGGATTACATCTACGAACCAGATGCGAAAGAGGTGTTGGACCATTTACTGCAGCGCTACATCGAATCTCTGGTCTACCAGGTTGTGGCGGAAAACATTGCCTGCGAACAGGCTGCCCGCATGGTTGCCATGAAGAGCGCCTCCGACAACGCCGGCAAGCTCATCGACGAACTGCAGCTCGTTTACAACAAGGCCCGGCAGGCGGCGATTACCAAGGAATTGGCTGAAATCGTGGGTGGCGCGGAAGCCTTGAAGTAGAAAATATTTACGGTTATCGAACAGAGGACGTAACTGACATGAGTGCTGGAACGGTAGTACAAGTCATTGGCGCGGTGGTCGATGTTAAATTTTCCGCCGGCGCGGTGCCGAAGGTGTATCACGCTCTGAAAATCGAAGAAAACGATCTGACGCTGGAGGTTCAGCAGCAATTGGGCGACGGCGTCGTGCGTACCATCGCAATGGGCACCACTGATGGCTTGCGTCGGGGCGTCTCCTGCAGCGATACCGGTGAGCCTATCCTGGTGCCGGTGGGGCAAGAGACGCTCGGTAGAATCATGAACGTACTCGGTGATCCGATCGACGAAAAGGGTGATATCGGCGCCGCAGAGCAATGGGCGATCCACCGGGAAGCACCGATTTTTACCGACCTCGCGCCGGCAACCGAGTTATTGGAAACGGGCATCAAAGTTATTGACCTTATCTGTCCGTTCGCGAAAGGCGGCAAGGTCGGACTGTTCGGCGGCGCCGGTGTCGGTAAGACGGTCAGCATGATGGAACTCATTCGTAACATCGCCATTGAGCACAGTGGTTTTTCGGTATTTGCGGGCGTCGGCGAACGCACACGTGAAGGCAATGACTTCTATCACGAAATGAAAGATTCCAACGTGCTCGACAAGGTGTCGCTCGTCTACGGGCAAATGAACGAGCCGCCAGGTAACCGTCTGCGTGTAGGTCTGACTGGACTTACGATCGCTGAGAAGTTTCGTGAAGAGGGGAGCGATGTCCTGTTGTTTATCGATAATATCTATCGCTTTACTCTGGCGGGCGTGGAAGTCTCGGCGTTGCTGGGACGCATGCCTTCGGCGGTAGGCTACCAGCCGACGTTGGCAGAGGAGATGGGTAAGTTTCAGGAACGTATTACATCGACCCGTACCGGTTCCATTACCTCGATTCAGGCAGTCTATGTACCAGCCGATGATTTGACCGATCCGTCGCCGGCGACCACGTTTGCGCATTTGGACGCGACGGTCGTGCTGTCACGCCAAATCGCCGAACTGGGGATCTATCCGGCGGTCGGTCCGCTGGATTCCACAAGTCGCCAATTGGATCCTCTGGTTGTCGGGCAAGATCATTACGACGTCGCGCGTGCGGTACAGAACACTCTGCAACGCTATAAAGAACTACGCGACATCATTGCCATCCTGGGGATGGACGAACTTTCCGAGGAAGACAGGCTCGTTGTGACTCGGGCGCGTAAGGTTCAGCGCTTCCTGTCCCAGCCCTTCTTCGTTGCCGAAGTATTCACGGGTAGTTCGGGTAAGTATGTCTCGCTGAAAGATACAATCGCGGGATTCAAGGGTATCGTCGAGGGAGAATATGATGCGCTGCCCGAACAGGCGTTTTACATGGTCGGTTCGATCGAAGAGGCGGTCGAGCAGGCTAAGACCCTATAAGCTCAGATCAGATGGCTGCCCAGATTCACATTGACATAGTCAGCGCCGAAAAGGAGATCTACTCCGGCGACGTGGATATGGTGTTCGCGCCCGCAATTATGGGGGAGGTCGGCATCGCACCCGGACACACGCCGCTGATGACGCCGCTGCGGCCCGGTGAGGTGCGCGTAAAACTTGCCGACGGTAGCGAAGAAGGCTTTTACGTATCGGGAGGCCTGCTCGAAGTACAACCCTTAGTGGTGACGGTCCTTTCGGACACGGCTGCGCGAGCTGAGGATATCGACGAAGAAGCTGCCATCAAAGCCAAGGAATCGGCTGAAAAAGCGATTAGCGATCGTGGCGCCGAGATGGACTTTGCGCGAGCTCAGGCCGAACTAGCCGAGGCGGCGGCGCAGTTGCAGGCAATTCGACGCTTGCGCGACAGAGCTTCGCGTTCGTAGAGCAGTAAACCTCGCGCAAGCAATAACTCCACTCATGCCGCTAAGTATTGTCATCCTTGCCGCGGGCCAAGGCACGCGGATGCGCTCTGATCTTCCCAAGATTTTGCATCCACTTGCGGGCAAACCCTTGCTTGAGCACGTTTACGGCGCAACGCGAAGTTTCGTCGACGCGGATGTTTACATTGTCTACGGCCATGGCGGCGAGACGGTTCCCACGACCCTGTCGACTCTGGACGCAGTGTGGGTCTTACAGGCAGAACAACTGGGTACCGGTCACGCCGTCGCCCAGGTGCTGCCGTCGATAAATGCTGCGCATATGGTTCTTGTTCTATACGGCGATGTACCGTTGATAAGTCCGGCTACGCTACAGACCTTGGTTGCCGCGGGCGAGACAACAGAGTTTGGGCTGCTAACCATTGAGTTGGCTGATCCGACAGGTTACGGGCGCATCATTCGGGATGCCGATGGCCACGTGGTCCGCATCATCGAACAAAAGGACGCATCAGACGAAGAGCGGGCGGTTCGCGAAATCAATACCGGAATGATGGCGGTGCCAGCCGCACGTCTGGGCGCCTGGTTGCAGCGGGTTAATACGGAAAATGCTCAGGGTGAATATTATCTGACCGATATTGTCGAACTCGCAGTTGCCGACGGAATAGACATTACAACGGTGCAGGCAGGCAGCCCGGAAGAGGTCATGGGCATTAACGATCGCATCCAGCTGGCACGCCTTGAGCGCTACTACCAGCGCGAAGCTGCGAAACGGCTGATGCGCGACGGCGTAACCATCGCGGATCCTGAACGAATCGATATTCGCGGTGACGTAACGATCGGCCGCGACGTCACGATCGACATCAATGTCGTGTTGGAAGGCCGGGTCGAGATCGGTGATGGTGTACAAATTGGACCGAACAACGTCATCCGCGATGCGCGTATTGCCAGCAACGTAATCGTTCTTGCCAATTGCGTAATCGAAAACGCCACGGTCGGTGCTGGCGCCCGCATCGGACCGTTTGCACGCCTGCGCCCGGAGGCGCGACTTGCAGAAGACGTCCATGTCGGCAATTTTGTCGAAATAAAAAAATCGGACGTCGGCGAGGGCTCAAAAGTAAATCACCTGAGCTACATCGGCGATACCGAAATCGGGCGCGATGTGAATGTAGGTGCCGGGACCATCACCTGCAACTATGACGGCGTCTACAAGCACAAAACCATCATCGGCGATCGGGCCTTCATCGGCTCCGACGTACAGCTCGTCGCTCCGGTAACCGTCGGAGCGGACGCCACCATTGGCGCCGGCACCACCGTCGCGCAGGATGCCCCCGAAGGCAAGCTCACAGTCGGCCGCGCCAAGCAGCGCACTATCGATAACTGGAATCGACCGACTAAGAAAAAATAAATGGGGTAATAAATTGGGGTCAGATACACATTTCTAACCAGAAATGTGTATCTGACCCCAATTTATTTTTACAGTTACCTGAGTTCGTCTAGGTGCGCGTCCAGAAATCCGGCAATCCGGTTTAACCCTTGCTCAAGCCGTTCGTGTGATTGCGCGAAACAAATGCGGAAGTGTTCGTCATTGCCGGGACCGAAACCCACGCCTGCTGCGACACCTACCTTTGCTTCGTCGGCAAGCCGTTCCGCAAGTTGCCAACTGGAACGTAATCCAGGAATGCGTGGGAATGCATAAAACGCGCCGTGTGGGGCGCTGAGATCAAGAGCAGGATGCGCGCCTAACACGTCCATCACGATTTCCCGGCCGCGGGCGTATTGACTGCGTAATTGCTGGACCCACTCTCCGCCCTGCTCGAGCGCGACGATACCGGCGGGTTGCAGAAACACCGTCGAACCGGTGTTAAAGCACTCCGACATTGCCGTCAAAATAGTCGCGTAGCGCGCCGGTGCCACCATCCAACCCAGGCGCCAGCCGGTCATTGCCCACGACTTGGAAAAACCGTTGATGACGATGACCGGATCACCGTCCTCGGCAATCGACACAAACGACGGCGCAACCGGTTGATCGTATACCAATCGGCTATATACCTCGTCGGCGATGATGAGGATGTCACGGTCGCGGCAAAGATCCAGCAGGGTCTGTTGCTCGGTCTGAGACATCACCCATCCGGTCGGGTTACACGGGCTGTTGACGAAAATTGCTCGCGTATTATTGCGTACCGCGGCTTCCACTTTCCCAAGGTCCAGCGACCAGCGTCCATTGACCAGGTGCTGACGAACATATTCCACCTCGGCTCCCGTTACCCGCATGGTGTTCTCGATATTCGGCCACGCCGGGCCGACGATGAGTCCGTGCGAGCCGGTAGTCAGCGCCATTTGGGTTGCCAAGGTCATGCCCATCATGGCCGATCCGGGAACGGTAATCCGATCGGGATTGAGATCGACTTGGTAGAGTTCTTCAAGGTGCGTCTTGATCGCGTCGCGCAAATCCTGCCGGCCGCGCGTATGCGTATAAAACGTGTCACCGGCTTCCAGACTGCGTTTTGCCGCATCGCGGATGAAATCGGGCGTTGTCAGATCACCTTCGCCTAACCACAACGGAATGATCTCCGGATCATGCAGGCGCGGAAAGACCAGCCGGGTGATCGCGTTTTGTTCGAACGTCTCGATTTCATTCCTGAACAGCGGCATGTTGTAACTCCAGATTTTAGCGGGCGGGATGCGCTCGCAAATTTTAGTCCAATGTGTACCACGCCATCCGCGGGTTCATAAACTGCAACAAACACCGCCCCGTGAATGGTCGTTGTTAGAGAACAGCGAGACGAGGGGTCGGCACGGGACGCCACAGCTCAGGGTATCCCAGAGGGTGGCTAGCGAACGCAGTGATTCCCCTCGATAGAAAGCTGCGTCGCCACGGAGATTTCGGGGCCAGCTATCACGACGGCGAAGTTTGCTCGATGAAGTCACCCATCAGCCGCACAACCTCCCGGGGGTGATCTTGGTGTGGTAAGTGGCCACACTCGTTGAGGACGTAGAAGCGTGTCGGTGCGGTAACGGCTGCGATGCGGTCGAACAGCTCGACTCCGAGCTGAAAGGGCGCAGATGTGTCGTTGTAGCCCCAGATAATCAAAGTCGGCGCCTTGATGCCGCCCTTATCGATCAACCCGAGCGTCTCATATTTCAAATCGTAGACGAACCAGGGGCTTGGTGAAAACGCCATGCCGAGCGCCGGATTTTCTTTGACCCGCTGCGGATGCGCCGTGACCCACTTCGCTGTTAACTCCTCGAGCTTGCGCTTTGCGTTCGGCCACTTCGGACTCTTCGGCGGGTGGGCGGCGAGCCGCTTTACGTAATAATCGAGCGGAGTGGCAGGGTTGTCGGGCGCCAATGTATTGCTGTTAATGATGATGAGACGCTCGACCTGTTCGGGGTGGTCGATGGCAATGCGGGCTGCCGGCAATGCTCCGCGCGATTGGCCGGCCAGATGGTAACGCGTTAGGCCCAAGGCCTGGATAAAACCATAAGCGTGATCGATAACCGCGGCCATGCTCCAATGCGCATCGCTCGGCGGGTCGCCGGTGTCGCCCTGGCCCAGTTTGTCAAAGGCGTAAACACGGAAATGTGCGGCGAGCAGGCCGAAGATCCGATCCCAGGTCCGAGTATCGGAGTCCATGCCGAACTGCCCTCCATGGATTAGCACCAAAGGATCGCCGTTACCGGCCTCATAATAGCGGGTGCGCACGCCTTCCACGTTGAGATAACGCGGTTCCGGCATCCCGGAGACAGCCGTCGCGACAGCCGCAGGGGCGGCTTGTTGGATGATGGGCAGAATCGCAAGCGCTGCCGCCGATTGCCTCACAAACGTTCGGCGATGTTTATTCATGATTTCCTCCGCGATGGCCTGGTGAACACGGAACCTACCGGGTACCCTCTTGGCATTCGGGTCCCGGCAACCAATTGTATTGCATCTGCCTGAGAGTGAACGGTCAATGACTTTCATCGTGACGCCAATCGGAGTGCCGGATCCTGATGGTTCACGTGGACACGTGCGAGAGAACTTCGGTCATGATGCTTTCCAACTTCGACGATAAACGCCTGCTGCTCATCCGCCAGACCGATCATTCGGAACTGGCGGGCTACCTTGCCATGCATTGGGGTAATGACAGCTTTGAACGGCTGCAGCCGTGGAATTCGATGGTCCTGGCCGCTCAGGAGCACGACAAGGCATGGTCGCAATGGGAGCTGCTGCCTACCATCAGTCAGACTGGCCACCCCATCGACTACATTAGCAGCCGGGTCGATGGAAGCAGAGTGGATAACGTGTTTCCCGCATTTGCGCAGGACATCGATCGACTAATCGGTGTCGATGCTTACGCCGGACTGATAGCCCTCATGCATGCCGTCGGCCTGGTCAACCGGGGATACGGTGGCCTTCTCAAAAATATGCCAGACCGCACACAGGATCCTGGTGGTCAGGCATTTGTCGACGAGCGTGAAGCACGCCGGCAACGGCTCATGGAGGAACTGCAGGCGAACGCCGAGTATCAGCGATTTGCTACGGAGCAGCATATTTGGGAGAACTATCATTTGATGGAAATCTTCGATCTCATGGCTCAGTTCTTCTGCAATCGTTATCCGCTCAGCAGTACCGAGCGAGCAAAGGGTCCGCAGTGGAATCTGGATGACGTAACCGTGCCGTACCAATACGGCAGCGAACAAACGCCTATTGCGCTCAAGGTGGTGGAAGATTTCCGGGCGATTGTTGAGCCGTACCCCTTCGATCAAGACCCGCTCACGTTACTTATTCCCGGGCGCCTGGCTGCCCGCGATCCTTACGCATCGCAAGCGGATTTTTTGCGCGACTACTATGGGGGCGAACGGGTGATCGTCTCGTATAAGCTGCAATCTGCTGCGTAATGTCGGAGAAAATTCAAACGAGGCTGACGAGATTCTTCGTGCAGTGACAAATGCCCGGTCAGCGCTGGTATCATGCGCGCCATGATAGAAAATACCTTTTTAGCGCCAAGTTCAATCGACGAAGCGGTTACCATGCTGCAGGTGGCCGATGGCGAAACCGCTCTGCTTGCCGGCGGTACGGATCTGCTCGTGCAAATGCGGCTGGGCGCCAAACAACCACACACTATCGTCGACCTCAAACTGATCCCGGAACTCACGCAGATAAGTCTTGATGGGGACGGATTACGGTTGGGGGCGGCGATGTGCGCCGCGGCCTTGGGCGAAAATATCGCGGTTAAACAGGCGTATCCTGGATTAGTGGAGGCCGCTGAATTGATCGGGTCAGCCCAGATCCAGGGCCGCGCAAGCGTTGGCGGAAATCTATGTAACGGCTCACCCGCAGCCGACACGGTACCGGCATTGGTGGCGCTGGAGGCACTTTGCGAGATCGTCGGGGCAGATGGTGTACGGGAAGTCCCGGTGGCCGAGTTCGTGACCGGGCCCGGCCAGAGCGTTCTGAGCAAAGGCGAATTTTTGCTTGCATTGCGGATAGCAAGTCGACCTTTGCGTTCGGCCGACGCCTACCTGCGGTTTATTCCCCGTACTGAGATGGACATTGCGGTGGCGGGCGCGGGTGTCGATATCACACTCGACGACGATGGTTGTTGCACACGCGCACGCGTCGCGCTCGGCGCAGTAGGCCCTAAAGTGATTATCGCTGATGCGGCTGCCGAGGCTTTAATAGGAACTGATTTGGATGACGTCGCCCTTGCACGCGCAGCGGCGGCAGCGAGCGAAGCTGCTTCACCGATTGACGATAAACGCGGAACGATCGAATTTCGTCGCCATGTCGCGGGTGTACTGACAAAACGCGCGGCGCGCATCGCGGCGCAACGTGCCATGGAGAGAAACTAATGGCAAAGACGCACGTCTCAACCACTGTAAACGGCGATCCGCTCGAATTCTTGTGCGAGCCACACCAAACTTTACTCGACACTTTGCGTGATGATCTGCAGCTGACGGGCAGCAAAGAGGGCTGTGCGACTGGCGATTGCGGCGCCTGCTCCGTCACCGTGGACGGACGACTGGTATGCTCGTGCCTGGTCATGGCAGCTGAAGTTAATGGTCGGGAAATCGGTACTATCGAAGGCATTGCCGACGGCGATGTTCTGCATCCGGTGCAACGCAAATTCCTCGAACATGCCGCCTTACAGTGCGGCATTTGCACCCCCGGCTTGATTGTTGCCAGCGTCGATTTATTGAAACGCAACGCCCGCCCTACGGAAGAAGAAGTACGTTATTACCTGGCTGGTAATCTTTGCCGTTGCACAGGTTACGACAAGATCATCCGCGCGGTGCTGGATGCGGCGGCGGAGCTTAGAGGAGAAGCAGCATGAGCGAGACACGCGAATTCAAGTGGGTGGGCAGTCGGCCGATTCGCCCCGACGGCGTTGATAAAGTCACCGGGCGAGCGAATTACGGCGCTGATATGCAAATGCCCGGCATGCTGCACGGCGCCATATTACGTAGTCCGCACGCGCATGCTCGCATTGTCTCCCTAGATTTGAGCGCCGCGCTGGCGCTCGATGGCGTAAAGGCCGCAATCAGCGGCGCGGATTTGCCGGATATGGAACCCGGTGAACAGCAGGCTGCTCATCAACCGATAGATTTTCACGACATGTCGCGCAACATCCTGGCCAAGGATAAGGTGCTTTACGACGGTCATGCCGTAGCTGCGGTGGCCGCAACCACAGCGGAAATCGCACGCCGTGCGCTTGGTCTGATCGATGTCCGCTATGAAGTGCTGCCACACGTGCAGGAAGTCATGGATGCGATCGCACCGGGTGCGCCGCTGTTGCACGAGGATCAACGGCCCGAGGGTATGAAGTCCGATGGTCCCAGTAATATCGCCAAGCGGGTGGAATTTAAAAAAGGCGATGTCGAACAGGGCTTCGCTGCCGCCGACGTCGTCATCGAACGTGAGTTCGATACCAAGTCCGTGCATCAAGGCTACATCGAACCGCATGCGGTCGTCGCACGCAGTGGCGCGGATGGGCAATGCGTCGTCTGGTGCTGCACACAGGGTCACTTTGCCGTGCGTTATTACTGCGCCAAGTTGCTGAACATGGATGTGTCGCAGATTAAGGTGATCCCGAGCGAGATCGGTGGCGGCTTTGGCGGCAAGACTACCATCTACCTCGAGCCTGTGGCGCTGGTGTTGTCACAACGGACCGGGCGCCCGGTGAAAATCGTAATGAGCCGCGACGAGGTGTTTCGCGCCAGCGGTCCAGCACCGGCAGGTCACGTCCGTGTGAAACTCGGTGCTACCCGCGATGGTAAGATTGTCGCTGCCGAGGCCTCGATCCATTGCGCCGCCGGGGCTTTCAAAGGATCCCCCTTCGGGGCTGCAGCAATGACTGTCTTTACTCCCTACGACATTCCGAACGCCTATGTTGAGGCGTTCGATGTTGTCTGCAATAAACCCAAGGTTGCAGCCTACCGTGCGCCCGGTGCGCCAGTGAGTAATTTCGGCGGCGAGCAAGTCATCGACGAATTGGCCCAGAAATTGGGTATGGACCCGATTGAATTGCGGCTCAATAACGCAGCCAGCGAAGGCACCCAGACTGTCTATGGCGTCAAGTTCAAGCGCATCGGCATGGTTGAGGTTCTCGAGGCTGTAAAGGCGCACCCGCACTATCAGGCACCGCTGGGACCCAATCAGGGTCGTGGCGTCGCGGCCGGATTCTGGTTCAATGTCGGTATGCAATCGAGCGCAGCAATCCAGATCAATGACGACGGCACCGCGGCGCTGGTGTCGGGTAATCCCGATATCGGCGGATCCCGGGCATCTTTGGCCCTCATGGCCGCTGAAGAATTACAGATCCCGGTTGATCGGATCAGACCGGTAGTCGCCGACACGGAAACGGCGGCCTATAGCGATGTCACCGGTGGCAGTCGCGTGACTTTCGCGGTGGGTACCGCGGTTATCGAAGCGGCCCGGCGTTGCGTGCAGCAATTGCGTGAGCGCGCCGCCAAACTTTGGGAAGCGTCGGTCGAGGACGTCAAATGGGAAGACGGCCAGGCCTTTCCCCCTGACGGTACGCCCGACATCGAGCCGCTTGGCATCGCTCAGATTGCTCGCTCGGCCGGACAAACCGGAGGACCGATTGCGGCACAGGTATCATTGAACGTGGAGGGATCGGCGCCAAGCTTCGGCGCACATATTTGTGATATAGAAGTCGATCCGGACACCGGTTACGTCAAAGTCGTTCGCTACACGGCGGTGCAGGATGTCGGCAAGGCCGTGCATCCCAGCTACGTAGAGGGCCAACTACAAGGCGGTGCGGTGCAAGGTATTGGCTGGGCACTCAGCGAGGAGTACATATATTCGGCGGACGGGTGTCTCGAAAACCCCGGATTTCTCGACTATCGCATGCCGGTCGCCTCGGATCTGCCGATGATCGATACCGTACTGGTTGAGGTCGCAAACCCGGATCATCCCTACGGTGTCCGCGGTGTAGGTGAGACTCCGATCGTGCCGCCGCTGGCGGCTGTGGCTAACGCAGTTTGCAATGCGACCGGCATACGCTCGACGAGTTTGCCGATGTCGCCGCCGCGGGTGTTAGCCGCTTTGCAGGCGGCGTAAGTCGCCAAAGAGCGAAAGCCGCTGGCGACATTGCGGATTGCGTAGTCGCGCTAATGGCGGTTGTCTATTTCTCGTCCGGATTACGGCACTATACGAGTGGCGTCGAGCAGATGGATGTTGAGCCCGGTCAGATCCGTGCGGTGATTCAGGCGGTCATTAGGAGTTTTCCGGAACTCCAACCGATACTCGAAAAAGGGGTGGCCGTCTCAATTGACGGTTCCATCATCGCGAATCCGCTGCTTGAACCGGTTGGCCCGGACAGTGAAGTACATTTCCTGCCGCAAGTGAGTGGCGGTTAGTGGGCATTTCACATCAACGTAGCTAAGTCACGAACTAACCCGCATATTTCACGAAGGGCAGACAAATGCTCCTGCATGGTCTGCATTTCCGCCATCCCTGGCGGTCACGCCACGCGATGCGAGAGAAACCCAGGCGTTGTAAAGGTTCCAGGTCAACGATGGCAAAGGACAGTTTGTACCACATCGCGCGGCTATCCTGGCGCTCGCTGGTCCGCGCACGCCTGAGCTTGCGCTTCACGCCAACCATAGCTACGGCTATGCTTGGCGCTCCAGCGCGGCGCCCAGCCGCACGCGTGCTGCGCGAGCATCCAGGATCCTTCATGAAATATGCGGGCTAAATAAAAAAGTCGACTGAGGATTTCAGAATGGCGCGCGACCAAGGTCATATACTGCTGGTGGGTAGTGTTGCTAGACCGCAGGACGGATGGAGTGTTGAGGATGTCTTCGGCCGTTGCACGGCGACGCTCGGTAGTCATGCGTCCATGTTGCCCGACGGCGAAATCGGTGACCGTAATTGGTGGATTTTTTTTCTACCGATGCGCACGTATTCCAAGCATCCGGATTTGCACACTGTTTCCACTCACTCGATCGATAATTGGAAACCGAAACACCGAGGCGACTACTGGACATTCAGTGCCCGTGAGGGCTTGCAGACGCTTCGCTTCGATACACTCGGCTATGCGCAGGAGGCAATCCAGTCATACGCAATTTTCAAGCGAATGCGAGATGACGGTGCAATCCCGCCGGCGACGCGGTTCATGTTTGCCGTGCCCATGCCGGAGAGTGCTACGCGGCCGTTTGTCGGTACCGCCCGGGACTTCGAACTCATGTGGCACGCATACACGGACGCAATTCGCCGTGAAATCGAGCAGATCGCCGCTGCTATTCCACACTCCGATCTCGCGATTCAACTCGATATCTGCTGGGAGGTCGCGGCGGTAGAAGGATTGTCCTTGAGACCGTTTACGAGCGCGCTGAAGACGCTACCGGAAGATCCGATGCAACGTTATCTTGAAGGCGTGCGTCGCATTGCGTCGGCGGTTCCGCAAGAAGTGTGGCTTGGGTTTCATATGTGCTATGGCTCTTCTTCTCACCAACAAGACGAAAGCTCGGATACGGGCCATTTCTGTGAGATTACCAATCTCGCGGTATCGGTCGCGATGACCAACGCCGGCGTGGATGCGCTCATTCGCTCGGTCGATTTCGTGCATATGCCGGTGCAGCTTTCCAATGGTTTTGAAGACAGCTATTACCGGCCATTGGCCGATCTCGCAGCGGGCGATGCCCGAATTTATCTCGGATTGGTTCATCTACAAGACGGCAAGGAGGGCACCTTGCGTCGCATTGCGCTCGGTCGCAAGTATCTACCTGAATTCGGTATCTCCACGCAGTGCGGTTGGGGACGCCGCCCGCCCGATCAAAGCATCGAAGATTTGTTGCGGCTACACGTTGATATCGCGGGCGCAATGGATTTTGCGTAGCAGCGAGTAACCGCCATGGAAGCGGGGAATTCAGATATTAAAGGAGTAAATATCTCTGGCCTCGCGGCGATGCAGCTCCTAATCGAAACGACGTTGCTCCCAACTGCGCGACATTGCTGCAATCGCAGCTAACCCGCATATTGCATGAAGGGCAGACAAACGCTCCTCGACTTTGGCCTCCTGCGTCGTTCTACCTCGTCCATCCGTGGACTCGTCGGCTCTGGCTCTTCGACTTTGGCTCCTGCGTCGTTCTATCGCCTGCATCCCTGCAGGCGTGCTTCGCCCTACCTCCTGCATCCTTGCAGTCGTGCATGGTCTGCATTTCCGCCATCCCTGGCGGTCACGCCACGCGATGCGGGTTAAACCCAGATGTTGTAAGGGTTCGGTGTCAACGCAGGACAAACACACTTTGTACGGCATCGCGCGGCTATCCTGGCGCTCGCGGGTCCGCGCACGCCTGAGCTTGCGGTTCACGCCAACCATAGCGACGGCTATGCTTGGTGCTCCAGCGCGGCGCCCAGCCGCACACGTCCTGCGCGAGCATCCAGGATCCTTCATGAAATATGCGGGCTAACCGCCAGCGATCGCGACACTCACGGGACGTGGCATTCGCTCCTGAGCGAAGCGAATGCCACCCTCTAGGATGACGAGCGCCTCATCGACTTGTGCCTTAGTCACTACCATCGGCGGCATGAGCCGCACGATATTCATCGGAAAGAAACGGTGAGCCGCCTTGGTCTCCTCCGGGGATTTCTGCGGACGAATATTCGTTAGCCACAGCCCGTGTTCGAAACAATACTGGGCAATGTCGTAAGCGGCATCCTGGTTTGGTTCGCGCGATTTCTTATCCATAACCGTTTCAAACCCCAGTACCAATCCAAGACCGCGCGCTTCGCCAACGATCTCGTATTCGCGTTCCATGCGCTTGAGGTCCTCCAGAAAGTAGCCGCCAACCGCGGCTGTAGGTTGCACCAACTCATCACGCTCGATGATTTCTATGTTTTTGAGGGGCCGGTGCGCACAACAGCGGATCGCCCGAGTGTGATGAGAAATGCATAAAGTTGTTGGCCAGGGCGCGCTGAGCGATTTCATTACTCGTGGTGATACCACAAATGGACATTCCTCCGCCCAGGCCTTTGGAGGTCGTGACAATGTCGGGCACGATGTCGAAATGCTCGAAACAAAACCACTTACCGGTGCGGCCTATACCCGTCAGGGCCTCGTCCATGATCATCATGATCCCACGTTCCGTACAAATCGCGCGGATGCCGTTCATCCATTTAGCCGATGGCACCAGCATGCCAGCCCCGGCCATCAACGGTTCCAGAATAAAGGCGGCCGGCTGTCCGGTCGTCGCAGCTCGATAAGCTCTTCAGTCACCGACAACAGCATGTCATCAGCCTCGTCTTGCGTAGCCCCGGCGAGACACATCGGCGAGCGGTAGTAATACGGAGTAGGCACCACGCAGTTGCCGGCCAGGAACGGTCCGTAGCCCTCGCGCCAGTAGCCGCCAAAGCCCGCCACCGACGCACTGCCCATGGTGGAACCGTGGTAATTTTGAGCGACGCCGACAGTTTCATAACGCCCAGTGGCTTTTTTTGCCAGGCGTAAAGCCATGTCAGTGGATTCGGATCCGGTACAAGCGAACAACGTTCTTTGTAAGGGGTCAGGCGCAATTTTGGCGATTTTCTTCGCCAGCAGGATCTCTGAAGGTACGCTGAACGTTGTGCCTGCTTGAATGAGCTTTTCTGCTTGCTCGCAGATTGCCGCTACAAATTCCGGATGTGAGTGGCCCAGCGACACACACAATTGTCCGGCCATAAAATCCATATATCGATTACCCTCGACGTCCCACATTTAGATCCCCTCGCCGCGCTCCGGCACTAGGGCGTTATGAGTTTTCATCGGATGACGCAAGGTGTAACGAGCGCCGAGTTCGAGCCACTGTGCATTCGTTTTTGGGGAATCAGTCATGGCTACGCTCCGGATCGTCCTGGCAACGGGATTCGGTAACTTCGTTTAGACTACTACACGCCAAGGTTTTGACGTCCGCTACCGACACGACCACTCGCGAGCAAACCAGGAAATAAATCACCATGACCGCCGGTGCTAATGTCGAACGTTGGAGTTCGCGGCGAGCATTCGTATTGGCTGCCATGGGCTCCGCCATTGGGCTCGGTAACATCTGGCGATTTCCGTACGTTACGGGTGAGAACGGGGGTGGAGTTTTTGTCCTCGTCTACCTCGCCTGCATAGCGCTCGTCGGGGTCCCGATCATGATTGCCGAAGTAGCGATGGGCAGACGCGGCCGTGGCAGTCCGGTCCATGCGATGCAGCGTCTGTCATCAGAACAAGGACTCAATCGCTATTGGCAGTTCATAGGCTACCTGAGTGTGTTCACGGCATTCATGCTTATATCGGTATTTTCCGGAGTTGCGGGATGGAGCATTGCCTACATAATCCCGACCCTGACGGGCGCGCTCGGTGGCATGACGCCCGAGGCTGCCGGGGCAGAGTTTGCAGCGCTGGTAGCGTCGCCGGCGCGGGTTCTGGGATGCCATGCGATGTTTTTATTGCTAGCGCTCGCGGTTGTAATGGGCGGTGTGCAGGCGGGCATAGAGCGCGCGGTCAAGTGGTTGATGCCGATGTTGTTTGTGATTCTGATTACTATCGTCTCTTATGCGTTACTTGTAGGCGATGCTGTGCGCGCTTTCCGATATTTGTTCACGCCGAACTTGGCCGCGTTTAGTGCGGACGGCATGCTCATGGCGATCGGACAGGCGTTCCTCAGTCTGAGCGTGGCAACGGGATCGCTGTTTGCTTACGGGGCCTACGTGTCTTCGGATCAGCCGATTGCAGGTCCGGTCGGTTTGACCGCTATCGCAGATACTGCGGTCGCCCTGCTCGCGGGATTTGCAATATTTCCGTTGGTATTTGCTTACGGCTTGGCGCCACAAGAAGGCCCTGGGCTTGTCTTTGTGACTCTCACTGTCGCTTTTGGCGAGATGCCGGGCGGCAACGTGGTTGGCGCTTTGTTTTTCCTACTATTGACGATTGCGACCTGGACTTCCGTCATCTCTTCGTTTGAGCCGGTGGTTGTTTGGATAACCGAAGTCACCCCTATGGGACGGGTTCCGGCATGTTTATTGACGAGCGCAATGTCGTGGTTGGTTGGCATGGTGGCAATGTTGTCATTCAACATTTGGGCCGACGTGCGTTTATTCCAAATGAATATTTTCGAACTACTGGCTGGGTTCACCACAAACATCTTGCTGCCGGTGGGCGCGTTTCTGATTGCCGTGTTTGCAGGCTGGAAGCTGGCACCTTCGGTCGCACAGGAGGCTATTGGTAACCGGCAAATTCATTTGGTTTGGCTAGCGGTGATTCGCTTCGTGGTGCCTGTTTTAGTCGCGGTAATCTTTGTGGATGGTATTGGCATTGTTTAGCGGCGCCTTCACAGACTTCGTTCCAGCTTCTGTTCGTAGGTAGTGCAGTCGATGTTGACTAATCGGACTCGCGCAATGCGAACAGCGAGTGCAAACCGAGCGTAGCAAGCACCACGAAGCCACCGAGCAAAGTACCCGACGGTGGTGCTTCATCGAGCATCAGCCAGACCCACACCGGTCCCAGCACGGTTTCCAGCAACAGGATCAGGCCCACCTCCGGCGCGGTCAGCGTTCGTGGTCCCAATGTAATCAGAGCAAACGAGAGGGGTGCGACGAAACCGCCAAGCAGCACCAGTAACAGCGTGTCGTGCGTTGTCAGTGACAGCGGTAACGCCATAGGAAATGTGCAAAGAGCTAACAGCAATCCGCTCAGCGCCAGCGCCGGTATCATAATAACGTCACGCGAAAAGCGGATGACGACAAACGTTGCGGCCATGCAGACACCTGCGCCCAGCGCGCAAAATTCGCCGAGCATAGACGCATGCCGGGTACTGCCCGCGAAAATAATGGCGATCCCGCCCAAGCCGAACAGTGTTGCCAGCCAAGTGCGAATCGCCACCTGTTCACGTAAAAAGACCCAACTGAAAACGGCGGCGAGTAACGGCGCCGCGGCAATGATAATCAACGTATTGGCGACAAATGTCAGTCGAATCGACTGTATGAACAAGATGTTGCTGCCCGTATAAAGTAACGCAATCGCCACTCCAGCCCAGCCAATCGCGCGAAATTTTCCGACTGTGGCGCGCCCATATAGCATCACATAGGCCGTGCTGATAGCCAGGAAACCCAACAGGCCTCGCCAGAAGATCAGCGTCCATACATCCGTACCGATCAACCGTATCAGCAGGCCGTCCGGTGTCAAGATGAGCACGCCCAGCGTCGTTAGCAGCAGGCCGCGTAAATGCTGGTTACGATCGATCACCGGCGAACAATGCTGTCGTGGTGAATCGACCGGGAGCAGCTAAAATGGCGATACATTTACGAAGACACATAGGAATTAGACAATGATCATTAATCAGTTGTGTGGGACTTACAAGTTACTAACGTTTTGCCTGGCCTCCTGGTGCATCGCAGGTTTGCCGATTATCGCCAATGCCGAGAACGCAGTGCTTGCTGATCCTGCCCACTACACGGTCGAATTCGAGAACGATAAGGTTCGTATAATTCGTGCCCGCTACGGTCCCCGCGACCATTCACCGCTGCATGAACATCTCGCTGGCGTTGGCGTCGAGCTGACCGACGGGCATTTCAGGGTAGTGCTTGCCGATGGCGCGGTACTCGTTAACAAGAGTAAGGCCGGTGATGTCAATTGGTTCGATGCGGGACAACATTCGGCCGACAATCTCAACGATGTCCCATACGAAGCGGTGTATATCGAAATCAAGGAGTGATTCAGCCATGTGGGAGTCCGTCCGCATTCGCGTCGTATGTCTCCTGTTAATATCTCCCGCTATGGCCGAAGAGCAGACTTCCGGCGCCGACATTCCGAATGAGGTCTTGGAAACCCTGCGCTACGAATTCAACAATCGCGCGTTTGCGCTGGCATGCGCAACCCGGCTTGCAAAAGCCGTGACTAATCCGCGTGAGCAAGCTTACTGGCAGGCGTTCCTGGCTTTGGAACAATACAATCAGCAACGCTACGCCTCGGAAATCGCGAACTTCGATATAGATTTGCAACAGCATTTGTACAACCGCGTGCGTTCCTGGTTTGTGAGCCTTGCGGTGCGCCTGGCGCCTGAACGGACGTTGGATAAATTGTTACGCAATACGCGCGTGTATGTTCCTCGGCTCGAACGATTGCTGGAAATCGGGCCGCCGCAACACACGGATTTTTTTAGACACGTTGTCGCGCAGGAAAAGGCTCAGTTGCAAACCTTGGAGTACGTCTTAGCGGATGATTGGGACGCCGCCACTGGGCGTCTGCAGGAGTTTGTGGCCGAGTTGCAGCCATTACAATAGCTGCATGGAATTGGTGTTATATTTCTGAATCATGAGTACACCTTTCACCGTTGCTTGTATTCAAAACTGCGCCGACGATAATCTCCAGCGCAACCTCGTCGAGACGATCGATTTCGTGCGGCAGGCCCATGCCGCAGGCGCGCAATTCATTTGTCTGCCGGAATACTTTCCCTGTATTGAGCCGAACGATGAAGCATTATTCGCGAACGCATTCTCCGAGGATGAACACCCGGCGTTGCCCGCGTATCGCGCGTTGGCCGCTGAGCTTGGTTGTTGGATTCTGCTCGGGTCGATTGCGGTCAAGCTCGATAACGCAAAAGTTAACAACCGCAGTTATTTGCTCAACGGTTCAGGGGAGACCGTGGCGACTTACAACAAGATCCATTTGTTTGACGTTGAATTGCGGGCAGGTGAGAGCTACCGGGAATCGGCCACTGTGCAACCGGGTACTGCGCCCGTAGTCGCGAAAACCCCTTGGGGTTCGCTCGGTATGACGGTCTGTTATGACCTACGCTTCGGCTACCTGTACCGTGAACTGGCCCACGCCGGTGCGGACTTTTTAACTGTGCCGGCTGCCTTTACTCGAACGACAGGTAGAGCGCATTGGCATGTATTGTTGCGAGCGCGAGCTATTGAAACCGGTTGTTATGTATTCGCTCCGGGCCAGTGCGGAGTTCGCCCCTGGGGGCGCGCGACTTACGGCCATTCATTGATCGTCGATCCCTGGGGTAAGGTACTTGCCGATGGCGGGGAGGATCCGGGGTTTGTCACTGCGCAGATTGATCCTGCGCGGGTGACAGAGGCGCGCACGATGATCCCGTCGCTTGAGCATGACCGCGATATTCATTGGGCTGGCGTTGCCGATACCGACCTTCGCAGTATCTCTTCCTAAGCCTGTAAGACTATTCAGCCGCTATTCAGTTTGGTCCGCTCACACTGGGCTGGACGGTCGAAGCTATGTTCGGCCACCGATGAACCAAAACGGTGCGACCAAGGGGATAATAATGAAGAGCAAGCTGAGTTTGTCCGTTGTTGCCGTCAGCGCGCTACTGAGCTCCGGTGTGACACAGGGAGCATATCCGCAAGGTAGCTATGATTACGCACGAGTCGAGCGCGTTGAGCCAGTAACCCGGGTTGTCCAGGTTCCCGTACAGCGCGAGGAATGTTGGCAACAACCGGTGTCCCACCATGCGCACTTTGGTCAGTCCCACACACCGGTGATTTTCGGTGCAATTATTGGCGGTTTGATTGGTAATCAATTTGGCAGGGGCAGCGGACGCGACGCCATGACGGCCGCGGGTGCTTTTCTGGGCGGCTCGATCGGAAACGACCATGCACGCTATCGTCGCGCGGGTTATGCCTCCCGGACAACCGAACAACGTTGCCGCATGGTTAGCAGCTACCGTAACGAAGAGCGGTTGGCTGGCTACCGGGTAAACTACTCTTATGATGGTCGCAGCTACACGACCGAATTGGATCATGATCCGGGACCGCGGTTACGGGTAAGAGTCGACGTTGCACCGGCGCCGTAACCTGCATTTAGTCGCCAGTACGTTATGATGGGCATATGATTAGGCGGCTACTAAGCTTATCGATACTGTCTGCCTTATCTATGCAGCTCAGTGCTTTCGATGGCAACAACGGTTGGCCAGTCGATGCTCATCCGTTGATGCTTGTACAGCAAGAGGCTGCGGTTGATCGAGATGCGGCGGCCAATATCGCGCGTGCGGCGACCGGCGGGCGAGTCCTTGCGGTCGAACCCGGGGGGAGTGACAAACCGGTCTACAACGTCAAGGTGCTGTTACCCGACGGACATGTGCGAGTAGTTATTGTCGATGGAGCAAGCGGCGACATTTTGTAAACGCCGACTCATTTCCAGGCTACGGCTATGCGAGTACTGGTAATCGAGGACGAAACCGCGTTGCGCGAGCAACTGGTAAAGCAGGTACGAGAGCAGGGTTACGCCGTGGACGCAGCTGCCGACGGTGAAGAAGGAAAATACCTGGGCAGCGAATATCCGATTGACGTGGCTATTGTCGATCTCGGACTCCCGGATACCTCCGGCATTGATGTCATCCGTAGCTGGCGTAGCGCTGGCAAAGATTTCCCAATCCTCATTCTCACAGCGCGTGGTCGCTGGCAGGACAAAGTTGAAGGTCTGGAGGCGGGCGCCGACGATTATCTGGTGAAGCCATTTCATATGGAGGAACTCATGGCGCGGGTCCGGGCGCTGATGCGCCGCTCCGCCGGCTGGGCGGACTCGGTGATACGTTGTGGTCCACTGGCTCTGGATCCGGCCAAACAATCCGTCGCTGTCGACGACAACGTCGTTGAACTAACCGCCTACGAGTACAAAATCCTGGAGTACATGATGTTGCATGCCGGTGAGGTAGTCTCCAAGACCACACTGAACGAGCACATCTATGACGAGGACCACGACAGAGACAGCAATGTGTTGGAAGTGCTGGTCGGCCGACTGCGACGCAAACTCGATCCCCAGCGGCTAATCAATCCCATCGAGACCTTGCGCGGACGCGGTTACGTTCTACGCCTGCCCAGGTGATTGTCCGCATCCGGGTTATGGCGGTCATTAGTTGGTTGTTACTCCAACCCGATTTCGATGCCGGCCTCCGGCGATTTAGCAAATAAATGCGCTCGTTAAACGCGCGGCTGCTTGTCGTGGCCAGCATCGTGTTGGCCGCTTTCCTGGGACTTACTGGATTGACGCTGGATCGGGGCTTTCGAGACAGTGCATTGCTCGGTGTACATGACCGATTGCAGGCCGCTATTTATATGATCCTCGGCGCCGGTGATCTGGACGAGAACGAGGGTCTGAAAATCCGTGAAGTACTGCCCGATCCCCGTCTGGGTATGCCAGACTCCGGACTCTATGCAGAGGTTATAGATTCCGAAGGCGGCCTTGTTTGGCGTTCCGCTTCAACTTTAGGTCGTACGATCAAGTTCCCGCAAGCAACTCAGGCGGGCGACATGGTGCTCAGGCGGGTTACGACAAATGCGGGCGACAATCTGTACGCAATGGCATTCGCCGTAGCCTGGGAAATCGGGCCTGAGCGCGTCGCTAGCTATACCATTCATGCCGCAGAAACCGACGCGGGGTTTCAGCAGCAGGTCAACCGGTTTCGCCGTGGTCTGTGGACCTGGTTTGCCGGCGTCGCAATCGTGCTACTGGTTGTGCAGGCGGTAATATTGCGGTGGGGGCTAGCGCCATTGCGGCGCGTTGCTGATGAAGTGACTAATATCGAAAGCGGCCGCCAATCCGAACTCGCCGGACCTTATCCGCGTGAGCTCGAGCCACTCACGCAGAACCTGAATGCGCTGTTACGCAACAGTCGCGCGCACCTTGAGCGTTACCGCAATGCACTGGCGGATCTGGCACATAGTTTAAAGACGCCACTGGCGGTATTGCATGCAACCTTGGACGGTGACACGCAAGACTCCCAGGTGAGGGAAACAATCAGTGAACAGCTGGATCGCCTCGATGAAACGGTTGAGTATCAATTGCAACGCGCCGCTGCGTCCGGACGCACTGCGCTGACGGCGCCAATCAGGATCGACACCGTCATCCGACGTGTAACAGGCTCTTTGGAAAAGGTGTACCCCGACAAGAAGATCATCGTTGATTGTAAGAATGAAATTCAATTCCACGCCGACGAAGGTGATCTAATTGAGATACTGGGGAACCTGGCCGACAACGCGGCGCAGTGGGCGGCCGGCCAAATTTGGGTGCGTGCACGCTGGCCGGTCGAAGCCGATGGCCCAAGCTCATTATGGATCGAAATCGAAGATGACGGCCCGGGTTTTTCCGAGGCGCTGTTGCAAGCAGGCGTGCGCAGGGGTCTGCGAGGTGATGCCACCACGCAAGGCCACGGGATAGGGTTATCTGTTGTCCGAGAATTGGTGGAAGACGTTTACCGCGGGGAAATGAATATCGACAACAGTGGCAAAACCGGCGGTGCGCGAGTGATCATCAGGCTGCCCGGGTGATCGCCGTATGCTATAGTGCACACCTGTTGTCTCTGCGGTGTGTTTCGCCACGTGTCATCACCTCAACCTGAATACTCCCTGGAAGCGGTCGGCCAGAAGAACAGTTATAGCCGCGACGATTTAGTCGCGTGTGCCGAAGGCCACTTGTTTGGTGAGGGTAATGCCCAATTGCCATTACCGCCGATGTTAATGTTGGACCGCGTTACGGCCATCACCGAGACTGGCGGTGCCCATAATAAGGGGCAGATAGTTGCTGAACTCGATGTCGGCCCCGATCTGTGGTTTTTCGACTGCCATTTTATCGGCGATGCGGTAATGCCGGGCTGTTTGGGTTTGGATGCACTATGGCAACTATTGGGTTTTTTTATCGCCTGGCGCGGCGGATTAGGGCATGGCCGGGCATTAGGTGCGCGGGAGGTGCAGTTTACGGGGCAGGTTACACCCGCCGCACAGCTCGTACGTTATCGTCTCGATATCAAGCGTGTGATTTTGCGAAAGCTGGTAATGGGAATAGCCGACGGCGTCATGGAGGTCGACGGTCGCGAAATCTATATGGCTAAGGATTTACGGGTAGGCCTGTTTCGATCGACAGAAGGGTTTTAGCTTAGCCGCAGGTACTGTCAACGCCACGGCAACTGCTGCGCCTGGTATGGCCTGCGAAGTACCGGATCTATGTTTTTAGATCGTCTAAATCGGTCTGCGCTGTTGCAGTAATTGTTGGCGAATTTGCTCGGCATTGATGTGCACACCGGGTAGCCAGGGGTTCACCTGCAGTGCGGCCTCGAAAGCTTGTAATGCCAGCTCTAACTCAGCCATTGCCGAATAACAAAGACCCCGGCCGGATAAAGCCCCAAAGTGGCGCGGCTCGAGCTTTAGCGTCACTTCGATATCGGCCAGTGATTCTGCATGGTCGCCCATTAAGTATCGGGTTGTTGCGCGCACATTCCAGCCCTCGGCATAACTGGGTAAGGCGGTTACGACTTCGTCCAGGCGGGCAATCGCAGCCGTGTGCTGAGCGCTGTTTACCGCTGAGTGACTTTCCTGCATTAGACGGTCAATACGAGGATCGCCCGATGCAATCCAGATCCGCCAAATCTGAGATTCGAGTTGTCTTGCTTCGCTATGGTCGGAGGCGAGTTTCAGTTGTTCAAACAAGAGGTCGAGCCGCGGGTCAGTTTGATCTGCATCCAAAGGTGACATGATAAGCAGGCCAACGATAGCTATGAGTAAAAGTTTATCCGTTGCCGGACTCATGGGAATTCGCGATGAGTAACATGAATGGCTTCAAAGGGTTTTTAATGCCTGGCGTGCAGCGGTTAGCGTTTTATCGATAACTTCCTCGTTGTGTGCTGCGGATACAAACCCCACTTCGAATGCCGAGGGCGCAAGGTATACACCCAGTTCCAGCATATTGTGATAGAAACGCTGAAATAGCGCCTGGTCGCAGCGCATGACATCCGCGAAACTGGTGATTTCGGGTTGATCTGTGAAAAAAAGGCCGAACATCCCCGTTACGCAATTGCTTGTCAATGCAACTCCCATGTAGCTCGCTTCCTCCCGAATTCCCTCAACTAAACGCGACGTCGCGGCCATCAGTTGCTCGTGAAAATCTGCTGCGGCTACCAATTCCAAGGTTGCCAGACCCGCCGTCATCGCGATGGGATTGCCAGATAGCGTTCCGGCCTGATAAATGGGGCCCGTTGGTGCGAGTTGTTCAAGGTGTGCCGCGGGCCCTGCGATCGCGCCAACGGGCATGCCGCCTCCGACGACCTTACCGAGTATTGTGAGATCGGGCTCAATGTGAAATAGCGCCTGAGCACCTCCGAGCGCGACTCGGAAGCCGGTCATGACCTCGTCGAATATCAATAGTGCGCCGGCCTCCTGTGTGGTACGTCTCAATCCCTCTAGAAACCCGGGCTTGGGTGGCACACAGTTCATATTTCCCGCGATCGGCTCAACGATGATAGCGGCGATTTCTTCGCCCATTTCGACAAACGTTTGCTCAACTTGTTCGAGGTCGTTGTAGTCTAGCGTAATGGTCAATGCAGCCAACGCGGCTGGAACGCCCGGCGAGGTGGGGATCCCCAAGGTGAGAGCGCCGGAGCCCGCTTTTACTAGCAGCGAATCTGCATGACCGTGATAGCAGCCTTCGAATTTGATTATCTTGTCGCGACCTGTGATACCTCGCGCCAATCGGATCGCGGTCATTGCGGCTTCGGTACCGGAGTTGACCATGCGCACTCGTTCGGCAGTGGGAACTAGTTCGCAAATTTTTGCTGCCAGAGTGTTTTCTATCTCTGTCGGGGTGCCGAATCCGAGTCCATCGTTGGCGGCTTGCTGCACCCGTGAGATCACGTCAGGGTGTGCGTGACCGAGGATCATCGGACCCCATGAGCCTACGTAGTCGATATGCTCGCGGCCATCGACGTCGTAGATATACGGTCCACTGCCGCGGGCGAAGAAAATTGGGTCGCCGCCGACGCCCTTAAACGCGCGAACTGGCGAATTCACTCCGCCCGGGATTAGCCCCAGGGCGTTACTAAAGAGTTCCTTAGAGCGTCCCATCTTTATCCTTCCTGAATAGAATTTTGTAGCGTGAGGCAGCGTCGCCGGGGTTATCACTCGCGTAAAGCGCTGAGATAACCGCGAGCAGGTTTGCGCCTGCCTCGACTAAGGTGCCACCATTGTCCGGCGTGATCCCCCCAATCGCAACAATGGGGATCGTCAAAATCTTTCGTGCCGCACGCAGTAGTGCCAGATTCGCCGACACCGCACCGGGCTTGGTCTGCGATGCAAAAAAGCTACCGAAAGCAACGTAGTCCGCACCGCCTTTTTGGGCTTGCTGCGCACGGTTTAAGTTGTCGTAGCATGAAACACCGATGAGCTTCCGCGCCCCTAACATCCGGCGTGCGGTAGTGATGTCTGGATCGTCGACGCCGAGATGCACCCCGTCAGCCTCGACCTCTGCCGCCAGGCGAGGGTCATCGTTGACGATGAAGCACGCATCAACCTCGCGGCACAGTGCGCACAATTTTCGAGCTGTATCTGCGTCACCATCGTTCTTCGCACGATACTGTAGAACAACGGCACCGCTTTGCAAAATTGCCGAAGTCTTGTCGAACAACGTATCGCCCGCGAGGCCGTCGGGGGTGATGGCGTAAAGACCATCCGATAAACGCGCCGTCTGCATTGCGAGCGTCTATTGTGCAGAGCGCTTTGGAAGCGCCTGACCTCGGCCGAGACGCATGGCGTGTTTCAATACCGTCCAAGTGTATCGTTGTGCCTGTTCGCTGGCGCTGAGTATGTCCTGGCCGTGTGCCAGTCCGGCGCAAATCGCAGATGCTAATGTACATCCTGATCCGTGATACTGGCCGGACAAGCGTTGCCAGTGGATTTCCTGGATGCAATCGCCGCGAAAAAAAAGCCGGTTGGTGACCTTAGTGGTGGCGGCGTGGGATCCGGTAATCAGGACATGAGCCCACTGCAACTCATGCATGCGCGTCGCAATCTGCGCTAACTCGGTCGTTCCCGCCACCAGTTGCCGGGCCTCGTTGATGTTTGGAGTGGTGATCGTTGCCAACGGCAGCAATTGCTCTCGCAGCGCCTCGATTGTGGACAGGTCGGCGAGTTGTGTGCCGACTCCGGCGGCCAACACGGGATCGAGCACAATGGGAATGCCCTTTAGCTGCTCGAGCGCCCGTCTAGTCACCGCAACGTGATCCACTGAGGGAAGCAACCCCACTTTGCACGCGGCGATACTGAAATCGGTCATGACCGCCTCCAGTTGTTGTTCGAGCAGCGCCGGATCTGTGGCTACACACCGTGAAAAGCTGGCAGTATTCTGCACCGTAAGTGCGGTAACTGCGGTGGTCGGATAACAGCCGAAGCTGACAAGCGTTTCAATGTCTGCTTGAATACCGGCGCCCCCAGAGGGGTCATGGCCGGCAATTACGAGTACGCAGGGCATCTCGTGGGTTCGGATCATCGGGGTATTCTAACGAGCCGCAAGGCGCTGGAAAAATATCGGTCGCAAATGAAAACCTATATGTGTGTTATCTGCGGGTTCGTCTACGCCGAAGCTGCGGGTTGGCCAGATGACGGCATTGAGGCCGGGACCCGCTGGCAGGACGTATCCGAAACATGGACGTGTCCTGATTGCGGCGCCCAAAAGAGTGATTTCGATATGATAGAAATCGACCCCCGCGGTTAACCCGAAGTTACGGCACCGCCCCTCTCGAGCCCGACTGCTTTGGATTGTCAGATCTACCAGTCGGGCTTAATGATCGCGAGAAGCACCACAACGAATAGCACGACAGTGGGGAATTCGTTGATCCAGCGGTAAAACACGTGGCTGTGTGCATTACGGTCATGCTTGAAATCAAACAGCAACTTGGCGCAGTAGATGTGGAAGCCGATAAGGGAGCTCACCAGTAACATCTTGAGCTGAAACCAGCCCGTCGCCATATATGTTTGCACGCCGCTCAGCGTCACCAGCCACACGCCAAAGATGACCGTCAAGAGTCCTCCGGGAGTCATGATCCCGAAGTACAGTTTGCGTTCCATGACCTTGAAGCATTCGCGGCTGAGCGCGTCTTCGCTCTGTGCGTGATAAACAAATAAGCGCGGCAGATAAAACAGCCCCGCAAACCAGGTCACCATAAATATGATGTGTAGGGATTTAATCCAAAGCACTGCGGTCAACCGAGATTGGTTGCTGTGTGAGCAAGCATCTCGGTAATGGCATGGCGGAGTTTCTCGATGTCTAATTCTCCGACTTTGTGGTGGACGATGTTGCCATCGGGTCCGATCAAGAAACTCGTTGGGGTTAATTGCACATCACCGAACGCGGCGACGGCTTTGCCCTGGATATCGAGCGCAATCGGGTAGGGGATCTGGACCTGGCGGGCGAGCGTCATCACATGATGGGGAGGGTCGTACGGCATGGCTACGGCGACAATTTCAAATCCAGCGCTATTCAGTTCACGGTAGAGCTCGATCAAGTGGGGCATCTCTTTTACGCAACCTGAACAGCTGGTTGCCCAAAACGTAACCAATACTGGTTGGCCGCGCAGATCAGCAAGGTCAAGCGTGCTGCCATCAATGATGTTAAGAGATACCTCAGGCGCGGCGCGGTAGTTCGGCATAAACCAAACCGTAACGACTGCCCCAATCAGGACGATGGCGAGTACGGCAACGTAGTTATCGCGCGTCATACGATATCAACCTGATGCGACACTATTTTCGCCGTTAGCTTGTTGCGGTTTGCCAAATATGCCAGCCAGTTTTCGATAGACCAGTTTTAAACCGCGCAGTAACTTAGGCAGTAACCAAGCTACTATTAGTAGAAAGATGACTAACGCAACCAGAAACACCCACGGATGCGTCAATGCTGCCCCATAAGCCGGAGATTACAAGTGCATCTTCCGCAAAGGAGGCTGCCCAGTTGCTGACCGGTTCCGGCGAAGTGTTGATCAGGACCCGGCTACTAGCCTTCGTGGCGTGGCTGGTCGCTGCCATCGAGCCGCCGACCAACAATGCGGCAAACTGTAAGCCAGGATGAACGTCACCTACCGCGGCGAGTGCCAGAACCGCGCCGGCGGGGATGCGCACGAAGGTATGGAGTACGTCCCAGCCGGTATCGACGCCTGGGGTTTTGTCGGCGAAAAATTCAACGCAGTACATAAAGCCTGCCGCGGCCAGTACCAACGGATCCATGAGGATCTCAAGATCCGGCGGTAGAACCGCATAATCCGTTGCACCAAGGACACCCAGCACCAGCAAGGTGGCGTACAGATTGAGGCCACTGGCCCATGCTACTCCCAGCAAAAGAGCAATAGTTTCAACCTGTTCCATAACATTCTCTCCTTCCCACTTGATCCGGGTCGAAGCTCTCAGCGTGTGAATCGATCATACGCCCGTTCTCACGGGTAAGGTAACGGGCTGCTGCACTGGCTCGCTTCAGTCATTATTTAGATTCTGTCTAAACAATAGAGTTCATCGGCATTGCGGCATATTTGCTTGACAGCGAAAGCTGCCGCCAATATGCTGACTGTCGTAGTGGCCGGTGACCCCGACCTACTGCGATAACAACAATAACAAGAGATTCTTTAAAGCGGCTTCGGCCGCTTTTTCTTTTGGGCGATCGGTTGATAATGGATGGCTGGGCTACTGGAACCCGTGACACACAGGCAGAGCGATGATTACGGTAGGTGTTGTTGGAGGTACGGGGTACACGGGCATCGAGTTGCTGCGATTGCTTTCGTCGCACCCCGGGGTGGAACTGCGCGCGGTAACCTCGCGCAGCGAAGCTGGAGTTGTGATTGCCGAGGCGGTACCGAGTTTACGCGGTAGTCTTGATCTCGCATTCACTGCGCCCGATGTCGCGTTGTTGGGCCAATGTGACTTTGTGTTTTTCGCCACTCCCAACGGCACGGCGATGGAAATGGTGCCGCAGCTGTTGGCAGCTGGTGCACGGGTTATCGATCTGGCTGCCGATTTCCGTTTGCGCTCGGCGAAGGAATGGGAAACCTGGTATGGCGTTCCACATGCGTGCCCGGAGCTGTTGGCCGAAGCAGTTTACGGATTACCGGAGATCAACCGTGAGGCAGTTCGCAAAGCGCGTCTGGTAGCGAACCCGGGTTGTTACCCGACGGCGGTTACGCTGGCTGCACTGCCCTTGGTCGAAACGGGACTGGCCTCGTCCATTATCGCGGATGCGAAATCCGGAATTACAGGAGCCGGTCGAAAGGCAGTGCTGGGCAACCTGTACAGCGAAACCAGCGACAATTTTAAGGCCTATGGCGTAGATGGTCATCGCCACTTGCCGGAAATAGCGCAAACGCTTAGCGCTGTGGCTAAAGACGACATCGAGGTGACCTTCGTACCGCATCTGGTTCCAATGCTCCGAGGCATTCACGCGACGGTATACGCAGAACTTGGGCAATTGGATGTGGACGCGCAGGCCCTATTTGCGGAACGCTATAGCGCCGAGTCGTTTGTCGATGTCATGTCACCTGGCGCCCACCCTGACACGCGTTCCGTTCGTGGCAGTAATTTTTGTCGCATTGCCGTGCATCGCCCTGGCGGAGGCGCGCGTGTCGTAGTGTTGTCGGTAATAGATAACCTGGTAAAGGGTGCGGCCGGACAAGCCATACAAAACATGAACATCATGTCTGGTATTGATGAAACCACTGGCCTGCAGGCGCCAGCTCTTATGCCATGAGGCCGGTCGCAGCACATTTCTTTGATACGGTTTTATGCGAGTCGTAATACGCCCACATCATCCGGTTCGCAACGTCATGCTGGTGGGGATCAGCGTAATCTTGTTGCTACTTGCCGGTTGGCTACTACTGGACTATGGCCAATGGCGTTACATATATGACCGCATGGTAGCAAACGAGCAGCGCGCCGATCTGTGGGCGTTAGCCCGCGAAACAGCCGCTGAAAACGAGAGTCTTCGCGAACGCCTGCGGCTAAGTGAAGCAACCACGGAGATCGATAAAAACGCGCGCCAAGAGGTGCAGAAGGTCGTCGCGGAACTTCAGCAGGAGGTCTTTGAACACAAACAGGAATTGGAGTTTTACCGTGGCATTCTCGCCACTGCTCGGACCAAGCAGGGCCTCATGGTGCAAGGTTTGCGCCTTGAGCGCCTGGGTGACTCCGACCAATACCGCTACAAGCTTGTACTGACCCATGTAGTGAAGGATGATAGAAGTACCAAAGGTGTCGTCACAATCTCGTTTGACGGAAATACAGACGCCGCGCCGCGGAAGCTCGAACTGGCGGAGCTGGCGGATGAACCGAAAGGACCACTTACCTTCGAATTTAAGCATTTTCGAAGGCTTGAAGGGACATTCGCTTTACCAACGGATTTCGAGCCACGAGAGTTGCTGGTTATCGCCCGTGAAGGGGGCAAACGGGGGGTGAAGGTTGAGCGTTCCTTCAGTTGGCAACAGCTCGTCAATTAGCGGGGGACAGCATGTTCAAGAAACGAGGCAAACGAGCGCTAACGAAGATCAATTCTTTGATCGGTGATCGCTCAACGATTGTAGGCGACATTAAGTTTGGTGGTGGATTGCATATAGATGGCACGGTACGCGGCAACATCTCGGCCGAGGACAATGATAGTTCCGTACTCAACATAAGCGACCGCGGCACTGTCGAGGGCGAAGTGAAGGTACCGCATCTGCACCTCTACGGAATCATTAACGGCGATGTACACGCATACCAACATATCGAGTTGGGTCCGACTGCGAGGGTCGAAGGAAATGTGTATTACGCGTTAATCGAGATGGCCATGGGGGCGGAAGTGAACGGCCAATTGGTGCACCTGTCGGAGCAAGAGCGAGCCCCTCTGGTGTTGCAGCACGATGCCAAGCCCGCCGGGGAACCTAAACGATTACCGGGCGCGGAATCCGCAGCCTTGGGAGACGCGGCGGCACAGGACATACCGCCGGCCGCGGCCTCCGGGGATAATACTTGACAAAATTACTCAAGAAAGAGTACAACAGCCCACCCGCATAGAATTGGAGTTGGTCATGGAAATCCACACGGAACAACCGGGAGCGGGGCCGCTATTATTCAGCGATTCGGCCGCGTCCAAGGTAAGAGAACTCATTAAAGATGAAGGTGGGGCCGCGCTCATGCTGCGCGTGTTCATCTCCGGCGGTGGGTGTTCTGGGTTCCAGTACGGTTTTAGCTTCGACGAAAACGTTGGCGACGGAGACACCGTCGTCGAGAACAGTGGGGTAAAATTGCTCGTCGATCCGATGAGTTTCCAGTACTTGATGGGTGCTGAGATCGACTACACGGAAGGTTTAGAAGGCGCTCAGTTTGTGATACGCAATCCAAACGCATCCACAACCTGTGGCTGCGGGTCGTCATTCTCTGTGTAGCAGCGCCGTATTAAACGAATGGGCGCGAGGACGGGCCTCCTGTCCTTAGGTGTTCGCGATTTAGTTCGCTTCGTAAATCGCACCCAAAATTACTGGCTGCGATGCCCCCGTTACCAAGGGTAAATTTCCAGGCAGACCTTCCAGTCTGCGCTTGGCGAGCCAGGCGAATGCTACGGCCTCCACCGCATCCGGGTCCAGGCCAAAGGCTACCGTCGAATCCACCGTAATCCCAGGTAATAATTCACTAAGCTGGCGCATTATCGTACGGTTGTGCACTCCGCCTCCGCACACCAATAACTCCCGACAATTCGTCGCACGGGTGCGCAGTTGGTTCGCAATGCTTTTGCAGGTAAACGCCGTCAACGAGGCTTGCACGTCTTGTGTACTTACACTTGCTCGCTGCGTGGCGAGTATCGCGTCCAACCAGCGGAGATTGTAATATTCCCGCCCGGTACTCTTGGGCGGCGCGCGCGCAACGTAGGGGTCGGCGAGCAATGCGGTTAACAGCGTGGCATCAACGCTGCCGCCGGCCGCCCAAGCACCATCTGTGTCAAAGGGCTGTTGTCTATGGCGTTGCGCCCAATCATCCAGTAGTGCATTTCCTGGTCCGGTATCGAAGCCTGTGGTCGGTACGTTTTGATCGTTCGATAGAATAGTGAGGTTTGCAATCCCGCCTATATTCAATATCGCGCGCACACCCGGAGTGCCGCCAAATACGTGCTCATGAAAAGCAGGTGCCAGCGGTGCGCCTTGTCCGCCAACCGCGATATCTTTACGTCGAAAATCAGCCACAGTTCGTATCCCGGTATGGGACGCGATCAGATTTGGGTCGGCAATCTGTACGGTAAAGGGGTCCGGTGGCTGCGCATGGTGCAGCATGGTCTGGCCGTGACTGCCAATTGCGCGGATATCAGCCGAGTCAATCCCTGCCTGCGTGTGTAGTGCTGTTGCGGCTGCCGCAAACTCGCGACCCAAAAACACATCGGCGCGAGCGAGCTCCTTGATCGGTGCCATCGGCGTGCTGGCGATGCTGCCCAACAATTCGCGAGTAGCATCCGCCAGCGGAAACTGTCGAAACGCAATTAAATTCAGTGGCGTTACTGAGAAATCGACCAACGCTGCATCGATAGCGTCCATGCTGGTGCCGGACATTAAGCCGATATAGAGGTGCATGACCGTCCCTCGTAACTATCGTGCTGGCGCAACGCTCGGGGTTCCCGCGCTGCCTCTCAGTCGGCCGGACTTCCTTTTCAGTTCTTACCGGTGGTTTTTTTGAGAAGGGCGCTAGTACCCGCCTCGGCAATCGCCTGGTTCGCGCGGAAATCATTTTCGCGCGCAGAGGATACCTGCGCATAAACCGAAGGTGCTAATTGGTCGAGCTGTGCCCGAAGTTGCGAAGTTTGTTGCTTGAAGCGTGGCATATACTTTTGAGCGATAGGTGCTGCCGGCGGCAAATCGATTGTTAACGGATTTCTATGCGCGCCGTTTAGACGAAACTCGTAATGCAAATGGGGACCGGTTGCCAGACCGGTTTGACCTACATAACCGATGGTTTGACTCTGGCGAACGGTTTTGCCGCTCTTAGTGCCGCGTGCATAGCGCGACAGGTGCGCGTACAAAGTGCTGTAAACGCCGCCATGTTGCAATACAACTGATTTTCCGTAACCGCCGTTCCAGCCCATGGATACGATTTTACCGTCACCCGTTGCTTTTACGGGTGTGCCATGTGGCGACGCGTAGTCGACACCACGATGGGCACGGATGGTATTTAACACGGGATGACGGCGTTTCAGATTGAAGCGCGAACTGATCCGCGAAAACTTTACCGGCGTTCGCAGGAACGCTTTGCGCATGTTGTGCCCTGTGGGCGAATAATATTCGGGTCGGCCATCCGTGTTGATGTAACGCACCGCCCGGTAACGTTCATCTCGATTGACGAACTCCGCCGCAAGAATCGCACCGTCGCGAACTTTCTTATTATCTTTATACAGTTCCTCATATATCAGCGCGAAGCTATCGCCGCTGCGAATGTCCAGGGCAAAATCAATATCCCATCCAAATATTTCTGTGAGTTCCATTATTACCGCATCGGAGAGTCCTGATTCCTGGCCGGCCAGGAACAGCGACGATTGAATCGTCCCAAGCGCGGTCGCTACAAGCTTGTCCGGTTCGGAGATGACGACTTCGGCAGTGAATTCCCTATCGCCGTGGCGGGTGATGTGCAGAGTTTGCGCGAGCGTACGTTCGTGGAGCATTTGCACAAAGTCCGCAGAATCGTCGAGCAAAAACCTGATCCGCTGGCCGGGCCTTAAGCTCTTTAATTGCTTGGCTTCCGCACCGAGTTCGAGGATTGAGTGAAGATCGCGCTTACTGAAACCACGTCGCGAAAAGATTAGCGATAGATTGTCACCGGGTTTTACGGTAACCGTCAGCCATTTCTCTGGCGGTAGGGCTGCGTCTTCCGCGGTAGCGTCATTCGCCGTGGCGATTGGCTTTTGTGAGGTTTCGATTGGCGCGGTTTTATTGTCAGAGACCTTGGGTGTATTAGCCAGTGCAATTGGAACCGTAATCGTAGCATTGTGCTCGGCCACATCGGTCGAGCGTGATATCGGCTGAAGCTTGTATAACGTGACTGCGGCGACCAGACCCAGCACGCAGACCGCAGTGATGCGCAACGCTACCCCAAACTGCTGGGGCGGTCGTTTTGCCCGCGAGTCACCCCATTGCAGCTGGTATTCGTAGTCGTACTTTATTTTCCGCTTGTAAATCACGGTCTTTATTGACTTTATCCAAAACAACAATAGCCTGAGTTGGGCGTTGCGTCAATCCAACAACTGTGCCCACGGGGGCAGGATCGTTACTGAGTTAGCGGGACTTAGCAAGTACGCTCGCGCTTTGAGGAAGAAGCCTCGGGTGTTCGCCTGAGTGGCGATGAACGTGAAGAGCTGAAGCGGCTGCGTAAAGAGGTCCGCCAACTGCGGATGGAAAAAGAGATTTTAAAAAAAGCCAGCCAGTTCTTCGCGAAGGAAATGAAGTGAAGTATGACTTTATCGGAACTCATGCTAATGATTTTCCGGTGAAGCTGCTGTGCCGGCAGCTTGGCGTTCAGCGCAGCGCCTACTATGACTGGAGAGCTCAGCCAGGCAAGCTTATTGCGCCCGAGGAACTGGCGCTGAGGCGACGCATGAAGGAGCTGTTTGCGGCTTCTCGAGGCAGTCTGGGCAGTCGCATGATGATGAAAAACCTGCGCCAGGAGGGTTTTGAGATTGGCCGTGACAAGACACGTCGTTTGATGAAGTCGCTGCAGCTCAAGGTGAAGCAGAAGCGCAAATTCAAAGTGACGACAGACAGCAATCACAAGCTGCCGGTGGCAACAAACGTATTGAATCGCGAGTTTTCACCGTCGGCGCCGAATCAGGCTTGGGGATCGGACATCACGTATCTCTGGACCCAGCAGGGCTGGATCTACCTGGCGGTGATCATTGATCTGTATTCTCGCCGCGTGGTCGGTTGGTCAATTGATCGGCGCATGAAGAAAGCGCTGGTGATCCGGGCTTTGATGATGGCGGTCAATTTGAGAAAGCCACCGCCGGGCCTGATCCACCACTCCGACAGAGGCAGCCAGTACGCCAGTCATGACTACCAGAAATTACTGAAGCAGCACGGCATGATCTGCAGTATGAGCCGCAAAGGCAACTGCTGGGACAATTCTCCGGTGGAGCGATTCTTCGGCAGCCTGAAACGAGAATGGACCGGTGATCGTTGGTACCGAACCCGGCAGGAAGCGATCGCCGATGTGCGGGAATATGTGGCGGTGTATTACAACTCGAGACGGCTGCATTCGACGCTCGGGT
>CBDDBH010000019.1:107500-138320 GCA_965225625.1 Gammaproteobacteria bacterium
GGCGATCTATCCATGGCCAGGGTGAAGGCAGGGTAAAACCTGCTGGAGGCCCGAACCGGGTAATGTTGAAAAATTATCGGATGAGCTGTGGATAGGAGTGAAAGGCTAATCAAGCTCGGAGATAGCTGGTTCTCCTCGAAAGCTATTTAGGTAGTGCCTCGTGTCTCACTCTCGGGGGTAGAGCACTGTTATGGCTAGGGGGTTCTCAAGAACTTACCAAACCATTACAAACTCCGAATACCGAGAAGTGCAATCACGGGAGACAGACGGCGGGTGATAAGGTCCGTCGTCAAAAGGGAAACAGCCCAGACCGCCAGCTAAGGTCCCCAAATTACAGCTTAGTGGGAAACGATGTGGGAAGGCCCAGACAGCCAGGAGGTTGGCTTAGAAGCAGCCATCCTTTAAAGAAAGCGTAATAGCTCACTGGTCGAGTCGGCCTGCGCGGAAGATGTACCGGGGCTCAAGCTGTATACCGAAGCTGCGGACACTCGATGAGTTTACTCATCAAGTGTGGTAGAGGAGCGTTCCGTAAGCCTGCGAAGGTGTGTCGAGAGGCATGCTGGAGGTATCGGAAGTGCGAATGCTGACATGAGTAGCGATAATGCGGGTGAAAAACCCGCACGCCGAAAGCCCAAGGATTCCTGCGCCACGCTAATCGACGCAGGGTGAGTCGGTCCCTAAGGCGAGGCCGAAAGGCGTAGTCGATGGAGAACAGGTTAACATTCCTGTACCACGTATTACTGCGATGGGGTGACGGAGAAGGCTGTACCAGCCGGGTGTTGGATGTCCCGGTTTAAACGTGTAGAGAGTGATCTTTGGTAAATCCGGGAACACAATCTCAAGGCGTGATGACGAGGCCCTTTAGGGGGCTGAAGTGGTTGATGCCATGCTTCCAGGAAAAACCTCTAAGCTTCAGGTAGTACGTGACCGTACCGCAAACCAACACAGGTGGGCGAGGAGAGTATCCTAAGGCGCTTGAGAGAACTCTGGTGAAGGAACTAGGCAAATTAGCACCGTAACTTCGGGAGAAGGTGTGCCTCCGGTGGTGATGGGACTTGCTCCCTGAGCTGCTAGAGGTTGCAGCGACCAGGTGGCCGCGACTGTTTACTAAAAACACAGCACTCTGCAAACTCGTAAGAGGACGTATAGGGTGTGACGCCTGCCCGGTGCCGGAAGGTTAATTGATGTCGTTATCCCCTCGGGGAGAAGCGGTTGATCGAAGCCCCGGTAAACGGCGGCCGTAACTATAACGGTCCTAAGGTAGCGAAATTCCTTGTCGGGTAAGTTCCGACCTGCACGAATGGCGTAACGATGGCCACACTGTCTCCACCAGGGACTCAGCGAAATTGAAATTGCTGTTAAGATGCAGTGTTCCCGCGGCCAGACGGAAAGACCCCGTGAACCTTTACTATAGCTTTGCACTGGACCTTGAATATATCTGTGTAGGATAGGTGGGAGGCTTTGAAGCGAGGACGCCAGTCTTCGTGGAGCCAACCTTGAAATACCACCCTGGTGTATTTGGGGTTCTAACCCAGACCCGTTATCCGGGTCGGGGACAGTGTATGGTGGGTAGTTTGACTGGGGCGGTCTCCTCCTAAAGAGTAACGGAGGAGCACAAAGGTACCCTCAGCGCGGTCGGAAATCGCGCATTGAGTGTAAAGGCACAAGGGTGCTTGACTGCGAGACAGACACGTCGAGCAGGTACGAAAGTAGGTCTTAGTGATCCGGTGGTTCTGTATGGAAGGGCCATCGCTCATCGGATAAAAGGTACTCCGGGGATAACAGGCTGATACCGCCCAAGAGTTCATATCGACGGCGGTGTTTGGCACCTCGATGTCGGCTCATCACATCCTGGGGCTGTAGCCGGTCCCAAGGGTATGGCTGTTCGCCATTTAAAGTGGTACGCGAGCTGGGTTTAGAACGTCGTGAGACAGTTCGGTCCCTATCTACCGCGGGCGTTGGAGACTTGAAGGGAGCTGCTCCTAGTACGAGAGGACCGGAGTGGACGTACCTCTGGTGTTCCGGTTGTCACGCCAGTGGCATTGCCGGGTAGCTATGTACGGACGGGATAACCGCTGAAAGCATCTAAGCGGGAAGCCCCCCCTAAGATTAGGTCTCCCTGGGACTTTAAGTCCCCTTAAGGGCCCTCGTAGACTACGAGGTTGATAGGCTGGGTGTGGAAGTGCAGTAATGCATGAAGCTAACCAGTACTAATTGCCCGTGAGGCTTGACCATATAACACTCAAGCGGTCTCGCTTGATCTTTTCCGCCGGAACCACGTTGTTCCGTCGAAAAATCTCTGCGCGAGACAGGTGCTAAGTGTTATATATGTAACGATTGCAAAGCCAGCGACAACTATTCGAATTAAGCTTGCCTGGCGACAATAGCGAGTGGGAACCACCCGATCCCATCCCGAACTCGGTAGTGAAACTGCTCAGCGCCGATGATAGTGTGGGTTCAACCATGCGAAAGTAGGACATTGCCAGGCATTAAACAAAGAAACCCCGGCCGAGAGGCCGGGGTTTATTTGTTTTGGGGTTTGGTGATGTTTAATTCACTACAAAGTTCCCCTGCGACAATTCCACCAGCTGTGGATTTGGACGCGGGCGTCGGAGACGATGTTGGTCTTGGAAGGATTCGTGTTGTCTAAGACAGCAGGCTAATTCTCACCTATCATTCACTTTCACGCTTTGCCGGCACTCGGCGTGCCAAAATCGGAGGTCGCGTAGCAATGGGCGCAAACAAATTTCATGTAGAAAACCAATGGTGGATCAGTCCCTACAATTTCTTACCGGAAGTGTTGGAAGGCTTGGACCTGCCGCAAAAAGTCGCCATCCACGATGCAACGTTGCGCGACGGTGAGCAGACCCCGGGGGTTGTATTCACGGTCGCGGACAAGATTGCTATCGCCGAGAAGATGGACGAGATCGGCGTCGATAGAATCGAGGCGGGTATGCCGGCAGTTTCCGAACCTGATCAAAAAGCAATCAAGGAAATCGTCAAACTCGGATTGAAATCGAAGATCTATACATTCGCGCGAGCGCTCAACAGCGACATAGACATGGCGGTCGATTGCGGCGCGCACGGTGTCATCCTCGAGGTACCGATCGGCTACCCCAAACTCAAATATCAGTTCAAGTGGACCTGGGAGGACGTGCTTAAAAAAAGTGCGGGTGTGATCAACTATGCCAAGGAACGTGGTCTACACGTGGTGTATTTCCCTTACGACACGACGCGGGCCCGCGAGGAAGATCTGACCAACCTGCTAACCGGGATAATGAACGACGCGCCGCCCGATGCCGTCGGTGTAGTGGATACGATGGGATGTGCGACCACGGATGCCATTAAGTACCTGGTCAGGAAGGTTAAAGCGCTGACCGAGTTGCCGGTCGAAATCCACACGCATAACGATTTCGGTATGGGAGTAGCAACTGAGCTTGCGGCCGTTACCGCCGGCGCCGAAGTCGTGCATAGCTGCGCGAACGGACTGGGTGAACGCACCGGCAATGCCGCACTGGAGGAACTGATCGTTTGCCTGCACGTGCTGTACGGTTATGAGACCCACTACGATTTGAGCAAGCTCCCCGAACTCGGCGAGTTGGTCAGCAAAATCAGTCGCCTGGACTACTGGACTACGCCGCCAATAAACCCATACTCGGCTCGCGCAATTTCACGCGCGAATCCGGTATCGGGGTCGATCTGGTCATCAAGGAACCGCTGGCCATGTTTGGTACCCATCCCGCTTTGACCGGGCGCCACGGCGAGATCGTCCTCGGCAAGAAGAGTGGCAAAGCATCTATTACTTACAATCTCGAGGTGATGGGTATTAGCGACGTCGATGACGATGCGGTTGCGCAAATGTTAGCTCTGGTCAAACAGAAGGGTATTGAGAAGTGCAGCATTTTGGAAGACGCCGAATTCAAAGAGATCGTAGACACGGTCTTGGCCCACGGATCTGGAACGCGGCGTTCGGCTTGAAGCCCTAAGCCTTTTGCGGGGTGAGGAAATCTAATACGGAGAAACATGAATGACTATCGGACAATTTAAAGGCTTATTCGCCGCGAGTATTGTCGCAGCATTGCTAGGGTGTTCTGAACAAGAGCCTGCGCAGGAACCCGTCGCGGCCACGCCGTCCAAGCGGCCTGCCGAGATCCAAGCGCAAGTAGACGAACGCCCGAACATCGTATTGATCATCGCCGACGACCTGGGCTATTCGGACATGGGCGCTTTCGGCGGTGAAATCAACACACCCAATCTCGATGCGCTGGCCGCTCAGGGCAAGATGCTGACCAACTTTCACGTTGCCCCGACCTGCTCACCGACTCGCGCCATGTTGCTCTCGGGCGCAGATAACCATAAGGCCGGCCTGGGTACGATGAACGGTATGGAGTCGCCGGAGCAAAAAGGGCAGCCGGGTTACGAAACTCATCTGAATTTCGACATTGTGACGTTCGTTCAGCTATTGCGCGACTCGGGCTATCACACCTACATGGCCGGCAAATGGCAACTTGGCTATGAGGAGGGATTGTTTCCTCCGGACCGTGGTTTCGAGGAGGCCTATTGGTTGATGCAAGGCGGCGGCAGCCATTTTGCCGATATGACGGGTTTGGCGGCAAGCTCGCCGAAATCGTTGTACTTCGAGAACCGCGAGTCTATTGACACATTGCCTGAGGACTTTTACTCATCGAAGAACTATACCGACAAAATGATCGAGTACATCGACAAGAACCGCGCAGATGACACGCCGTTCTTCGTGTACGCGGCGTACACCGCACCGCATTGGCCGTTACAGGCGCCCGAAGAATATATCGAGAAGTACGCGGGAGTTTACGATGTCGGTTACGATGTTATTCGAGCGCAACGAATCAAACGTATGCGCGAACTTGGGATTATTGCCGAGGATTTGGTGCCGGCGCCGCAACATCCCGAGTGGCCGAGCTGGGATAGCTTGAACGCCGAGCAGCAAGCGCTTGAGGTGCGCCGTATGCAAGTCTACGCAGGTATGGTCGAGGCTCTCGACCATAACATCGGTCGTCTCGTCAGCCATTTGCGCGAAACCGGTGAAATCGATAACACCATAATCATGTTTATGTCGGATAACGGCGCAGAAGGTGCGAACCCGGCAGATTTGTCCGACAACCAAGACTGGATCCGCACGGACTTCGACAACAGTCGCGAGAATATGGGGCGCACCGGTTCCTATATTTCCTATGGTCCCGGTTGGGCGCATGTGGGCGCTACGCCTTTCAGTCTTTACAAATCATTTCCTTCCGAGGGGGGATTGATCTCACCAAGTTTTGTGGTGATGCCGGGACAGGTCGAAGCAGGTAGCCGCTCGGCAGCGTTCGCGACGGTTTTGGATGTTGCCCCAACGCTGCTTGAACTCGCAGGTGTCGAGCATCCCGCTCCTCGCTACAAAGAGCGTCAAGTTCATGCTCTGGAAGGGACATCGATGTTGGGATTTTTGCGTGACGAACGCAATGAGGTACACGACGAGGATTACGTCTTCGGTTTGGAACTCTTTAATAGACGGATGTTGCGACAGGGAGATTGGAAGCTTTTGTACCTGAACAAACCCTGGGGTAAGTCCGATTGGGCACTCTACAATCTCGCCGATGATCCCGGCGAGCAGCACGATTTGACTACCGACAAGCCCAAAAAGTATAGCGAGATGCTCGCGCTGTGGGATCGGTATGTCCAAACCAATGGCGTTGTCGTCTTCGAGGGTTTAGAGATGCGTTTCAGTAACGCTAAAACGCATTACGACCTGCCAGTCGAGCCGTCCGAATAGAAGCCGGTCCTAGCAGCCGCGCGCGGCGCCTCCATGCAATAGGCGGGCTACCCGCATGACCGCCCCTTATAAGCGGCTGGCGCTGCCGATCTACGCGCCTTCGTTGCTGACGGCCATTGGTCAGCAGGCGGTACTCATTCTGTTACCCCTCTACGCCTTACATCTGAACGGCGGTGTTGCGTGGGCTGCTGCAATTCTCGGTTTTCGCGGTGTCGGTGCTTGGTTAGCCGACGTGCCAGCGGGGTTGCTTGCGACACGCTATGGGGATAAGGCGGTGATGCTCCTGGGCTTGGCACTGATGAGTGTTGCCGGCCTGTTGCTTTCTATCGTCGAGACTCTACCGGCCCTCGCGATGGTTGCCGTGCTGTACGGCATTGGAATGAGTAGTTGGTTACTTGGGCGGGTCTCTTACATTACCGGAACCTGCGAGATCGGGGAACGTGGTCGCGCTATTTCGATAATGGCAGGTATGCAACGTACGGGGACATTGTTGGGGCCGGCGATTGGCGGGTCTCTCGCGCAGTTTGTCGGTTACGAGGTTGCGTTCCTCGCGGCCGCTATTAGCGCCGCGGGCGCGGCAGCGTTGGTCACCATGTTTACGGCAAACGTTCTTAGCGCCGAGGATGGCGGAGGCATCCGGCTGCGCAACATTTCGGATATCGTGATAGCACACTGCAAGGTTTTTTTGACAGCCGGGGGCGCCGCGTTTGCCTTGACGTTGATGCGTGCTGCTCGCTTGTTGCTGGTCCCCGTCTGGGGAGAACTGATAGGTTTGGATGCGGCAAAGATCGGGCTCTTGTATTCGTTGTCAGTTGTTGTAGAAATCGCGATGTTCTACCACGTCGGTGTGGCCATGGATTCGCGTGGTCGTAAATGGACCGCCGTCCCTTGTATGGCCTTGCTCGCGCTGTCGCTGTTGTTATTGCCAAGCGTATCGGGTTTTTACTCCCTCCTTGCCGTTTGCGTAGTTGCAGGCGTGGGAAACGGGTTTGGTACCGGATTGGTATTGACGCTGGGGTCGGATTTTTCTCCCGCGCAGCGTCGCGGCGAGTTCCTGGGAGTGTGGCGACTCACAACGGACTTAGGCCTGGCCGGTGGACCGTTCATGATTGCAGGGCTTGCCCAGGCTACAACGTTGACGATTGCTACTGTCTGTACTGCAGGCGTTGGACTGGTTGGTCTGGCAATAATGATCTTTTGTGTCGAGGATACCTTGGCAACCCTGGAGCGTCGGTGAATGCATTCCTGCGTGCAATTTCTCATACAGACGCTAGACTTAGGCGCCTAGCTTGAGCCCGAGAAAACCAAAGAGAGGAAAATAATGAACCGAACCTGCCTATTCAGCCTATTGATCGTCGGCCTACTGTCGGCGGTGATCACGGGGTGTAGTTCTGACGACGATGGCAAAGCTGCGGCGCCAGCGCCTAGCCAACCTTCCAGCCCACCCGCGGTAGTCGAAGAAGCGCCTGCGGTCGCCGATGCGGTTGCGGACGTTGCAGATAGCGACGCGATTGAAGCTGACTGGACTGTTGCTTTAACAGCAGTTGGCCGATCGGCCCAGGATCAAGATGCCGACGCCGCACGCAAGCCCATTGAGGTCGTAGGATTTCTGGACATCGAGCCGGGCATGACCGTCCTCGATTTGATTGCCGCGGGGGGTTATTACACGGAGGTTCTAGCAGCGGCCGTTGGTCGCGAAGGCAAGGTTTATTCGCACAACACTGAATTCATTCTGACCATGCGCGAAGGTAAGAATGAAAAAACGATCAGCGCACGCCTCGCCGATGACCGCCTGCCGAACGTCGAACGTTGGGATCGCGAGTTCGGACAATTGGGTATGAGCAACCAGGTAGATGCCGCAATGCTCTCGCTCAATCTTCACGATGTTTACAATTATCAGGGCAAAGACACGGCACTGGCCTTCCTCAAGGACATCGCTGTGGCGCTAAAGCCTGGTGGGGTCCTGGGTGTTATCGATCACGCAGGTATTTCCGGCGTGGACAATAAGGAGTTACATCGGATCGAGCAGGTGTTGGCCGAACAACTGCTGGTTGAATCGGGCTTTGTAATCGAGGCCCAGTCCGATCTACTGGCCAACGCGGACGACACTCACACGGTTGGTGTATTCGATCCGGCCATGCGGCGCCAGACTGACCGATTTCTTATCCGCGCGCGCAATTCCAGCGAATAACCCAGCGAAGTAAGCGCGATGAATGAAAACGCCCCCCCGATTTTGAGGGGCCGGATTCGGCTAAGCAAGCCTGGAGATTGAATATGCTGCCGCAAACCATCGGTGATTTTTCCATCAGCTGTGTAGTCGAGTCGCAAGATCCCACTTTCCCACTGGATTTCCTGCTCCCGAGTGCCGAGCCAACCGCCGTTGCCGAGCATCGTCATTGGCTGGAGCCTACGTTTATTGAACCCGCCACCGGCATGCTCATTATGAGCTTTCACAGTTACATCATTCGTACCGAGCGCCACACCATCGTGGTCGACGCCTGTGTCGGTAATGATAAGGAACGGCCCGATTTCCCCGAAATGCATCGTCTGCAAAGGCCATTCCTCGCCGATTTGGCGGCTGCGGGTGTCCATCCAGAAGAGGTGGATTTCCTCATGTGTACCCATCTGCACCCCGACCATGTGGGTTGGAACACGCGACTGCAAGACGGCCGCTGGGTCCCTACGTTTCCAAACGCGCAATATTTGTTTGGGCGTACCGAACTGGAAGCATGGGAAAATTACGCAAATAATGTCGCCGGTGGCCCCGACGATCCGCTGCCGAAACCTGTTAGCAATATACAGCGGGCGAGTTACCTCGACAGCGTGTTACCCGTCGTGGAGGCGGGCAAAGCGGTGTTGATCGACGACGGCCATCAGGTTGAGGACGGGATCTGGGTGGAAAGCGCGCCTGGCCATACACCCGGCAACGCGGTAATCAACGTCGAATCTAACGGCAAAAGCGCGCTACTGTGCGGCGATTCCTTGCACCATCCAGTGCAGCTGCCATTTCCTCAATGGTCCAGTGCTTTTTGTTCTGATCCCGTGCAGTCGGCTGCGACGCGTCGCACACTGCTGGGACGCATTGCGGATACCGGCACGCTGCTGATGCCGGCTCATTTCCCAAGTCCAACTTGTGGCCGGATCATTAGTAAAGGTGATGGGTTTTTGTTCGCGTGATTGCTGCACGATTTTCGCAGCGACAAGCTCGATAGTCCTTTTAGTTTTGAGCTTGCTAGCCTTATCCCTAATTAGTCTAATAACTGCATAGCGGATCGGTTTTAGCCTGCTATAGTTATCTATAGACGCCGTAAAAACTCTCCGCCGACCCAGTCGGTGAGGCAGCGGGTGAGGCGGCAGCAAAGAGGTCGGGCAAAAGGTACCTCCCCGATCAACCTTCGCTCTTAAAGAGACCACTTTGCATCGCAAAGTGAAATCACCGACAGAACCCCGCCTAGTGCGGGGTTCATTTTTTAGCGGGGGAAATTTCCGCGCGCATGTTCGGCGCTCTGCACCGCGCGCGCTTGCTGGCTGGCGAATTTGCGCCACATGGTGAGTTCAACATCCGGACGGAACAGTCGTTCACGCTGCCAACCATCTTCCTCTGCGTAGAATTTTTCCATGTTGCGCCGCGCAAATGCGTCCTCCTGCGTAAACTCCTTCGCGATCCCATCCCACATCTCGTGACAGCCCGTATCGAGCCAGTGTCTTCGCTCAGCCTCGTTCTTTACGGCTTTACAGCCAAACTGAAAATAGGTGTGTGTGCCGGAATCTTTGGGCACGTAGAATTCAACATGCCAGACGTCAGGGAAGAGCCAACTATCGACCTTGAGTCCACACGGCATCCACAATCCGACGATGCCGAGGTTGGCGCCTTTGATAGCGTCGGCCAATTGCGCATCAGTTTTACCCTCCGCCAAGGGGGTTCGCACTGTTACGGGCTCACGTCCTCCGTTGGCAGGGATGATGGCTTCGAACGGCATTTCCGTCTGGGTTATTTTGCGCGTAAAGCCCTTCGGGCCAGGATCTGAATCGTAGTAGGTCGTTGTTTTACGTACATCTTCGCGATTGGTGACCCAACCAAATGGCACCGTCTCATCGGCGTCGATACAAAGTTTCGACCAATCGTGAATGAAATGGTGGCCGGGATCGTAGCCATTCTCACAAGCCAGTCGCCAATTGGCATCGATGTCGTATTGCTCTACCGACGCCACCGCCATGCCGGCATCCAGGAATCCAGGCGGTAGGTCGGCTTCCAGAGGTGGCGGCTCTATGTCACCGACGAACACAAAGATAATGTTCTTGCGCTCCTCAACCGGGTAGCTCTTGATCTTGCATTTGCCCATAATCGGAGATTCTGGCTCACTTAGAATTGTGAACAGTGCTCCAGTTTCCAGATCGTAAGTCCATGTGTGATACCAACACGTTAGCGTGTCTTTCGTATAAAACAGCGGTCGAGCCGAAAAACGCACGCCGCGATGCAGCAGCGATCCTCTACGGCAAACACACGCCCTTCCTGGCGGGGAAGCATTATGTCTTCACCCAGCAACTTGACACTGCTGGCCGAGCCTTCTTCGATTTGGTGGGAAAGCGCCGCTGGATACCAGTAATCTCGGAAACCCAGTTCGGCATCCAGCCAGATCTGCCACGGTTTACCCGGTTTTGGTCGGGCACGATCGACAAAATCAACTGTTCCATCGATCAACGCTTTGGTCGCGTCTGCCATTACGGTCCTCCTGTACCACCTTATTCCCGTGCGCACGCACTTTAGCATGCGACCCGCCCCCAGGCTGCCTATTGCCACCGGGCTTCGCTTAGAATGGTCTATGCAAGGTTTCAGCGATGGAGAATGCAATTTTGAGAACAATCGCGATAATTCTATGGACGACTTTGAACATAACTGGTGCGGCTGCCGCCGAAGAGCTGCCGCTAACCGGCAACTGGGTCGTCAACCATGAACTCAGCGATGACACCGACATTGCCGTTGAAAAATCGATTAAAAAAGCCGGTGGTAAGGTCAAGCGTGCGCGCGGCAAAAAGGGAAAAATAAGAGGCCGCCATAAGGGTGGGCCGGAAGATCAAGCGCTTTATGACCATGTTGCCTATGACGAATTTCTGGAAATTGAGCAACAAGGTACGCGTTTTAGTTTTACGCATGCAGACGGATTCAAGCGCACGTTTTTCGCTGATAATAGAGGTCGTGTCGTCTCCGCCAGCGGAAGTCACACTGACGACGACCAGGATTTTTCTTTCGGCTACTGGGAAGATGGGAAATTGGTGGTCGAGTCACGCCCCCGCGATGGTGGCAATTTGACCGAACTCTATGCAATCGTGCCGGAGACCGGACAGCTGCGGGTGGAGTTGTATCTCGAGCCGTTGAAGTTCCCGGTTCCCATCGACATTGTGCGAATTTTCGACGCTGCAGCAAGCATTGAGACCGTCCCCTAATTGCATGTATTGCCTCCTCAGCGTCGCGTTGCGGCAAAGTCGAAAGAACAGGAAACCCACCTTATCGCTAATCTCCAGAACCAAATAGCGTTGTACTTTACAATATAAAGTACTTGACGAATTATTTTATCTTTCGTATCGTAGCTCCCCCTCATGCTGCCCGCAGAATCGAAAAACTCGGAACCCATTTCATTGCACGAGCGTGCAGTTGATGACCTGCGTTACATACGCGAAAAAATGGCGGATGCGGTTGCCTTTACTTCGGTTCCTGGAAAGGGCGGCATTTGCATGGGTATTTGCGGCGTCGCCGCTACCCCTTTCGCGCTCCATGCCGACAGTATCGAGGTTTGGCTGGCGATCTGGTTAGCAGCGGCGTGCGCTGCAGTCGCGATCGGCGGTTGGACTATGGTTCGTAAAGCGAAGGCTTTTGAGCAGACGCTGGCGTCGGGTCCGGGCAGAAAGTTTGCTTTGGCGCTTTTGCCTACGCTGTTAGCGTCTGGCTTGTTGACCGCAGCCTGCTACGCGCGGGGCGCAACCGACATGCTAGCGGGTATTTGGTTACTGCTGTACGGCGCCGCAGTGATAACTGCGGGAGCGTTCTCAATATCGATCGTGCCGTTAATGGGGATCAGTTTTATGTTTCTGGGTGGTGTTGCTTTGCTCGGACCACCAAATTGGAGCGATCCCCTTATGGGGCTTGGATTCGGCGGTTTGCATATACTCTTTGGCAGCATCATCGCACAGCGATATGGAGGTTAAATAAGGATGACCAAACCCGAAGTTGCTTCCAAGCGCGGTTCCCGGGTAGCCGCTCGCGGCAAAAAAAAGCAGGGCGCTGCCGATGTATTGCGCGTCGTGCAAGGCAAGCCGGACAAAAACATTGAAACGCACGACCTTGATCGTCTGATCCACGAACGTATGCGATTAGGTATCATGAGCGCTCTGGCCGTGAACAAGAAATTGACGTTTGCTGAGTTGAAAGTGCTGATGCGGACCACTGACGGGAATCTCAGCGTACATGCTCGGAAATTGGAGGACGCCGACTACATCGCTTGCGCGAAGTTCTTCGAAGCGAGGATGCCCCGCACTGAGTATCGAATAACGGCGCGTGGTAATCGCGCCTTGAACCGCTATCTCGACCACATGGACGCGTTGATCCGAGCGACTCGCCGCCCGTAGTTTTTTTTGAGGATTGACTTTATGATACAAAGTTCTTTTCATTGCAAGAAGCACTCTCCTTCGACGATACACGTCGCCATCATTATGGATGGAAACGGCCGCTGGGCGCAGGCCAGGGGTAGGCGCCGTGTCCACGGACATGTCGTTGGCGCCAATGCTGTCACAGGGGTGGTCAAGTGCGCGCCTACACTCGATATCCACATGCTTACTTTGTATGCCTTTTCCGCCGATAATTGGCACCGTCCACGCTCGGAAGTGGATTTTCTCATGAAGTTGTTTGCTCGTTATCTGGCGCAGCAAACAACATTATGTATCGATACCGGTGTGCGACTCGAGGTGATCGGACGCCGCGATCGGTTGGCAGCGCCGTTGGGTGCGGCGATTGCAAGCGCTGAATCCGCGACTGCGGACGGCCAACGCTTGCATTTGAGAATTGCCATTGACTATTCAGCCCGTGACACCATCTTGCGTGCGTCACAGCTATGTAACGACGCAGTATCGCGTTCCGAGTTTGCGCAGATGCTCGCTCTCGCGTCCCACAGCAAAGATGCGACGGCGGATGTTGATCTCCTGATTCGCACAGGCGGGGAGCAGCGCTTGAGCGATTTTTTATTATGGGAATGCGCCTACGCGGAATTTGTGTTTACCCCGAGGATGTGGCCGGAATTCACCGCAGCGGATTTGCAGGCCGCCGTTGCAGAGTATCGCTCGCGGCAACGCAGATACGGTCGTTTACCTGAGACCGAAACTCAGCTATCGATTCAAGCAGGTATTCATGGATGAAGTTGAGCTCCTCGTAGTCGGGGCCGGGTTCGCGGGTCTGGCCTGCGCCAAGGCTGCCGCTGTCCGTGGAGTCAGTACTCGCGTGATCGAAGCCAAGCGCGATATTGGTTTCGGCGTCCGTACGACGGGCATACTGGTCAAAGAGCTTGCAGATAGTTGGGATATGCCGCACCAACTGACACGAAAGATCGCCGGTGCTCGACTCTACAGTCCCAGCCTGCGCATGATAGATCTGGTGTCGCCCGGATATTACTTTCTCGCCACTGACACCCCGAATTTGCTACGCTGGTTAGCCCGTCAGGCAGCCGGTTCAGGCGTGGAAATCCAATACGATAGCCGGTACCTACTAAATCACTCGGGTGAAGACAGCTGTCTTTTTCGCAACGGACGACAAGCCACGCAAGAGCTCAGATACCGATACTTAGTTGGCAGTGACGGGGCACGTTCTCGCGTTGCCCGGACACTTGGTTTGGGCAGAAACCACGCTTTTCTTGCAGGCGGAGAATATGAGTTACAAGGTGACTGCGGCGTTGATCCCAATTTTCTACACATGTTTCTCGATTCCCACTTAGCACCGGGATACATCGCGTGGATAGTCCCTGGGGTGGGTGTTACTCAGATAGGACTGGCTGCGCGCCGGCCGGCGCGCAGCCGCGAGTGACGCCGTTTTTAAACAAGGTGAGATCCCTGTTCGATTTCTCCGCGACACGAGTAGTGGAACGCCGTGCGGGCTTGATCCCCTGCGGTGGTATGGTCAAACCGTTCGCAGCTAGCAAGGTCATGTTGCTCGGTGACGCAGCTGGAATGGTCTCACCGCTGACGGCCGGCGGAATCCATAATGCGCTGGACGTGGGACGAGCGGCCGGTGTCGCGATTAGTTCATTTTTGCTGGATGGCGGTAAGGATCCGGCAGCTATCGTGAATAGCGCTCTGCCATCGTTCTACTTCAAGCAGTTACTGCGCAGAGCGTTCGACCTCGCTCCGCCGAACGGATTTTACGAACGGATGCTCGACAGCCGGATTTTACGCATTGCGGCGAAAAATATCTTTTTTCATCACCGCGGATTGTTGTCGCTGCGTGCTTGGATGGACACCTTCAGCGGACAAATATCGGCTGCGGCTGGCGCAGTAGACTCTGACACAATATCGAATTAGTGACCGCGTGCTCTGACAAAGCAGGACAAATACTGGCAAGAAATTGAGGTTGGCTTGCCCGGGATGTGTACGCACGTTACGATGTTCAATGCGACTGTGAGCCGCCATGGACCTTAATGTGACCACTGCTAAACGAGGCGTTCCGTACCAGCGCGGAGACGTCGCGAAGGTGGTATAAACTTTTGCGCGTGCAGTCCTATTTCGCTCTATCGTTCCAGACCGCCACACAAGGCGATAGCCATAAGCGGCACCAACCGATGCCACTAACCGAGGTGTACTGAATGTCTGGCTTGCCGAGCGCGGGCAACTCAGAGTTGCAGCTACTGCGCGATGATTTCGTGATCACTTTGCCTGACCGTTTAACGGGCGTGCAAAGCTATTGGCAGCGCCTGGAACAGAACTGGAAACCCGAGGAGGAAACTCGCATTGAGCAGTTGCTAGATAGCCTCGGCAAAGTTGCCGAACTATATGGGTACGGTAAGGTGGCGGGATCGGCGCGTGCGGTGCGCTCTAAGCTACACGAGTGTTCTGAAGTCTCAAATGCCCGCGCGACGCTCACAGCGGAACAACGCGATGCGGTAAACGCGGAACTTGACAGATTACGCGCGGCGGCAGACCAGCTGGGAAGTGAGGAGGAAACTACCGCGACAGATCATCAACTAGTGTTCATGTTACACGATGATGCAGAGCGTACGGCGCCGTTGGTCGCAAACTTGAAACGGGGTGGTTATCGCGTTACCGCGCTACAGAATTACGATGAATTGGTCGAAAGTACGGACGCGTTCTTACCCGTGTGTGTAGTGGTCCAGGTCGCTCAATATCGAGAGGCGGTGTCGGACACAACCAAGATCCAGGAAATCCAAAAAGGTCGTAATAAACGCATACCTGTGGCCTTCATAGGCGACGATAACTTTGATCGATTGCACGCGATACGCGCGGGCGGTGACGCCTATTTCCAACATCCGATCAATCCTGCTCAATTTGTCAGTCAGATCGAAATTTTAGCGGCCGATGTGGCTTTGTCGTCTTATAAGGTAACCGTCGTTAGCGAAGTGACCGCCGATGCAGATGAAGCCGTAAAACTACTTAACGAGTTTGGTATCCAGACGCAGGTTGTTTCCGATATCGAGTTCGAGAGTACCGCGGAATTCGATTTTGATCTGGTCTTGTTGATTTCGCCGAGCAATGCGTCAGAAGGAGTAACCGCATTGCGCTCAATCACGAAATCAGACGGGTCATTGCCGGTACCAATCGTATTGCTGGTCAATGCGGCTGGCTCTGACACTTATGCAGCGGCGATGGAACGCGGTGCGAGCGAATGTCTGGTGATGCCGGATGACCAGGAGCACCTCATCGCCGTTGTGATGAACGGTATTCAGAGAGCTCGAGGACTTCGTTCGCAAGCACATACCGGAAGGCAATACGGGCGATTAGCCAGTGTCTGTAACCGCGATTTCTTTTTGGTTTGTTTGGAAAACGCGGCCAAGATCGGGGTTGCTCGCAACATTCCGTTTGCGCTCCTTTATCTCAGTTTTGACGAACTGGCGGCGCTCGCCGCAGATGCGCAAGCAGAAAGAAATGTGGATGCCATGTTGACAGCGAGCGAAGAACTACTGGTAGCCTCTCTACGTAATGGTGATGTAATCACCAGATGGGAAAACGGCACTTTACTCATTTTGCTCAAACGGGCGCTGGCCAACGATGCCAAAAAAGTCGCTGAACGCTTATGCAAGCGGATCGGCGAGGAGTTGGTCCAGGTCGGCGAATTAACCTTAACTACAACCTGCACAATCGGGGTCACCGTGGTCGCACAAGAGGAAGCGAACGTGTTTGAGGTTGTTCGCCAGGCCCAAAGCGCCAGTGCTTTGGCCCGCTCCATGGGGGGCAATCGGATTGCCTTACATCACGAAGCGGAAGGCGTACTCGCCAAAGAAAGCCACGACGAGGACCTTAAACGGCTAATACGCAAGACCATAGTCACCAAGCAATTCGAGTTTTTCCATCAACCCATCGTTTGTCTGGGCGATAATACGAAGGAAACCTATTGGACGACCTTGGATGTCTTTAACGAGAAAGCAGGCAGCAGGTTAGGAAGCACCCTGTGGACAATTTCCGCAGGCGAAGGGTTACTTGGTCGGGTCGACCGCTGCCTGGCACAAGCGACAATAGACGTGCTAGCGGCGCGCGACGGCGGCAGTGCTCGTTTGCTCATGCAATTTTCAGTCGACAGCCTGGTCGACGAAGGTTTTTCTAGCTGGCTAACGGAGCGATTCGTGGAGGCTAAGCTGGCTAGCGACAATTTCATCGTTGGATTTGATACCGAAGACGTGGTCATGCATCTTAAGGATGGGGCGCGGCTGTTCGCAGAGCTTGCTGATATTGGAGTCGAGACTGCACTAATGAATTTTGGTCGTGCAAAAAATCCGTTTCTCGCAATCAAACACGTGCCGGTGAATCTATTGTTCGTGTATGGCTCCACCGTTCAAGATATTTCCAAGAACAATCAATCAGAAACGGCGTTCAAGCTACTGGTGGAAAGGGCACACTCGATGGAAAAGGAAGTTGTGGTGCCGCAGGTAGACAACGCCGCGATGCTGCCGGCATTGTGGCGCGCAGAAGTTGATTATATTACCGGGCCGTTTGTTAGAGAGCCCGCTCCCGAGATGGATTTTGATTTCGCCGAGGGATTATGACGGTCAATTCCAGCGCCTAATTATCGGTTCCCAACCAGCCGTTTTTTGAGATATCAAAAATAATTCCTTCAGGGTCCTTGAATTTCCGTTCGAAGTTCTTTTCATTGGCGTTATCGCCCAGGTCAAAAAAGAACTTTCCGCCGGCCGCCTCAATGCGTTCCTGTGTTTTGGCGAGATCATCGACCTGGAAGCCAAAATGATGGGCCCCGACGAAATTTTCGACATCCGCCAGGCCAGAGCCTTCAGTGCCGTTATACTGAAGTAACGCAAGATTGATGACTCCGTCACTTAAATAGACGCCCGAGCCAATTTCGAGTTCTTCGCGGCCGACCTCTTTGAGATCGAAGACATTTGTATAAAATGTAGCCGCTTTATCGAGATCTCTAACGACTATCGCGAAATGTCTAAGTCGAGCCATGCATGCCTCCCGTCTTTTTGATACCGCACCTTTGCATTTAACTCCGTGCGTTTGACAAACACCAGCACTAGATCATGAGCAAAAGAAAACGGCATGCCGAGATTGCCGGGGCTGGCTTCGCAGGTTTGACTGCAGCCGCCGCCTTGGCTCGACACGGCTGGACCGTCACGGTGCATGAGCAGGCCGATGTAGTTCGCACGCTGGGTGCGGGTATCTACATTTATGAAAACGGCTTGCGCATATTCGAAGCACTCGGTATTTACGACCAGGTGGTCAGCGACGCTCATCCGGCCAACATGCGCGAAATGCGCAATGCCGACAACGAAACCCTGTTGTCGGCGAAATGGTCGCCGGAGTCAGGCAATCGGGTGTTTGCTATCGTGCGACAGCGTTGCATAGACGCCCTCGCCGGTGCGGCACGGGCTGCTGGCGCAGAAATTGTCACATCTTCACCCGTTACTGCAGCGAGCGCCGATGGCCATTTGCTCTTGAAAGACGGAAAAACCCGAAAAGCCGATCTGGTCATCGGCGCAGACGGCGTTCATTCGAAGCTGAGGAATTCTTTCAAGCTAATCAAACAGCGGAAAATATTGGCAGACGGAGCAATCCGCACGCTCATCGATCGAACCGCAGCCGACCGAGATTCCGAGGACGGGCGCAAATCGATCGAATTCTGGTCGGGGACACGCAGGGTGCTGTATAGCCCTTGCAGTGATAGTGAAATCTCGCTGGCGCTAACGGCGTTGAATAGTGACAAAGCGGCGACCTCCGCGCCGCTCAATAAAGATACTTGGATGCGCTCCTTTCCTCACCTGGCTGACATGATCGCGCGCATCGACGAAGACTCGCGTTTTGATCCATTCCACTATATTCGTTTGCGCAAGTGGTCCGAAGGCAAAGTCGTTTTCATCGGCGATTCCGCGCATGCCATGCCGCCCAACATTGGTCAGGGCGGCGGCTGCGCGATGATGAACGCGATGTCTCTGGCAACTATCCTCGAAGAATTTGACGACGTAGAGACCGGATTGATGGCGTGGGAGCAGCGCGAGCGATGGATCACCGATCGTGCGCAACGCACTTCAATGTGGCTAGGCGCTCCAACGACCTGGCCACCGCTACTGCGCGAGAAGGCCTTTTTACTGGCTGGCAAGTCGCGTTGGGTGGTAAACCAGAGAATGAAAACGGCTCACCACATCCCCACTGGAACTTAACGCAAGGCATCGGCAGGGATGTCGTGACCTAGCAATACCTTGCCGTAAATCTCGATGCCGCGGTCGAAATTGGCAATGCCGTGCGTGGCCAGGACGTTCATGTCACGTCGCATGCGCTGCAACGGATGCGACAGGAAGTTAGCCGATGAGCCGGCGCTTTCGCAAATCTCATCTACTATCCAACGTGCGTTGTGGACGATGTGGGTGGCCTGGGCGATTATCTCCAGGCGTTCAAATTCGCTAAAAACCTCCCCGCTGCGAGTCCGCTCCTCGATACTGGCAAGCGTCGAATCGAACAAATTGCGTATCGCCGTAAGTTTTAGTTTGCTGCGTCCGGCGCGCATATGAACAGCGGTATTGTCGATTGCAGCGCCGCCGCCATACGCGATCTGCTTTTTTTTCATAATTTCAATAAAAATTTCATGCACGGCTTCGGCGGCACCCACGGCCATTGCGACCAGTGAGTTATAGTCAAGCAATAGGATCATGGGAACGCGCCACAAATAGCTCTGCTGAACTGCGTTTCCGGGCGCGATCCCGGCCATAATGTCGGCGAAAGAGACCTGCATCTCTTCCGAGACGAATACATCTTCCACAATTGCCGTGTTACTGCCCGTTCCAGACAGGCCCGCCACCTCCCAAACTTCTTCAACACTGGTTTGCTCGATCGGCATGGCGAAGTAGCGCGCGTCAGGTGCCGGACCATCGCCCGGTACGACCGCGGCCGCCCAAAACCAGTTGCCATGCATGACACCACTGGCCCAGGGCCATTTGCCGTTTACCCGATAACCACCCTCCACAGGTGTCGCCGTGCCACTGGGAATTATATGAGCAGGGGCTAATACGTACGGTTTATCCGCCCACAGTCGCTGTTGTACGGCTTCCGGAAACAATCCCAACTGCCAGTTATGCTGGATAAAAAAGCTGATTACCCAAGCCGAGGAGAGGCAACCGTGAGCGAGTTCCCGTGTGATATGCGGACCGTAGCGAAAATCGACCTCGTAGCCGCCGTAGCGCTTGGGCACGAACGCCTGAAACAATCCTGCCTCTGCAGCATCCTGGATGGTGGCGTCGGGTAGACTCCGAAGTTCTTCAGCTTCCCGGGCACGGGCACGTAGCGCCGGAACCAATCCGCGCGCGCGCTCTACCAGCATTTTCCCCGTTACTTCGCTTGTTGTAGCCATTTACATTAATACCTGCGAGCTTGAAATAAACTGTCTGTAGCGAGATTTATTTTGGTCGACAGCACCTCGTCACGTAAAGCTTAATGAGAGAGAAAAACTTCCTGGTATTTCGATATCAGCGCCTGCACCGCTCTCTTTTCGGCGGCCGTTGGGCGCAATGGATTATTCGCAACGGGCAGGCTGCCGAACTTCATCAAACATGCCTTGAGTAGATACCTTGCCTTAGTCGCGGTCAGATTACTGCCTTCGATGGCCAGATTGAAGGCATTGACCGTAGTCATTCCTCCCGCATCGCCGCGGCCTACGAGCACCACCGGCATGCCGCTCAAAGCGGCGATGTCCAGCGCCTTTTGCATTGCCGGCGAGACCTTGCCGTAAGGTGAAAGTCCCTCGGCGATAATACCCGCGAGCGGCCAGTCATCGAGGTTTTTTTCGATCCTCCCAAGTATCTCGACTTCGTCGTTCGGATCTGCCGCAGCAGTATCTTGCATATAACGACCGACTTTCACCAGGGTCACCTTCGGAATTGCCTCGTTGCGCAGGAAACCGTCTGCATCTTTGATCTGAACAGGCACGCTCGCGAGTTTACCGTTCACCCGCCTGACGCCGCCGACGCTCTCCGGCAGCCGAGTCAGGTTGACGGATGAACTCCAGGTGTGTCTGAGGGCGGGCTTGAACCAAATCATCGGCGGACCGGGATCTCCGATTGTTCCCAACACCCCGCCGTGTTCACCGGTGGCTCGATAGCCACCCGGTCTTGCGTCTGCTTTTTGAACCTGTCGGGCTGCAAAGATCCGTTCGTCCTGGATGACAACAGCGCCGAGTTCGTTTTTTCCGTCCTCACCCTGCCAAACCCTTGATACGATGAAGTCTACTGAGTCGATAATGTTGCGGGCGCCGTCGGCGGATACCGAGCCATGGAATCGGTTAGAAGCGTTGGCGATGATGGGCACGGTAGTATCGATCAATAGATTCAGCCAGTACGCCATTTCCTCGATAGCCGGGCTACCTTCCAGCCATAAAACGCCGAGGTAATTGCCAGTGTTCAACGCCTTTTGAACCGAATTTGTGGCAATGGCAAGGTCGCGGACGGTTGCGGAATGCTCAAGGTGATAAGGCTTATAGGGAAAGAAATCTTCTCCCATAACCTCGGCAGGGATATTGCCGCGAGCGCCGTGGACCGCATCGGTTCGTAACTCGGCAGTCAGGCCGTGTTTGTACCCGCCAGAGGGCAGGGCACGGTAGAAGTCGAAATCAGCTTTGGCGGCGAGCCAATTGCCGACTCCGCTATTAGTGCGACCCGCGATAGTTCGATCGATCTCCTCGAAGACTCGTGAGGCATCGGGATAAAAGGGCTGTCGACAATTATCCGCCGGCGCCAGACGCTGACTACAGTCGTCCTCCCACGGCGAACCATCTGATTGAAGCGCCATGTACGGCAACAGTAACAGTCCGTCCTCCGGTCGCAAGGTTGCTTTGTAGACGGGTTTGTCTTGCGGCCCTTGCCGGATCTTGCTGAATGCGCCGTTGCTACCGATATATCCGTCGGGCGGACCGTAAAGTTCGGCAGCATCATGTTCCAGCGGATGGGCGCTGAACTGCTCGATGAGAATTTCCACCGGCGCCGCCAGACGTTGCGGGGCCAGGTGGTCGAAGCGTAACGAACTACCGTCCGGATCCTTCAGCAATGCCAGACCGTGCCTTTCTCTGGCCTGGTTGCTTGTCACCAGCGGCACGCTGTTCTGGATGGTCGCATTGGGGCCGGAAAACACCGCGACCCTCGGCTTTTCAGTTTCCACCTCGGTTTCGCAGAAGCCTTGTTGGCACAAAATCGCCCATAGCACTCCTGCGACCGGTGCGACACGGAAACGCGCTATTGATGCCTGCATAAGCCATCCCTGCTCAGCTAATTGACGAAGCCACCACAATACCATTGTCTTGTTACGACTGCGTATCCGCCCCGGGTAAGCTGATACCATCAACGTCAAGATGACCACTGCATACAAAACGCGAGCTCTATCCGAGTCGATAGGCGTTGAGATCTCAGGACTTCGAATCAGTCAGGCGGCGCAAGCGCAGACGCGCGCGATCGTGAGCGCCCTGTATCGACATGCGGTGGTTTGCATACCGGACCAAGAACTGCAGCCGGGCGAACTCAGCGATTTCGGCGCGCGCCTCGGTCGCCTAATTCACCATAATGAAGTCAATCTCCGTCTTGATGGACTCCCTGGGGTCATGTCTTTGTCCAACGCCGACGGGCGCGATGATCGGCAGCTTAACGGCGGGGCCCACTGGCATACGGATCTTGTTCACACACAGGAGCCGGCCAGTTTTACCATGCTGAACGCTGTGTCCGTTCCAACGCGTGGCGGCGGCACATTATTCGCCAATCAAGTTGCGGCCTATGAAGCTTTACCGGCAGCGCTGCAAACCCAGGTGAATAATATGACGGTGATCCACTGCTATGAAGGTCGTACTGATGGCTCCATGCCCAGAGTCCACCATCCATTGGTGCGCCGGCATCCGGTAAGCGGAACGCCGGCGCTTTATGCAGCTGCGGATACCGGGATCGGCATCGACGGCATGCCTGATGACGAGGCTCGTGACTTTCTGCAAGAGCTGGCACAGCACGCGACCGACAAGCGCTTTGTTTATCGACACGGATACCAGCTCAACGATCTCGTGATATGGGACAACGCTCAGCTTTTACACAGTGCCGAACGACTCGAACGGGCGCATTCCGTCGAGGATAATCGCATCATGCATCGCGTCTCGGTGCGCGGTTGGCCCGCCTGTTGATCCCGGTTTCGCGCGATGCATTGGCTGCGCACACAATCACTTTGGAGAAAGTAAGATGGCTAAAAGAATCCGCGTGATTTATCCAGTATGGGTACCCGAGGAGGTACTGGCCGAAGACGTCGCCATGCAAATTCCGCAGGAATTCATACGCCGGGCATCGAGGTGGAGTTTGCCTGCGTACGCGGCGGTGCGACTCTTTACGACAGCCATTATGAACTTGCGGTAGCAGAGATGTTTGTGCTCGAAGCGGGCCTCAGGGCTGCGGCGGATGGTGTTGACGCGATCTGTATAAACACAAGCAGTGACTCTGCCGTTAATGCTTTGCAGTCGCGCTTGTCCATACCGGTGATCGGTCCTGGGCGGGCCTCGTTTCTGTTCGCCTGTATGCTCGGACACAAATTCTCAGTTGTCACGATGTGGGATCGGTGGCACATGTTGTACAAGCGGACGTTGGACGATCAGGGGCTGTGGCATCGTCTTGCGTCGATCCGGACCCTCGATGTTGGTCCGGATCCTCAGAAGCTACTGGCGGGTAAAGAGAAGGAGGTGTTTCCTAAGATTGAGGCGGAGTGCCGCGCTGCAATCGACGAGGACGGAGCCGACGTGATCGTCATTGGTTCAACGACCATGCATCGCGCCTATGATTATCTGCGCGAACGGCTGCCTGTGCCGGTCATTAACCCGGGCCTAAACGCGCACAAACTCTGTGAAATGATGCTTGAGCTTGGTATCAGTCACAGCAAGAAGGCCTACGTTGACACACTGGCGCCGAATGATGAGCTCTTGTTCAACACGATCGGCTCGGTGAATCCACCGGGCTAGGCACGCAATCGCGCATCGCGTCGGCGTTCGCCCTCTGCCAGTAAGCTTTTGCGCAAGCGAATATTCTTCGGCGTTACCTCGACAAGCTCGTCATCGTCGATGAATTCCAGCGCATGCTCGAGTGAAAGTTTCAGCGGCGTCGTGAGCAGGATATTCTCGTCGGTTCCAGCTGCGCGGATGTTGGTAAGCTGTTTGGCTTTTGTCGGGTTTACGGATAAATCGTTACTGCGGCTGTGGATGCCGACAATCATACCTTCGTAGACTTCAACGCCATGGCCGATAAACAAAGCCCCCCGTTCCTGCAGGTTAAACAGCGCGTATCCAAGAGCCTTACCTTTGACGGTCGAGACAAGCACGCCATTCGTGCGCTGTCCGATTTGGGCGGAAACGCGCCGAGCGTATTTTTCGAAAACATGATAGAGCAAGCCAGTGCCGGCGGTAACGGTCAGGTAGTGTGTGCGAAACCCAATAAGACCGCGAGCCGGGATGAGGTACTCCAGACGCACGCGACCTCGGCCATCGGACGTCATATCCAACAATTCTCCCCGGCGCTCCGCCAGCCGCTTCATGACAGCGCCCTGGTAGTCCTCGGCGAAATCTGCAGTCACGAGTTCCCACGGCTCGTGGATGGCGCCGTCAATTTCTCGTTCGATTACCGCGGGACGCGACACAGCCAACTCAAAGCCTTCGCGACGCATCGTTTCGATCAGTATGGAAAGATGTAACTCGCCGCGGCCGGAAACCCGGAACTTGTCGGGATCGCTGGTGGGCTCTACGCGAAGCGCGACATTGTGTTTGAGCTCCTGGGCGAGCCGCGCCTCGATTTGGCGGCTGGTGAGATACCTGCCTTCCCGGCCCGCGAACGGCGACTTGTTAACCTGAAATGTCATACTGATCGTCGGCTCATCGACTTTTAAAGGCGGTAATCCGGACGGTTCGCCGCGCGAACATACCGTGTCGGAGATTTGCAAATCATCGATGCCGCTGAAGACCACGATATCGCCGGCACCGGCGGTGTCGATCGGGATGCGCTCGAGGCCGTCGAATCCATACAAATGCATGAGCTGTTCGTTCTGCACCGCCCCGTCGCGTCGTACAAGGCTGATTGGCGAGTTTCTCTTAACAATGCCGCGGCTGATGCGGCCGATGCCAAGCGTTCCTACATAGGAGTTGTAGTCGAGACTGGAAACCTGCAATTGCAGCGGGCCGTCCTTTTCCACATCAGGTGGCGGAACGTGCGCAACGATGGCCTCAAGCAATGGCAGTGAGTCGCCACCGCACACGTCGGGCTCGGTTCCCGCATACCCTTTGAGGGCCGAGGCATAGATTACAGGAAAGTCGAGCTGCTGGTCGCTCGCACCGAGTCGGTCGAAGAGATCAAAAGTACGATCCAGTACCGTGTCTGCACGTGCACCATCGCGATCGATTTTGTTGATTACGACGAGGGGCGTGAAACCGTAGGAGAACGCCTTTTGCGTTACGAAGCGCGTCTGCGGCATCGGACCTTCGACCGCATCGACCAGCAATAGCACGCCATCGACCATCGACAATACACGTTCGACTTCGCCGCTGAAGTCAGCGTGGCCGGGCGTGTCGACTATATTGATGCGCCACTCGCGCCAACGGATCGCCGTATTTTTCGAGAAAATCGTAATACCCCGCTCGCGTTCGAGCACGTTCGAATCCATCACGCGATCGGGCACTGTCGCGCGCGAATCCAGTGTGCCGGATTCCTGCAGCAGGCGATCGACAAGGGTTGTTTTGCCGTGGTCTACATGCGCGATAATCGCGATATTACGTAAGCAGTCAGTGGGAAACATCATTGGGCACCGCCAAAAGGTGCCGCATTATACGGCCATTACCGCCGGGCGGGTGAGAAGCGCGCTCCAAACAGCGCAGATATCAATAAGCTGGCGTTCGCGCACCAGCCGACTCGCAGGCGGAGCTGTCGACCGGCTTAAGGGTCGGTACATCACCCGATTTGCGCCTGGATGAGGCGCTTTTTCACCATCTCAGCCGTTGCAACCCTGGCGCAGTTGACACAATATGCAACATATGTACTGGATTATCGGCATGGTCCCGTTCGGATCGCAGGCCAAGGAGCGTGCGCATTTGCGTACTTGGAAATATCCATTGATCACACACTTTTGCGAAAAACGCATCTCAAAAGACCGTGCAACCGTCTAAGAACGCAGTCCAGCGAGACTCTACCGCGAGCCTGAGTCCCGAAGAAATCGGCCGTGTTTTGGTCGTCGATGACAGCGCAACGACCCGTAGCATCATCAAGGCTGCTCTCCAGTCCGCGGGCTACAGCGTCGCCGAATGCACCGGTGGCCGCGACGCGCTCGCCCTTACGTCCTCCCGTGAATTTGATCTCGTCCTCCTCGATATCTTGATGTCGGATATGAACGGACTGGACGTGCTTCAGGAGTTGCGGCAGGCGCGTTCGGACACTGAGTTACCGGTCATCATGGTAACCGTCAAGGACACAAATGAAGACATTGCGATGGCGCTTTCGCTCGGCGCCAACGATTACGCCATCAAGCCCATAAACGCTAAAGTGCTGTTGGCACGGGTTGACAGCCAGATCGCACGCAAGCGTGCATTCGACGAGCTACGGGAGAAAAACCGTGAACTGGCACAGCGCGCCGAAGCGAATAAAGCGTCAGCGTTAGATGTCACACGGGCGTTGAAACGTTCGGAGGAGAAATTTTCAAAGACGTTCCACGCAAGTCCCGATCCGATCTGCCTCAGCCTCCTTGAAGACGGTAAGGTGCTCGATGTCAACGACAGCTTTGTGCGCCTGTCCGGATATAGCAGGCAGGACGTCATCGGTCTGCGCACTACGGACTTTGGTTTGTGGGGCGGGCCCGAAGAGCGTAAGGCGTTTCTCGCGCTAATGGCAGAAGAGGGGATCGCGAGTGCGTGGCCCGTCGAGTTATATGATCGAGCGGGCGAACGCCATTTGTGCGAGGTGTCCGCTGAAATCATCGAGCTAAACGACACGAAAGCTGTTCTGGCAATCGCACGGGATGTAACTGACCGGAAAAACGCAGAGAAGGCACTGCAACAGAGCGAACGGCGCTATCGCTTCCTTTATGAAGATAACCCATCAATGTATTTCACCCTCGATGACGAATTACGAATTCGTTCCGCAAATCAATTCGGCGCCCTACAGCTTGGTTACACAGTGGAGGAACTGTTGGGACGCTCGGTGTTCGATTTTGTTTATACCGAAGACAAAGAGCTGAGTCGAAACTTTCTGCAGGCGTGTTTTTCAGCTCCGCAAAGCATCCAGAGTCACGAGATCAGAAGCGTTGTAAAAGACGGGAGTCTGAAGTGGCTGAAAGAGACGGCCAGGGTTATCGAGGAGAACGACGGCAAAAGTTCTTTGCTGTTGGTCTGCGATGATGTTACCGAGACGCGTAAGTTGCACGAGCAACTGTCCTACCAGGCCAGTCACGACCTGTTGAGCGGACTCGTCAATCGCAGAGGTGTGGAACATCGACTTCGCTGGGTGTTGAGTTCGCCTGAGATCGAACATGTGGACCATGTGCTGTGTTACCTCGATATCGACAATTTCGGCATGATCAACCAAACCTGTGGCCATATCGCCGGCGACACACTGATACGAAAACTTTCCGGACTAATGCGTGACCATGTCCGCAGCCGGGATACGCTGGCGCGCATAAGCGGTGACGAGTTCGCGATATTCATGGAGCACTGCACGCTTGAGCAGGCTGAGAAGGTTGCCCGGGGTCTGCTGGATAAAATTCACGATTTTCGTTTTGATTGGGGCGGCGAAAGCTACTCCATTAGCTTCAGCATGGGCTTATCAGGGACAGAAGGCCTGTCAAACCCTACCGACCTCATGGAGAAAGCCCAGACGGCTTGTTATTCCGCCAAGGAATTAGGCGGTAATCGAGTCCGGATCTATCGTGATGACGACGTTGCGATCTCGACACGACAACAGGAGCTGAAATGGGTTGCGCGTATCAACCGTGCGCTCGAAGCGGACGCCTTTGTTTTGTTCTGTCAGTCGATCGTTGCGATTGATAAAAACCTTAACGAAAAGGAACACTTCGAAATATTGATCCGGATGCTTGATACCGACGGCACGAGCATTGCCCCGGGTTCTTTTCTGCCGGCGGCGGAACGTTACAACATATCGCCGAAATTAGATCGTTGGGTCATTGGCTCCACCATGGCTTGGCTAGTGGACAACCCGCAACGATTGCAGAATATAGCGATGTGCTCAATCAATCTGTCCGGTCTTTCCATCGGTGAAGACGAATTTCTCGAATTTGTGATTCGTCACATAAACGAATCCGGCGTGCCTCCCGGAAAGCTTTGTTTCGAGATAACGGAAACAGCCGCTATTGCGGATATGGGAAGCGCCTCTCGATTTATAAATTCGCTGAAGGACCACGGCTGCAAATTCGCCTTGGACGATTTCGGCAGCGGCCTTTCTTCATTCGCCTACCTTAAGAATCTTGCTGTGGATTATTTGAAAATAGATGGCATGTTCGTAAAGAATATGGTCGAGGATCCCAAGGACTTTGCGATGGTGCGCTCGATTAACGAGGTCGGTCAGACGATGGGAATGAAAACCATCGCCGAGTTTGTAGAAAATGACGCAATACTGGCCAAACTTCGCGAGATCGGCGTGAATTACGGCCAAGGTTACGGTATCGCACGCCCGAGGAGTCTTATCGATCCTGAATCCTGAAGTCTCAGGGCGATCGCTGTTTGTTTAGGAGTAGCTGCGTTTCGCGGAACCGTTATCGTCCGTATCTGGCGACAGGTCTTGTGCAGATCCCTCAGCGAGATTCGAGTAGCTGGTTACCTTATTTCGACCCAGCTTCTTGCTCTTGAGTAAAGCCCCGTCGGCCAGGTTTATCAGCTCATCTTCGGAGTGCGTAAGGTAACCGGGCCATTGCCAAGTAGTCCAGCGATCACCTCATCTCCATAACGTAAGCCTGGCGTGGAGGCGTTGTGGAAACACTCTCCAGATTTGATCTCGTCGGACAGTGCGCACGGATCGTCGATCTTTCTCTGTCGCTTTGCAACTGGACCATTGCCGTGTCAGTTTAGTCCAAGATTTGCAAGAGGTGTCAACACCATGCCCAACCGAAAAGCGCTCCGCCCACGCCACCGATACGGTTGAAATGCGGGCTAGGGTTGTGACTGTGGGGATGCCGCGTCGACTCGCGAGCTTATTCTCTCGGTCATAGTCTGTACGGCCACATAGAACACCGGTAGGAAGAAACTGCCGACCAGGCCGGCGGCGAGCATGCCGCCGAACACCGGCATGCCGAGAGAATGGCGGCTCGCCGCGCCGGCGCCGGTCGCGAGGACCAAGGGCAACACGCCGAACACGAACGACATCGCGGTCATCATCACGGCGCGGAAACGTAAGTGCGCGCTGGCTTCGGCGGCGGCCAGGATAGAACGTCCGGCACGCCGTTCGCGCATGGCGAATTCCACGATCAGGATCGCGTTCTTGCTCGCCAGGCCTATCAACATGGCCATACCGATCTGCGCGTAGATGTCGTTTGCCATGGCGTTCAGGTACAAAGCCGCGAGTGCGCCCAATATAGCTACCGGCACGGACATAATGACCGCAAACGGCAGCGCCCAGCTTTCGTACTGCGCGACCAGGAACAGGTAAACGAAGATGATGGCGAGGGCGAGCAATAAAGGCGCTTGATTGGTAGTCGCAACTTCTTCACGGCTTATGCCGCTCCACTCGAAGCGCATTCCCTCCGGCAGCACTGCCTGCGCCGCGCGCTCCATGGCGGCTATCGCATCACCGGAACTGTGACCGGGCGCCGCCGAGCCATTGATCTGGGCCGACCTGTACATGTTGTAGCGGCTGACGTTCTCCGGTCCGATAATCGATTGCACATTGACGAAGGTGCCGAGTGGCACTGAATCGCCGTGTTGATTGCGTACGTATAAGCGTGAGATATCTTCGGGATCGTCGCGGAACGTCTCGTCGGCCTGGATGCGTACCTGGTAGACCCGTCCGAACTTGTTGAAGTCGTTGACGTGCAGGGCGCCGAGCTGTGCCTGCAAGGTCTCGAAGACCTCATCCAAGGAAATGCCGAGCGTCTTGGCTTTACGCCGGTCGATCTCCAGAAATATCTGCGGCACATCTGCCTGAAAGGTACTGAAGACCCGTTGCAACTCGGGCAATTGGTTGGCGTTGACGATGAGCCCGCGCAGTGCCGCAGCGAGGTCCTGCGGACTGCGTCCGGCGGCATCCTGGAGTTGAAATTCGAACCCACCCGTGCTGCCGAGACCGCGGATGGACGATGGCAAGAAGGCAAACACATTGGCCTGTTCGATACCCCGGAGTTGACCCTGCACCCGTTCGACAATCTGTTTGACCGGCGGCCGCTCGCCCCATGGCTCGACGACGACCACCACGAACGCGGTATTAGTCGCGTTGGTGCGGCTGATGAGATTGAAGCCGCCAATCTGGATGACATATTTTACGCCGGGGGTATTCAGCAGGATGCGGTCCACCTCGTCCATTACCCCTTCCGTGCGTGGCAGTGCCGCCCCCTCGGGTAACTGTATGCTGACGTAAAAACGGCCCATGTCCTCGGTTGGCAAAAACGCGGACGGCAAGGTCCGGTACCCGGCAACCGCCAGTGTCACGAGTCCGGCAAACACGCACATCACCACAACGACCCTGCGGATCAGCCAGGCGATACTGCGGTCGTAAAAGCCGACTGCGCGAAGATAGCCCGCGTTGAAGATCCGCAGTAGCAACCACGGCCTGGGCGCCTCGCTGCGCAGCAGTGCTGCGCACAGCGCCGGACTCAAGGTGAGTGCCAGAACCGAGGATATGACCACGGCCGCGGATATTGCGACCGCAAAGTTCTGATACAGCTTGCCGGTAATGCCGGGGATGAAGCCGACCGGCACGAACACGGCCAGCAGCACCAGGGTGGTAGCGATCACGGGACCCGTGACCTGTTCCATGGAGCGGATAGCCGCCTCGCGCGGCGGCAGTCCATCACTGAGCAGCCGCTTGGTGTTTTCGATGACGACGATCGAGTCATCAACGACGATCCCCACGGCGAGCAGCAGTCCGAACAACGTAATCAGGTTGATCGAATAGCCGAAAGTAAGCGCAACGTGAACCGCACCCTATCGGTTGAACTGTGTTGAGTGTAAAGGATCTCCGTTTGCTCAATAACGGAGGACCAGAGGATGAGGCGACGCACAAAATCGGACTGGGAAGCGGTGTTTCAGGCACAAGCCAAAAGTGGCATGACCGCAGCGACGTTCTGCCGCGAACAAGGCATTAATGCGAAGTACTTTAGTCT
>CBDDBH010000020.1:0-139464 GCA_965225625.1 Gammaproteobacteria bacterium
CTCCAGTCCCTGAATCCTTTATCTTATAGTCACAATTTCGGAGGGGCGGACGATGGCACAGAAGGCACCGGGGAATGCGCATCGCAAGGGAGTGACCCTGCTTCAGGTGGCAGACATGTTCCGCGACGAGACGGAGGCAGAGAAGTGGATCGCCGAGCGCCGGTGGCCGAACGGCCCGCATTGCCCCGCCTGCGGCTCCTTCCACGTCCAGTCCGGCATCAAGCACAAGACGATGACGCATCGTTGCCGGGATTGCCACGGTCGTCCCATGTTTACGCTGCGCAAGGGCACGGTCATGGAGGGGTCGAAGCTCCCGTACCGTATATGGGCAATCGGAGTCTATCTGTTCACCACGAACATCAAGGGTGTATCGTCCATGAAGCTGCACCGGGAACTCGGCATCGGCCAGAAGGCGGCATGGTTCATGCTCCACCGGCTGCGCAATGCGGTAGAGTCGGGTTCCGCGATGTTCGCGGGACCGGTTGAAGTCGATGAGACGTACATGGGCGGAAAGCGCGCCAACATGAGCAACGCCAAGCGCAAGGAACTGGCGGGCACCGGCCCGCGGCGCAATCGGCAAGGTCGCGGTGGTCGGTGTGAAGGACCGGGCGACCAAGCGGGTGCGCGCTCAGGTGATCACCCGGACTGATGCGCCGACGTTGCAAGGGTTCGTCGTCAAACACACCGCCCCTGATGCCACGGTCTACACCGATGAGGCGAGCGCCTACGAGGGACTGCCCATGATGCACGAAGCGGTCAAGCACTCCGTCAAAGAGTACGTCCGGGGGCAGGTGCACACCAACGGCGCGGAGAGCTTCTGGTCCATGCTCAAGCGTGGCTACGTCGGCATCTACCACAAGATGTCGCCGAAGCACCTGGACCGGTACGTCACCGAGTTCGAGGGTCGCCACAACATCCGCGAGCAGGACACTATCGACCAGATGGGCAGCGTCGTTGTGGGTATGGGTGGGAAAGCGACTCCGGTATCAGGACCTCATCGACGACAACGGACTACCATCAGGAGCGAGGGAATAGGGCGCCCGTTGGCTAGACGCTCGACTGAGGGGGGAGTACCATTCCGGTGATGAATCTACCGATATAGAGCAAATCCCATGCCGGACGACACCATACGAATGCTTCTTGAGGGAACCGGTGACATCATCGCTGCGAATGATTTCATGAAGGTGATGAAAAACACGATAGGACTTTTGCGCATTCTTGATAGTGAATCTCAGTGGTCGATTATGTCCGCATCAAAATCGAGCCCACTGGACGTAGGACTGCACAGCATGTCCGGTGGTTCCGGAGCAGCAATTGAATCCTTTCTTGCCGGTCTGTCTTTGTTGGAATCCGAAAGGAAACGTCCTCGTGGATTCGACGATCGCGCGCTTGCAAGAGTCAAGCGGCTTTCGGCTCCCGTTGGGGAGGGGATAAGAAAACTATCATTTGTGTCCGAAGGACAAGATCCTGTACATGTAACAAAGCGCTCTGCCGCTTCGGCTGATGCACTCATTTATTCTAAAAGCTACGAGGTTCTAACCGAGTTAGAAGGAAAGCTTGGTCAAATCACCGTCTACGGTGGGAAATCGGAGTTCTGCATTTACGACCCAATTTTCGGGCTTCCAACGAAATGTAAATTCAATCCAAATGATGCAGAAAAGGTAGGGGGGCTTATTACACATCGGCTTCGCGTGCTTGGTAAAGCGAGATATTCCAACTCGCATAAAGCGCTGTCCATTGAGGTTGATTCCTGGGAGGGGCCGCTAGGCGAGCCCCCGCTTCCCATGTCCGTGCTTCATGAATCAGGATTCGCGTGGGAAGACGATCGAAGTTCGGAAGAAGCGATAAGAGAGCTGCGAGATTCAGATGGCTAAGGAAGTGGTCGCATGGGATAGCTGCATCATCATAGATGCCATCTCTAAATATCCCGGAAAATATTCATCTATCGTCCCCATGCTGGTCAGAGCAGAATCAGGCGAACTCCGGATCGTTGTGTCAATGGCGAGTGTCTCTGAGGTTATGTATATCGATGGTCTCGTGGCACAAAGCATGAGCCAAGAAGATCAAAACGACCTGATTAGAAGATGGTTTGAGAATGAATATGTGGCTCGAAGGAACGTGGATTTCGGCGTGGGATTGAAGTCGGCGGAGCTTCGTAGACATCATAAAGGATTGACGCCTGTGGATTCGATTATCCTAGCCACCGCAATTTTGAACGAAGTCACCACCCTTGTCACTTACGATCACAACGATAAACATGGGAAAATCGGTCTACTTAATTTAGACCGGGAGCTTGGCGCTAACGCCCCACGCATTTGCCGCCCAGAGGACTACACAATCACACCTCAGTTGGAGTTGTAAGATTCCCTGCCATATTAGAAATACTCGGAGGACCGAAAGATTAAGCGCCAAACAAATCGTGCCCCAGCGCGCATCCCGGAACAAAAAATAATGGTGTTACCGCCGAAAGACTATCAGCCCTCCAAGGCTGAGATGGACGTCGGAATCGACATGCCGGGGATGTCGGACGAGCAGGTGCGTGAGACGTTCTTCCGCCCGTTCAATTTCGTCCGCGAGAGCAAGTAGTTACGGAATCGCCCCGGTCTAATTGTGACTTTGGGATATAAGTCCCCATAAACTCCGTGTACTCCTCGAACGGCTCGCCTGCGAGATCCCGGCACACCATGTCGGTGACCATCTGATTGCTGATGGCGATAAAGTCGGTGCCCGGTGACAGAAAGGGATCGACGAAGACACCCGCTTCACCCGTTAACGCCCAGCGTTCCGTTGAGAATACGCGCTCACTGCCCAGCGCGAAGTGGCGAACCGCACCGAAGTCCTGCACCTTGTCGAGCCGCGTTTTGACGAAGTTCGCAACCATAGGTTCGTTCGACTGCAGCCATTCCATGGTTCGATCGAAGGTATTGAAGTCCTTGAAATCGTGATATTCGGGGGCCGCTACAATGCCGATACTGGTCGAGCCGGATACCAACGGGATGATCCACACCCAATAGCCGGGACCCAATAAATGATTAGTCGCGCGCCAGCGGAAGTTCGGTTCCATTCGCGCTTTCCAGTCAGGATCGTCGGACCAGTCGTCGATATCGATGCGCTCTGAAATTCGGAACCACGACGCGCTGGGCGCGTGATCAGCTCGCTTATTGAGGCCGAACTGGCGCTTTAGAAACGCCGAGCGACCGGTCGCATCGACCAGCCAGCGGGCGCGTGCACTGTGCTCGGTGTTGTCGCTTTGATAATACACCGTATGAAAATCCTCGCCCTTCTCAACCCGCTCGAGCGTACAGCCGCTCAGGCAACGCGTTCCCTGGCCCTCGACCTTTTCCCACATCTCGTTCTCCAGCAGGCCGCGATCGAGCTGATAGGCGGGGATGGGTAGAAAATCGTTGGTGCCATATTCCGCGCGTGCCGCAAGCGAGTTGTTGTCGCCGGCCGAGAAGAAAAACCGCAGACCGGCTTTGCGGATCTGATTTTTCTCCAAATACTCGCGACCCAACAAATCGGTGAGATAAAGACTTCCAAGCTCTGAGGTGGATTCCCCGACTTTGTGGGCTGCTGCGGGATAGGGGAGCGTTGCCTTTTCGATCACCAGCAACGATATGTCGGGCCGGCGTTGCCGCAACTGCAATGCCAGCGTCAGACCGGCAAGGCCACCACCGAGTATTGCAACGTCATATTGGGTATCAGCCATGGGTTTTCTCTCCAAACGGAATGCGGTGCTTAGTGTCGATGACCTCAGCCGGGCAGCTCGATCTCGCTGATCACCCATTTGATATCGCAGTTCGTGTACTTGGGAACGTCAGTATGCAGCGAGGCAGCATCGTTGCTGACAACAAAGTCGGCAAAACGCCGCGCATCCTCTTCAGTATCGAAGTATATGTCGGCCACGAACGGTGATACGACCACGTTGGGTGGACTGTGCGTGGAATTGGCCGACGGTGTCGCGGTCTTGGTGTTGACCATCTCAGTTACATTCCATTGCAACTCCAACTTGGTAAACGGCACCTTGCCGGCGAAATCCCGGGCCATCATGGGCACGTGCACTGCATTGTAATAATCGCGATCAAACCAGATATCGGCACCTTCTGGCGGGACGTATATAGCGCTCACTTTATGCATGGCATCGGTCTCATTGTTAGGCGGCCACCGCGACTGGTAAATTCCCGCCGGCGCGGTCTGCGTAAAGTCCGTTACGCGCTGCTGAATTGTCGGGAGATTACTATCAGTATAGAAAAAATAGTGGGTTGCGTCGTCGGTATCGGCAATAACCGCGTCCAAACGCTAAAAAGAGCTATGATCTAGAGGGTGTCCTCAATAAATACGATCTGACCGGGCTTGATGCTGAATCCGCTGGAGCGATGCGTCCGGGTTGATGAAGGTGCTCTGTCAAAGACAACTCGTTTCTGCAGTTTTGGAGAACGGCGATGAATGACAATACCAAACCTCGATTTCTGATTTTTGGCTCTCTTGCAGTGGCCTACGTGACGGCACTGTTGGGCTTTCTGTTTCTTGCCGATCTCACGCAGTGGCTGGTACAGGCTCCACGAGCCGTATACTTGACGATTTTTCATCTGCGTCAGGAACTGATGGCGATTGGCGCCGCGGCGTTTGTGGTCGCAATGTTGGCAAACTTCAAGTTCTCAGTGATGAGCTGGAAGGCCGTGGCCGTGAATTCACTGATGTTCGTATCGCTATTTGTAGGCGGCTTCCTGCTCGTAACCTACATCATGTTCCAACCACAACAAACCGGCGCGGAGTTCATATCGGTCGCCGAAGCCCAGAAGCATCTGCGCCGCGGTGACGAGGTGATGGTGGTGGAACACGGCGGCGACGCGCGCGCCTTTCCCAACAAGTGGATGCGCCAACCGCACATTGTCGGGGATATCATCGGCGGCGAAGAAATAGTCTTGACCTACTGTTCGCTTAGCCATCTTGGCGTTGCCTACAGCCCGTATCTAGGCGAGGAGAAAGTTGAACTCAAAGTGTTTACGCAACTGAAGAACAATCTGATCATGTTCGATACCAAAACCGGTCAGCCGATCCAGCAAATCTACGGTTCGACGGAGGACACTGGCGAACAACTGCAGGAATATCCGACTCAGGTCATGAACTTTGACGCCTTTGCCGCCATCTATCCCCAGGGAAAGGTGTTGTACAACCCGGGCAGTGGCTTCAGAGATACTCTGACCAGAATGATGTTACGCACAGTCATTAATTGGCAGCACGAACTGGATGCGCCCGTGTTCCCGACCATCGACGTGGAGGACCCGGGACTGAGTCGCCTGCATCCGAAGGAAATGGTCTGGGGTGTCAAACTCGGCGACGACTCGGTAGCGTTCACCTACGATCACTTCGAACGCAACAACTGGATCATCAATACTGACATTGGCGGTAAGCCGATCGTTCTTGTCTATTATCCCGAATTCGAAACAGTCGGTGGTTTCGAGCGCAACATCGAGGGCCGCGCTGTACCCGTGGCCGCGCTAACGTCTATTGATGTGCACGGCAATACACCCGCAGGCAAGCTCGAGCGTATCGCGGTGGCCAGTGAAATTTTTTGGATGGTCTGGTACGCGTTTTATCCCGAAACCGAACTGCGCACATAGCTCGCTTGTAGCAGCGGCGGCCTTGCCGCGATCCCCCGCGCCTCAATCACCACAGGGGGACAGACGTTTAGGAGTGGGGATAATGACAACGGCAATGACGCGCGAGGAACGTGAAGCCTTTCTCGCGGATGTCCACATTGGCGTACTCGCGATACCGGACGGCGACCGGGGGCCGCTCACCATCCCCATCTGATACGAGTACGAACTCGGCGGCGATCTCTGGATGACAACGGCCAGGCTATCGCGCAAAGGCAAGCTGTTAAGACAGGGAGAGCGCGTCAGCCTGTGTGTGCAGAGCGAGGAACCACCCTACAAGTATGCCAGCATCGAAGGTCCGATCGTCGCGATCGAAGCAGCCGACACCGACCACGATACGCGACACCTGGCGCATCGCTACCTGGGGCAAAGCGCGGCGACGACTATATCGCAGCGATGCGGGATTTCATGCAAGGCGTGGAGCCCATCCTCGTGCGCATGCGTCCCGAACGTTGGCTGACGGTGGACGCCTCGAAAAGTAGTTGACCTTTATTGGGCGATCTGTGATCTAACAGAGCGTTTCAAATCTGGTCGAGTCCGATTGACACTTCTGGGTTGGCCGCCGCTAAGGGAGGCATCCTTGCCTGATCCCGCACTGTGTTCGTATGGAGTAATAAAATGGGGTCAGATACACATTTTTGACAAATCGCTTTTCAGACAGGTCATGCGAAAAAAAATGTGTATCTGACCCCATTTTATTACTCCATTTATTTTTCTTTGTGGTTTTCACGACCTAAATTGTGATTCATAAAGAGTATTGCAGCCGCGCACTTTGAGGAATTGGGCTGGATGAACAACAGATGGTCTATACTCACTCTGTTTTTAGAAACTCATCGTGGAGAAAATCATGAAACAAAAAATCTTTTATGCCTTGTTGGCCACGCTAACGCTGGCCATCGTGAACTTAGCTTCCGCCGTCGCGGACGAGGCGAGCGATGCCAGGATCGCCCACGCCAAGACCGCAGCGCCCAGCTTCATCAGCGACGAGGCGACCATCATGGAAACCGACGGCACGATTCTGCAGCAAGGCAGCAACGGCTGGACCTGCATGCCGGATATGATGCCCGGCGACGGCGCACCGATGTGCAATGACGCGCTCTGGATGGAAATGCTGGCGCGTTTACCAGCAAGGCGGAATTCCAAGCTACTGGCTTCGGCGTCTCCTACATGTTGCAGGGCGACTACGGCGCGGGCGTGAGCAACTCCGACCCATATCATCCGGATCGGAAAAACGCGGATGACTATGTCGAGACCGGCCCGCACCTGATGGTGATCGTGCCGCGAGAACAGCTGAAGGGAATAACCGACGATCCAAACGTCGGTGGCCCTTACGTGATGTGGAAGGATACCCCTTATGCCCACATCATGGTGCCGGTGGCAGGAAATCGTTAAATAGTGCCCAGTTTAGTTACTGTAAAAACCGGGCACCTATTTGCCCACACAGGTTGCAATTGCGACTTGACCAGGCCTCCGAAAAAGACGTTCGCGTCACGTTTCAACTGTCAATGACGGGCTGGATCTGGCCGTCAACCGCGTAACGGGAGCGCTACGCGTCTGTTTCTGAATCTACCCAAATCGGTCTTCCGAGATAGCCCGCTAGTTAGATCGTTTGACGTTAATTAGCCCGTCGGAAAAGGGGCCGAAACGTGAGACGATCAGGGACCACACTCAGAGGCCACCGTAATGCGTATGTCAGGCGAAATTCTGATGGCCGGCAGCATTCCCCTCAAGTCGGCCGAAGAGGTCTTTCGGGCCTGCGGCCAGTATGTCGGACCGTATGTGTTCTGCCTGCCGGACGGCGAGTTTGGTCCTCGTGCCGCCTGGATTGGCTATCTATCCGACCACGTATTCCACGGTAATCGTAACATTGAGACTGTGCAGAAGCTCGACTCGTCCCGGCCCACCTCCATCGGAAATTCATCGAACAGATGGATGTTTCGCGTCAAGCGCGGCGTGCAAGCCGTGCATCTCAAAACGGGATATGCCGAGATTGCGTTGGAATCCTACGCAACATTCACCCGGCTACGTGACGCGGGGGAGATCCCCACGAGCGTGCGTTTTCAGGTGTGCTTCCCCGGGACTGGCAGCGCGATCATTGCGTACTTCCAAGATCCGACCGACTGGCCCGTCATGTTCACGGCCTACGAGGACGCGATCCGCAGCGACATTGAAGAGATACTCGCGCATGTTCCGGCTGACGACCTGGTGATCCAGCTCGACATATGCAATGAAGTGCGGGATATATTGGACGCGTACCCCTGGTCACCACCGCGGGAAACGAAGTTCGACGAGACGATAACTGGCGTGTCGCAGCTGAGTTCATTCGTCCCTGACGCAGTACTGCTAGGTCTACACTGGTGCTATGGCACGCTAGGGGGCTGGCCGATGACGCGCCCGGAAAACCTCGAGCTGTGCAAGCAATTAACGAATGCGGCAGTCAGCGCGATCGAGCGACGCGTAGACTTTGTCCATATGCCCGTCTTGCGACTCGCAGATGACAGCTACTTCGAGGCGCTTCGCGACCTCGACTGCGAAGACACTAAAGTGTTCCTGGGATTGATCCATCATACCGACGGTGTCGAGGGGTTCCGCGAGCGGCTGACGATTGCGGAACGGCACTTGCAGGGTGACTTCGGTGTCTCTTCTGTATGCGGGTACGGCCGTTTGTCTGAGGAAGAAACACACACCGCCTTGGAAGTTCACCAGGCTGTGGGCGATATGTTGCGAGCCGAACGCTCGGTTTGATCAGCTCTTTTCCAAATTCGATCGCGAGACTGCAGCGAGACACGGGGACATGAGTGCAACGGGTTTTTGATTGGCGACCTGCACGCAAACGTGAATGGCCGCTTTATAAGGTCAACCAGCGGTTCGCGGGGAATTGTTGAGTGCCCGGTTGTGGCCGGGAAGCGCCCGACAGTGATCCGATGCCGGCTCGGTGCCCAGATGAGATTCGAGGATGAATATTGAGGAACGACACTCCCCGTTGCCTTGAAAATCAGGGCCGGTTCCTTTTCCGGTCGCACCGTTGCCCACATCACAGCTTCCCAGTCGATCAAGGTCGATGAGAGGTTATTATCAATCGAGAATATTGTTACTATATTTTGCGAACTCAGGGATTTTCCCAATCGGGTTGATCTGATGAAACCCTGACAGGTGCCTTCCTCTATTGAACACGTTTCGTGGACTGCGTATGACGAAAAATTTAATGAGACAAGTAAACGATGAGGCAGAATGCGCTTGTGTACGTGTTATCCATCGACTTGCTTGGAACGCGTAGATGGAATACCACGTTGGAGTCGATATTGGAGGGACTTTCACCGACTGTGTCGTAATCGACGACTACGGGACAATCACAACTGCAAAAGTACCCTCAACGCCCGATAACTTTGCGCAGGGCATGGTCGACGCACTGACCTACGCGATGCAAAAGCTCGGCAAGGATCGTGATGCTTTTTTTAACAGCATCTCCCTGTTAGCTCATGGCACTACGGTGGGCACCAACGCAGTTGTGCAGAAGCGCGGCGCCAAAGTCGGCCTGATAACTACAAGAGGACACGAGGACATTCTCCATATGATGCGCGGTTCGCGCGGCGTGAGCGGTCGAGATATCAGGCAGGTTGTTCATTTTCCCGATGGACTTAAACCTGATCCCATCATCCCAAGCAACTTATAAGAGGAGTATCGGAGCGTGTTGATTGCTTCGGCAAAGTTATTGTCTCGCTCAATGAGAAGGAGGTTGATGCTGCAATCCGTCAGCTTAGTGATCTAGGCGTAGACGCCATTGCGGTATGTTTCTTGTGGTCCTTCCTTTACCCAGATCACGAACGACGGGTAGGTGATCTGATCGCTAAAGCGCACCCAGATCTATTCGTTACGTGCTCGGCTGACCTGGTACCAAAATGGGGAGAATTCGAGCGAACGGCTGCCGTTGCTTTAAATGCTTATATCGGCCCACTTACCGCGGGCTATCTCCGGAAGTTGACCGCAAGTCTTGTGGAGCTCGGATACCGTCACCCGTTACAGATTACGCAATGCGGCGGTGGGACGATCCTCGTCGACAATGCCATGGCGTCGCCGTTGCTGACACTGGACTCCGGACCGGTATCCGGTGTAACGGGGTCGGTTCATTTGGGCAAGTTGATTGGGTGCGAGGACATCATTACGACCGATATGGGGGGAACCTCGTTTGATGTTGGAATCATTACCGGCGGCAATCCCGTCTATTCATTTGTCAGTACCGTGAATCAATACGAATACTTCATTCCAAAAGTCGATATTCAAGCGATTGGGAGTGGCGGTGGCAGCATGGTCACTGTCGACGAATTGACAAGGACCATGCGCGTCGGGCCGGAAAGTGCCGGGGCCGTACCGGGACCAATTTGTTACGGCCAGGGCGGGACGGTGCCGACGGTCACTGATGCTGACGTCGTCATGGGATACTTTGATCCAATAAATTTTGCCGAAGGCAGAATGAAACTCGACAAATCAGGCGCGGAAGCGGGCATCGCTGAACTCGGGAACACGCTGTCTATGGACTCACTGGAGTGCGCAAGCGGCATCGCCAAGATAGTTGAGATTCAGATGGCTGACCTTATTCGAAGGATGACTGTTGGCAAAGGATTTGATCCGCGGGACTTCGTGCTTTTCGCTTTTGGCGGAGCGGGGCCAGCTCATGCCGGTGCTTTCGCGCGCGAACTCGGGGTGCAAAAAGTCATCATCCCTCAGAGCCGCACCGCGTCCACTTGGTGTGCATTTGGCGCGGCTGTCGCTGACCTGCACCACGTACTCGAGCAAGTAGACATCATGACTACGCCGTTTGACGCCGAACGGATCAATACGAGGCTCGAAAGTATCGAAACAGCAGCTATACGGCAACTCGAAAAAGACGGGATCCCACGTGAGCAGCACCGGCTGAAATTTTCGCTCGATATGCGTCATAAAGGTCAAATCCATGAGGTGGAAATTGAGTTGGACTGGACGAGGGCTGAAAGTGATTTTGAGATGCCATTACGCGAACGGTTCTACGAACGGTACGAACAACTGTATGGGCGAGGCTCCGCTTTTCGCGGTACCGGCGTCCAAATCGTTACGTTCCGCATTCGCGCTTCCGCCTTGATGACGCGTCCTGATCTGGCTCCCACCCCAGAACTCACAGACACAATTTCGTCGAAGGCGCGGCGCGTGTCGCGGCCTGTTTACTGGGAGGAGCATAAGCGATTTTCGGATACCGCGGTCTTTGATGGAACAGCGCTGGTTGCGGGCAACAGCATTGACGGACCGGCCATTATAGAAATGCCGGACACGACCGTCGTCCTGAGGCCAAGACAATCGCTCCATGTGGATGCCTGGACTAATTTTGAACTCAACTTCCACGAGAATGAAGCTTGAAATTGGGAACCTCGAAATGACAAAGTTAAGCGAGATGCAGGACGTTATTTTCGATGGCGTGATCCAGCCGTATATCCCGCCAGCCGAGCTGAGGATCACCCAATCGCTCAAGCTGCATCGCGAGGCGGACGAAGACTTGGATCCCGTCACCTACGAAGTGATCCGCCACAAATTATGGAATATCAATGAGGAACACGGCTCAACGATCCAGCGAATTTCCGGCTCCCCGGTCGCTATTTACGCGCTGGACCTCAATCCGTCGATACTGACTGAAGACGCGGAGTTCGTCTACTTCGGGCCGTATATGCAGTACATGTCTGGAGTTGCTGATACGCAGGTGAAGTGGATACTTGAAAACCGAGCCGAAAACCCCGGGATCCGCGATGGTGATATGTTTTTGGCGAATGATCCCTGGATCGGTGCGGCTCATCAAATGGACGTCATGCTGATTTGTCCCGTTTTTTGCGGCGCAGAGCTTTTCTGTTGGATCACCAATTGCCTGCATCAATACGACATCGGCGGCATTACCCCGGGCAGTTTCTGCCCGTCGGCGAAATCCGCGTTCGATGAGGGAATTTTGATCCCGCCAATCAAGATCATCGAAAACAACGAGATCCGGAAGGACATCGAGGATCTGTATCTGCGCTCCTCACGCAAGCCGGCTTTGGTAGCGCTGGATTTTCGCGCCCAGATGGCTGGCAATATGGCCGCAAAAGAACGAGTTCTAAAACTCATTGAGCATTACGGCGCGTCAACCGTGAAGGGCGTAATGCGAAAAATTTTGACCAATGGCGAAGATGCGTTCCTGGACAAGTTAACCCGCATTCCGGATGGATCCTGGTCAGACCGAACCTACATTGAATGTGCTGCCCCCGGTGATCGCGAGGTCTATCGGGTCATGTTGACGGTACATAAAAAGGACAACCGCCTGGTATTCGAAAATGAAGGGACCGCGCTGCAAAAGGGTGGCATCAACGCTACCTATTCCGGTTGGCGAGGGTCCATCATGGTCGCTCTCAATCAGCTGCTGTGCTGGGAGCAATATTTCGCAGTTGGCGGCGCACTGCGCCACGTCGATTTTAATCCAAGTCCGGGAACACTTAACTGCTGCACGTTTCCTTCATCGGTTTCTACGGCGCCGACGCAGGCGATGGAAATCTCGCTCTATCCTGCCTATAACGTGCTGTCAAAGATGATTTATGCGGACCGGGAAATGCGCAACGACGTAATGTGCATTGGCGGCACTAGCCAATGGCCCGCGACTATCTTTCGCGGGACTGATCAATGGGGCGAGCCTTACGGGTATCTGTTAATAGATCCCATCGGCGGGGCGATAGGCGCCTTTTCGCATCACGACGGCATCTCGACGGGCGGTCAGTCCCGCACCCCAATCTGTAAAATGCCGAATATTGAACACACGGAACAAGATTTTCCGCTGCTATTCTTGTACCGCAAAGAAGTCGCGGACTCTGGTGGCCCCGGGAAGTATCGCGGCGGGCTATCAGCCGAAAGTTGCTTTATTCCACATAACACCGATCGTATCGTGCACGATACCCTTTCCTCTGGAAACGCCATCCCGACATCGACTGGAATGATGGGTGGTTACCCAGGCACAGTAAACCGGTATCGCTTTGCACGGGATTCGGACATTTTGGAACGTCACGCACGCCAGGAAATGGTAATAGACATCGCTGGCGTCGAGGGTGAGGAGGTGACGCTCGGACTACGTCAGCAGGACTTTGAGCAGAATCCGAGCGACGTTTATGCGGTATTGTGGTCAGCGGCCGGCGGCTTTGGGGATCCGATGGAGCGGGATCCGGATTTAGTAGCGGAGGACGTCCGAAATCGCGATGTCACCGTGACAAGCGCCCGAGCCATCTACGGTGTCGTTGTTGACAGCGATACGGGTAGGACGGATGCCGCCGCCACCAGAGACCTGCGTGACAGTACCCGCCGGGAACGCGTCACAACCGGCGGCAAGGCGGCGAAAAAAATCTACAATGAGATATTGATGGAACTTTCCGAAAACGTCCAGATACGGTCCGATGGTTCAGTGCCGCACTACTGTTGCGCGAAATGCGCAACGGATCTCGGGCCAATTAGTGGTAACTACAAGGATGGATGCCTAAGCGAAGCACAGCCCGTTGCGCAGGCCGTGCCACTGGCGGGCGATCCGCATCGTTTCATCGATGCAGAACCGGTGTTCCGTCGATTCTTCTGCCCCGGGTGCGGCGCGTTAGTCGAGGCAGAGGTCGCAATCTCAAGCGACGCGCCGCTGCGCGATATCACTGTTGAACTGGACGGGTTCGTGGTAAGCGGCTGAGAAGTTTGTCCTATCGAATGGGAATACCGACAGGCCAAAGCGGCCGCCAGGGACAGCACGCACCCGTCGCCGCACCTTACTTCGTTTCGCGAGACGCAATCCGGGCGGTCCTCACCTGGCAAGACGTGCTTGAAAAGCTTCGTCAGACCTTGAGCGTGTTGTAGGGGATGAGCACTTCGTCTATATAGACGAAGTGCTGTAGTCCGGCGCTTCCCAAAGGTGAATCGTCGCGGGGACGTGTAACGTGCCCTTTGGTACGCGGCTCCTGCGTAGACGTGCCCGCGGGTGCGGTGCCCAAACCAGCCTCGCGGTTAGGAGCGACGTACCAAAGGGCACGTTACACGTCCTCGTCGCGATTCCTTGCTTTATCCGCCCCAGTTGTAACGGATACGACCGCCGGCCCAGCGCGGCAAGCCGTAGGCTTGCTCGGTACAGCCACACACGGTGGGCAGGTCGAAGCCGTTGAGCACATAGCGTTCATCGGCGACGTTGTCGACGAACACCGTCCCCTCCCAGTGTCCGTCGGCGCTATACCAGGAGAACTTGACGTTGCCGACCCTGCGGGCGTCCAACTGGTGTTCCTCGTAGTTGCGGATGTTGTGATAATTACTGGAGGCGTAATAGGCGTCCGCCTGCACTGCGAAAGTGCCGCCGCCGAAGATATTGTTGGGCCATTCGTAACGGATCAACCCTCCCAACTGCACCTGCGGCGTGAAGGCGGGGGTCACGTCTCTGAACACCCCGCTCGCGACTTCCAGGTTGGTGATCTCGGCGTCGATAAATGAGGCGTTGAACAGAAAGTCCAGACCGTCCAAGGGGCTGGTTTGGATCTCAAACTCGATGCCCTTGATCTTGGCGTCGTTGTTCTTGATGGAGCCACTGGACTGCGAGAACGTGAAGGCCTGGTAATCGTCGTAGTCGTAATAGTAGAAGCTTCCGTTCAAGCGGGTCGTGCCGTTGAATAGCGTGGACTTGAAGCCGACTTCGTAGGCGGTGAGCACCTCTTCGTCGTAAGGGATCTCCCCGGGGGTCAGGTTCGGGCCAAAGTCGTTCACCTTGTTGTTGAAGCTGCCCGCCTTCACGCCGCGGTTGATGCCTGCGTACAGCAACCAGTCATCGTTCGGCTTGTATTCGAACAGCAGCTTGCCCGCCCATAGGGTATCGCTGGTCTTGGCGGCGAACGGCGCATACGCGAACGGCAGGCCGAGCGGCGTCGCGCCGGTCCGGAAGCCTTCTCCCAAGGCATCGTCGTTGTTGACGAAGAAGCCTGACCGGTATTGGTAGTCCTTCTCCTCGCGTATGACCCGTAGCCCGGCGATGAAGGTCAGCTGGTCGGTGAGGTCCATGTCGAGCTGGCCGAATAGCGAGTAGGAGTTCGTTTCCATCTGCGCGTTGCTGGTGCTCTCGACGGGTAGTCCCGCAAACAACACGGGCGACAGGGTAATCGGCGAGAAGGGCGAAAACCCCAGCCCGACCTCGTAGTCGGCGTCGAGGAACAGGTAGTATAAGCCCGCCACCCACCGGGCCCGCTCGAACTCGCCGTTAAAGCGCAGCTCGGCCGTGAATGTTTCCGACTTCCCCCCGTCCGTGGCGACCGACTGCGGCTCCGGCGCGGCATCCACATCGATCACTCTCCTGGTTTCGTTGTCCAGGTAGTGGACCACCGCGGTCATGAGAATGTCGTTGGCCATGTTCCAGGTCAGCTTGCCGGTGCCACCCCACGTTTCGTAATTATTGATCTGGCCGACGTGATCGGTCGAAACGTCAAACCCATCGCCGTCGCGGTCGATGTAGCCGAACAGATCACCGCCCGGTACGGGTCGGGTGTCGTCAATGTCACCGTCGAGGCCGAAGAAGATACCGCCGGGAAAACAACCGCCGGTGTCCAGAATGGCTTCGCAGTTGTTGGGATCGTTTCTTGCCAAAATGGTGTTGACATGACCGCCTGCTGCGTTGAGGACCGCGGTCGTACCGACTTGTTGACCCGCACCGGAGGATATATTGCCTTGTCGGGCGTGAAACCCGGTCATCAGTACATCGACATCTTCGTTGGGATCCCACAGCAAGTGCCCGCGGATCGCGTATTGGTCATCATCGCCCAAATCCGCGGGTCCGGTCGGCGACCCGAGCAGCGTAGTTTGTGGGAACGTGAATGTGATCGGATTGAATATGGGAATGGTAGGAATCTGATCGGGATAGATGTTGTTGTAGAACGGATCCCATTTCTGAAACATGCCCGCCACGCGGCCCGAAAGCGTTGGTGTTAGCGGCCCACTCACCGCCCCCTCGACCCGCACCTGGTCGTGGGATCCATAGGTGACGTCACCGTACCCTTCGAAGGTATCGGTCGGCTTACGGGTGATGTATTGGATCAGACCGCCGGTCGCGTTGCGGCCGAACAGGGTCCCCTGCGGGCCTTTGAGGACCTCGACCCGTTCCATGTCGAACATCGCGAACACCGCCGATTGCGCCGGGAAGACATAACCCTCGTCCACATAAATCGCATTGGGCGCCTCGACGTGCCCGTCGAAGCCGTTTTGGGTCACGCCGCGGATGGTGAAATGGCGGGTCTGTCCTCCATTCAGGGTCGACAGGTGCAGACCCGCGGTCAGCGTCTGGATTTGCGTGCTGTCCTGGAAATTGAGCTGGTCGAGCTGCTCGCCCGTGAAGGCGGTGATGGCGATGCCGATGTCTTGGATGTTCTGCTCGCGCTTCTGCGCGGTGACAACAACCTCTTCGAGCACCTGCGCCAGTGCCGGGGTCACGACCAACACAAACGTCGCAAATCCCCAGATGAATCCCTTGGTGATTTTGGTTACAGCGTGATTGCAGTTAAGCACAGACGGCCCCTCCCAATGCTAACGCCCTCCCTAATACTACTGGCAATTAAAAGCCAATTCCACAGACCATTCAGCGATTTACCTGATATGGCATCATCAATTCCGCGGCTAAGCAGCGGATGCGTTGCGGAGCAGCGCAAATTGTGGCTACAATCGGCTTGCAGCAGTTCGCAAATGGGCACACGGCGTCGCAGCGCGCCCACGGACCGTACGCCTGGTGTATTTGGACCAATGGTGCCGGCCGACGAGGTGCAGGAGGAATATCGCATGGTTACTGTGGTACCGAATACCAATCTGGTGCGTCTCAAGGTCGGGGAGCGTGGACTGACGGAGCACTATCCGGAGCTCGGTACGGGCCTGATGTCGACCGAGCCCTATTACGATGAGGATCACTTCGAGCGTGAAAAAGTCAATCTGTTCCGTCGTGTGTGGCTGAAAGTCGGCCGCGTCGAGGAGTTGCCTGACGAGGGAAGCTACTTCGTTCGCGATTTGTCGTTTGCTGACACCTCGATCCTGGTGGTGCGCGGGCAAGACGGCGAAATCCGGGGCTTTCACAACATTTGCTCACACCGCGGCAACAAACTGGTGTGGGATTCCGCGGGTAAGGTGACCGGATTCAGCTGCCGCATGCATGGCTGGACCTATCTGCCCGACGGGCAGCTCCGCACGGTGCCGGATGAGAATATGTTCTACGGCCTGGACAAGGACGCCTGCGGGCTAAGTCCCGTGCACCTCGATGTCTGGGGTGGTTTCATTTTCGTCAATCTGGCTGAGGATGCGCCCGAGAGTCTTGCTGCCTATCTCGGCGAGGCCGGCAGCCGGCTTGCGGAATACCCATTCGAGCGCGCTACCGAGCGCTATACCTACGCTACGGAACTCAACTGCAACTGGAAAGTTGCAGTGGATGCGTTCACCGAGGCCTACCACGTCGTGTTCATCCACGGTGAATGGGGCGCCGGAACATTCACTTCAGCCGACAACCCGCTCTGCCAGATACCCTATTGCGGGCTGCTGGACCGGCACGCGGTTTTTGGGGTGTACGGGAATCCCGAATACAAGCCGCGCCCGACTGAAGCGGTAGCGCAGCAGTGGGGATCGATGTTCACCAAGCGTGACGGCAGCGCTCCAGGGTGGCTTCCGGCAGCCGTAAACCCCGGTGGTAGTGACCAGTTCTCGTTCGAGATGACGCATATGTTTCCCAATTTTCTCATCCATGTGGTTGACGGCACTTACTTTACCCATGAGTTCCGTCCCATCGCCACTGATCGCACGCTATGGGAGGGAAATACCTACTATGTGCCGCCCCGCAACGCTGGAGAGCGCTTCAGTCAGGAATATGCGCATCTGCTGATGCGCGAGAACTGGCTCGAGGACACCACTGCGATGGAAGCGGTGCAATCCACGTTGAAATCGGGCGCCAAACAGTCCTTTTGGCTGCATGACCAGGAGCTGCTGATCCGCCATACCCGGAAGGTGGTCATGGACTACGTGAACGAGTCCGCTTAGCGTGTCCAGCGAGTCTGCCGCCGCGGCCGTGTTACCGCCCGAATTCGAGGACCTGGCGGGGTTCGCCAACTGGGCATTGCCAACCGAAACGCAACGCCAGCGTAAGCGGCTCGCAAGCAGCATGGATGACATGCAGCGTGTGTATACGGCGCTGAGCGGGCGTATTGACGCTATCCTCGAACACCTAAACGGGTTCGACTTGCATGACCTGCCCGAAGCCGAGCAGAACCTGCTCAATCTTGCGTTCGCGCTCGCTGAAGTGTCCTTCGCGGTGGAGGTTTATGGGCAACCCGAGGTGACGAACAGCTTCCAGGAATATGGCGGGCGCAGACAAGTTCGTGATCGCCCACGAGCACATCGACTCTAAACGCTAGACTGACTGTCCACCATCCGCGGTGGAGGATACCGAAACGGCAGCGCATCACTCGACGCGTGGATGGTAGCCGAGATCCCCGCGTCTCTTTATGTCGTCGTAGAAAAGCTGTAACGCCTCGTCGCTGATTGAAGAGCCGAAAATCGATTTCGGCTCAGCGGGCAGCTGAAAACGGGCATCGGCGACGACCGCCGGGTTGCGCAGTACCCCGTAACGATCCGCAGCCGCCATATCCGCGTGGATCAGTTCCGCTACCTGCTCGGATCCAAACGATTCGCTCCAGCTACCGACGTCCAGACCGACGTCCGCCGCGCAGCGCTTCAATACTTCGAAATCGCCGATATTTTCACAGTCGGTAAGATGCGCGCGCTGCGCGCGGTCGAAGAAATCCCAATGCGCCGCCTGTCCGCCCACCACCTCGGCCGCCTTGCAGCCGCGCGAGTTCGGAATCGAATAGGGATAGGGGAAGTCGCGTTCCATCATCAGCTCGCATTTGATGCGATCATCGCTTTCGTAATCCCGCGCCTCGCCCCAATGCTGCAGGACGACTTCACGCTTGGCGGTAACGGGATCCGGGAACACGGTTGTGAAAAAATCCGGCGCATCCGCCATCGGATAGACGCGCTGTACTACCTCCACCTCCGGGTGTTGGGCCGCAAATTGCCGCAACCGCTCGGAGAACGGATAGCACCAGCACGATAGACAATCATGAAAGAACTCTAAGCGCAGTTTGTCGTTCATGGGTTCCCTCGCTTCGAGACTCGGTAGGGACCGACGTTACACTATCCGGTGCTTTCCACCAGCGATTCGGTATGCGGGCTCCGAGCGCACGGAGGTAAAGGTCAACTTCTTCCAGTCCAAGTCCTAGCGAAGCGCGTTCCAGGGCGCCTCAGCGCTGACATCGACCAACGCAAACCCTTCAGCCCCGCTGCATGGGCCTAGCGTTACAACCACTTTCGCTGGGCTGGATGAAGCGACGAACGATGCATGGATCACACCCGCAGGAACGAAGACCGAGTCACCTGCATTTAATACCTGTTTTTCCTCCAGCAGCCACTGTTCGATGCTTCCTTCGATCACATAGAGAACTTCGTCCTGGTCTGGATGCTTGTGGAAGAAGTGTCCAGCACCCGGTAAAAGGGTGGCCTCCATAGACACGAGATTTTTAGATCCTGTTGTTTGGGGGCGGCTCAACCATGTCAGCGTTCCATAATCCAGCGTTGTCCGCTCCGCGTTCGCGGAGGTGATGAATTTCCCACTCATGACCGTGTCTCCTTCGTTATTTGGTCTACTAACGCACCTAATCTTATCAATATCGGCAAACTTCGCAATTCAACTGGAAATTGGTGTTCGATACCGCATTGAGCGTACGCCGCGGATCAATTTCGCGGAAGTCTCGTGTTGCGCGAAGCTTACGTAAGCAGGTCAGCATAGTCGAACAACCGCGCCGACACAGCCGGGCCCCGTGCATCGAGGTCATCGCTCCCTGTGGAGCGGGGCACGCTTTTGTGACACTCTATCCTCCCGCCGGGTCTATCCACGGTAGAATTTGAACCCCTGTCACAGGGAGGAACAAAAACATGTCTGAAAAGTCTCCTGAAATCGCTAATAGCATTAAGACCGGCGCATTCGCCACCAATTACCACGACCATGGAAGCGGCTTCGCCGCGCTGATGCTGCACGGCTCGGGTCCGGGTGTCAGCGCCTATGCCAACTGGCGCCTGAGTATGGGTCCACTATCGGAAGGGCGCCGGGTGATCGCGCCCGATTTGGTCGGCTTCGGCTACACCGAGATCCCCGAGGGCCATGTCTATTGGGTCGGGGACACGGACCCAGACGGCAGCATGGGGGCATGGGTGCGGCAAACGGTAGACCTGCTCGACGCCCTCGACATCGAACAGGCGGATATCGTCGGCAACTCGTTCGGCGGGGCGCTGGCGCTGGCGATGGCCATCTACCGTCCCGGCCGGGTGCGGCGTCTGGTGTTGATGGGGCCCGCCGGGGTGGAGTTTTGAGTTGAACGAGGCGCTGGAGGAGGCCTGGGGCTATACGCCGTCGATGGACAGCATGCGAAGCCTCCTGCATCTGTTGCTCAACGATCGCGCGCGGGTGACCGACGAGCTGGTGAAAATGCGCTACGAGGCGAGCATCCGGCCTGGCGTGCAGGAAGCCTATACCGCCATGTTTCCGGCGCCGCGACAGCGATGGGTGGACGGCATGACCAGTCCCGAGGACAAGGTGCGGGCCTTGCCGAACCGCACCCTCATCCTGCAAGGTCGCGACGACCAAATCCTGCCGAAGAGCGCCTCGGTGAGACTAAACGAAATGATCGTAGATTCTCAGCTTCATCTGTACGGGGGCTGCGGTCACTCGGTGCAGATCGAGCAGGCCAAGCGTTTCAACCCCTTGGTCAGCCAGTTTCTCGACGAGGAGTGACTGTAGAGCAATACCGTCTCGAACATTTTCCAAGCGCAAGGATGAGGGCAGAAAAGATGGTAGTCCTAATGCCTACAAACGAGCGCGGCTCGCTCGAGGGTTAGTTGTGAGCGACGGCTGTCCGCCCGATCGCTTGATTCCAACGCGCGAGTAGCGGCACGGAAACGGGGGAGTAGGTTATGAGCACGACGATGCAACCGAGTAATGACCAAAGCCAGCCAGCAGAGCCCACGCGGTGGACCGCCAGCGTGCCGGAGCTCGGCACCGATCCGATCCCGGTCGAGTCATACGTCTCGCCGGCATACTTCGAGCGCGAGCGCGAGACCATCTTCCGGCGGTGCTGGCTGAACGTCGGCCGTGTCGACCAGATCCCCCAGGCAGGCGACTACTTCGTCCACGACCTGCCGGTATGCGACACCTCACTGCTGGTGGTGCGTGGCAAGGACGACGTCATCCGCGCCTTCCACAATGTTTGCCAGCACCGTGGCAATCATGTGGTGTGGCAGTCGCGCGGGCATTGCCGGGGTGCGTTCACCTGCCGGTTTCACGGTTGGACCTATGACACGGAAGGCAGGCTGGTCAGTGTTCCAGACGAGCCGAACTTTTTCGACCTGGACAAACGCCACCGAGGTCTCAATCCGGTGGCGACGGATGTCTGGCAAGGATTCATCTTCGTCAACCTGACCGATCCACCGCCACAAACGCTAATCGACTATCTGGGTGATGCCGGCACGGCGCTGGCCGGCTACCCGTTCGAGGAGATGCCGGTTTGCTACCCGTACAGGCCGGAAATTCAGGTCAGCTGGAAAGTGCTGGTGGATGCCCAGCAGGAGGGTTATCACGTCCCCGTGCTGCATCGGCTGTCCCTGGCGCCGTCGGTGGCCCAACTCGGCGGCGGCGTGTACCGCTCGCACAGTTTCCAGACGCACGGGCCGCACGGGCGGATCAGCACACCCGCTAATCCGGGATTCGCGCCGAATCCGACCGCGGCCCTATCGGCAAAATTCGGCCCCGGGTCATTGGATGCATTTGCCGGCAGCAGCGCGGCGGCCACGACCGAGGCGGATGTGCTGTTCGGGGCCTTCGACCTCTACGTGATTTTCCCGAACTTCTTCATAGGCCTGCTGTACGGAACCTATTTTACCTACAACATCTGGCCGCTCGCCCGCCGACCGCACGCTCTGGGATGTGCGCATGTACTACCCGCGGCCGCGCAATGCGGGTGACCTGTTCGCCAATGAATACGGCCGCATCGCCCTGCGCGACACGCTGATTGAGGACGCCAGTGTGCATCAGCATGTGCAGGCCGGTCTCGAATCGGGCGCGCTCGAGGCGTTGATACTGCAGGATGAGGAAGTGATGTGCCGCCACCATCACGCCATAGTCAGTGACTATGTCGAAGGCCGGCGTTAGCCGGCATAGCTCGTATGCATTCTGCTGTTCGGTAACGGTCGGACCCCTAGCAGTCTGTCGGACTTAGGCCGAATCTACTGCGGCGCCGGGCTAAGCGGGAGGGTTTTCTGCTCATCGGCGACCCGTCACCGGATCCACGGCCACGATCTCGCTGACCATGAGTTCCGGATCCGCCTCAGTGTATTTCGGCCAGTCCTCGGCTAACAGTTGCCGCGCCTCCTCGACACCGAACACCCCGAGCATGGCATCGACCCCTGCCTGGTCGGCGAAATACGCCGAGCAGATACAATGATAGGGCACATTGTCATCCTTGCCGTCGGCCGTGATCTGCTGGTCGATCTCGATCTTGACCGGCTTGACGCCGGTGTGCTTTGCCAATAGCCCGAGTCCGAGCGGCAGATGGGCGGCGTAGTAATGGTCCCAGTTGAAAGACGAGCCCGGCTTCTTTGGATAAACGATCCTTACACAGTACATTGATTGTTTCCTTCTGGTATGCGTCGATTGCTAACGCTGCGGCAATTATCCACGCTTGTAGCCCGAGTTTCGAGGCGAGCGACTGACGGATTGTTTGCCACTGGCACCGATCCCAATGTTTTGTCTTACTTGATGAGCTGCTTTGTCCAGCTGTCGGCGCGGGGTGCCAGGTACTATAATCTCCCCTTTCGGCGCTACAAGCTGGATTGACACATGACCAAACCGTTACCCGGAACACTCAGCCGCGCCGCATTCGATCAGGCGATGGGCGAGTTGCGCGAAGTTTTGGGCCCCGATCGGGTCTTCCTGGACGATGACAACGAACTGAGTAGCTACCGCGATCCCTACGATACCCTCGGGGAAGACACCCACATCCCGTCCGCGGCGGTAGCGCCAACGAGCGTCGAAGAGATCCAAAAGATCCTCACCGTGGCCCGCAAGCACCGGATACCACTGTGGACGATCTCCACCGGCAAGAATTTTGCCTACGGCGGACCCGCACCACGCAAAGCCGGCTTCATCGTGCTCGACCTCAAACGCATGAACCGCATTATCGAGGTCAACGAGAAATACGGCTATGCCGTCGTCGAGCCGGGGGTGAGCTATTTCGATCTCTACAACTACCTGCAGCGCAAGCACAGCAAGCTATGGATCGATCCGGCCGCCCCGGGTTGGGGCAGCGTACTGGGTAATCTGACCGAGCACGGCGCAGGCTATACGCCGTATGGAGAGCATCTACTCATGCAGTGCGGCATGCAGGTGGTGCTCGCCGACGGCACGGTCATCGATACCGGCATGAGCGCCCTGTCCAACAGCCGCACCAGTCACCTGTACAAATACGGCTGTGGTCCGTGGGTGGACGGTATGTTTACCCAGACCAACTACGGGATCGTCACCAAGGTGGGGATCTGGCTGATGCACGAACCGCCTGGTTACCGGCCGTATATGGTGACGTTTCAGAACGATGACGATTTGGATCCCATCACCGAAGCCGTGCGGCCGCTGAAGCTCAACATGGTTATCCCCAATGCGGCAACCACGGTAGGTTTGTTGTGGGAAGCAGCCGTCATGGTCACCAAGCGGCAGTATTACCGCGGCAAGGGGCCGATCCCCGAGAGTGCGCGCCGCAAGATCGCCGAAGATCTCGATATCGGTATGTGGAACTTCTACGGAGCGCTGTATGGTCCCGAGCCGCTCATGGACAATAACTGGAAGCTCATCGAAGACGCGTTCGGCGCTATCCCGGGCGCGAAGTTTTTCTTCGAAGGCGATCGCCCCGGGATCCGGCCTGGCGTTATCGCGCCGACCTCATGCGCGGCATCCCCAGTATGACGGAGTTCAGTACGATGAACTGGGTGGGCACCGGCGCCCACATCGACTTCTCACCGATGTCACCGGTTTCGGGGCCGATGCCTTGCGTCAGTTTCACATGATCCGCGACCGCGCAACCGAATACGGCTTCGACTACATCGGCGAATTCCTGGTGGGCTGGCGCGACATGCACCACATCTTTATGCTCGTCTTTGATCGAAGTGATGAGCAACAACGGCAGCGCGCGCACGAGCTATTCGGCGTGTTGATACAGGACGCGGCCGCGAAAGGCTATGGCGAGTACCGAACGCACCTGAATTTCATGGATCAGGTTGCCGCTACTTATAGCTGGAACGATCGCGCGCTGTGGCGCCTGCACGAACGCATCAAGGATGCGCTCGACCCCGACGGTATCTTGTCGCCCGGCAAGATGGGGATCTGGCCCAAGGATCAACGCGAGGCCTAGTAGAGCGTAATCATCCTCTAACCGCCTTCCCTTGCTTGTAAGTGGGAGAGCTGGGGATGCGCATCGCAACTGTCTAACATCGCGATGGAGAGCAACCGGGAAAAACCCGCTGCGCAACTTTCCCGACGCCTCATCGAGGCCGTTGAATCTCCGATCAGGGTCGCTGGCCAGCGGTCAGTATGCAATCGTGAATGACCGTTTTTAAGATCACCTGCCGTTCGTTGGAAAATGTTTTGTGAGCGGATCTGGTTAGTGTTATTGACGCCCGCGATAGTACGGCGCATGACTCGCACCCAGTCGCGCCGATCTGACCTTTGAATTACACCGAGGACGACTTTGCCCATTCTATGCTAGCATCAGAAAGTCGGTGACTGCGTGGGGCGGACAGGAGGGCACCGAGGGTGCCTGATCAAGCAGGGTTCTTATCGCACCTGTTTTGGACCGTTTGCCCGACGCCGGTGTCGTCGGCCAGAATGGCTGGCGTTCCGTTACCGGACAACAATTTCTTACGACGCGGTACATTAGGCTATCTATCGGGACTTGCCCTTGGCCGCGCACTAGGGAGGAGAAAATGGCGTTTACGGGCGTTCTCCCGGCCAGGCCACATTCAGCTGCGGGTGCTCGACATGGGCGCCGCTATCGAGCACTACACCGAGACTCTGGGGCTAGTCGAGACCGGCCGTGACGATTCGGGCCGCGTCTACTTCAAGGCCTGGGACGAATTCGACCACAGTTGCCTCATCCTGCGGCAGGCCGACAGCGCCGGTATGGACTTCATGGCCTTTCGCGTCGCGGACAACGACTGCTTGAGGGGGTTCGAGCAGAAGCTCACCGACGCGGGCTTCGAGATTACCCATCATCCAGCGGGAGACCTGTTGGCCACCGGCGAGAGGATCTCCTTCGTCGGACCGGGCGGGCATCGATTCGAGCTTTTCGCCGACAAGGAGCAGGTCGGCAACGGCATGTCCACCACCAATCCCGACATGTTCCCGGAGGGTCTCAAGGGGATGCACCCGTCGCGGTTCGATCATTGTGCGCTGCAGGCGGCCAGCATTGACGCCTGTACCACGCTGTTTACGGACATCTTCGGATTCAACATATCGGAGAAGCTCGTTGCCGACGACGGCAAGACCCTGCTGATATTCCTCTCGTGCAGCAACAAACCCCATGACATCGCGTTTCTTGTCGGCCCCGCGGACGACGGCAAGAATCCATCATGCGGCCTTCTATCTGGAATCCTGGGCGGATATACAAAGTGCGGCCAATATCATCGGCAGGAAAGGCGTGTCCCTCGATATCGGTCCGACCCAGCACGGGCTGACCCGCGGGCTCACCATTTATTTCTTCGATCCCTCGGGTAACCGAGACGAGGTGTTTCTCGGGAGGCTATATCTATTACCCGGACAGGCCTACCCTGCTGTGGACCGAGGATGAGATGCAGAAGGCCGTGTTCTATTTCGGACACGAGATACCGGAACGGTTCACCACCACCGTCACCTGAGATTCGACAGACCAGATGAACGCAGAACTACGAGAGATCCACGAACTTCTCCAGGACCTGAGGCAGAACCTGACGCGCCCTCGAAGACCTCGAGGAAATCAAGCAGATGATCGTCACCTACGCGCGTGGCGCCGATCGGGGAAACGACCCCGAGATAATCGCACCACTGTTCGCCGAGGAAAGCAGCTGGGAGTGCAAGGGATTCGGCAAATACGAGGGGCGCGACCAGGCTGGTCGCATTCCTCAAGGCCATCGCAGGCGCGCGTATTTGGTGGGTGCTCCACTACATGAATCTCCCCGCAGATCGACGTCGCCGCAGACGGCCAGACCGCCGAGGCGTTCTGGTATCTGTGGGCGCCTAACATTGTTCCCAACCAGGGACACCAACGAACCCGAACCCAACTGGGTCGGCGCCACCTATGAGGCAGATCTGGTCAAGCTCGACGGTAAGTGGTTCTTTCGCAGGATGGAGCTCATTCTCAACATGGCGAGCCCCTATACCGAGGGGTGGGTAAAGAGGCGCTTCCCAGAGGGCGGCCGCCAGATGCCGTACTTCATGCCGAAGGTCGAGCCCGGCACCTATCACTGGTGCGCCTGCGGCAAGTCCGCAGACCAGCCGTTCTGCGATGGCTCGCACAAGACCACCAAGCGCACGCCGATCGAATTCACCGTCGAGGACGAACAGCAACTGGTACTCTGCGGCTGTAAGTATTCCAAGACCAAGCCATACTGCGACGGCTCGCATCTGAACCTCAATCTTTAGCCCGGATACTGCATGAGGGCTGCGGATGATGGCGAAGGACAGTTTCGTCTAGGCGCCGCGCTGGAGCCCGAGGCATAGCCGTAGCTCTGGTTCGGGCGAAGCGCAAGCACAGGCGGAACTGAACAAGCCAGCGCCGCAGCAGCGAGCAAGCGCGGTACAATTCGTATCCCGCACTCAATTGTTTCCAGGCCCATGGGAATTCTTCCAATTCAATCGCGCCGCGAGCGCCTTCGTGCAATATGCGGGCTTGAAGGACGCGCGATGAAAGTGGGATACGGTCTAATTACTTGCCAGGCACATCCGAATGACGACACCACCGAAGGAGAGCGTTACCGCGAGGCCATCGATCTCGCTGTTGAAGCGGAAGCGCTGGGTTTCGACTCGGTCTGGGTTACTGAACACCACTTCGTGGACGACGGCTATTTGCCGTCAGTACTCCCGATGTGCTCGGCGATCGCCGCCCGGACGCAAAGTATTTCAATCGGAACCGGCGTGGCGCTGGCGCCCCTTTACGAACCCATCATTGTGGCGCGCAGCAGAGCAGGAACGCTAAATGCGTTTGCCAACGTCTGCGCGCATCGAGGTGTGGCTGTCGCCACCGGTCATGGCAATGGAAAGAGGTTCAGTTGCCCCTACCACGGCTGGGTTTACGATCTGGAAGGCAGGCTAGAGAGTGCCCTACATATGGATGCCTCCGAGGGGTTCGCGGTGGAACAATGCCGCTTGCAGCCGTACGGGTTGGCACAGTGGCAGGGGTGGCTGTGCGTGAATTTCGACCAGAACGCCCGCGATCTCGAGTCATTTCTCGGTACGTCCTTGGAACGCTTCGCGTTCTTGCACGCCGAGGACTGCCGGCTCGCCAATAAATGGGAATTCGAAGTCGAGTGCAATTGGAAAACAGTCGTCGAGAATTTTCAGGACATCTACCACCTGCACACATTACACGCGGACACGTTCGGCGGCGCGGTAGATATTGAGGATCACCGGCCCGAACTCTTGGAGAACGGCAAGTATTACAACCAGCCTAAAGCCGCCGGGGTGATGACGCCCGACGGAGAATCCCGCTTTGGCGGGCTTCCCTGCTGGGACGGGAAGGAACCCGCGAATTCGGTCTGCCTTGGACACATCAATCCAAACATTATGTTGTTCGTCCGATGGGACAGTATATTCATGTGGAACGCGTGGCCCATCAGTGTCGATAAAACCAAAGTGATCTTCTATACGACCTTCCACAAGGATCATTTTCGCGATCCCGATTTCGAGGACAAGCTGAAAGTTTATACCGACTTCGAAAAGGTCGTCGCCGATGAAGATACTGAGATGATCCGTTCAATGCAGCGGGGATTCACGTCGCAGGCTTATAAACCTGGGCGGATGTCTATGTACGAGAAGACCATCCACCATATGATTAACCACCATTTGGACATCGTTATCGGCACGTCGTAGTCACCCGCGTGACCGCGTTAATCTAGAAATCTCTCTATCGACAAGACAGGCGTATCCTCTTTGGTTGGCTTGCTGTGTGGTAGCAACATTTCAACCAGATACGCCGCCTTTATTCAACTCGCTCAAACACCAGATCTAGTTATAACTCCTTATCAGTAGAAATCATGCAAACTCATAGATCTGATACTTCATACCTTTTGGCTCACCGCCATTAACTGGGCCCAAATCTGCACAAGACACTGAAGCAACCAAAATATCCATATGGGCCTGGAAATCTATGCTCGATATTGCCATCCCTGTTTTACAAGTAGGCTCGATAAATACCAAAGTGCCATCATCGTCGTCGGCAATCCGTCTAGGCATAAACAAGTTGAAAGTACCCGTACTATCGAGATCTTTCATCGTTAAGCCCTAGGGCTCCAAACACACATCGAACTGCTCTGCACACGTCAAATGCTCGTCAGCAAGTAACGGACCCACTTGTTCCAACATCGGGCCGTTATCCCAAAACTCCCGGATCCTCGGTGAGCAGTTGCCATGGAACATGTGGTCCTGAGCTGTATCATGGATTACTGACAGCATATGGTTTTCATAACCTGGTTTTGACCACAGTTTTGGGACGGCGCACCCCGGACTTTATCCAATTACCCGCGGCCGCCTAAAACTCAGGTGAAGATTTCACTTAAGCTACTGTCCAATTTTTGGGGTCCACTTCTATCTTTCATCGTTAAGCCCTAGGGCTCCAAACACACATCGAACTGCTCTGCACACGTCAAATGCTCGTCAGCAAGTAACGGACCCACTTGTTCCAACATCGGGCCGTTATCCCAAAACTCCCGGATCCTCGGTGAGCAGTTGCCATGGAACATGTGGTCCTGAGCTGTATCATGGATTACTGACAGCATATGGTTTTCATAACCTGGTTTTGACCACAGTTTTTTATCCTTCTCTCACCACCTATGCCTTCTATTGAGTTAAGTGCTACCGACCATGCAGCGGCAACCTGTTCTTTGTAGTCGTGTGCGTTAATGAATCGAATATCTGCGACCTGTGGACCTTCGTGCGCAATAACACGCAATACCTGGTCTTTTTTCAGCTCAAAAGCCTTGCTTGAGGCCTTGGGGATAACAAATTCCTCAATCAATTTAAATTTTCATCTGACATGCTGTGTTCTCCTGTTTATCTACTAGTTTTCAGATTAGCGCCAATTCAACTACCAAACGGATGTACAGCCGATGGATGGAGAGCCCCGGTCACCGTCACAAGACCGAGCGGGAGGCTGAAAGTATTTGGTCCCGACAAGACGCGAACCAGGGATAGGAAATTCTATCCGTGCCCGGCAAAGACAGTAGCTGTGTTTGTGGAATTTTCAAGCTCGGCCAGGAATGACGGCGACGAATTTTCGTCGGGGCGGGCGTGATGGAAGGGGCTTTGCGCTTATGAAGGGCGCCGTGGCGGATGCCGGATGCGTGAGCGAATGCTCTGGCGGGATGAAGGCGAGTGAGGTAATGCGCCGGTCGCTCAGGCGCTGTCCGGGACGAGGTGGTAGTGCCGGGGGGCTACGAGCGACGAGCTCCGGGACCGATGATCAGGGCTCGGCGCGCTCGAAGGCTGGAGCAACGGATTCGTGGTGTGTGCTCTCGACCGCGCGATGCCCCCACATGCTCGCTCCGCCGACCCCACCCTGGGTATTTTCCACCCATTTGTCAGCATCAACGCGCAGCCCACCGAACCCGTACTCTACCTGCAGGCCACTAGGTGAGGCCATGTAAAACGAGGTGAGCTTGTCATTGTAGTGCCGACCAAGACCCACAGTGAGTTGGGCCTCGCCATCGACCACCCGATCCAGGCACCGGCCGACGTCGTCGATGGTGTCGACCTCGACCATCAGGTGATGAAAATGATTCTCGCCGTGCCCGTCGATCAGGGCGATCAGGTGCTGGCGTGGGTTCGAGCTCAAGAACGACGCCTGTATCATATTGTGCCTCCCATCACGCTGACCGAAGCAGAGAACATTGCAGTAAAAGTCGACGGTTTCCGCGTAGTTTGCCACCAGCATCGTGACATGACCCATTCCCTGGTCGCCAGTAACGAACCCGACGCCCAAGGGAGAAACGAACCGGTCAATCGAATCGAGCATAGGCATGTAACCGAGCTCCACCGTTTGACCGGATGGATCCGTAACCCTGCGCAGTTCGAGAACGCCGCGCTCCTGTGCTGCCGCGCCGGTCACCTCTTCGCCGGACATACCAGCCTTGTCGAGCCGCCCAAGTAGGTCCTCCCACTCAACGCGCCCGCGCACCTCCCAACCGACCGCGGCGACCGCACTCTCGCCGGGTTGAAGAATGACACGTGCCATCCGATCATCCATCCGGAACGCATACATACCATCCGGGAGCGGCAACTTCGACGGCATCATCCCCAACAGATTCTCGGCGTAGGTTCGCCAAGCTTCCATCGCCGACGTCTGAACCACGACATATCCGAGACCTGATATCAGCGAGTTACCCATACGATCGGACACTAGACGAAACCAGTGGCCCGTGCAACGGGTCCGGCTCCCGCGGCGTTATCTATTGGCAAGTCCAAAGAGCTTAATCGCATTCAAGCTGGAGATCTTCTCGTGCTCGTCGGCGGGGAGTTGCAACTCATCGAGCATGGCGAAGCCATCGGCCTCATCCCAACCGCCGAAGTTGTCACCGACGACCAGTTGGTCGGTGCCGGCGAAGTCAACGAGGAACTTCCGGGCAGCGAGATCGTGCACCAGGATCTCGTAGAACACGTTCTCGCGATACTCGTTCAGTGGCTTCTGAGCCTTGACGTCCGGTTGGCGAAGTCGTGCCTCTTCGATCCGCCCCGCCTGATAGGGTACGAAACCGCCACCGTGGGTGATGATGACCTTCAACTTCGGGAAGGCGTCGAACACACCGCCAAGGGTCAGATGGGCATAGGCCACAGCCTCCTGGTAGTTGTAGCCGACGCTCCATGAGAGGTTGTATCGGTCCTCGGCACCCGACGCCATCGTCAACGGGTAGGGGTGGATGAAGAGCGGGAGATCGTTCGCTTCGATCTCTGCGTACACAGGCCAGAGCCGGTCATCGTCGAGATCGACGCCGTTGAAATCGCCGGTGCCCACGTTGATGCCCCGCGCACCGAGGTCGACGCTCCGACGGATCTCGGCTACCGACGCTTCGATGTCGGGTAGCGGGAGCGTGGCCATCCAAAACAGGCGATCCGGATCCTCGGCGCAGTACTTGGACAGCGCGACGTTTTGCACCGAGGCGAACGGAGTGCGGATCTCGTCCTCAGCCCAGTACAGATAGAACAGTGGGCTGATGGTGATGCCCATTACATCGATCCCCAGCTCGTCGAGCTTGTTCAGGCGCACCCGAGGGTCGCCCATCCTCGCCAAGCCCTCTACGGTCAACCCGGTGTCGCCGCCGACACGGCTCTCGTAGGGTCCGACCCGTATGCTGGCGCGTCCTCCGGCGTGGGTGACGATCTCCGGGCCGTATTTGCCGGCCTGGCCCATCGTTTCGGGCGCGAGGATATGAGCGTGGGTGTCGATGCGCATTGGAACTACTCCTCATCGGTGGTTAGGGATAGAAAAATCAATTCGACTCAATGACGGATTGTAGTCCCGTGGCCGGGAATTTTCGCATTTAATTCGCTCATTGTGGTGCTTGGCACGCCGAACTGGTGCTGGTGCGGCGGCGGACGTCGATGTTGCGAGGTGCAATGGGGAATTTCCGGTGTTGTTTGAGGATTTTTCGGATGACGGCGGTGTCATTTTTTAGCGCGATGACGCGCATGGTGTCGGCACAGTTGGGGCATTGCATCGGGTCCACTTCGTAGAGCTAACCCGCATATTTCATGAAGGATCCTGGATGCTCGCTGGTCCGCGCACGCCTGGGTTTCACTCGCATCGCGTGGCGTGACCGCCAGGGATGGCGGAAATGCAGACCATGCACGAGCGTTTGTCTGCCCTTCGTGAAATATGCGGGCTAGCGCGTCGAGCCATGATCACCGGTCCTTCGCGAAGTCTCGTCGGGCTAAAGAAAACGTTAAGACTCAGGGTTTAGCGCGGCCAAACGCGTGGGAAGCGTTCGGGTTCGTCGTCGAGCAGTTCGCCGTCGCTGAGCTTGCTGGGCTCTTGCGGCGGTGCGGCACTTCTGTATTTATAGACAACATCGTCGCCCGCGTAGCGCAAGGTGATCGCGCAACGCGTTCGATCTTCCGTCAAGTTGCCACCGGCGCCGTGCACGGTGCCGAGATGATGCACTATTACATCACCGGGTTGCGGCTCGTAATACACGATGTCGTATTCGTCCGAATGTGAATCAAAGTCCGGATATTCGAGGCCGGGATCATCGGCTGCCGATACGTTGCTGATAAAGAAATTGACTTTATAGATGGTGTGGTCGCGGTGGGATCCTTTCCAATAACGTACGGCTCCCATTTCCTCGAGGCCGGGAACGTACGGCTCCCATTTCCTGCGGCGTGCGAGGGAATGCGGATACCACACATCTTCATCCCTTCGATGTTGTCGTAGCTTAAATCGTGATGCCAGGCTGTCTTTTCCAGCGTCATCGGCGGTTTGATCAGAAGCTGATCTTCGTACAGATTGATCCGATCGGTTCGCATTAGAACCGCTGCGATCTCGACGATGGGCGAGCGCAGCGCCAGCTCTTCGAAAAATGGATCTAACGTCCAACAATTCGCGATCGAGAGATAGTGGCCGCGTGCGTCCAGCGCAAGCTCCGCGACTTCCTCCAACAGGACTTTACCGGCGAGGTGCTTAGGCGCTGCCCAATCCAGATCGGGCGCAGTCCAAAGCTCCCCGCCGCGAGAACCACTAACCGCAGAAGAGGCGTCAGCGGCGAGCCCGAGGTTAGTAAAGTCAACAAAGGAACGCGGCCGGTCTGCGGCGACGCGTTCCGCCGCGCGGGCGACTTCCTGCGCCCATTCTGGATCGATAATCTCACGCAGCCAAATGACTCCGTCGCGCTCGTAGTCTCGTTTCTCCGCCTCGGTGATCGCACGGGTGAGTTTCATGGGTAATGTCTGAGTGTCCATATCTAGGCATCATCCACTTGCAGGTCATTAACCGAAACCTTCAGCTCATAGTAACCCATCCCAAAGAATACAGCGCGAAGAGAACGCAATAGGCCGTATCGTTGTAATCGCCGAAATCCGGATTATGATTCTGAAAACATTGAGTATAGGCAGAATAAGCGACCTTTTACCCGAGGGATAGGAAAATCAATTCGACTCAATGACGGATTGTAGTACTGTCGCCGGGAATTTTCGCATTTAATTCGCTCATTATGGTGCATGCGCACCTTATCCATAACTCGCTACAGCTCGCCTCGTGGAAGGAGCGCAAGATGCTTGCCGCGGCACTTAAACCGATTTACCAGGCCGACAGCGCCCGCGCTTTCGCCTTTGGTCAAAATCCTGCAAAAATCAACAATGAGATATTGATGGAACTTTCCGAAAATCTCGAGATCCGATCCTACGGTTCGGTGGCGCACTACTGTTGCGCGATATCACTGTTGAACTGGACGGGTTCGTGGTAAGCGGCTGAGAAGTTAGACCTAATCTCCTACATCATTGTGCTTCCGCCGTTGACACTGATCACTTGCCCGGTGATAAAACCTGCTTGCGGGGAGGCCAAGTAATTCACCGCCGAAGCTACTTCCGATACTTCGGCGGGACGTCCCATCGGAACAACGCTCAAGAACTTCTCGATAAGCGCCGGGTCGTTGCGCTGAAATGCGTCAAAAGTATGTGTCCGGACCTCGCTTGGAGCCACGGTATTTACAGTGATACCCGTGCGTGCAAATTCCCGCGCGAGCCCCGTCGTTAGACCGTGAACACCGCCTTTTGCCGCGTTGTAGGCCGCATGGTCCCAGAGACCATTTCGAACCGAGTCCGCTCCTATGTTGACAATGCGTCCATAGCCTTGATTAAGCATGTGGGGGAGCACGGCACGTGTACACCAGATCGTCGTCCAGAGATTTCGATTGACGGTCTCGTGCAGGGTTTCTGCCGTATGCTCGAGGAACGGCAGAATAACGCCGCCGCCCGCGTTATTGACGAGGATTTGAAGTGTACCGAACCTGGCAATCGCCGCCTCGACCATTTCAATGACAACGGCTTGCTGGGAAAGATCGCCAACATGTGCGCTGACTTCCGCCCCTGAATCTCGAAGCTTTGTGGCCGCCTGCTGCAGCGCATCTTTCTGGATGTCACAGAGTACCAACCTGACACCAGCGACCGCCAACTGTTCGGCAATGCCATAGCCGATGCCCAAAGCGGCGCCGGTGACTATAGCCACTTGACCCGAGAGCCCGACAGGGCTGCTTTCGGCGGTCACTCTCCACATCCTCCGTGTCGTTTTCCTCGACAACTCAAGAAACCTAATGCAAGAGTGCACGATTCGCCACGCGCAGCGGATCTAATCGTCTTGTTCATAATGGTTGAATCGGAGATCAGGCGTGTTACCCGTCTAACAATTCGCCCTTCGGTGAAACGCGATGAGGTGATCATTGCTAGAAAGCGACGAGGTCAGGGCCTTTGAGCTGCAGTGCTGCGCGGGCTTCCGCCGGGGTAGCAATTTCCAAAGACAATTCCTCCAGAATGCCACGGATCTTCGCGACCTGCTGCGCATTGGTCTCGGCGAGCTTTCCCTTCTCCAGATACAAACTGTCCTCCAAGCCGACACGCACATGTCCGCCCATGAAACGAATCTACGTGCACCGGTCCCGTTACGAGGAATTCACCAAATTGTTTGCCCAGAATATCGATCAAATTGTAGTGGGTGAAGGGGTGACGATGGGTCCACTGATCTCTCGGGATTCCGTGGGACGTGTTCGTCGCATAGTGGAAGATGTCGTGGCTTCGGGTGGGACCGCTCAGAAACTCGGGAGGATCGATAATCAGGAAATCTTCGAGAATGGCTACTTCATGCGTCCCACTCTGGTCACGGGCGCTCCGCAGAGCAGCACGCTCGCTCAGGAAGAACAGTTTGGCCCCGCGATTCCAATATTGCCGTTTGATCTCGACGAGGCAGCAGTCACACTCGCGAATGATACGAGCTATGGACTTTGCGCGTCCGTATGGAGTTCGAATGAGGAAAGGGCCGTTTCGGTAGCCGAGAGGATTCAGGCTGGCCAGGTCTTCATAAACAATAACTACATGGCCGTCGATCTGCGGGCGCCCTTGGGTGGAATGAAGCAGAGTGGTCTCGGCCGAGAGATGGGACTCATGGGCATTCAGGCCTACACAGAGCCTCATGTGAGGATCCTCAAGACGGGAGTACCACGCTCACGCAAGGACGCATAGGCTGCCGAATCAATCTGGATCCAGAAGCAGATGGGTGCGGACGAACCGTGTCCATCTACTCCTCTTTGCCACGACGAGCGGTCAGAACTCCCCGTGAGATGCGCGTCCGGTCATCGGCCAGTTCCTGGATCGCCTCTTGCGCGGATCACGCCGTCACCGAACCATGGCTGTCCACGTCGATGAATGGGCAGGTGCCGTGGATCCAGGTGTCGCCATCGGTGAAAACCTGGCACCGCACAGGTTGCGGTCGCGACCTGACTAGGCATCCGAAGCAAACGTTGGCATCACGTTTCAACTGTCAATGATGGGCTGGATCTGGCCGATCTGAGAGTCTCGTAACGCGACCTGACTGCATCTGCGCGCAACAGGCGCGCTGGCATTGCCAATGAACCGCAACGAACGTTGTCCTCTTAAACCGTTACTATAGTAATCCACAAGATGTTCGTATCTATCGGAGACGTTGGCGCGGACGACGGTCCAGACAGATGCCTTTCGAGAGGTAGGGGGTGATTTCCATCGGCAAACAAGAGGAAAGTGTTTTAGCTCTAATCGACGAGCAGGAATTGGTGGATCTCGCAGTTTCCCTGGGAGACATCACCGCGCCTTCGGGTTACGAGCAACCGATGGCGGACTATGTGCTGGGGTGGCTTCGACAGCAGGGGTTCGAGGAATCATTTCAGCAGCAGGTGACGGAAGGTCGTTCCAATACCATCGCATTCTTGCGAGGTAGCGGCGGCGGGAAAAGTTTGATCTTCAACTCTCACATGGACTCCGACATGGACTTGCCGCCACTCCCCGGAGGGCCCATCCCCCCCGGCCCAAAAATCCGCGTCGAAGGCAGGCGCATATTCGGCAAGACAGTGCAAAACGACAGGGGACCGATGGCGGCGTTCCTGATCGCAGCCAAGGCAATCAAAAACTCGGACATTCCATTGAATGGTGATGTCATCTTGACCGCGGTTGTCGGCGAGATCGGCACCGCCCCCATCGACGAATTTCAAGGCCCCAGATTTATCGGCAAAGGCTACGGAACCCGTCACGCCGTGGATCATGGCATCACCGCGGATTTTGCGCTGGTGGCCGAGACCACGGATTTCGGGGTGACGTGGGTTGAGGCGGGCGCCGCTTACTTCAAGGTGACGGTGGGGGGGACACCATTTTATACGCCGCGCACGCCTGATCGGTCGACGCTGAAGCAGAGCCCCAACCCCATCGTCAGGATGACTTTGGTCATCGAAGCCATCGAGAAGTGGGCGGCGCAGTACGAGGTGAAGTACACCGTCGACTATGCGGCGGGGACCATGGTCCCGAGAGTCGCGATTGGCGCCATCCGCGGAGGGCACCCTTTCAGTCCGAGCGTTGGAACCCAGAGCTGCAGTATCTACATCGATGTGCGCGTTCCACCGGATATCAGCTTCGCCCAGGTCGAGCGGGAGTTGAAGCAAGTCGTGCTGTCTGCAGGATTTGGCGGCGAGGTGCAGATGTATATGGCGCGGCGTGGTTACGAGGGGCAAAACGTCGAACCGTTGGTGGACTCTATTCGCGCGGCACATCTTGCGGTGCGAAACAAAAACTGTCCGCCAATATCTACGGCTGAGATCAGTATGTGGCGGGATCTGAACGTTTTCAACGAGGTCGGTATCCCGTCTGCGACCTTTGGTTTCCCGAGACGAACGGAAGCCGGTGTGAGCGAGAAGTTCGTAGACATCGACGATCTGGTGGATTGCGCCAGGATGTATGCGCTGGTCGCGCTGGATATATGTGGCTCTTAGCTCTTCAAACTGTTGAACCTAGCCATCACGATGCGTGAAGGCAAATGCGCTAGTTGCTGGGGAAAAGATGGCAGGGTGAAAGCGATAATACGCATCGGGCAAAGGCTCCCGGTGATCAGTCGTTCAGCGCCGATTTATGTTGGACATGTATAATCACCGCGTTGCCGATGGCTACCGGTTCGAGGAGAAAAACGTGGATACAAGACGAATAATTTCCAACGTTTTAATGGGTCTGTTTGTTGTAATGGCGGCGCCCATGGTAGGTAGCGCCGATGTCGGTACGCTGCTCCAGAGAGACTTGCTGACTGAGGACAACGGCCGGTTCGTGCACGATCAGACGATTCGCTGCCGTTTTCCTACGCGTGATGGCGGTCAGAAAACAGGCTATTTCAAACGTCACATCGAGGCTCCAAGTGATCTCATCAGCCGTGATAACTTTGTTTATGTCAGTACCCGCGTATTGTTCACCAACCGGGCATTCCTGGCATCGATCCTCGATCCTACGATGACCTTGACGGACGCTATGTCTGCGGTCCAATGTGGACCGGTCGATCCGCCGGCGACCGGAGTCGATTTCACGATTAGCATTTCCATGCATACCGATGGGATCCATGTAGAGACAACCAATACGAAGTCGGCGGCCACCGCCGTGGACAACTTAAGCTGGGCCGATGTACTTGGCATGGAAGACGAGAATTGAGCAAAGCAGATCAGACCCGCATTGCTATTGCAGAAATCGGCCAAACATCTCTACAGGGACGTTCGCCGATGCTCTCTGGCTGAGTTGATTGACAGGTAATCAGGTGCAGCCCACAAGGGCAGGCTGGCCGGCACGAGTAGGAAACACACCCTACAGAGGTGTTTCAGGGAGAGCATCACAGCAGCGAGATCTGAACGATACAGCTTAAGACCGGCCCGCGCGGCACGCGAGCCGGTCTGTGGATTGAACTATTTGCCGCGTTCCGCGTCCCAGCGCTGACGGAAGCGTTGTGCGTAGAAGGTCAATGCCTTTTCGAGCTTATTCCACGACGCCTTGCCCTTGGCCGCCGTCGCCGTTTGTTGATCGACCAACGCTCCGAGTCGCTCGCCTGTTGTCGAATCGACCAGTTCGATCTCGATCACGGCGTCGTTCAGATCGAAAATGCTTTGTCACTTAGAGTCGAAAAAAAATCGTTGATCTCCGCGAGTGTATACGAGCGCTTATCCGGCGTAGCAGCCAGTGCTAGACAGAGTGCTTGAAAGCGTTCCGCGGGAGGTGGTAGAACTTGCCTTAGAACCCATTTCGAGACGTCCATACCGGCCTCGGCGGCACGATTCTGGATCTGTGCCTTCTCCTGTGCACTAACGCGGATTTGTAATTGCTGCGACTTCATCCTTGGAGAATAGGTGATATCTCCAGTATGTCAATACGACGTATTGACATACTGGTTAACGCTGCACGTCGGCGGAATCGATCGTGAGGAAAATGTTTTGTAACCGGATGCTTACGGACTTCCCTGGATGTCGGCGGATGCAAATTTGGTGGGCCCGGTAGGACTCGAACCTACGACCAAGGGATTCGCCAGTCCCGCTATTTCTAACGGGGGCGGACTATCTCATCACCCTCAACCGGATTGTTAGGGCGCGGGATGCTCATGCCTGTTATTAAGAACGCTGTAGTTCTCAGGTAGTCTCTGCACCGTCCGGCGGTGTACCGCCGGCTTGGCTCAGGGTTGCCATCAGCTAGGCTGAGCAGGTTCCCCTGAATTCATCCCGTTCATTTCACGCCTTTCAGCGTGAACGCACCATTTAAGATGAGTCCCCTGCTCTAACCAACTGAGCTACAGGCCCAACGAATTGAATTGTATCAAGATTACCAGCTCGTTGAACGAATCTATTTACTGTACATAATTACAGTTAGTGATCGATCGCCGACATCGATGTCAAATTTGCGAGCAGCGCTTAACCGGGCGACAGAGAAAGTTCTGCTCCGCAAAATGTAAGAACGCGTAAAACAACAATCGTCATCAATCGTATCAAGCACAACAACGGCGAGGCAAAGCGCGAAAATTACGATTGATACACGTAAGAGGTTCAGCCTGCGAGCACTGTCGATACGAGAAGAATCACGCCGCTCTTGTCTTTCACCACGTCGATCCCACAACCAAGTTGTTTCAGTTGGATCTGCGTTCTCTTTCTAATCGAAAGTGGGAGGTGATTCTGATTGAAGCCGAAAAGTGTGATTTGCTTTGCGCTAACTGCCACGCGGAGTTACACAATCCCGATTGTGCGCTTTAGGCCCAGAGGATCGCTGTTGCCCCGGGAATTGCGATTAAGAACGGGCCAAATTACCCCTCATCCTGTCCTTCTCCCGCTAGGAGGGTGTCGCGAAAGGGGGATCGTTGCAAGGATCGTGAAGCGTTAAACTACGTGCAGGTACAAGATAGCGAGAGGCCAACGGTGACAAAAGCGCTGGGAATAAATGGGGATGTGCAACTGAACCTGTTTGAGGGGTTGTCCGATACTGGCGCGTCGCGGCAAAGCCGCAGAGCTGCGGGGCGTGTGTTCATTGATCCTGATCCGCAGCAGCTTTATCTGGGTCAGTTGTCGGTGAAGGCGCATCTGCAAGCGGCCGGCATTCGTGGGCCGTTAGTGTTACGAGCGCTATTGAGCGAGCTGGATTGGTCGGGTTTTGAAGACAACTATGCCAGGACGGGCCGCGCGCCGTATTCCCCGCGCAGCGTGTTGGGGTTAATCGTGTACGGGCTATTGCAGGGTGTGAGTTCGTTGCGGGGTCTGGAACGGTTGGCGCGAGTGGATATCGGTGCGATGTGGGTGAGCGGGGGGATCTGTCCGGACCATGCGAACATCGGCCGGTTTATCACGCAGCATGATGAGTTGCTGAGCGGGTCATTTTTTATTGAGTTAACCGGCCGTGTGTTACAAGCCACGGGCAGCAGCGCGACCCGGGTGGCGGGAGACGGCACGGTGATAGAGGCGGCGTGTTCGCATTATGGTTTGATAAAGGAAGAGGCGGCGAAACAGCGTTTGAGCGAGGCGAGGCAGGTGTTGGCGCAGGCACCGGAGGATAAAACCAAACAAGTGGCGTTGGCGCAAAGCCAGCAAGTGCATGAGACCTTGCAAAGGCGCAAAGCGGCGCGGGAAAGCAAGGGTAAGTCAGGCGAGAAGGTGTGTGTGAGTGCGCACGAGCCCGAAGCGATGGTGCAAGCGTTGAAACGCGGACGAGGCACGGGGCCCTCCTATAAGCCCTCGGTGCTGGCCAATGAAGAACGGGTGGTGGTTGGGATGGCGGTTGACCCCTCCAGTGAGAGCGCGGTGGTCGCGGGGATGCTGGCGCACAGTGAAGCGAGCAGTGGCGTGGCCGTTGAAGATCTGTTGCTGGATGCGGGCTACTTCAGTGACCGGATATTGCAACACAGCGTGGAGCGGGACATCAACCTGCTTTGTCCGGAGGGGAAAGTGGCGGGGCAAGCCAAGCAATCGCAGAAAACCTTTCCTAAGGGTGCCTTTGTCTATGACGCGTACCAGGATGCTTACCGCTGTGCGAACAATGAATGGTTAGTGCCGGTGGAGCGTTACGCGGGCACTGCCACACACAAAGGGTACGTGCGTTATGCCACCCCGGGCTGCGGTGCGTGTGCTTTGAAAGCGCAGTGTACGCGGGGGGAACGCCGGACCATCAGCCGCTATGGGGGTGATGAACTAAAAGATGCGCTGCGCATGGTCCCCCTGTGTCAGGATAGATGTCGCCTTTATTAGAGAGAGAAAAACAAGGGGGCGAGAGAGATTGGTCAATGAAACATTCACAGGAATTGAGAGAGAGGGTAACGAGGAAAGTGTTGGAAGGAACGAGGTCACAGGGGTTGGTCGCGGAGGAATTTGGAATTGGTCGTTCGACGATCCAGAATTGGTTACGTCAAGATCGAAGAGCGGGAGTGAGCGAGGTGGTGAAACAAGAGAGGCGCCCTGAGGACTGGACAGCGCAGGAGCGACTGAACGCGCTGATTGAGAGCAGTGCATTATCGGACGATGCTCTGGGCACGTGGTGTCGCGGTCAAGGGTTGCACACGCATCATCTTGAGCGTTGGCGCCGGGAGATAATTGAAGGTCAGGACCGGGGCAAGGGGTCGCAGAGCACGCTGCGCGCCTTACGCGAAGAGACCCGGTCATTGAAGAAGGAACTACGTCGCAAGGAGAAGGCGCTGGCGGAGACGGCGGCGTTGCTGGTGCTGAAAAAAAAAGCGGCCGCGATTTGGGGGGAGCCCGAGGACGATTGATTAGCGAGCCAGAGCGAGTACAGGCAGTGGTGTTAATCGATGAAGCGGTGCAACAAGGGTGTCGTAAAGTGAAGGCATGTGAAACGCTGGGGCTGTCGCTACGCACGGTGCAACGGTGGCAGCGCACAGGGTCGGTGGACCGGCGCAAAGGGTCACGGGCGATGCCGGCGAATCGTCTGAGCCAGAGCGAGGTTGCGCGGGTGGTGGCGGTACTCAATGCGCCTGAGCACGCTGCCAAGAGCCCCAACCAGGTCGTCGCGATGCTGGCGGACCGTGGGGAGTATATCGCTTCGGAATCAACGATGTATCGGATCCTGCGCGAGGAGAGATTATTGCACCACCGCCAGGCCAGCGCACCGGCGCGCCGCCATGAGCCCACCGCGCGGGTGGCCAGCGGGCCAAACCAGGTATGGAGTTGGGATATCACGTGGCTGGCGAGCCCGGTGCGGGGAATGTATTTCTATCTGTACCTGATTATGGACATCTACTCTCGCAAGATCGTGACCTGGCAGGTGCATGAGCGTGAATGCGCCGAGTACGCTGCGGCGTTGGCGCATGAGGCCTGTTATGTGGAGGGAGTCGATGCACGGGAAGTGGTTTTGCACGCCGACAATGGCTCGCCGATGAAAGGGGCGACGATGCTCGCCACGCTCGAGCGCCTGGGCGTCATCCCTTCATTTTCGCGCCCGGCGGTGAGCGATGACAATCCGTTTTCGGAAAGCTTGTTTCGAACCCTCAAATACCGTCCGGAGTATCCGGAGCAAGCCTTTGAAAACATCACTCACGCGCGTGCCTGGGTGGAGCGGTTCGTACGCTGGTACAACCATGAACATCGCCACAGTGCGATCCGGTTCGTGACACCGCACGAGCGTCATAGCGGGCAGGAGCGGGAGATATTACAACGCCGACATGCGCTCTATCAGCAGGCCCGGCGAGGTCACCCTGAGCGCTGGAGTGGTGAGACGCGAAACTGGACACCTGCAGGTACGACATCCCTAACAGGCTATCGACCAAAAGTTAAGAAAGCCGAAAACTCACAAGTTATGAAGGCAGCATAAATCTTAGGCGACAACTTGCTTGACATTTACCGCACTCACACACACCTTCTCGCCTGACTTACCCTTGCTTTCCCGCGCCGCTTTGCGCCTTTGCAAGGTCTCATGCACTTGCTGGCTTTGCGCCAACGCCACTTGTTTGGTTTTATCCTCCGGTGCCTGCGCCAACACCTGCCTCGCCTCGCTCAAACGCTGTTTCGCCGCCTCTTCCTTTATCAAACCATAATGCGAACACGCCGCCTCTATCACCGTGCCGTCTCCCGCCACCCGGGTCGCGCTGCTGCCCGTGGCTTGTAACACACGGCCGGTTAACTCAATAAAAAATGACCCGCTCAGCAACTCATCATGCTGCGTGATAAACCGACCGATGTTCGCATGGTCCGGACAGATCCCCCCGCTCACCCACATCGCACCGATATCCACTCGCGCCAACCGTTCCAGACCCCGCAACGAACTCACACCCTGCAATAGCCCGTACACGATTAACCCCAACACGCTGCGCGGGGAATACGGCGCGCGGCCCGTCCTGGCATAGTTGTCTTCAAAACCCGACCAATCCAGCTCGCTCAATAGCGCTCGTAACACTAACGGCCCACGAATGCCGGCCGCTTGCAGATGCGCCTTCACCGACAACTGACCCAGATAAAGCTGCTGCGGATCAGGATCAATGAACACACGCCCCGCAGCTCTGCGGCTTTGCCGCGACGCGCCAGTATCGGACAACCCCTCAAACAGGTTCAGTTGCGCATCCCCATTTATTCCCAGCGCTTTTGTCACCGTTGGCCTCTCGCTATCTTGTACCTGCACGTAGTTTAACGCTTCACGATCCTTGCAACGATCCCCCTTTCGCGACACCCTCCTTGCGAGAGAAGGACAGGCAGATTAATGCTCCTCGACTTTAGCTCCTCGACTTTAGCTCCTGCGTCGTTCTAACGCCTACGTCCTGTAGGCGTGCGTCGTTCTCGACTCTAGCTTCCTGCTTCGCTCTACCTCGTCCATCCTTGGACTCGTAACGCCTACATCCCTGTAGGCGTGCATAATTTGCACTTGCGCCGTCCATGGCGGTCGGATAAGGGGTTGTCAACCACTACACTATGGCCTGCGCCGAACCTCAACACCTACTAATTGCGTCCTTGGCAATAGGCGATCCAATTACAAAAACGCCCGCGGATTCTCGTGGCCCAATGAGAATGATCCATAAAGGATCGTTTGCGCTTCGTGGCTGAGGAATCCGTGCACATTTACCGCAGTGACATCCTGATACGCCAACTGCATGGGATGATCGCTTTGTAACACGCCTCCGCCTGACTGAAGGAATAACATGCGCACCGCATCCATGCATTCGCGCGTGGCATAACTCGTTTGAAAACACACTTTAGCGGCAACTTCGCGGGACATTTGCTCACCCTCGGCACACGCGCGTATTTGCTCGCCGGCTTTATCAAGCACCATGCGTGCAACTTCTGTTTTCATCGTCGCCTCGGCCAAGGCGTTGTGCGCCGCGGCGGAATCGATGCGTTTCTGCCCGGCCACAGGATAGGAGCCGCCGCTCTGCCCTCGCGCTTTCATATTGGTCGTGAAATCGCTTACCGCTCGTTCAGCAATCCCGACTGCCGGACCGCCCAGATTAAGCACCAGCATCGGCACGAAAGCGGATTTGTAGAGCGCGCCGTGGTTGACCTCGCAACCCGGCGCCTGATAACCCGTGGCCTTGGAATAAGAAAGAAAACGATGCTCGGGAACGAAGACGTTTTCCGCGAGCAAGGTACAACTCCCCGTTGCCAGTAACCCGGATACGAACCAATCATCGAACTTAGTGACTTCATCGCCCGGCACGAGCAGGCAGCCCGCATTGATCACTGCTCCTGCTTCGTCCTTGATCATGGCGCCGAACAGGGCCCATTCCCGGTTGTCGCATCCCGAACAGAAGTCGAACGAGCCTTTGTCGATGAGGAATCCGCCGTCGACCTTCCGCGCTGAGTTCTTCGAAGGATTGAGTGACGCGCAGACCATTACATCCGGATTGTCAGCGAAGACTTCATCCTGAGCCTGTTTCGGCATCAGGCTCACTACCCAGGCATGGATCTGATAGATCCCCAAAACCCAGGCGCTCGCGGGACAGCCGTTGGCGATCGCGATCACCATCGGCAGTACGGATTGCATGGGTAGTTCGTAGCCGCCGTAAGCGCCGGGATTGTAGACGCGATAGAGACCCGCGGCCTGCATAGCCTGAACATTCTCCAGCGGCAGGTGCCGCTGTTGCCGTCCCTGCGATCGACGTGGCTCGAACTCGCGTGCGAGTTCCGTCGCTTTCCCTATTAGTTGTGCGGCGACATCATTCGATGTCGCCACGACTGCTGGTGCCGTTGCCATTCTCTATTCTCCCCAAAACATGTGACCACTTTCGTTCAGTCCATCAGTTTTTTGGGAAAGCGGGTTGCATATTCACCGTTGTCCACGCGCAGTGCTGGTGACACTTGCAATGTGTCGTTAAGCGCCGCCCACGGGCGCAGATACTCAAACACCGCTTCCTCGCTTTCTGCTTCAAAGGCCGCTATTCCCCAATGGGTTGGCGACACTCCTTCGAACAATACCTTTATTCCCGAGACCCCGGTGTGGCCCGAGTGGGCCACCGTGTTCTTACCAACTTCCTTGATCTTATCGGGCATGATTTCGAAATAGCAAATAAACAACATGGCTTCACTCCGGGCGCGATTGCGCGTTATCCAGCGACGGCAACTTTATCACGTCGGTCACAGACGTAGCCCGCCCGCCCGGTGTGCTAATATGCGATGGAAGCATCAACAATGGCGAGAGTGTGCCGACCGTGGTCCTGGTCGGGACTGGAGGGCGGAGAAAATGAAAAAGTTCGGGACGCCGCAACAGCTCAGCTGGGACTGGCGGGCCGCTGGTAATTTCATGTTTGGTGGTACTGGCAGCGCGCTGCTATTGATGATGGCTTTGGAGACTTTTCCTGGAGTGCCGCATTTATTACCGGGACTGGTGGCACTAGCGTTAATCGGGGCTGGGTTGGGTTTGGTCTGGCTGGAAATCGGCAGGCCCTGGCGAGCTATCAATGTTTATTTTCATCCCGAAACCTCTTGGATGACCCGCGAGGGGTTGATCGCGACGGTTACCTTTGCACTCGCGCTGGTCGGCATTGGCCTGAAGGTACCGAGTATAGTCGCGTTAGCTGGCTTGTCAGGCCTTGGGTTCTTGTACTGCCAGGCGCAGATACTCAAAGCGTCCAAGGGCATCCCCGCATGGCGGGAGCCTGCCATTGTGCCGCTGATATTGACGACTGGATTGACCGAGGGTACCGGTCTGCTCTTGCTGTTGTTGTCGATCCTGGGCGACGCGCCCGGATGGCTTGCTTACACGTTGCTGGTGCTGTTAGTCGTGCGGTCGAATATCTGGCTCGATTACCGCGGCAAACTCGCAGCTTCCAAAGCAGCGCCGGCCACGATCAAGAATCTGGAAGAAATTAATAAGCTGTTTCTGGGCGCTGGCAATGCATTGCCGATCGTTCTAACGCTGCTCGCACTAGTCATGGCCGGCGCGGCGCAGATGTTATTTGCCCTGGCTGGAGTCTGCGCTGTGTTGAGTGGCTGGTACATGAAGTTCACGATCGTCACCCGCGCTGCGCAGGTGCAGGGCTACGGCTTTGGCGAACTGCGGCGTGGACACCCACTGGGGCTCAAGTCGAAAAAATCCCAGGCTGCTTAGGCAACCTCGAACAGACCGGCGGCACCCTGGCCACCGCCGACGCACATCGTGATAATCACGAACTTCACGCCGCGCCGCTTACCTTCAATCAGGGCATGGCCAATCATGCGAGTACCTGACATGCCATAGGGATGGCCGACGGCGATCGCCCCGCCATTGACGTTCAGCAGTTCGTTGGGAATGCCCAGCTCATCGCGGCAATACAAAGTCTGCACTGCGAAAGCTTCGTTCAGTTCCCACAAGCCGATGTCATCGGTTTTCAAACCATTTTTTTGCAACAACTTCGGCACAGCAAATACCGGTCCGATACCCATTTCATCGGGATCGGTGCCTGCCACCGCCATTCCGCGGTAAATCCCAAGTGGCTTTATGCCGCGCTGTTCGGCAAGCTTGCCGTCCATCACAACGCAGGCCGCGGCACCATCGGACAGCTGACTGGCGTTGCCCGCCGTCACTGTGCCGCCTTCGATGACCGCATTCAGACTCGCCAGGCCCTCGGCATTGGTTTCCGGCCGATTGCCTTCGTCCTTCTCCAATAACACGTCCTGATAAGAAACTTCTTTGGTTTCTCTATCGACGATGATCTTCACCGATGGCAGCGCTACTATTTCCGCATCGAACTTGCCGGCGGCCTGTGCCGCGGCGGTTCGTTGTTGACTCTGCAATCCGTATTCATCCTGGGCGTCGCGGCTCACCGAATAACGTTTCGCAACTACCTCGGCGGTCTGCAGCATGGGCATATAGGCGTTGCCGTTAACCTTCAACACGTTCTCGTCCATGGTGTCGCCCATCATTTTGAATATGTCGTTTTGTACCAGACTGATCGATTCCAGCCCGGCGCTGACGACGACAGACATCCCGTCATACAGTATCTGCTTGGCGGCCGTGGCCACCGACATAAGACCGGATGAACATTGGCGATCGATACTCATTCCACCCGCGGTTACCGGCAGGCCGGCGGCCAGGGACGCAGTTCTGCCGATGTTCCAACCGCTGGTGCCGGCCTGCAGCGCACAGCCAACGATGACATCATCGACTTCCGCTGCATCGATTCCCGCGCGCTGTACGGCTTCGCGGATGGCGTGACCGCCCATGGTCGGCGCTTTGGTATTGTTGAATGCACCGCGATAGGCTCGACCGATCGGTGTGCGCGCCGTTGATACGATTACTGCATCCGCCATCTTTACGTCCTCGGGTTGTCTCGTGCGGGAATGGTAAGGCTAACGGGCCAGAAGTACCAAGGTGGGTTGGTGAAGCGTTCGGGCGCAGGTGCGTCGGAGCTAGGTCGTTCTACTACCCCTCACCCGACCGCCAGCTCTGGCGGTTGGGTGAGGGCATCCTTCGTCGCTTTTACGCCGCTTTCAACGCCTCGTTTGCGGGCTGGTAGTCGTAGCCTAGATCCTGCGCTACCGCTGCGTAGGTAATGCGCCCGCGGTGCACATTCAAACCGGCCATCAGATTGGAATCCTCGATTAACGCGCGGCGATAACCTTTGTCTGCGAGCGTCGCGATAAACGGCAGCGTCGCATTATTGAGCGCAAAGGCCGAGGTCCGTGGCACGGCACCCGGCATATTCGCTACGCAATAATGGACAACGCCATCCTCGATGAAGGTCGGGTTCGAATGGGTCGTCGGACGGCTCGTGTCTGCACAGCCACCTTGGTCGATAGCGACGTCAACCAGCACTGCACCCGGTCGCATGCGGGTCAACATCTCGCGCGAAATCAGTTTGGGGGCTGCCGCGCCCGGCACCAGCACGGCACCGATGACAACGTCAGCACGAGCGACATAGTCTTCAAGTGAATCCCGCGTTGCATAGATGGTATTGAGCTGGCCGCCGAACTGCTCATCTAGCTCTTTTAGACGAACAATGGACTTGTCCAGTACCGTTACCTGCGCGCCCAAACCCATCGCCATACGCACTGCGTTGGTGCCAACAACGCCGCCGCCAATAATCAACACCTCAGCCGGCGCAACACCCGGAACACCGCCGAGCAGGATCCCCGCACCGCCGTGCTCTTTTTCCAAACACTGCGCCGCCGCCTGTATAGACATACGCCCGGCGACTTCACTCATGGGCGCCAACAGTGGCAAGCTGCGCGCGGGCCCGGTCACGGTTTCGTAGGCAATTGCGACAGCGCCGGAGGCGACCAGCAACTCCGTCTGTACGGGATCGGGAGCAAGGTGCAAATACGTGAACAGCACCTGCTCTTCCCGCAGCAGCTTGCATTCCTCGGGTTGCGGTTCCTTCACTTTGACGATCAATTCGCCGGCTTGGAATACCTCGCGCGCAGATTGCAGCACCGTCGCGCCGGCCCGAATGTAAGCGTCATCGTCCACGCCGATACCCACACCGGCGTCACTTTCAACCATGACTTCATGACCGTGGGCGGTAAGCTCACGCACGCTGCTGGGCGTCATGCCTACCCGATATTCGTCGCCTTTGATCTCTTTCGGTACGCCGATCTTCATCTCAGCTACTCCTCACTCGCTCAACGCGAGACGGTTACTGTCTTATTCAAAGCATAGCGGTTCGGACTCAAAATTTTCTTGCAAAGATGCGGTTATAAGAGAATAATTTCGCAGATTAAGTCTGATTACTTATATTTTTCGCAATTAAATGCCACAAATTAAGTTTGACAGAGTTGATCGCGCCATCCTCCATGAGCTTCAGCTCGATGGACGCTTGTCGAATGTAGAACTGTCCAAATTGGTAAACCTGTCGGAATCAGCATGCCTACGCCGGGTACGGGCGCTGGAGCAATCCGGCGTGATTGATCGCTATGTCATGATCGTCAACCAGGCCAGTGTGGGTCGGCCGGAAAACGTGTTCGTTGAAATTACCTTAAGCCGGCAACAACAGCATGATCTGGTCGACTTCGAAAATGCCGTCACCGATGTTCCCGAAGTGATGGAGTGCTACCTGATGGCTGGCGACGCCGATTACCTGTTACGCCTCATTGTCGCGAACGCCGCTGACTATGAGCGGATCCATAATGAGCATCTGACACGGCTGCCGGGGGTTGCGAGGGTTAGATCGAGCTTTACGTTGCGGGCGGTTACCAAACGGACGGAAGTGCCGATATTGATCTAGGTAAGATCGGTGATCGCATCCCGGATTTTATGACCCCTCATCTGACCGCCATACATGGCGGTCAGATGAGGGGTAAACAAATTACTGATTTCGTAATTCGCGGCGCAAGATCTTGCCGCTGGCATTCTTTGGCAGTTCTTCGCGTATCTCGATTTCCCGCGGTCGCTTGTAGGCAGCGAGTTTATCTTTACAAAACTCTATCAATGCCCCGCTCTGTACATCCTCGCCGACCTTCAAACTTACAAACGCTTTCACAGACTCACCACGATATTCATCCGCTACTCCGACCACGGCGGCCTCACGCACAGCGGGATGCGTATACAGCACATCTTCGACTTCACGCAGCCAGACTTTGTAACCCGATGCGACGATCATGTCTTTACTACGATCGACGACGTAAAACCATCCCTGTTCATCCATGAAACCGACGTCACCGGTACGCATATTGCCATCGGGAAGTGCGTGTGCTGTTTCTTCGGGGTTTTGCCAGTAACCGGGAATAACCATCGGTCCGGCGCTGACGAGTTGGCCGATTTCTCCAGCCGGTAGATCGTCGCCTGCTTCATCGATAACACGCACGACAACGTTACAGACTGGAACCCCTACGGAGAGCACGCCGCTTTTCTCATCGACCGGCGCACTGCGTTGGTAGGGAACCAGATGTGTGGCAGCCGTCGTCTCGGTCATGCCATACGCGTTACGGATTTGGATGCCAAAGCGTTCGAGAAATGCGGCTACGGCCGCCGCCGGTACCGGGGCACCGCCACTGTAAACCTTAGTCAATGATGACAAATCGTAGTTCTCGACCGCTTTCGTGTTCATAAGCGCGATGAACGCAGTAATCGCCCCGACCGCAAAGGTAACCCGACGGCGTTCGATCATTTGCGCGGCGACCTCGGGGTCGAAACGATAGTGCAATACCAGGGGTACGGCACTGAACATTGCGCAGCAAACGTGGCCAATCAGTCCCGTAATATGAAAAAGTGGAGCCACCGCAAGCGTCACATCTTCATCCCCAATACCCACCCACTCGTCAATGATTTGCGCCGCAAACGCGACGTTGCCGTGCGTGTTCATGGCGCCTTTAGGCGGACCGGTTGTGCCGGAGGTATAGGTTAGCAGCGCGACGTCGGCGGCGGCCGGGGTGACAGCCGGGGAACGCTCGCCCTCGTAGCGTTTGATGAGCGCTAAGTAATCCTGCGTGTCGGCACACGACAACTTAGCCGTATCGGCCAGCATCGCCGGTGGCGAACCGTCTAGAAAATCGAGCGCCGAAGTTGTGACAGTGTGGCGCACCTTGGTGTCGGCTATTACTTCGCGTGCAACCTGCTCGTAAAGCGGCTCCAAGGCGACCAACAGCGAGGCGCCGCTGTCCGCGAGTATCGATTGCAGTTCTCGCTGACGCAGCATCGGATTACACGATACGGCAATCGCACCGGCTTTCCAGATAGCCACCAGCGTCAACACAAACTGTGGCAGATTTTGCAGATAAAGGGCGACGCGCTCTCCCGGGCGCAAACCCAAGTTGCGAAAACCAACCGCAAGCGCGTCACTCAAGCGATCGGCCTCGGCGTAACTGATGCTTCGATCGAAATAATAAATCGCTGCCCGCTCCGGCGCTCTTTCTACGGCAGCGCTGAACATCGTGATCGCGTCTTGGAAACGGGGCACTATCTCGGCTGCAACGTTCTCGTCGTAAAGCGCCAACCAGGGTTTCTCGTCGTAGATGCTCATATCAATTGCGTTCAGTCATCGTCAGGCCGGCTATCTTGTTTCCATCACAGGCGGATCAAATAGCGGCCGCGATGGCCTTACCCAAGGACACCGTAGTCGCTTTGCCGCCCATGTCCGGAGTTAATGAGACGCGCTCGCGCAACACGGCTTCGATGGCTGCAATGATCGAGTTCGCCGCATCCGCATGCCGCAGATGCTCCAACATCATTGCGCCAGACCAAATCTGTCCAATCGGATTGGCTATCCCTTTTCCAGCGATATCCGGTGCCGATCCGTGCACCGGTTCGAACATCGACGGATGCCGCCGCTCCGGATTTATATTCGCCGACGGCGCAATCGCAATCGTGCCGGTACATGCCGGACCCAGATCCGAGAGGATGTCACCAAACAGATTGCTGCCGACCACAACGTCGAAATGATCCGGCATGCGCACAAAGTTTGCCGCCAGAATATCTATGTGAAATTGATCAAGCCGGATCTGAGGGTATTGCGCAGACATCTCAACAACACGCGCATCCCAGAAAGGCATCGTAAAGCGTATGCCGTTCGATTTAGTCGCTGAGGTCACGTGTTTAGCCTCGCGTTTCATAGCCAGATCGAAGGCGTAGCGCAGAACGCGATCGACGCCGCGCCGGGTAAACGTACTTTGTTGCACAACCGCTTCGTGTTCGGTGCCCTCGTAAAGCGTTCCGCCAATGCTCGAATATTCGCCCTCGCAATTTTCCCGCACAACGAGAAAATCGATATCGCCCGGCTGTCTGCCGACTAACGGGCATGGAACCCCGTCGAATAAACGCACGGGCCGCAAATTTATGTATTGATCAAATTCGCGGCGGATCGGAATCAGCAGTCCCCATAATGAGATGTGGTCGGGCACATTGGGGAAACCGACAGCCCCGAGAAAGATGGCGTCGAATGGGCGCAGTTGTTCAATGCCGTTCTCCGGCATCATTCGCCCAGTCGCAAGATAGGTTTCACACGACCAGTCGAAATGCCGCCAATCGAACTGAATATCGTACTTGCGGCCGACCGATTCCAGTACGCGTATGCCCTCGGGCACAACCTCTTTACCAATTCCGTCACCGGGGATAACTGCGACCTTCAACACGCTCATGACGCCGCCTCTGCCTCGCGGATCATATTTCGAGCGATAACCAACTGCTGGATCTGTGAGGTCCCTTCGTAAAGCCGGAACAGCCGGACATCCCGATAAAAGCGTTCCACCGCATAGTCGGCTATGTAACCCGAGCCACCATGGATCTGAACGGCGCGGTCCGCTACCCGTCCGGCCATTTCACTGCAATGCAACTTGCAGCAGGACGCCTGCGTTCCGATCGATTCGCCCGCGTCGTAGCGTCGCGCAGCATCTTCAACCATGCATTTACCCGCATAGAATTCGGTCTGGCTGTCCGCGAGCATCGCTTGAATAAGCTGGAAGTCCGCGATTCTCGACCCAAACTGGCGACGCTCCAGCGCGTAACGCAAGCTCTCGTCGATAAGGCGTCGAGCCGTACCAACGCACACCGCGGACAAATGCAGGCGTCCCCGGTCCAGGACTTTCATCGCCGTTTTGAATCCCTGGCCTTCCACACTCCCGATTAGCGCATCGGCCGGCACCCGCACATCATTGAAAATCACATCGCAGGTGTGTGCGCCTTTCTGACCCATCTTTTTATCGGCTTTACCCAGCTCAATCCCGGGCAGCGTCGCGTCGACAAGAAAAGCTGACACTCCACGCGCTCCCTCCTCCTGCGTTCCAGTGCGTGCCATCAGCGTAAACACGCCCGCCCGCCCAGCGTTGGTGATGTAGCGCTTGGTCCCATTAATGACGCATTCGTTACCGTCGCGGCGCGCACTGGTCCGCACCGCGGCTGCATCCGAGCCGACATCCGGCTCGGTCAACGCAAACGAACCAACCAGCTCACCGCTCGCCAGACGCGGCAGGTATCTGGCTTTTTGTTCTTCTGTGCCATCGATGATGATGCCCTGCGAACCAATGCCGACGTTGGTTCCAAAGGCTGAACGAAACGCCGGGGAGGTGTAGCCCAACTCCTGCGCCAACAATACCTCGTCGGCCATCGACAGTCCCAGCCCCCCATATTCCGTTGGTATGGACAAGCCGAATAGTCCGAGTTCGCGCATCTCGTCAATAACCTCTTCGGGAATGCGGTCCTCGTCTTCGACTTGCCGTTCCAACGGCATCAGGCGTTCCCGCACGAATCGGCGTACCGCGATAATCAATTGCTCGCGTGTTTCCTGTTCGAGAGACAAATTCTTACCTCCGTCGTCTTGTAGTTGCGTCCGCTGTGAGAAAATCGCGCACTCGCGCGCCCCGTGCTAACTATAAGCCATTGCTCGTCGGTTTTCGGGACCGGCCAGTCGTGGTTTATGATGACAGCACTGCGGGCATTAAAGCGTGGAGACAAGTTATGGGATGGCAAGGCCGGATTCTGCGTGTAGATCTGAACAAGCAGATCTGCAACATCGAACCGCTCAACATGGACTGGGCGCAAAGTTACCTGGGACAGCGGGGCCTAGCGACCAAATACATGCTCGAAGAAACAGACCCGGCTGTCGACGCCCTATCGCCTGACAATAAGCTCATTTTCGCGACCGGTCCGTTGACGGGCACCATGGCTTCGACCGGCGGGCGCTATTCCGTCGTCACAAAAGGCGCACTGACCGGCAGCATCGCCTGTTCCAACTCCGGCGGCCAATTCGGCGCCGAGCTCAAACTTGCCGGCTATGACATGATTATTTTCGAGGGCCGCTCCGCCGAGCCCGTGTATCTGTATATAGAGAACGACCAGCCGCATCTGTTACCTGCCGACCAGCTCTGGGGGCAGACCGTGTGGGAAACCGAGCGCCTTATCAAGCAGTGGCATGGTGACGTTTTAGCGCGCGTTGCCTCGATTGGTCCCGCGGCCGAGTATGGTTGTCGTTATGCTTGTGTCGTCAATGATCTGCACCGTGCCGCTGGACGCTCAGGCGTAGGCACCGTGATGGGTTCAAAAGGACTCAAGGCTATCGGAGTGCGCGGCACCCGGGGCGTCCACGTCAACGATCCCCAGCGATTCATGCAGATAACAAACGAAATCAAAGAACGTATGCAAAGCAACGACGGACGTCAGGACATGACCAAAGACGGCACGCTGATGATGGTCGACGTCACCAATACCTACGGCACCATGCCCACCCGTAACAACCGAGACGTTCAATTCGAAGGCGCGGACAAACTTAACGTTACAGCCATGCAGACGCCCAACGAAAACGGACACACCAACATGATCACCAACAGTGCATGCTTCGCCTGCACGATCGGTTGTGGCCGCGTCAGTCACATCGATCCCAATCACTTCTCCGTAAAGGACAAACCTCAATATCACGGCGCATCCGGTGGCCTTGAGTACGAAACCGCTTATGCGCTGGGCGCCGCGGTGGGAGTTGGAGACATTGATGCCGCCACCTACTGCGGTTTCCTGTGTAACGAATACGGTTTGGATCCTATTTCCCTAGGCGGATCCATCGCGGCGGCAATGGAGCTGTTTGATATCGGCGCCATCACCGAAACCGACACCGGCGGCATTCGTTTGGAATTCGGCTCCGCTGAAGCGCTATGTCAGGCTACCGAGCTGACTGTGCGCGGCGAAGGTTTCGGCCGGGAGATCGGGATGGGTTCCAAACGCCTGTGTGAAAAATACGGACACCCCGATCTATCGATGTCGGTGAAAGGACAGGAATTTGCCGCCTACGACGGACGCTCCATGCAGGGCATGGGTCTGGGTTATGCGACTAGTAACCGCGGCGCTTGCCATTTGCGCGCAGCCCCCTACGAAGATGATTTCAAAACGACCGAAATCGACGGCAAAGCCAAAATCGTCAAGGAAACCCAGGACTTTGTCGCGGCCCTGGATTCAACGGGGCTGTGTTTGTTTACCGGTGAGTGCGGTTTGACCCCCGAGGACTATGCTGCGCAAATAGATGCGGCCTGCGATGGAGATTGGACGCTGCCGCGATTACTGGAAACCGGTGAACGGATCTGGACCATTGAGCGGCAATACAACCTCGCTGCAGGATTGACCAAGGCTGACGATACGTTACCTAAACGCATTCTCACCGAACCGGCAAAAACCGGCGCTGCGGCGGGACAGGTCAACCGCCTGGGCGAAATGCTGCCGATGTATTACACGGAACGCGGCTGGGATGGCGATGGTGTACCAACCGCCGAAACGCTAGGCCGCCTCGGATTGTAAGTCCGTAAAGTACTAGCCCTCGCCGGTGAGTGCTTCGCGCTCGCAAGCCCGACGCTGGTGATTGTGCCCCGGCGGTCATATTCCAAACAATCGCTCGGCATTGCCATGGTAGATCATGTGTCTCTCGGCCTCCGTTATTTCCACGGAATCCATGAACTCCCATGCCTCATCGCCAAACTCAAACGGATAATCCACGGCATAAAATATTCGCTCTGCGCCAATCGTATCCATGGAGAGCCGCAATGCCGGCGGTGAAGTGACGCCGCTAATCGTGATAACAAAATTATCCTTGAAGTATTCACTGGGCAACTTCTTCATATTCGTTCCGCCACCCAGATCTTGTGCCATTTTAAAACGGCCATCCATTCTCTGTAACCAGAAAGGGATCCCTTCACCCATGTGGCCAAGTATAAATTTGAGGTCGGGAAACCGTTCGAACACACCGCTGAAAATGAGCTTCACTGCATGCAGACTTGCCTCCGCGGCAAATCCCCAGTGCGCGAAAAACAAATCATAATCCAGATACGGCTCCAGCATTTTCGGCGGCGGTGTGCGCGGATGCAGATAAATGGGCGCCTTCAATGCATTAGCCGCCTCGAGTAAAGGATAGAATTTTTCATTATCGAGAAACTCACCCTTAGTATGAGAGTTGATCAATGCACCTTTGAAATTGAGTTTATTGATGCATCGTTCCAATTCTTTGGCTGCCGCCTCAGGTGCCTGCGGTGCAATCGTTGCCATACCGGCAAATTTGTCCGGATGCTTTTGAACCGCGTCGTGCAAATAATCGTTGGCCTCGCTAGCCAAGGCAGTACCTAAATCGGGTGCAAACACCTGGACCCCGGGCGACGCGATGCTGACCAACTGTAAATCGACCCCGGTCGTTGCCATGTCTCGCAAACGACCTTCGCCTAGTTCTCGCAGCTTCGCAATTATGCGTTTGCCACCAGGACTGATGTGGACCAGGCGCCCCAGGCGTTTATACCCTGGTTCCAGGCCAGGGGTTTCGATGACGTCCACCCAGGCCTTTGCGATTGCCGGCGTGACGAAAGCCTCCTCAATACTGATGCGGCGGATATCCTTTTTCGCGGCCGCTTGCACCGGCAGGCTCGTCGAGACGGCGGTGGCGACACCAAGCTTCAAAAAATCACGTCGATCAATTTTGTTATTTGACATTCAAATTAGTCCTTGTTTTGACTCAATCGCGCGGAAGATTTAGATGGTTCTATTTTTCAATCCGAAATGCAAACCGCAGCTAAAATCTACTTCTTTAAGTCCGCGTCGGACATAATTATGTCCTGATAGCTACCTCCAGCGGGGATCATCGGATAGACGTTATCTTCAAACCGCACGACGACATCCACGAGGTAAGGTTCATCCGGGTTTGCGAGCATCCGTTCATACGCCGGTGCCAATTCATCAAGGCTACGCACCCGCTCTGCCTGCACTCGATAACCGGCAGCGATGGTCACAAAATCGGGATAGACATCCGCATCGTCTGAGCGCTTCACCGCCATCGCCGGATCGGCGAGCGTCGACTCGGCGCGATGTCCAGCGTAAATAATGTCCTGCCATTGGCGCACCATCCCCAGCCATTGATTATTGATACACACAACCTTAACTCCCAAGCCGTAGCGGTGGCAGGTCGATAATTCATGGATCGTCATATTCAGACTGCCATCGCCATCGATGTCGATGACCGTGCGCTCGGGACAACCGACCTTTGCCCCGATTGCGGCGGGCAGTCCATAGCCCATGGTACCGAAGCCAGAACTCGACAAGAAAGAGCGTGGGTGCTGCACGGCGTAATGCTGCATGGCCCACATCTGATGCTGTCCTACGCCCAATGATATTAATCCTTGCCCGTCGGTCATCTCCGAGAGCAACGCGATCGCCTGCGGTCCGGTCAGTTCAGACGATGGGTCGACATTCAATGGATATTTGCGAGCAAGCTCATCGACGTAAGCGCGCCACGGCGCATAGTTGCCGGGCTGGACATGCTCGAGCAATTGCTCAAAGGCGACTCGAAGATCGGCGTTTACGCCCAGGGTCACCGGTTTGTTTTTGTGCAGCTCTGCACGGTCGATATCGATATGAATGATTTTGCCGTGCTTGATGAATTCGCTTACCTTGCCGGTGACCCTATCGTCAAAGCGAACGCCAATCGCGACAACCAGATCTGCTTCGTTGATCGCGATGTTGGCATACTTGCTGCCGTGCATACCCAGTACCCGTAGTGACAGCGGATGCTGCGGAGCGATTGCCCCCAAACCCATCACGGTGGTCGTAACCGGGCATTGCAACTTCTCCGCGAGCCGTGTCAGCAACTTACCCGTATCTGAGCTGATGACGCCGCCGCCAGCATACAGCAGCGGCCGTTCCGCCTCCGCGATCAGGCGGCAACACTGTTGCAGTTGGTCATCAGAAATAGCCCCTACCGGCGGTTGTGGCGGATCGATTACGGCCGGCATGCGCGGCGGCAGATAGCCGCCCTCGGGGTCGTGTGGATAATGCTGTTGGATGTCCTTGGGAATGTCGATCAACACGGGACCCGGACGATTTCCGGCGGCCAGCGCAAACGCCTCGCGCACTACTGCGGGTATGCGACTGACTCGGTCGACCAGGAAGTTCTTCTTGGTAATAGCCGCCGTGATAGAGACTATATCCGCCTCTTGAAAAGCGTTCTTGCCGAGTAAATGCGTCGGCACATTGCCGGTAATGGCAACGATCGGAATCGAGTCGCTAAAGGCGTCGCCGATCCCTGTCACCATATTTGTCGCGCCAGGGCCGGATGTCGCCAGACAGACGCCTACTTTGCCCGTGGCGCGCGCGTAACCCTCCGCCGCGTGCGCCGCACCTTGTTCGTGCTCAACGCGAATGCAGCGGATATCGAATTCGCGCAGCACGTCAAATATCTCGAGGTTGGCACCACCGGGATAGCCAAACAGCACATCAACGCCTTCCAGTTGCAGACAGCGTCCCAATATCTGAGCACCCCGCTGCGCCTGCGCGCGGTCCTGCTCGCGTATGGCTGACAGCGGACCGCCGGAAATAGTGGCAACGTCGCCGTAGGTAACGTTATCAACGCGGTCGTTCATTCTGAGTCATATACGGTATATCCGAGGATTCCTCAGCGTCCCTGCTACAACGTGCGTTCACTCGATGCTCCACCGCCTGCTAAACCACGGCCTCAATAAGATTCGGTCCCGGCTCAGCCAGGAACGCAGGCAGCAATCGATTGAACTCCTCCAGGGAGGTCGCCCGGGCGGCGGTGACGCCCATGCCTTCGGCCATCTTTACCCAATCCAGATCCGGCCGTCCAATCTCCAACATATCGCGCGCTTTCGGTCCCGGCTGACCGGCACCGACACGTTGGAATTCGATACCCAGGATCCTGTATTGTCGATTGGCAAACACGACCGTCGTAACATTCAACTGCTCGCGCGCCTGTGTCCATAAAGATTGCACGGTATACATGCCGCTGCCGTCAGCCTGCAGACCCACGACTTTGCGATCCGGGCAGGCGACCGCGGCGCCCACGCTTAGCGGCAAACCATTACCGATAGCACCGCCGGTTAACATCAACCAATCATGCGGCTCGGCAGCAGCGGTCGAGAAAAATAGCGGCGCTCCCGAGGTTGCAGCTTCATCAACGACGATGGCGTTCTCGGGCAACGTAGCAGCCAAGGTCAAGCCGATAGTCTCCGGCGTGAACTCGCCGGCCGGCAGTTCCGGTTTGCCGAGCGCGAGCAGCGTCGAAGGCGTCCCGGTTGCGTCTAGCGCATCGGCGAGTTGTACCAGCGCCGCGGGCAAGTCCTGATCGATGCTTGCCAGTGTATGGATGGTGCAGTCTTCGGGGCTCAGCCAACTCGGTTTATCCGGATAAGCAAACGCCCCGACCGGCGGCCGGGCACCGACGAGTATCAGATGTTTGGTACCGGCGAGTGCGGCAACGGCCTGCTCGGGAAAATAAGGCAATCGTTCCAATGGTGCGCGGCCTGCACCCCGCTGCATTCGCGCGGCCAAGGTTTCACACATCATTCGCGCGCCGGTGCGCTTTGCGATACGACTCGCCGTTTCAAGGCTCGAGGCACGCAGTGCTTGTCCGGCCAATAACAACACGGCAGGTTCGCCGGTGCTCAGCACTTTGGCTACTGTCTCAATCGCGTCCGTGGAAACAGCAGCAGTGCTTGGCAGTTTTGCAGGCGCCGCTGCAGGCTCACCCGCGTCGTTCCAAGTGCAATCGGCAGGCACTATGAGCGTCGCGATCTGGCCCGGTGGCTGGTACGCCGCAACGATAGCCGCTTGGGTGTCGGCAGGCAGGGCTTCGGCCGTTTCCGTTGTTCGCACCCAGCCACGCGTGGGTTTGGCATAGGCTTGTATGTCAGAACCCAGCAAACTGTCGTAGTCGCGATGGTAGGTCGCATGTTCACCGACGATATTGACGATCGGTACGCCTGCACGCATCGCATTATGAAAATTCGCGAGCGCATTCGCCAACCCGGGACCCAGGTGAAACAGCGTAGCCGCCGGTTTGTCCAACATGCGCGCATAGCCGTCGGCCGCTCCCGAGGCTACTCCCTCGAACAGCGCTAAAACACAGCGCATGCCCTCGACTCGGTCGATTGCCGACACAAATTGCATCTCTGAAGTTCCGGGATTGGTAAAACACACATCGACTCCGCCATTCACCAGCGTGCGGAGCATACTTTCGGCGCCTTTCATTGATTCTCCTTGCCCCTAATCCGCAGCTTGCCTGAAGACTGCGGTGCTGATCCACCTGTGCTCGTTGCCGCAGCAGCTACAGTATACTGGCTCACCGTGGCCGCAAGCTTTTTGAGATGACAGATCACATCGAAATTATCCGCCCCGACGACTGGCACGTGCACCTGCGTGACGGGCCGATGCTGCGTGCGGTCGTGGCTTTTACAGCGAGCACATTCGGGCGCGCGATTGTTATGCCTAATCTACAGCCGCCAATCACGACGGTTGCGGCGGCTGAAGCCTATCGAGACCGCATCCTCCAGCAGTTACCAGCGGACACCGTGTTCCAGCCGCTGATGACTTGCTACCTAACCGATAATCTCGACGCGGAGGAAGTACGCCGCGGTCGCGAGCAATCGGTCTTTGCAGCGGCCAAGCTTTACCCGGCCGGCGCCACATTCAATTCAGACGCCGGAGTTAGGTCGCTCACCAATGTCCAACCAGTGCTGGAGACCATGCAGGCGATTGGGTTGCCGTTGCTCGTCCACGGTGAGGTCGTTGATCCGGATATCGATATCTTTGATCGCGAAGCAGTATTCATTGAGCGGGTACTGGAGCCCATGCGCCGAGATTTCCCCGAGTTGCGCATCGTCTTCGAACACGTTACGACTGAGGATGCGGTCCAATACGTTCTCACTCAACCTAGCCACGTTGCAGCAACTATCACCCCCCATCATCTGCTCATCAATCGCAACGCTATTTTCGCCGGTGGCGTCAGGCCCCACATGTATTGTTTGCCGGTCGCCAAACGGGAACGACACCGACTGGCACTGGTAAAAGCCGCGACCTCCGGCGATCACCGATTCTTTCTGGGGACCGACTCGGCGCCCCACGCAACCCATCTGAAAGAAGCCGGCTGCGGCTGTGCCGGGATATTCAACGCCGCCAATGCCATGGCCTGTTACGCCCAGGTATTCGATGAGGAGCAGTCACTGGATAAACTCGAAGCCTTCGCTTCGCTGAATGGACCTGCCTTTTATGGATTGCCTGCCAACACGGATACAATTCGCCTACAACACATAGCCGACGAAACACCCCAATCCATTGCAGCGGGTAGCGACAATGTATTAACGTTTACGCCGCCGCGACCATTGCAATGGACAGTGGCCTAACACGAACCAGTAAACCCGAACCCAAGGAGAAACAGATGTCCAACGACCGCGAACACCTGACGCAACTCGCGACTGATTTTGTCGACGCCTTCAACAACAACGATTTTGACAAGGCAATGTCCTATTTCGCCGACGCGGCCAATTACGAAGATCACCTCGGTGTCCGTCACGAAGGTAAGGATGCGGTGTGCGCGACCTTCGAGCCCATGTTCAAGGGTGAGTTAGGACCATTCGAATTTGTTGGCGAAGATCTTTTCATCGATGTCGAACAAGCTAAAGTCACAGCCCGGTTCCGTTGCGATATGCAAGCAGATGGCAAACCAATCTATTGGCGTGGCGTTGATATCCTTTATTTCGAAGGTGACAAGATCGTTAACAAGTTTGCCTACGGCAAGGCCCAGGAAACGTATTTCGGGGTTTAGGTCGGCGACCACAGTTTAAAAACGAGCGGCGGATTAACGTAAACGACGAGGAGTTGGCTTACCTGATCGGTCGCTATTTCGGCGCCGTAGCCGCCGGAATTGCGCCGAACAATAGGCCGAACGTCAATCCGAATGTACGCAAGCGATGATGTTGACGGCGATGCTTGGTCAGTATCCGCACTCGGACCGAGATTAATGGAAGGAACGTGCAGATCGAAGCGACGAAAGATCCCATATCGAGGCCAGCATTGCGCCTGTTGATACCAACCCTATTTGTCAGCGTCATTGCGGCCTTGAGTGGATGTGATGTCGTCGTCATCGAAAGGCCGCTTGGAGAAGCACCGTACGTTTTGGATGCTGAGAAGGTCGACGGCGCCTGGTATGTCGTCAAAGGAAACGAGCAACCATTTTTTGTACAAGTCCAGAAAAACGGCCAGTTGATTCTGGCCGGAGTAGAGCAAGATGAGGCAGGCTTTTCTCTGGAGCAGATTGAGGTTCACCTCATGCAAATCGGCGAAGAGCTTTACTTCAGTGGACCGTCCGATGAAGAGTCAATACCAGGCTACTATTTTGCCTGGGTCGCAAAGAGAGAAGATTCCGAGATAATTTTGGTACCTCCTAACATTGATACTTTTAGCGATGCGGTCACCACCGGGGAGTTGCCGGGCACGGTAACACAAGGAGAATACGCAACCATCGTCAAGGTTGCTCATGAAAATGTTCTAGCCTTTATTCGAAAGACGCCCGCAGATGAACTGTGGGACAGGAAAGAGTCGATTGTTGTTCGAAAATTTTCTCAGGGCCATGTGCAAACCCCTATCAACAACTAGTGAGTAATGGTGCGTTTGTCCCGCGAAAGAGAAAATTGCACCTTTGCTGCACCGACATAACTGGCACCACCGCGACCCCATCCGGTGGTTATTCACCGCCGGGTGCGGCCAGCCTATCGTCAGTCGGAACCAATCGCCGTCGAATCGGGTGGATGTATCAATTCAATGCGGGCGAGCTAGATACTTGCTTCGGCTACTTCGGCAAGGATTTCATCGTTGTGTTCACCTAGACGCGGGGGATAACGACGATAGGTGGGACCGCCAGCGGACATGTGAATGGGGCTGCCGATCGACTTGACGATGCCGATCAGCGGATGCTCCAACTCTACAATCATTCCTCGCGCCAAAGTTTGCGGATCGCTCAATGTGTGATCGGGGAAATTTATCGGTCCGGCCGGAATACCCTGATCCACAAACGCTTCGACCCATTCGTTAGCGTCGCGCTGCATGAGTATCTCTTCCAACAATGGGATTAAGTCCGCGCGATGTTCGTTACGCTGCGCATTAGTCGCAAACCGGGGATCACCCATCAGCGTATCCTCAATCCCCAGCAGAGCACAAAAGCGCTGCCACAGGCGCTCGCTGCCGACGCCGATAATGATTGATTTGTCACGGGCGCGAACTGGTTGGTATGGGGTGATAGTGGGATGCAAATTACCCATTTTCTTAGGGCGTTCGCTAGTGGCGAAATAGGATCCGCCGATATTTGCGAGCCAAGTCGTTTGCGCGTCGACCAGAGAGACGTCGATGAACTGTCCCTCGCCCGAGCCGTCGCGCTGATTATCACGCGCATACAGCGCAGACAATATTCCCATGGTGGTGTAGATCCCGGCGCTGATGTCCGCCATGGGCGTTGGGAAGCGCAATGGTCCGTCCTTCGCCTCACCGGTCAATGCCATCAATCCAGCTTCGCCTTGGGCGATGACGTCATAACCACCGCGGTTGGCTTTGGGTCCGGTGTGTCCGTAACCGCTGATCGCCGCATAGACCAGACCCGGATTAATCTTGTGTAGCGTCTCTGGATCAATGCGCGCTCGCTCAAGCGACGCCATACGCGGAATATTGGTGATAAACACGTCGGAGCGTGCGACCAGTTGATGGAACACGGACAGGTCGTCCGGATCCTTGATATTCAGTTCCAGGCTGCGTTTATTGCGATTTACAGACATGAAGTAGGCGCTCTCGCCTTCTACAAACGGCGGCCCCCACTTACGCGCCTGGTCGCCTTCGTCGCGCCGTTCAATCTTGATCACGTCTGCGCCCAGGTCGCCGAGCATCATGCTGCAATAGGGACCGGCGAGTGCCTCCGTCATTTCCAGCACGCGAATGTTGCTCAGTGGTGATGATTGCATGGCATGCCTCAGGGTTTTGCAAACAGCGACATGGCCGACGCGCTCATCGCCTCTACCGCGCCAGATATCGTTGCTTCCGGTAGCGGTGCGTAAAACGGCGAATGTAATGACGGCAATGCTTTGCCGGAGTCGCCGGCAGCCGAAATTCTTTCCGGAGCGATGCTTCCGACCCATACCATCAGACTTGGGATGCGTGGCTCAACTCTTCCATAGCGACCAAAGTCCTCACCGCCCATCACGGGTTTGCGGATATAAACGCGATCAGTGCCGAGTTGCGTTTTCAAAACCGCATCGATACGGGCGCTCAATTCAGGATTGTTATACAGCGAGGGCGTGTACTCATCGCTGAATTTCACGATCGGGAGCAAATCCTCGGGCAGCCCAGCGACCCGACCCTGCGCGACTGCGATGCGACGGATCCCGTCGAGTATTTGCTGACGTACCTCGTCGGAATAAGAGCGCACCGTCAGCTGCAGCTCTACGCGATCGGAAATGATGTTGTGCTTGGTACCGCCGTGAATGGAGCCGACCGTGACAACCGCGGGATCGATCGGCGCTATTTCACGCGAAACCAGTGTTTGTAAAGCGAGCACGATCTGAGCCGCAAGCACAATCGGATCCTTGGTCGATTCGGGCCGAGCACCGTGACCGCCGATGCCGCGTACAGTGATGTCCACCGAATCGACGTTGGCAAAAGCAAATCCCGGCGAATAGGAAATATCGCCGGCTGCACTATCGGCGGACACGTGAAACGCCAAATTGTAGTCAGGTCTGGGAAAGCGCTCGAATAATCCGTCTGCGAGCATCGCCCGCGCCCCACCACCTCGCTCTTCCGCGGGCTGGGCAATCATTAACAGGGTTCCACGCCACTGGGTTTTGCGCGCGACGAGTTGCTGTGCTGTCCCGACCCAGGCGGTCATATGAACATCGTGACCGCAGGCGTGCATTACGGGCACGGTCTTGCCTGACTCATCCTCAGTGGTGACCTGACTTGCATAGGCAAGCCCGGTCTGCTCAAGCACCGGCAAACCGTCCATATCCGCGCGGATCATGATGGTCGGGCCCTCGCCGTTGCGCATAACGGCAACGACGCCCCAACCACCCACGCGTTCGGTAACCTTAAATCCGAGCTTGCGGGCTTGCTTGGCCAGCAGCCGGGAGGTCGCCTCCTCGTGGAAAGACAGTTCCGGATTGCGGTGCAAGTGCTCATAGAGTTTTTGCAGCGCGCCATAGTGAGCGGCGATGTCCGCACGCAGTGACGTCTCCGCGATAGCAGTGGCGGATTGCACAAATATCAACACACATACCACTTTGCAAAGCTGGGTGAGCATAATTCTCTCCGGTTGATCCTTCATGCAATATGCGGGTTAAGCCGTTGCGGCTTGCGCTTCGTGTTTCCACGAGCGCGCCCAATAAATAAAGGGCGTGTCAAAGGCGGCGATGAATACTTTGAAGACGTATTTGGCAAGACCCAGTTTGATCGCCGTTTCCAGATCGACAATACCCCACCAGACAACGAGTGAATAAATCGTGGTATCGACTGCCTGCCCCGCCATTGTCGAGACATTATTACGCAGCCACAAATGTCGGCCCTGTGTGCGTGCCTTTACGTAGTGAAATACATAGACGTCGCAGTGTTGACTGATGATATAGGCGAGCAACGATCCGAACACGAAACGTGGTGTAAAGTCGGCAATGGTGGTCAGAGCCTGATGGATCTCCGCCGCAAACGCGGCCGTTTTCGGATCGAGTGACGGTTTGAACAGCAGTCCAATAGTCATGGTGACGACCACCATGATGCTCACTGCGAAGCCCAGTCGCACCGCCTGGGTCGCCTCTTCCTTGCCGTAACGCTCGCTGAGCAGATCCGTTGCGAAATAAATCCCGGAGTACAGGATCACGCCAAGACTAGTCTGCATACCCATGATCATCGTCAGTTTCGGGCCTTGAATGTTGGCCATGACGATCCCGAATACCACCGCGCCATACAGTCCGAAACGCCCGAACAACCGATACAGGATCAGCGTCATGGTCAGGTCCAGACTGAGCGTTGCCAGCCAGAGGATGGTTTGTTGCTGGGCAAAGAAATCGGTCATGTGCGACTTATGAATTGGCGCCGAGGGTTTCGATTACATCAAGCATCGCGCTAGTCAGCGTGGTCAGATCTGCTGCATCGATAATATACGGAGGCATCACGTAGACAAGCCGGCCAAACGGTCGTACCCATACGCCACGCTCGACAAACAACTGCGGCACCCGATGCATATCGACAGGCTGCTTCAATTCGACCACGCCAATGGCGCCGCACACACGTACGTCGGCCACATTCGACCACGACCGACAGGCGGACAGTTCAGTTTCAAGTTGTGTCTGGATGCTGTTAACGCGCCGCTGCCAATCCTGACCCAGCAATAAGTCGATGCTCGCTAACGACACCGCGCAGGCCAGGGGGTTGGCCATGAACGTCGGTCCGTGCATGAACACGCCGCTGCCATCGCCCGAAATGCGATCAGCGACTGCGCGGGTCGCCAGAGTCGCCGCGAGAGTCATGTAACCGCCGGTCAACGCTTTGCCCAGACACATGATGTCCGGTGCGATACCGGCATGTTCACAGGCAAAGAGTTTTCCCGAGCGACCAAAACCTGTGGCGATCTCGTCGTGAATCAACAGGACGTCGAATTCGTCACATAGCCCGCGCACGCGTCGCAGGTAATTCGCGGAATAAAACCACATACCGCCGGCGCCCTGCACTACCGGTTCGAGGATCACGGCAGCGATGTTGGCGTGATGCTCGGAGATTAGATTTTGCAGCGACGCGATATCTGGCTCGTGCCATGGATCGGCAAAACGCACGCGCGGGGCATCGGCAAAGTAATGTTGAGGCAATAACTCGGCAAATAGCGAATGCATGCCAGTCACCGGGTCACACACCGCCATGGCGCCGAACGTATCGCCGTGGTAGCCCTGGCGGATGGTCAGCAGGCGTTGTTTTTCAGGGCGACCAGCCGCGGCCCAATATTGGATCGCCATCTTTATCGCGACTTCTACCGAAACCGAACCGGAGTCCGCGAAGAACACAGCATCCAAGGAAGCAGGCGTAATCTCGATCAGCCGCTCAGCCAACGCGATTGCCGGCCCGTGCGTAAGACCACCGAACATGACGTGGGCAGTAGATCGCAGTTGCTTGCTTACAGCGGCATTCAACACCGGGTGGTTGTAGCCGTGTATCGCACACCACCAGGACGCCATGCCGTCGATAAGCTCGCGCCCGTCGGTGAGCCGCAGACGCACCCCTGAGGCAGATTCAACCGGAAACACCGGCGCCGGATTGACCATTGACGCATACGGATGCCACACGTGAGCGCGTTCAAAATCAAGCTGCTGTGCCGAAATGCTCATCAAGCGTGCCGCGGATTATCCTTCGCGTAGTCCGCGCACGCATTGCCAAACTCGCGCCAAAGGGTCGTGTACAACGGATGTTTGTCGAATTCCCATTCGGGATGCCATTGAACGGCTAAGGCAAACCTTTTTGCGCTGCGCACGCTGACCGCCTCGATCAATCCATCCGGTGCCAGTGCCTCAACGCGCAGATCGGCCGCAAGCCGGTCGATTCCCTGACCGTGCACACTATTGACTCGATAGCGCTCGGCAGGCAACAGTTGGCTGAATTCGCCGTTATCCTGAATTGTTATCTCGTGCACGGGCGCGAAACGTTGTTCCAGCGGTTTCCCTTTTTCAGCACGATGATCGTCCATCCCCAGAATCTTGTGAATTTCCTGGTATAGCGTTCCGCCCAACGCCACATTGAGTTCCTGTAAGCCGCGGCAGATCCCGAAAAACGGCAATCCGCGTTCAAGTAGCGCCGGAAGAAGCGCCAGCGTGGTTGCATCGCGGGCCGCGTCGTGTGTGGAACCTTCGTAACTTGGCGACCCGCCGTAATGCTGCGGTTCAACATTGGAAATCGCCCCAGTGAATACAAATCCGTGCAAGTTATCGAGTAGCGAGTCGGAATCCAGTGCGTTACCCAGCGGAGGAATAACCAGCGGAACACATTCCGCACCCCGGGCCACAGCGTCCACATAGGCGCGATAAAGACCAACGCCTTCCGCATCCCGGATCACGATGCTATCGGCGCTTACGCCGACGATGGGTTTAGACATGTCAATTCACTCTGCGAAAATCACTGGCGCGTTTATTCATCAACCAATAGCCAAGCTTGCGTGGAAGATAACGCATCGCTCGAACGATAAACCGATTGACGCCGCCGTTAATGTAAACGAGCTCGCCGCGTTCCGCCGCTTGGACACTTTGCGCCACAACCTCCTCGGCACTCATCCACATGTACGCAGGCATGCCCGACACTTGCTCGCGCGTACCGGTTACGTCATGAAATTCGGAATACGTAAATCCGGGGCACACCGCACAAACGTTGATGCCTTCCGCACGCAGTTCGAACCCCAGCGATTCGGAAAACCGGATCATCCAGGCTTTGACGGCACCGTAAAGTGTATGCCCGGCCGTACCCGGAACATGCCCGGCCACGGAAGAAACGTTGATGAGCACACCGCTACCACGTTCGCGCATAGCGGGCAGAAACAAATACGTGAGTTCGGCAACAGCAGTGATCATGACTTGCAACGTAGCTCTGTGTGTCTCCCACGTATTGTCCAGATATGTCAGCGGCACGCCGTAACCGGCATTGTTCACGAGAATGTCGATGTTGATGCCTTGAGCGTCTACAGCTGCCTTGATTTCCAGCGGCGCATTAGGATCCGCTAAGTCGGCCTGGATTACGGTGGCGGTGACCCCATGCTGGATTTGTAGTCGTTCAGCCAATGCGGCGAGTCGATCCGCGCGTCTTGCAACGAGAACAACATCGTCGCCACGGTTTGCGTAATAAACCGCAAACGCCTCGCCGATACCCGCTGAAGCGCCTGTGATGAGGGCCGTCCTTTTCATGGAGGTATTGTACGTCACCGCAACAATGCGCCTGCAGTTACTCTAGCCCGCAAATTGCGAGAAGGCGCTGCGCGATCTAGCCGCTAGAATGCTTCGCCATGGAACTGATAAGCGCGGGCGGTCTGATCGTGGTGTTTGGTAGTTTTGTTGCCGCCCTTGTGTCAGCTGCGTTCGGCCTGGGCGGCGGACCTTTGATGCTGGCGTTAATGGGCAGTTTTATGCCGATGGCCGCGGTTGTGCCGATACAGAGCGCTTTGATGCTCGGCACGACAAGCATACGCACCTGGATGTTTCGTGAGCACATTGCCTGGAGCATAACCACGCCTTTCATACTCGGTGCGGCGATAGGCGCGCTGTTGGGGGCCAAGGCGTATCTGAGCCTGCCGGAATCGATCGTCGCCGCTGGCATGGGTGCATTGATGCTGGTCTCAGTCTGGTTACCGAAAATTGACTGGCGACCGGCAATCCGGCATCCATTTGTGTGGGTCGGTATTGGCCAGGCATTCATTTCCACGCTGGTAGGTTTCGGCGGCATCCTGCAAACGCTGCTGGTCCACAGCCACCTCAACCGTTATCAAATGACGGCGACATTGGGCAGTTGTTTTGCCATTATGAATGTCTTCAAACTGAGTGGGTTTTTCATTCTTGGATTTGCGTTCGCACCGTATCTCAACATCATCGCCGCTGCACTGGTCGCCGGATTTATTGGCACCTGGTGTGGTAAACAGGTAACCGCTAGACTTTCGGAAGCGCAGTTTCGGCGCGGATTTCAAATTGTCATAACAATCGGCGCATTGCGCTTGCTGTATCGCGCGGCATTTGAGTAAGGGGGAACAGATGAGCACATATGTCTTGATTCACGGCGCCTGGCACGGTGGATGGTGTTGGAACAAAGTAACGCCACTTCTAGAGGCGGCGGGACACACGGTGGTGACGCCTGACCTGCCTGGTCTGGGTAATGATTCGACGCCGCCGGCGGATATTAATATCGACGTCTATACGCAACATGTCTGCAAGCTTATCGACGCACAAAGCGAACCGGTAATCCTGCTCGGCCACAGCATGGGCGGCCTGCCGATAAGTCAGGCAGCGGAGCGCCGTCCGGATAGCATCAAGGTCCTGGTTTATGTCACCGCGATGTTGTTGAAAAACGGTCAGTCGACGTTCGATGTCGTTGCTGATGATCAAGATTCGCAAGTGTTACCGAACATCGTCCCGTCGGCCGATGGAGTAACCGCGACGATGCGCCCGGAGGCCGTTAAAGACGTCTTTTATGCGGATTGCAATGACGCCGATGTTGAACGCGCCAGGTCGTTGTTCAAACCGCAACCGATGGTCGTGATGTCTGAGCCCATCGCGCTGAGTGATGAGAATTTCGGGCGGGTGCCGCGTGTCTACATCGAGTGCTTACAAGATAAGGCGCTGACGCCGGCACTGCAGAAAAGGATGTATGAGGCGTCGCCGTGTCGATCTGTAATTGCGATGGATGCCAGTCATTCGCCGTTTTTTTCGATGCCGGAGGAACTGGTGGGGCATCTGCTGACGCTTTGAGTTTGGGCTAGAACTTCGGCTCGGCGATTAACTGCTACAAATTCACCAACCCGTCATCCGACCGCCAGCGATGGCGGGAGGGGTCTGGATTAGCGCTCCCGGTTCGGAATAATAAATTCCCACGGGGATGACTCAGAGCCGCTTTCGATTGGGACTTCGATGACGGTTGGCTCATCGGCGGAAAACCCCGCTTCCAGTTCGATGCGCAACTCGTCCGGGTTGTTTGCCGTGCGACCGCTGACGCCGAAACTCTCGGCCAGGCGCACGAAGTCGGGATTTTGTAAGCGTGAACCGATCTCGCGGCCGTTGTAGCGCTGCTGTTGATCGCGTAATACATTGCCGTAGGAACTGTTGTTGAAGATCACGGTAACCAGGTTGATACCGAATTGCGCCGCGGTCGCGAGTTCCTGAACGCCGAACATAAAACCACCATCACCGGCGATAGATACGACTGCGCGATCGGGATTACCGACTTTGACACCCAGCGCGGTCGGGAATCCGAATCCCAAGGTACCTTGATAACCAGCAGTGATATAGGTACGCGGCGCGTAGGTGGGCAAACTACTCCATGCCGCGAAGCCGACCTGTGTTATCTCCTCGACGTAAATGCCATCGCGCGGCAATACGTCGCGGATCGCGTTGAGGTAACCCATCTGCGGCTGCATTTTCTGTACTTCCTGCGCGGCGGCGGCTTTTGCAGCTGCGAACTCATCGAGCCTGGATGAGCGTTTCGACGAACGCTTACTCACCTCTTCCACCAACGCCGCCGTCACTTTCTTTGCGTCGCCAACGATGCCGACGGTGGGTTTTAGACGCGTCATTTCAACGGGATCGATGTCAATGCGAACCAGCGGTAGATCGGCCGGCATGTCCGGCCAGCGCATGGTTTGTAGCTCCAGCCGACTGCCTATACCCAGTAACAGATCAGTGTCTTTCCAGAATTTACGCGCGGCCGGAAACAACATACCAAGTTCATGATCGACGCTGACGATACCGCGTCCCGAGCGCGATGATGTGATGGGCGCCTGCAGAATCGCAGCCAGCTCTTGTATCTCAGTGCCGGCGTCGATCGCACCGCCACCAATCATGATCATCGGATTTTTCGCATCCGCCAAAAGCTGCGCCGCGCGCGCGACGATGTCAGGATCCGCTTCGATCACCGGGTAGGGTTCCAACGGCTCGACGAGCGTGACCTCACCCTCCATCCCGCACACGTCCCAAGGAGTTTCCACCGCAACAGGTCGCACGCGACCGCTGCGCAGTTGCCGAAAGCCCTCGGCAACCAATGACGGTGCCTGTGCCGGATGGTCGATTCGCTCCGCCCATTTAGTCAACGAGCGCAACACCCCCAACTGATCGGGCAACTCATGCAATTCGCCGCGGCCGCTGCCGATGAATGCCGCCGGCACCTGCCCGGTAACACAGAATACCGGGGTGTTGGTTCCGTAGGCGGTACACAGCGCCGCCGTGGTATTCAACACGCCGGGTCCGGGGACCACCATATACGTGCCGACGCGGCCGGTGGATTGCGCATAGCCAAAAGCCATATACGCAGCTGCTTGCTCGTGTCGGGTGGTGTACACGGACACGCGATCGCCGGCGCGCTTCAGCGCATCGAAATATTCGTAGATCTGCACGCCCGGTAAGCCGAAGACAGTATCGACGCCATGTTGGAGTAGCGATTCGACAACGGCAGTGCCGGTGGTCATCCGAGTCATGTTTGTGTTCCTTAGTTTCTATCGAGGAACCGCAATCGCGGCGAACACCTGTAAGGTGCCCGCGGGTACGCTGCTAGCGATGCGCATCGGCTACTTGTCGAAGTAGAGACGGGCGTCCTTCATCCACTTTGGCTGGTCGGCATTCTTCAAGCGTTTTGCTTTACCGAACGCTTCGCGGGGAAGTTGTTCAGGCCATACCGAGGTTTGCGCAATAACTTCGCGCACGCGCGTGCCTTCCTTATTGACATTGAACACCATGAGATCGTTTGCTAAGGTCAACGGACCGTCGTAGGTCTGCCGGACCTCGTGTTCAACGTCGATCAGCGTATCGAACTCGTTGAAGAAGTGATAGCCAACGGCATGCCGTGGCTTGGTCAGGCTGAACATACGCCCCGCTTGTGCGGGCGATGAATGGACGACTGTACCGACCATTTCCGATGTCCGTCTGTCCCAGCCATAGCCGCTCATCAAATGTTTTACCGGCAAGAAGGTTTCATGGATCAGCAGATCGGCGTTCTGGCCATTGTCAACGAAGAACTGAGTCGGTGTCGTGTCACCAGAGAAAACAAATACGAGGTCGTTCCACTCCAAGCGGAAACTAACCGGGCCTTCCATGATGTGAAACGCGGGAAAGCTGGATATCTGCACGCCATTGGCGTTGTAAATAACCTGTGTCTTGCTGTGGTCGAATTCGTGCACTTCGATTTCCGCGCCTGCCGCGGGCAATTTGCCGTGGCGGCTTTCCACGTCCCAGGTCCAGGCTTCGCGCTGGCGATCAATAAAATATTGGGTACCCGTCTCCGTCCGTCCGCCGGAAGGCCCCCAGACACGCAACGGCCGATCGAAACGTCCGCCAACCCAACCTCCGATCCACAGCGCCGGTAAATCTCCGGCATGATCAGTGTGCAGATGACTCAGAAATACCTTGTCCACCTGCCGGAAAGGCACCTGCATCACGGTAAAATTCATTTGCGAGCCAGTGCCTAGATCAAATAGAAACTTGTCACCGTTGCCCAGTTCCACCAACCAGGAGCTGGAGGCTTGCGACTTTCGCAATATCGGCATGCCCGTGCCCAGCGCGATTACCCGCATCTCATCAGGCGCGAGATCTTCGGTGCCCGGATAGTAATAATTCTTGTGGTAGAGCGCCTGCGAAGCCGCCTCAGATTCAGCAGCGCCTGGATCCTCGTGCGGCCCGAATACAAATATCAGACTTACAACCGCGGCGATTACCAGGGTCTTCGCGGGCGTTAAATACCGCATAAGCTTCACTGTCATGTTTATTCTCCGCAAACAGGTATTCGGGATGCTGCTGCCATCCGCCGGACGCACTATACCGCCCGTCGCAGGCGGATACGAATCGACCCTGCATGACGGCGACGTACTTCCTCCAGCAGAGTATGATCCCGCCTGCCCAAATTGCGTACGCAACTATCTAAGGAGAATGAGATGCACAAGAACGCCAATCCGGTGACTGAAATCTGCTATTCGGACGTCGACAAGATTTTGATACGGGGCAAGAACCTGTGTGACGAACTGATGGGTAAAATGACGTTCACCGAAATGACGTTGTTCCATTTATTGAAAGTGCCGCCAACACCGATGCAGACCACGATCGTGGATGCGGTCCTGGTGACCATTATGGAACACGGCTTGACGCCGTCCGCGATCGCGGCTCGGCAGACATTTTTCGGCGCTCCCGAAGCCTTACAGGGTGCCGTGGCGTCCGGGATCCTTGGCGTGGGCAGCAGGTTTGCCGGAACATCGGGTGATTGTGCGCTGTTGCTGAAAGAGATTGTCGAAGCACCAGAGGGCGAGCGTGAACAGGTGGCCACCGCCATTGCAAAACGCTTTCGCGAAGCGCGCAAGCCGTTGCCGGGCTATGGTCATCCGATCCACAAAAACGGCGATCCACGCGTGACCCGTCTAGTGGAGATTGCTAAAGAGGCCGGGGCAAAAGGTGACTATATAGACGCCATGTTCTTATTGGGCGATGCCATCAATGCTGAGCTTGGCAAAAACCTGGTCATTAATGCCAGCGCCGGCATGGGTGCGGCGATGGCAGAGGCGGGACTACCGCCGGAGATCATGCGCGGCATGATTCTTATTTCGCGCTGTGCCGGCGTGGTTGGTCATCTGCTCGAAGAGATGACAGAGCCTGCCTCTAATTTCATGTGGGAATTGATCGAGGAGAAGGTGCCGTACGTGGGTCCGAAGTAATAACAGGTACGAGGATCGCGGGGCATGGCGTCCTCGTATGCTTCCAACTGGTCATCATTTGGTACCCCTCATCCGACCGCCATAAATGGCGGTCGGGTGAGGGGTAATATCGCGGCTACGCTCGGGGCTTACACGTTGCTCTTACGCTGTAGCTTTGACCGGTTGCTCTGACTGATACACCGGCAAGATCTCTTTACCCAGGAACTCCATCGATGCCATGACTTTGTCGTGCGAAATGCCGGGCATATTCGGCATCAATGCGATCTCAGTAATACCAGCGGCGGCGATTTCCTTGACCCGTTCATGAAACTTCTCGGGCGGTCCGTACAGCGTGCGCTCGTTGTACATCATCTCGTAGTCCATTAGGGCTTCGACTTTCTTCACCAGGCCCTCATAGCCTTTGTAGTCTTTGGACCATCGGTCGCCGGTAACAGCGTCGCGAACGTATCCCAGGTAGTTAATCATGGGATCACGCGGAACTTCCTTCGCAATGGCTGCGTCCGGATGCGAGTAATAGAAGAACTGAGACATGATGTTGAAGTCACCAGGATCGTGCCCCGCTTCCTGCAACGCGTTTCGGTAGACGTCGAGCAATCCCTTGACGACGTCAAATGGCATCAAATATGGGACGACCATGAGATCGAGACCTTCATGGCCCGCATATTCGAAAGACTCCTTGGTCATGATTGTACCCAGCGTCATACGCGGCCGCCGCTGGATAGGACGAGGACGTAATTGTACGTCGTCCAATTTAGTGAATTTCCCGTCATAGGAGAAGCGTTCGTTCTCGAACAAGCCACGGATCACCTCATAGCCTTCCGTGAAGCGCTCGCGGCTCTCGCCCATGTCGGTGTTATAAGCAGCGTATTCATATTCCAGAAACGCGCGCACCATTCCGATCTCAAGGCGCCCGCCGGAAAGCACGTCCACCATCGCGAGTTGCTCGGCAAGCTCCAGTGGCCGGTGCAGCGGCAATGCAACGCCACCGGTGGCGAGTTTAATGCGCGTGGTGCGTTGCGCGATGATACCCAGCAGCATCAGCGGAGACGGCACATCACCGCCGTAGTCGGTCATGTGATGTTCGGCTATCCAGACTTTTTCCAGACCGATCTGCTCACCGAGTTCGACCTCCTCGAAGATCTGCTGGTACATGGTGGCAGCGTCCGTGTGGGTCGGCTCGTGAAATGCCGTTAAGTAAAAAAGACTGAATTTCATCGCTTCTCTCCCAATACACCTTCCCCCGCAACGGGAGAAGGGACCCTTGTCTATGCTGACGTAATCAGAAAACTACTCACGCGCATTCGAAAAATCGACGAGTTTCGACTTATATTCCTCGCGTGGCAGACTCGCGTAGGGAACCAGATCAATGCGCGTGCTGACCATCAGATTTGTTCGGATGGTTTTCTTGATTCGCTCTGCAAGCCCGTCGGGTACCTGGGCAACGCCTTCGCCGAGTTCAACCTCGATGGGCAGCGGCGGCTCTTGAGCCACGGCTTTTTTTGTCGGCTTAATGCGAAAGGTTTCGCCCACTTCCGGTCGAAACGAGTTCAACAGTTCACGAACGGCGGTCGGAAACAGATTCACACCACGCACGATCAACATGTCGTCGGTGCGACCGATGCAGCGCACGCGCAGACTGGTACGCCCGCAGGCGCACGGTTGCATGTTGACGACAATGTGATCGCGGCTGCGCAGGCGCAGCAACGGCATCGCTTCTCGATCCAGAGAGGTGTAAATCAATTCACCCTCGGCACCGTCTTCCCATGGGATCGTCTCGCCGGTGTCAGGCGCGATGAGTTCCACATAGGTATTGTCCCGACCGGAAAAATGCATACCACCTTCGTGTTCGCATTCGCCCCAAATCGACGTCGATATATCGCCGATACCCATTGCCTCTCGCAAGATGCACGCGAACGTAGATTGCACCCGCTCTCGGATCGCAGGGTCACCGCCACCGGGCTCGCCTGCGGTAGCGATGTTGCGGATCCCCAACGACTTGGGATCGATATTCCGCTCCAGACACCAGTCAATCAGGTACAGAGCATACGAGGGTGTGCAGGAGATCCCGGCACTGCTCATGCCCAGAATTTGCAGACCTTTGACCAGACGCTCGGTATTGCCGGTGCCCACCGGCACCACCGAAGCGCCGAGCTTATCAAAGCCATAATACGCGGCGCCCGCCGCGAACGGCCCAGCGTTGAACGTCACCAACAGACGTTGTCCAGGCCTGAATCCAGCCGCGAAATACGAGCGCGCGGTATTCGTCGCCCAGACATTGCAGTCGCTTTTGGTAAGGCCGATGTAACACGGCGTACCGGTCGTGCCGCTGGTCGAGAAGATCCGCTGCAGCAGGCCGCCGTCTGCGCACACGTGAGCCCCGAGCGGTGGGTCCTCTGCCTGGGTTTTACGGATCTCATCCTTGACGGTGAACGGCAGTACGCCGATAGCGTCTACACCACCGATACTCTCGGCGTCGTCGAAACCCGCTTCTTTCAGCTTGCGTTGATAAAAATCCGAGCGTTCGAACAGATATGTGATCTGTTTGCGATAAAGCGCATCGTCGCGCTTATGCTGCTCATCAAGCGTGCGTGTTTCGACCTCCCGATCAAACATCTCTGCCATCGGTTTGAGCTTCAGCTTAGGCGGGAAATGTCATGCCATCGACCAGGCACGCCTTAAAAAAGCCTTCGTAGATCTCGTCGGGCACACTGAAGACGTTCTCGGCCAGGATCGGGTTGGCGCGCAACCGATCGGCGTAGGCCTGTACATTGCTGTAACTGGCCCACTTTTTGTTGTCGGTGAGGTTCGCCCAGATCGGTATGTTGTTAATCGTTGGCGCCAACATACAGTCGACCAGCGACAGATCCGGACCGAGGAACAAACCATCGTTGCCGGCGAGTTCCTTGTCCAGCATCGCCAGAACGTCGAACAGATCGGCGCAGAGCTTTTGCTTGCGGTCGAGCTCTCGTTCCCCATGGACAAACCCCACATCACGATCCATCAGTTCACGATCCGTGTATTGCAACCACTGCCGAGCGTAGGCTCGCCGCTTGGGCTCCGAAGGCATCATCGGCGGTTCCGGCCACACCTCGTCGATATATTGCATGATGTTGCACGACTCTAAAATGACGTCGCCGTCATGCACCAGCACCGGCACCTTGCCGAATGGAGAAATTTTGTTGAATTCCTCAGGCCGCTCGCGCTGACTGATGTCGATATCGACGCGGTCGTACTCCACCCCTTTTGCAGCAAAGGTGGAAAACACCCGCTGACATGAAGGCGAAATGGGCAGTTCGTATAATTGTGGTTTCGCCATTTAAATGGCCTCCCTTTAATTAGTTTGATTAACGGTTTATGCGGATTGCGCTATCGGTTCGTGCTTGGTCTTTTGCCATTTGTCGAGCACATCGTGCGCAATGGTAATTTCCTCATCCATGGTCACATCGTAGTTATTGTCTTTGGTCGTAAGCTCGAATACGTAGCCATTCGGATCGCGGAAATAAATGGAATGGCAAAAGCCGTGATCGGCAGGACCACGGACATTGATCCCCGCGTCTAATCCCTTTTGCTTGTATTCCAACAACGTGTCCATCCCGTCGACTTCGCAGGCGATGTGCAAGTCAAAATCCGACTTGTCCTCGAACATGCTCTCGTCTTGGTCCCCGGGTACTTCGAAAAAGGCGATGAACGAGTGGTCGTTCATCTCATAGAAACTGTGCAGCGCCTTAATCGGTCGGCCCGTCTTTGTGGCCGTCAATTCGAAGGCCGTGGTCAGGCGCATGCCTAATACCCCTTCGTAGAATTGCCGCGTTTCTTCCGAATCACGGCAACGCCAAACATTGTGATGCAAACCTTTAATATCATGCGTGTAAGTACTCATATCAGACCTCCGACAAAATGCAAACGGACTGGAAAATTAGTCGGCACCTGGCACCTCGGTGACCGTCGTTGCTGCAATTATAGATTGCCCCAAGAATGAAAAAAGGGCTAATATTCACATTACTTGTGCCTTTTTGGAACAAATAGCCATGGCCCAACTTGAGGAGATGCAAGCCTTCGTCAAGGCTGTTGAAACACAGAGTTTGTCGGAGGCTGCGCGCGAACTCAATGTCTCACCATCAGCCATCAGCAAGCAGCTGCGCAATTTGGAGAATCGCCTGGAATCGCGGCTTTTGCACCGCACCACCCGTTCCCTGGCCCTGACTGAGCCCGGGCGTGGATTCTACGAACGTTGTAAATCAATTCTAGCGGAGGTGGAACGAGCGGAAGTCAGCGTTCACGAGCTTCAGGACGAGCCACAGGGAACGCTGCGGGTCACCGCGTCAGGCGATTTTTCGCGGTTGCATTTGGGTGAGTTGCTTGGGGATTTCGCGGTTCGCTATCCAAATTTGCGCCTGGAGCTGACATTTACCGACCGTACCGTGGACATTCTCAGCGAAGGCTATGATGTTGCGATCCGCATCGCCTCGCTTGCGGATTCCAGCCTGGTTGCACGCAAGCTCGCGCCATGTCGACGGGTGTTATCTGCGACTCCTGCCTATCTCGCCGCAAACGGCACGCCCGGCACACCCGACGACCTGAAAAACCACGAATGCATCGGCTACGAATATATGGGGACGTCGCCGGGCTGGCGCTTTCGCGTCAACGGCGATACACAGACCGTGCCTGTCAAAGGGCGATTACGTGCCAATGCCGGCTGGATGATCCGCGAACTCACCTTGGCAGGTTTGGGGATCGGCTTTCTGCCGACTTTCCTCATCGGTGACGATCTGCGTACCGGTAATCTTGTTACGTTTTTGGACGACTGTCTGGACGCCGATACAGACATCTATGTCGTCTATCCAAGCCGATCGCACTTGTCTACAAAAGTCCGCGTGTTCGTCGACTTTCTGGTGGAATGCGTAGGTCCGGCGCCCATCTGGGACGCCGGCTTGCACCAGCAGTCTGTCGGGTGAAAGCTACGCGGCTTGCAGGTGAACCTTGATCTTCTCCCAAGCCGGCTGGCCTTTGTCCCGCAGGCTCTGCAGCGCATCGTCGGGAAAATCCGCGGTCACCGCGCTTTGGTAAGAATCGCGAGACCGGCAGCGCGCATACCAATCGGCAACGCGCGGATGTGTTTCGTACATAGCCGTCCATCCGAATTGATATAGCGTCTGAAAGTACGGTGACATGGCGGCATCGGCTAGTGAAAATGTATCACCGGCAAGCCACGACTGCTCCGCCAGCGTTGCGTCCATGTCCGCAACCGTTTTTTGATAAGTGGCAACGGCGTCTTTTACGTCAGGAGCGTCCAGACCCATTTTGATGAGGCGCATTTGACGCTCGCGTCGAGGTTTCTCCACCACTTTCGCGACCAGTGCATCGCGTTCGGCTTGCGTCAATTCCATTAACCGCGGTCGCATTAATAACGGCCACTGCAAAGCACCGCAGGACGGATGTAGCTTGTTGTCTATATGCTTCATCCAAAAACGCATCTGCGAGATTTTGTGCGGACCGCCGGGACGCAAGCCCGGGTCGGGGTATTTGTCGTCGAGAAATTCGCAGATGATCGACGACTCGATTACCGGTTTACCGTCGTCCACCAAAGTCGGCACAACACCGAGCGGGTTAAGTTTCAAATACTCGGGGCGCAGATTTTCCTTATCGGGAAGGCTGACATGGTGCTTTTCCCATTCAAGCGATTTCTCGGCCAGAACAATGCGGACCTTCTGGGCACAAGGCGATTGCGGGTGGGTATAAAGTTCGATCATAGCGACAGACCGTCCATTTTTGTTCGAATCGAGGCGCCCATTATAGCTTGGTCGTCAAACTGTATTCCCTGATCTCGATTCGGTATCCTCGCTCACTTCTTCCACAGCAGCGGCGGCGATCATGGCAAAAAGAATAAAAATTATATTTCCAGTCCCAATGAACGAGCACACTCGCGAAATGGTTGAATCGCAGATCCCGCCGGAGTTTATCCGCCCCGGCTTTGAGGTCGAGTTCGCCGGCTCCAAACGTTTGATGACGCTTGCCAGCAGTTACTACGACATGGCTATTATGGAAATGATCGTATTGGAAGCTGGATTGAAGGCCGAAGAGGAAGGCTTCGACGCGGTGTGCATCAATACCGTAAGCGATTCGTCGCTGTACTCGTTGCGATCGCGTCTTAGCATCCCCGTCATTTCTCCCGGGCAAAGTGCGTTTCATGTCGCCTGTATGCTTGGCCACAAGTTTTCGGTCATCACAATGTGGGACGAATGGTATCCGCTTTATAAGAAAACTCTCACCGATTACGGACTTATGTCGCGGGTCGCATCAATACGCTCCATCGACACCCGACCTGACGTACAGGAACTGTTGGAAGGCAAAGAGGAGATCGTCTTCGGTAAACTCGAAGCACAGGCACGCGCGGCGATGGAAGAAGACGGTGCGGACGTTATTGTTCTGGGTTCGACGACGATGCACCAATCACATCAACACTTGAAAAAGACGCTGCCGATACCAGTTATTAATCCGGGGGTGATCGCCTACAAGTTGTGTGAAGTGTTCTTAGAGTTGGATTTGTGTCATTCGAAGTCGGCGTTTCCGACGCCTGAGAATATTCAGGACGAGAATTTGTTTCCGATTTAGCGGTGCACCTCCGTATCCATCAATAGATGAGGGAAAATAAATTGGGGTCAATAAATTGGGGTCAATAAATTGGGGTCAATAAATTGGGGTCAATAAATTGGGGTCAATAAATTGGGGTCAATAAATTGGGGTCAATAAATTGGGGTCAATAAATTGGGGTCAATAAATTGGGGTCAATAAATTGGGGTCAATAAATTGGGGTCAATAAATTGGGGTCAATAAATTGGGGTCAATAAATTGGGGTCAATAAATTGGGGTCAATAAATTGGGGTCAATAAATTGGGGTCAATAAATTGGGGTCAATAAATTGGGGTCAATAAATTGGGGTCAATAAATTGGGGTCAATAAATTGGGGTCAATAAATTGGGGTCAATAAATTGGGGTCAATAAATTGGGGTCAATAAATTGGGGTCAATAAATTGGGGTCAATAAATTGGGGTCAATAAATTGGGGTCAATAAATTGGGGTCAGATACACATTTCTGTTCGGAAATATGTATCTGACCCCAATTTATTTATGGGGGGGACGCGCCCCAAAGTCATGTAGGTTGTTCCACCGGCGGGCTGCTGCTGCGGGATTCCAGAATAATGATGCCGAAAATGATCAGGCCGGCGCCGCCTAATTGCGGGAGCGTCATGGTCTCGCCCAGTATCCACCAAGCTATGAGGATTGTTGACGGTGGTCCGACCGTACCCAGGATTGCTCCTCTTTGCGCACCGATACGCTTCACCCCTTCCGTGATCATCAACATGGGCGTCACAGTGACGAATGCGACCATGAACAGAAGTAGCACCCATCCGTCTCGACCCAGACTAAACGCCTGCCAATCGACGGATATGCTGATGTGGAGGAACAGGCCAAACGCTGCCGCTGTCATAGCGTAAAGGGTAAACGCGATGCTGCCCACCCGGCGCCCCACGCGCTCACTGAACATCATGAACATACCGGTCGTGCAGGCGGAAATGAAGATCACGCTGGCTCCGCGCGCGTTGGCCGACATCAATTCAAGATCGAGCCCGCCCACTGCCAATACAACGCCGATATAGGTCACGACAGTCGCGGCTATTACGCGTCGCTGGGGCCAACGTCTTGTCAAACAAGCGTCGACTATCACGACCATTGTCGGAAAGGTGTACAAAATCACACGCTCCAGACTCGCATCGATCAGCGTGAGGCCATAGAAATTAATCATTGCCCCCGCGTAATACCCGATCACACCCGCAAACATTGCCCAAGCAATCGCAGCCCGATCCACCGATAGCAAAGGCCGCCAACCCATTCGATAAATACCCCACAGCCAAAACAGCGGTAATGCCACGATGGCACGTATTCCGGTAAGCGCATCGAAAGTCAGTCCGTGGGCGTACAACAATTTCGCCATAATCCCTTTCGCAGACAGCAACAGCGAACCGACAATAATGAGGCCGGTCCCGACGAGCGCAATTTTGCCGGTGCTGTTTTGATTGGACGACATCGGGGGATTGGATAACTAATTAATTTGTTGTGAGCGAGGCAGCGGCTTACGCTGCCTGCTTAGGGAACAAACCGGCCTTGGTGACCATCCCAGGAACACTTGCTTCCAGCGGGCCTTCCAGCCAACGGGCTGTTTCCATTACCTGCTCGATTGAGATACCGGTGTGCAATCCCATGCGATTGAGCATGTACAAAACATCTTCGGTCGCAACGTTACCTGTCGCGCCCGGCGCAAAGGGGCAACCGCCCACACCGCCGCAACTTGCATCGATGATGCGCACGCCAGCCTGCACAGCCGCGTAAACATTAGCGACGCCGGTGTTGCGGGTATTGTGAAAGTGACATCGTAACGGCGTATCTCCACTCACGCTCGACACCGCCTCGATCAAACGCGTTACCTCGGAGGGAACGCCGACACCGATGGTATCCGCCAACGCCAACTCATCAATGCCCATGGCGATGACGCGTTCAGCAACGCTAACGACTTTCTCAACCGGCACCTCGCCCTCGAAAGGGCAACCGAACGCTGCTGCGACGGTTACGCTGAAGCGTCTGCCGGCCTCACGAGCCTGCGCCGAAATGCGTTCAACCGTCTGCAACATCTGTTCGGTAGTTGCACCCTGATTGCGTTGGTTGAATGTATCCGTCACACACAGCGCACAGCCTATCTCATCAATGTCGGTGGCCATGGCGCGTTCAAAACCGCGCTCGTTGAGCACCAATCCGATGTACGTCACGTCGTCGCGCTTTGGCAGGGCAGCGACCACCGCTTCGCAATCAGCCATTTGCGGTACCCGCTTTGGATTCACGAAACTCGCGACCTCTAGTCGCGGGACACCTGCATCAACCAGGCGGGTGATAAATTCGATTTTGCTTTCGGTATCGAGGAGCTTGGGCTGACTTTGCAAACCGTCGCGTGGTCCGACATCGACGATCTCAATTTCTCTCGCTGGCGTGCTCATGGATCTGCTCGTGTCATATCGATCCGGTGGATTGTATACCAGGGACTTTGACAATACAGTTGCGCCTCAACCGAGGTGACCCAACATATGAGCTACCAACCCGAATCTGACGGCCCGCTTTCTAATATTCGCGTTATAGAAATGGGACAACTGTTGGCCGGACCGTTCTGCGGCCAGCTATTGGCCGACTTCGGCGCCGAGGTGATCAAGATCGAACATCCCAACGGCGGCGATCCGATGCGCGTCTGGGGCCAGGAAAAACCACACGGAAAATCGCTATGGTGGCCGATCGTCTCGCGTAACAAGAAATCGATCACGCTGAACGCGAGCAAGCCTGAAGGACAAGCATTGGTTAAACGGCTGGTCAGCGAATCAGACATGCTGCTGGAGAACTTTCGCCCTGGCACGCTGGAGAAGTGGGGACTGGGTTATGAGGAACTTGCGAAATTGAATCCGGGACTCATCATGATCCGGGTGACCGGATTCGGCCAGAGCGGACCGTATTCACCACGACCGGGCTACGCGTCAATTTGCGAGGCAATGGCGGGGTTGCGTCACGTCACCGGTTATGCGGACCGGCCATCGTGTCGTACCGGCATCAGCCTGGGAGACAGCCTCGCGGGAACCTTCGGCGCGCTCGGTGCCTTGATGGCGCTGCACGTGCGTCAATCCACCGGCCGCGGCCAGGTAGTAGACGCGGCAATTTATGAGTCGATGTTCGCGTTCATGGAATCGCTGATCAGCGAGTACGCCGAAACCGGCTATGTGCGCGAGCGCAGCGGACCAGTCCTGCCGAATGTTGCTCCTTCCAACGCCTATCCCACGCGCGACGGCGCTGAGCACATGATCGCGGCAAACCAGGATACCGTTTTCAGCCGATTAGCCCAGGCCGTCGGCCAACCGGAACTTGCCCAAGACGCGCGCTATGCAACCCACCAAAGCCGCGGCCAAAATCAGCATGAACTCGATCAAATCATCAGTGCATGGACCGTAACGCTAACGGCCGACGAGTTGCATACGGTGTTGAATGACAACGCGGTTCCAAATGGCAAGATTTACACGGCGGCGGATATCATGAACGACCCACATTACGCCGCGCGCGAAGCCATCATCAGCATGCCGCATCCCGCATTCAAAAACCTGAAAATGCAGAACACTTTCCCGCGTTTATCAGCCACGCCCGGCAAGGTGAAATGGGTAGGTCCCGAAGCGGGCGCACACAATGGAGAGATCTACGGCGATTTGCTCGGCGTGAATGCCGAAACAATGGACGAGTTGCAGCAGCAAGGCGTGGTTTAACGGAAGAAGAGACTTGGCCCTTTTTTTAGTGGACATGCGACGCGATGCGATTCAAAGCAGGGCACCGAGGCATGCGTGGATTGCGTAACACGTCCCCTCTGTACGGGGGCTTCGCCCGTCGCGCTCCGCGCGTCGTTCTCGCAATGACGTAGAATCGTATTCGGCGACGTTGCCGATCTAGACGCGCGCTCACGGCTAGCGAGAGCGCGGCATTGATCGTGCTTGAGAGAAACCCCGCTTTATGTCGCTGCTACGCGTGGCCAGCGCTTGACCGGTGGTCCCGGGTTGTGGCCCCACAAGCGCGGAGCGTCGTACATCTTCGGTTCCCAATCGTTATCATCGACAACGACTCCACCGTAACCGTATTCCATCATCCAGCCCGACGGTGTAACCATGTAGAAAGACGTTGTCTGATCGTTTGTGTGGCGACCCATAGTCAATGCAACCGGGAACCCGCGTTCCTGGACGATGTCGTAAGCGCGCCCGACATCGTCCAGCGAGTTGGCTTCCAGCATCAAATGATTGAACTGCCCGGGCTCGGCACCGAAGCATGGATTCATGATGGCGAGCGTGTGGTGGCGAGGATTACAGTGTAGGAACGTCCCCTCGGCCGTTATGCCCGTGTTGTCCGGCCAATATATGTAGTCGCTGAGGGTGAAGCCAAGAACCCGCTGATAAAAGTCGATCGATACTAATTTATCCTTGCAGTGAATGACGATGTGGCCAAGACCCATGGCGCCGGTATTAAATCCAGACATGCCGCGTGCGGGACGAAACGGCGTGTTATCCCGAACCCCGGTGAAATACACCTCAGATTTAAAACCGTCCGGATCATCAAAGCAAATTAGGTCCATGACCGCCCGCTCTTTGGTCTGCACTTTAGTGCCGTGCTTAACCTTGATACCGTATTCTTTCAGACGATCCGTGATCTCTTCCAGATCCTCGCGGCTATCCACCTCCCAGCCAATGAAGCGCACTCCCTCTTTCTTGGCCTGGTAAAGCGACAATCGATGGTGGCGATCATCGAGCCGGTATTGCAGCGCGTTACGAGGACTGTCGGCGCGCAACTCCAAACCGTATACAGATTGCAAGAAGTCGTCCCAAGCTTTTAGATTTTTGACGTCCCAACCGATAGTACCCAGTCCGCTTACACCTGCCATCGTCTTTCTCCTCGATTCGAGTTCCTTTCATCCACTACGACTGAATGAACTTCATCACAACCTCATCGTGCTCTTCCGGTCGCTCCCATTGCGGCCAATGGGCTGCGCCCTTGATTACGTATAGCTCCGATCCCTTAATCAGGTTTTGGATGCGCTTCGCCTCGTCGACGCCGGCGATGGGATTTTTTTCCGTCCACAGCAACAGCGTCGGCGCGGTTATCTTGGCCAATTCCTCATCGGTAAACAAATAATTGTCGCACTCAGGAGAAAACAGCTTTTCGTAATATTCCTGCAACGCCGCGCGGGTCTGCTCCCGCGACCAAAGATTGCGTCGCAACTCGACCAACTCCTCGGTCACGCCACCCAGCGGCATCAACCACTCCAGCCGCGCGCGGATTAATTCCTCCGACGGATTGTTCAAAGCATTGAGCGAAGTTTCACGTAGCCCGGCTAAATCGGCGACGCTGCCTTCATCAGCCGGTTGTTTCTGGCCCCAGGCGGTGTTGAGGATGAGCTTCTCGACGCGCTCGGGATGATTGATGCCGACGTCCATCGCGATCCAACCGCCGAGTGATTCACCTTCGAAGATCGCCTTCTCCGCACCGATTTCATCCAACAGTTCCAGTATCTGCTCGGTAAACTGTTTCAGCCAATTGCCTTCACGATAAGGCGGCGCAGACGACAAGCCATGCCAGCTGAAGTCCGGCGCCATCGGCCGGCCGACGGTGGCGAGGCGGTTCATGTTGCGGGAGTAGGTCTCCGCATGACCGCCACCACCGTGCATCAGGATCAGGGGAATGCCCTCTCCCGCCTCGATCACCCGCGTGCGGAAATTCTTCGTTTGGTAGTAGCGGGTCTCGGTACCGAGAAGGTCAATGTGAATGCTGGACATAGGGCAAATCCTCAGTTGTTATTCTTATCCGGACGTAGTTTGTAGCATCATCGCGAATTCACTGTCAAAACTAGCCGCACGCTAGCAACCCTCAGAGGCGGCGCTGGGGGGAACATCCCCAGACGTGGCGTGGCCTGCCAGGTCTACAGCCCGACCTCGTCGCGTGTGCGGGTACAACAGTCAATAATCGAATAAATAATCGATTGGCACGGTCCAATCAGATCCGGAATCTTGATGACGCCCATGCCGCCGAGGCCTTCGGTGAACTCTTCCGGAAAATCAACGTCGTCACCGACCCATGGATAGCCGGTACGCACCAGCGGTATTCCGAGCTGACAGATGGTGGCGGCATCCGTCTGTCCGGCCATTTTGGGAGCGTCAGAATAGGGCTTGCCGTGGCGCTCTTCCCAACCACGAATTGCCGATTGCACAATCCAGTGGTCGGGACTGGTACGCGAGGCGCGGCAAGACACATACATTTCCCATTCCGCTTCGACGTCGTCATGGCGGGCAACGATCTCTTTCATCACCGCACTAAACTCAGCTTCGATATCGGCGTTGGTTTGATCAGGCGTCGTGCGTACGTCGAGATAGATCTCCGTTGCCGCAGAGGGAAACGCAGGTTTTTCCGGCCATCCCGAGCGAACTGCGGAGATCCAACCCTCCCCTCGGATTTGAGCAGATTCGTGGGTGTTCGGATATTCGCTCAGCCACTGTTCCAGATCCAAAATCACTTTGGCCGCCGGCACGATTGAGCTTCTAAACCCGGGTACGCCGCGTGGGATCCCGGCGTAGCCCATCGTGCCCCAGGTGGTTACTTTGAACCAGGCCATACCGGGATGCTCGTAATACACCTCGTCCCATGGTTTGAAAATGATACCCATATCCGGCGCCACACCGTGAGAGAGCATATGCATGACGCCGCTGCTGATCCCGTAATTGTCTCGTTCGGGCACAAACCACGGCATCCCGCCGCCGCAGCCGGCCACGATGAGATCGCCTTTCAACTCCAGGCCGGCGTCAACCACGCACGTCGCCGCTTCGGTCAGCGTGCATAACATCGATTTCGGGTTGGACGCACCGAGTCCGAACACCGTATCACCCTCGCTGTAGGATTCCGGCAACATATCGGCCCGCAGTTCGGGGCCAACCCAGGGAATATCGACATCAGGATCGGCTTCAATGTGTGTATCGATAGGCGCGTAAAGCATTAACGTGGGGCCTTCGCCGCTACCCTTTACGTAGCCGACACAGTTGCCGGACATCTCGTTCACGGGCTGATAAAAGGCATCGATACCAACACCGTTCATATAGTGGACCATATGCTCACTGGCTTCCCTCTCGGCACCGGTGGGGCTGTGGATCCCGGTCAAATCGAGAACCGACTGCTGCAGCCGTTGCGGATTAATCTTTGCGCACGCGGCCTCGTAGCACTGGCGTTGCTCGGCAGACAGTTCATGTGTATCAGTTTTTTTATCCATTGTTCGACCTCGCGACCGTGTTGTCACCACTTCAAGGCGGTGTGATTTCGTATTGTGCAGTGCGCACTACCCATCGTGCCGTGTCCAACAGTTGCTCGTCACCGCCGAAACTGCCGACCAATTGTGCGGCCAGGGGTAACCCTTCGGGACCCACACCGATGGGCATGCATACACATGGCAATCCGAGGAAGGTCCAAATCCGGTTAAAGATGGGATCGCCGGTAGACTCCAGCCCTCGCGGTGCTTCACCGATTGCGGCAGGCGTCAGAATGGCATCGTATTGCTGGTAGAGTTCATCGAAACGACTGCGCCATTGCGCGTGCAGGCGCGGAACATCCGTCAGCTCGCGATCCGCGAGTGCGCGACCCTGTGCGAACAATTCTCGTGTCTGTTCGGACAGGCGATCGCCGAATTTCTCGACATGGGGCCTTAGTGCGGCTGAGGCCTCGACCAGCATCATTGCATTTTGCACGTCAACGAGGTCCGCAAATTCCGGCGCAAGTTCGACATCCGTTAGCACAGCGCCCGCGGCACGCAGCGCAACAGCCCAGGATTCCAACGCAGTGCGCGTCGCGCTATCAGCGCGCGACCATAATGGCGTACGCGCAAAAGCGATGCGGGGTGGACCGGCTGCCTCGCTGCCAGGTCGCGTGTCGTGACCGCCAAGCACCTGATGCAGCAACTGCAGATCCGTAACGTTTCGCGCGAAACCGCCGAGCGTGTCCAGCGACGGCGCGAGCTGACAGATCCCCTCGAAAGGATAGTCACCGAAGCTTGGTTTGTAGCCGAGTACGCCGTTGAAAGCGGCCGGACGAATAATCGAACCGGCGGTTTGCGTACCCAAGGCCAAGGGCACATGGAAATCGGCCACAGCGGCGGCAGAGCCGCTAGAGGAACCGCCCGGCGTGTGCTCCGGGTTGTGCGCATTGCTGGTTTTGCCGGGCGCGTAGTTTGCGAACTCCGTACTTACCGTTTTTCCCATCATTACGGCACCCGCGGCAAGTAGCCTGCGTACACATTGCGCATCTGCTGCAGGTCGATGGTCCAAATAAACCTGCGTACCGTAGCTCGTGGGCATGTCGCGTGTATCAATGATGTCCTTTAGACCGATCGGGACGCCGTGCAGGGGGCCTTTCGCACTGCTCGCGTCACACGCTTTTGCGGCGGCCAGCGCCTTCTGCGGATCCAAATAGGTCCACGCATTGACCGCCGACTCGCGCGCCTGTATGCGATGCAAACACGCACCTACGAGTTCCTCGGAAGTGAAATCCCCCTGGGCGATGCCGGCGGCAGCCTCTACGGCGCCGAGTTGTTCCAGTTCAGTGCGCATTAGCTCATTGACCGTAGACCCTAATTATTCAATTCAGGTCCGGCGATGCATTGTTAACCGCCACCGTCCATCACAAAGCCGGCGCCTGCTACATACGACGCCTCGTCGGATGCGAGCCACAAAACTGCCTTCGCGACTTCATCGGGTTGCGCGATCCGTCCTATCGCCAGCGGTTCACCGAAACTGTGTTTTAGTTCCTCGTTACCACCCGCCATGCGAGTCAGTAGCGCGGTATCGACCGGACCCGGGCACACGGCGTTAATGCGAATGCTATCGCGGGCGTACTCCTTGGCTGCGGCCTTGGTCAATCCCATTACGCCATGCGCGGCGGCGCAATATGACGCGTAAGCCGGGAAACCCACTAAGCCAAAGTTGCCGACCATGTTGATGATGGCGCCGCCCCCACGCGCGAGCATTTGCTTGAGTTCCAGTTTCATACACCGCCAGGTGCCATTGAGCTTGATATCGATCATCCGATGCCAGTCGGCTTCCTCGATTTGCGCGGTGTTCACCGCCGTGCCTTCCCAACCGGCGTTGTTGAAAGCGCAGTCGAGGCCACCAAGTTCAGCAGCGATCTCGTTCATGAGTGCATCAACACTGGCACCATCGCGAACATCCGCGGCAATAAATCGACACTTGCCATTGTCCACCGATTCCACCGCCGCTGCGCCCGCCTCGGCGTCGCGTCCGGCTATGACGACGTGAGCCCCCTCGCGGGCAAAATGCTGCGCCGTTACGAGACCGATCCCGGTAGTTCCGCCGACGATTAAGACTACTTTATCGGTGAATCTCCGCATCATTGCTTTTGCCGTATTTACCTGCACTCCTGCGCGAATTGTAGCAGAGGCCTTGCCAACATATTGTAGGAGGCGCGTCCCCGCGCCGATAGCAGATCCTCATCGCGACGAGGACGTCGCTCCTACGAGCACGGGCACCCGACACACTATCTCTCAGGGTGCACTAGGCTAGACAGCATCGGGACGCTGCGACTATCTTTGGTGTTATGAAGCAAATACTCCTAGCACTGATCCGGGCCTACCAGTATTTGCTCAGCCCGTTTTTCGGCCAGCACTGCCGCTTCGAACCATCATGTTCGGCGTACGCGAGTGAGGCTATTGAATTACACGGAGCGTTGCGGGGAAGCTGGATAGCGCTACGCCGGATTTTGCGTTGCCATCCGTGGCATCCGGGCGGCTATGACCCGGTGCCGGAACACACCGAATAGCTGATCAGGATGCGCGGCGAATGGCGGCGACGAATTGCTCTACGTCGATGTCGAAAGACTCGCTATAGTCACCTGTTGGCTGTGACGATGGAGTAATCGTCAGCGCCAATGTTTCGCTTTTTATCCAATCACCATGCAAAGCGATTGCCTGTTCCAAAGCGTCGCTGGCCGAGTACTCAACATGGATCCGGTCGGTGAGATCCAGATCGTGCGTTTTGCGCATATTCTGGAGCCGGTTGACGACTTCGCGCGCCAGTCCCTGCACGCGTAAATCTTCAGTGATGTGCGTGTCCAGCGCGACCGTGATCGTTCCGTCCTGAGCGACCAGCCAATCGCCGACAGCTTCGCTGACGATCTCGAGATCACCCGCCTCCAGCGTCACCGTCTCACCGTTAACCTCCAGTGAAAGGCTCTCCTCGGCGAGAAAGCGATTGACGGCTTTATCGTCCAATGCTCGGATTGTCGCAGCGGTGGCGCCCATAAGTTTACCCAGGCGCGGCCCGAGTTTCGGGAAATTGGGTTTCGCGCTGCGTTTCACGAGTTCACTGGTATTGGCAACGTACTCAATGCTTTGCACATTGAGTTCTTCCAAGATGGGTCCGGCTACCTGCTCGACCGTGCGCTGTTGTACTTCGTTGCCGGTAACCACCAGGATCCGTGACAAGGGCTGGCGCACTTTGAGCTTACTTTCATTACGCAATAGCAACACCTGAGCAACGATGGTGCGCGCCAGTTGCATGCGGTGTTCCAAATCCAGATCCACTGCTGCCTCTTCGACCACCGGAAAATCACTCGTGTGCACGGATATTTCGGATTCCAGCTCGGTCACTGCGTTCAGTTGTCGGAACAGCCACTCACTAAAGAACGGCGCAATGGGGCTCATCATTTTTACGATCGCAATCAGACTTTCGTAGGTCGTCTGATAAGCGCAAGTCTTATCGTGATCCGAGACTGAGGCTGCGCCACTTTTCTTTCCGGTCCAGAACCGCGGGCGCGAACGCCGGATGTACCAGTTAGACAAGGCATCGACCAGGCGTTCGACCGCGCGCGCGGCGCGGGTCGCATCGTAAGCCGCATAAGCAGCGTCGACCTCACTCGCGGTAGAGTTGACGCGACTCATGATCCACCGATCCAATTCGGTTCGCTCACTCACCGGAACACGCGCCTCGCCGTAGTGAAATTCATCGATGTTGGCGTAGCTGGCAAAAAACTTGTAAACGTTCTCCAAGGTGCCGAAAAACTTGCCGCGCGTCTCACGCAAACCGCGTTCGGAATACTTCATGTTGTCCCATGGCGGTGAGTTACTCATCATGTACCAACGCACCACATCAGCACTGTAGCGTTGCACGGTTGCGAAGGGATCGACCGTGTTGCCCTTGGTCTTGGACATCTTTTCGCCGCTTTCATCGAGGATGAGTCCGTTGACGACAACATTCTTGAAGGAAACACTGTCCTGCACCAAGGTTGCGATTGCGTGCAGCGTATAAAACCATCCGCGCGTTTGATCCAGGCCTTCACAAATAAAGTCGGCGGGAAAGTTCTCTGCGAACGCTTCACGATTCTCAAACGGGTAATGCCATTGCGCGAACGGCATCGCGCCCGAGTCAAACCACACATCGATGACGTCGGCCACGCGCCGCATGGTGCCGCCGTCAGGCGCCGGCCAAGTCAGGTCGTCGACGAACGGCCGATGCAGATCGATCTCCGAGTCTGGCGGCAACTCGGAACTGCATTTTTTTCGCAATTCGGCGATGGATCCGATCACCTCGAGGTAGTCCGAGCCCTCCTTGTCCGATAACCAAATCGGTAACGGCGTACCCCAGAAACGGCGGCGACTTAACGCCCAATCGATATTGTTCTCCAGCCAGTTGCCGAAGCGCCCGTCACGAATGGATGGAGGCTGCCAATTGATCGTCTTATTGAGTTCCACCAGACGATCGCGCAACACCGTTGTACGCACGAACCAACTCTCAACTGGATAGCTCATGAGCGGCGTGCCTTTGCGCCAATCATGCGGATAGTTGTGGCGGTAAGTCTGCTGGCGAAACAGCAGGCCGCGGCTGCGCAGATCTCGACAGATCGGCTTGTCCGCATCTTTGAACCAAAGACCCGCCACCAATGGCGTGTCGTCGGCAAAATGGCCGTCCGCTTTGATAGGGTTGAACACCGGCATACCTTCTCGCTGCCCGACCTCGTAGTCCTCGGCGCCAAACGCCGGCGCTTGATGGACTAGGCCGGTACCATCCTCAGTGGAGACGTAATCGGCAGCGACGACGCACCACGCTTTACTGACGTCATGATCCTCGGTGGGCAGTTGGAACAGCGGTTCATAGCGTTGTCCGACGAGATCGCGACCCGGGAAAGTCGCAACGATTTCACCCGCCTCGCCGAGCGCATCCAGCCGAGCGCGCGCGACGATAAGGAATTCCGGTTCGCCCTCCTGCGGCGTGACGCTTACTTTTACGTACTCGATGTCAGGGCCGACCGCGAGTGCAGCGTTTGAGATCAACGTCCAGGGAGTCGTCGTCCACGCGAGAAAGCTGGTGGCGGGCGCATCGACACTGCGAAATCTCACATAAACGCTGGGATCGTCGACCTCCTTGTAGCCTAGGCTGACTTCGTGCGAAGACAAAACCGTGCCGGAGCCCGGGCTGTACCACTGGATCTTGTGGCCCCGATAAAGCAGATCCTTTTCGTGCATTTGCTTTAGCAGCCACCACACCGACTCTATATAGTTGGTGTGATAGGTAACGTAAGGGTTTTCTAAATCGACCCAGTAACCCATGCGCAGGGTAAGCTGATCCCACTCGGCGGTGTAACGTTGCACGCTGGCGCGGCAGGCGGCGTTGTACTTCGCGATACCGTAGGCCTCGATTTGTTCGCGCCCCTCCAAGCCGAGTTCTTTTTCGACTTCGATTTCCACCGGCAAACCGTGCGTATCCCAACCTGCTTTGCGAAGCACGCGGAAGCCCTTCAAAGTCTTGTAGCGACAAAACAGATCTTTGATGGTGCGACTCAGTACGTGGTGGATCCCCGGCCGGCCGTTGGCCGTTGGGGGACCTTCATAAAACGTAAAGCTGGGGCAACCGCTACGCACATCCACCGAACGCTGGAACACGTCATGTACCTGCCACCAATCGAGGATCTCTTCCTCGATTTCGGGTAGTTTCAACGTCCTTATTTCTTGGAAGCGTTTTGTCATAGCATGGCTCATGCCGAACTCGCGCCCGGCAGTGCGAGTGCCCTTTAGTTGGTTTTTGCCGGCATCGGACCGACCAGAAAAGCCGGATCGACGCGAACACCGAAGAGGTTCATCCGCCAATCCAGATGTGGTCCGGTCGCGCGCCCGGTGGCGCCGAGTTTAGCAACAACATCGCCTTGCTTAACGATGGCGCCCTGGTCTATCAGTATCTCGCTCAAGTGAAGAAACGCTGAGCTCAGACCGTGTCCATGATCGATGATGATGGTGCCACCCGTGTAATACATATCATTGTGAACCAGAGCGATGACGCCATCGGCCGGCGCCCGCACGGGCGTGCCTTCTGGCGCCGCGATATCAACACCATAGTGCGGCCGGCGCGGCTTACCATTGAGAATGCGTTGGCTGCCATAAACGCCGGAGATGATGCCCATCGCCGGCCATGCAAACCCGGACGCGAAATACGGTGTCTCAGTATCCAGGCGACGGGTCGCGTTGATGAGAACCTGATCAGCTTTGATTCGCGCAAGATCCGCCTGGCTGGGTGTCACCATTTTATCCGGTAGGCCGTCTATTCGCTGAGTCGGGTATTCGCGGCTGCGTAGTTGCAATTGGCGGCTATCGATCTCGCCGTTAGGCAACCTCACCTCCAGCACCGCGGTGGATTTCGCTTCCCTGCCGAAACCCAACAAAAACTGTCCATCCGCGCTGACTCGCACTGCGCGGCCATCAAGTAATACGCGCCCACCCGGATCGGTGTACCCCCGAATGAGTCCGCCCTGGGCAAATTCACCGTCGAGTACAAGATCTGACCCCGCTACCTCGGCGCAAATCAGGCAAAGGCACAGCCATACAAATCGAGTCGCGCTGGCGGCGGACCCGGACTTAGTCAGTTTTCTCATCCAGTAATCCCAGGCGCTTATGCCAATCCGCGATCGACTCCTCAGGGTAACGCTGGAACTCCTGATCCTGCGGGCCCTTTTCGACCGGCACCCAATCGGGTTTGAATTCGAGCATGATGTGGTTTTGTTCAGGGGCCTTGGGCAACGGCGTGTCTATGGCCGAGGCGAACGGATGGACCATTTCCGGCCAGCGGGGATCCCAAACCCATAACGCACTGCCGCATTCCATGCAGAAATGCCGTTGCGCTGAGCTGAGCTGAACGTCTTTGTCTTCGGGATTTTTTATCCAGGCTTGATATATCCGGATATGCTCTTTTCCGGTTACCTCGAGCGTGTCGTAGTCGCCTTTCAAATTGATGACATAGCCACCACCACCTCCGGTCTTGCGGCAGATTTTGCAATAGCAGCGCATGTAAGGATACGGCTCACGCGATTCGACGCTGAGGTGAATCGCACCACAATCACAGGATCCTTCGAGTCGCATTTGAGTTTGCCCTTAGTTGTCGTCAGCGAATCACGATAGCCGAAACCGCGCCGTTTCCCAAGCCAGCCCACAGTGCTTGTCGTTGCTCGAGAGAATGGGCTATCGTCTCGTGCTCTGATGCGCACTGCCCCACCCCTGTAGTGAAACCACCCCAACAATGAGCATGGTTACCGGTGTGGTCCTACCCGTCTTCGGCGTGGTGCTCATCGGTTATCTGGTCGCCCGTACCGGTGTGCTCAACGCCGCGGCCAATGATGGCCTGGCGCGTTTCGTATTCAACATCGCAGTCCCCTGCCTGCTGTTTCGCGCCATGGCCACAGCTGAGTTGCCAGCGGTCACGCCGTGGCCATTCCTTGCTTCTTATTACATCGGTGCGCTCGCGATTTACGGCATCGGTATGCTGGCATCGCGCCGACTATTTCAACGCAGCCCAGCCGAGCAGGCAATCAGTGGTATGACAAGCTGCTACTCCAATGCCGTGCTGTTGGGCATTCCGTTGGTACTAGCCGCTTATGGCGAGGCCAGCGCCGTGCCGCTGTTTCTCATGGTCGCGTGTCAGGGACCTTTGCTGTTTGCGATTGGAACGCTGTTGGTGGAATCAGCGCTGGGTCACAGCGGCGAGGTGCGACGCCTGCCACGAAAAGTATTCGACGTGTTGGTGAAAAATCCGGTGATCATCAGCATCGTCGCAGGCCTGCTATTCAATGTGTCGGGCTTCGAATTTATCGACAGCGTAGATGCCATCATAGCCATGGTTGCCGCAGCGGTACCCGCATGTGCGCTCGTCTCGCTCGGCGCTTCGCTAAGTCAATATCGATTGACCGGCGATCTGCGTGAACCATTACTGCTGGTCGCGCTGAAAAATGTTGCGCAACCTCTGCTCGTGTGGATCCTGGCGACGTTGGTGTTCTCGTTGCCCCCGCTGTGGGTAAAGGTGGCGGTAATACTAGCCGCGCTGCCCAGCGGGGTCATGGCGCACGTTTTCGCACGTAATTACCAACTGAACGAGCCGGTAGTCAGTCAAACAATTACCCTGTCAACTGCCGTATCTCTGGTGACGCTGTCGTTGCTGTTGTCGGTTTTGTAGACAACGATGTGATCGATGCGACACCGGCGCATTGCCATTGCCGCCTGTTCCGACAGCCTGCTAGGCCGCGCTTACCTTTACGTAGGCGCCTGGCGCGTCTTCGATCACATCCAGAGCGCCGTCCCCGGGCTGGCGTGCCGGAACCTCTTCGGCGGCGTACTGACGTAACCAACCATCCCAATGCGGCCACCAGGATCCCGCATGCTCCTGCGCCTGTGCGAGCCACTGCTGTGCCTGCGCTGGCATCTCTTCGCTCACCCAATAGCCGTATTTTTCCGCAGCCGGCGGATTGACTATACCGGCAATGTGCCCAGACATCCCCAGTAAAAAAGTAACTGGACCGGCGAACAGTTGAGCACCGGCGTAAGTCGATTTCCAGGGCGCAATATGATCTTCGCGGGTAGACACGAAAATGCTTGGCACTTTTATCGCGCCGACATCGATTGGCACGCCGTCCACCGTGATCCCGCCTTTTTCCTTAAACACATTCTCCAAATACATTTTGCGCAAATAAAAACTATGCATTGCCGCCGGCAAGCGCGTGCTATCGGAGTTCCAGTAAAGCAAGTCAAACGGGAACGGTTCCTTACCCAACAAATAGTTGTTGATGACAAACCACCAGATGAGGTCGTTGGATCGCAGCATGTTGAATGTATTCGCCATGCTCTTGCCCTCCAGATAACCGCGCTCGGCCATCACCGCTTCCAACTGGCTCACTCGCTTCTCGTCGATAAACACGCCCAGATCGCCGGGCTCGGCGAAATCAATCATGCTGACGAAAAAGGTCGCACTGGTAATTCGCTTGTCTTTTTTGGCCTTCATGTAGGCGAGCGTCGCCGCCAGCAAGGTGCCGCCCAGGCAGTAACCAATCGCATTGACTTCGCGTTCACCGGTCGCGGCCTCGATAGCTTGCAGTGCCGCGAGCGGACCTTCGAACAGGTAATCGTCGAAGCCCTTGTGCGCCAGTTTCTCGTCGGGATTGACCCAGGAAATCACGAACACGGTGTGACCTTGCTCGACAGCCCAGCGGATGAAGGAGTTCTTGGGTCGCAAGTCTAGAATGTAGTATTTGTTGATCCAGGGCGGCACGATGAGCAGCGGTCTGCGATGCACTTGCGTGGTCGTTGGCTCGTATTGCAGCAGCTGCATGAGCGCGTTCTGGAACACAACTTTAGCTGGCGTTAGTGCTATGTTCTTGCCAAGTTCGAAGGCATCCGGATCGGTCATCTTGATGCGTAATTCGCCTTGGCCGCGTTCCAGATCGCTGAGCAAATTGCTAAGACCGTCGAGTAGATTCTGCCCGCCGCTCGCGCGTGTTTCTGCCAGTACCTGTGGATTGGTCAGCGCGAAGTTGCCGGGCGCCATCGCATTGACAAATTCATTGGTATAAAAAGCGACTTTCTGCGCACTCTTTTCATCAACGCCTTGCGTATCCACGACGGTTTCATTAATCGTGTTCGCGGCAATCAAATAAGATTGTTTGATGAAATCGAAGAGCGGATCTTTCGTCCACGCTTCGTCAATGAACCGCCGATCATCAGCCCGTGGCTCGACCACGGCGTCGGCATCCATACCGAGCATCCGCCGGCCTGAGCTCTGCCACAGCTCAGCGTAGCTCTGCCAGGCCTGCAATTGCGCTTGCATCAGGCGTCCGGGATCGGCAAGCATTTGCGCGGCAAGTGTCTGGAACGCCTGCGACACACCCATGGGATCAAGATCAATTTGATGGCCGCCCGCCTGCTGGCGGCGTAAGAAATCCTCGACCAGCCGGCCACTGCGTTGGGCCAGGTCGGCCAATTGCTCGCTCGTTCCGGCAAGGTCGTTCAAGGGGTTGCTGGGATTGGTCACGGGTTTAGATTCTCTATTAAAGACAGGCAGATAGGGTGGGGTAAGATTATATGTTGCAGTGCAACAATACGCACCGCCGCTGCGCGTGTCAACGCGTCACGATTAACGAATAACGCCGGCGGCCTGTTCGTCAGCGTGATAGGACGAGCGGACCATGGGTCCACTGGCAACGTGGGTAAAACCGAGTTCGTAACCAACCACCGCGAGTCGATCGAACTCATCGGGATGCACGAAACGGTGCACCGCCAGGTGATGTGGGCTCGGCTGTAGATACTGGCCCAGGGTAAGCATATCGCAGTCGTGGGCGCGCAAATCGCGCATCACATCTTCGACTTCCGCCATCGTTTCTCCCAGTCCCAACATCAATCCAGACTTCGTTGGTACGCCGTGATGGCGTGCTTTGAATTCTTTAATGAGTTTAAGCGACCAGGGATAGTCAGCGCCCGGTCGAGCCTGTCGATACAGCCGCGGTACGGTTTCCAGATTGTGGTTGAAAACATCGGGCGGCGCCTTCACCAGCACTTCTAAAGCACGCTCCATCCTGCCGCGAAAATCAGGAACGAGGATCTCGATTTTCAGCATCGGATTCGCTGCGCGCACGGCTTGGATGCAAGCCACAAAATGGCCGGCGCCGCCGTCTTTCAGATCGTCGCGATCCACCGAGGTAATCACAACATAGCGCAGGCCCATAGCTTTTATGGTGCTCGCCAAATGACGCGGTTCGTCGTTGTCTAGCGGCAGCGGACGGCCGTGCGCAACATCGCAGAACGGGCAGCGCCGCGTACAGATATCGCCCATGATCATGAAGGTCGCAGTGCCTTTGCCGAAGCACTCCGGCAGATTCGGACAGGCGGCCTCCTCGCAAACCGTGTGCAGATGGTTGTCACGCAGCAGCGATTTCAGCCGTTGCACCACACCATCGGCGGGTATGCGCACGCGGATCCAAGGTGGTTTGGGAATACGTTTTGCTTCGACCTTCACCGGGATGGCGCGGATCTTGTCGGCGCCGCGAAGCTTTTTGCCCGGCGTTTTTTTTGTGCGGCTGACAGCGTCGGCGTTTATCGTCATCGAATTAAACTATTGGCTCGCCGTCCCTATTACAGGATCGCGAAACTACCCTGACAAAGATAGTAGCGGATCGGTATCCGGCTATCATCTCTTTGGGATGTAAAGATCGGTAATAGTCCCGGCGTAAGCCTCCGCGGCAAAGGCAACGGTTTCCGACAAAGTCGGATGCGGATGGATAGTGAGGCCAATATCCTCAGCGTCACACCCCATCTCGATGGCCAACGCCGCCTCGGCGATGAGATCGCCCGCATTCGGACCGACGATCCCTGCACCCAGCAGCCGCCCGCTAGCCGGATCAAACAGCAATTTGGTCAAGCCCTCGCTACGACCAAGACTCAACGCGCGGCCGCTTGCCGCCCACGGAAAACTGCTTTTGGCGAAGTCGATGCCGCGCGATTTCGCGTCGGTTTCGCTCAGCCCGACCCAGGCGACTTCTGGATCGGTATACGCGACCGAGGGGATCACCGAGGCTTCTAATGTACTTTTCTCGCCAGCGGCTACCTCGGCCGCGACCTTACCTTCGTGCGTTGCCTTGTGCGCAAGCATCGGCTGTCCAACGATATCGCCTATCGCAAAAATATGCGGGACGTTGGTTCGTTGCTGTTTGTCGACCGGTATAAAACCGCGAGCATCTATCTGCACGCCCGCCGCCTCGGCGCCGATATTACGGCCGTTGGGTGTACGGCCCACTGCTACCAATACCCGATCAAAGCGCTCACTGACGGGCGCGTCGGGCCCTTGGAAGGTGACGTGCAGACCGTCTGCGCGCGCGTCAACGTCGACAAGCTTGGTGCCAAGATAAATGTTTTCGTATTGACCGGCGATACGTTGTTGCAGCGGTTTAACGATGTCGCCATCGGCACCGAACATCAATTCATCAAGCAACTCTACGACCGTAACGCGCGCGCCGATTTCATGGTAAACGGTTGCCATTTCAAGGCCGATGATGCCGCCGCCAACAACCAGTAATCGCCGCGGAATGTCCGTTAATTGCAATGCACCCGTGGAATCGATGACCCGCGGATCATCGGGTAGATCCGGCAAACGCGCCGATTCAGATCCGGTGGCAATAATGGCCTGATCAAAACTTACGATACGCTGTTCGCCGGCATGCTCGACTTGCAGGCTATTCGCGCTGACAAAGGTCCCGCGTCCCTGGACAATTTCGACTGCACGCTTTTTCGCCAGCCCACGCAGGCCACCGGTGAGCTGACCGACTACTTTATCCTTCCACGCACGCAGTTTATCCGGGTCGATTCGGGGTACGTCGAATTCGACCCCGAACTCTCGCATTTCCTTCGCATCGCTGATTACCTTAGCGGCATGCAACAGCGCTTTAGACGGAATGCAACCAACGTTGAGGCAAACACCGCCAAGCGCCGCATAACGCTCGACCATTACGACCCGCTTGCCCAAGTCGGCGGCGCGGAACGCGGCGGTATAACCGCCGGGACCAGAACCAAGCACTAACACTTCGGCGTGCAGATCAAACTCGCCCGCGGGTTCAGCGGGCGCGACAATTGGCTCAGCAACTGGAGCCGGTGTTTCCGACGCCACGTCCAACGTCAATATCAAACTGCCTTGAGCGATCTGATCGCCGACGTTAACCGCCACGCTTGTGACCGTACCCGCCGTCGGCGCCGGGATATCCATCGTCGCCTTGTCACTTTCCAAGGTGATAAGCGACGCTTCTTTGGTCACCGTATCGCCGGGCTTGACCAATACCTCGATCACCTCGACGGCATCAAAGTCGCCGATGTCAGGTACCGTTACCTGGCGTTGTTCGCTCATATCTCCTCCTGGGCGATTGCTCGCTGCGAGCCATTTTACCCGAAGCCGTCATTTGGCACGGCAACACCGCGAAAACGCGCTGATCCCGTGCATTCGACAAAAACATGAAAAAAACCACCATATCGGGCAAAGTACGGTCGTGGTCACGCGCGAGCGAGGCCGATGCCCAGGAGTAACGGTACACAACCATAAGGAGCCGAACCCGTGACGCTAAAAATAATGATGGGGATCGTCACGGTGGCATTGTTGTGCGGCTGCGCACCGGAAGTCGGCAGCGATGCGTGGTGCGAAAAGATGAAAGAGAAGCCAAAAGGCGAATGGACGGCCGATGCCACCGGCAATTTTGCCAAGCACTGCCTGTTTTAGGCGCAACCCGAACTCTTAATTGCATTACCAAATACCCGACCGATCGCACACCTGCGAGTAGTCGGTTTCTGGAGATCTAACAATGTCCAACAAAAAAGCAAAAAAAGACAAGCCCGATTCCAAGGAAAAGACCGAGAAATCCAAGCGCAAGAAAATAAAAAATAAACTCTATGAGTCCGAACTTTCCAAATTGCAGATCGAACTGGTCAAGATGCAGGAATGGATCAAGCACAAAGGAATGAGGGTCGTGGTGCTGTTCGAAGGACGCGATGCGGCCGGCAAGGGCGGTAGCATTAAGCGCATAACCCAAAGCCTCAGCCCGCGGGTCTGTCGCGTGGTCGCATTGCCCGCGCCGACCGAACGCGAGAAAACACAGTGGTATTTTCAACGCTACATTCAACATCTGCCGGCAGCCGGCGAGATGATGATTTTCGATCGCAGTTGGTATAACCGCGGCGGCGTCGAACGCGTCATGGGGTTTTGCACAGAAGAAGAATACCGAGAATTTCTGCGTTCCAGTCCGGAATTCGAACGCATGCTGGTGCGCTCCGGCATTATGTTGATCAAGTATTGGTTTTCGGTCAGCGATGACGAACAGGAACGTCGTTTTCAGGGACGCATTCACCACCCCACCAAACATTGGAAGCTCAGTCCCATGGATCTGCAATCACGTTCCAAGTGGGTGGAATACTCCAAGGCCAAAGACGAGATGTTTTCTCATACCGACATCAAACAGGCGCCGTGGTATGTCGTGGACGGCGACAACAAAAAGCGCGCCAGGCTCAATGTCATCACGCATTTGTTAAGCCTGATCGACTATGAAGATCTGTCTCCGGAGCCGGTCGAGTTGCCTAAGCGGCAGAAAGAACGCGGCTACGTACGGCCGCCGATGACGGATCAGAATTTCGTTCCGGAAGCCTACTGACAAAGGCGGTCGCGACATCGGCGGCGGCGCCTTGTGGGTGGTTCTGTGTTAGCCCGGTGATCTTCGCCGTCCTTGTGCCGGCGGCGTTATCGTAATTTGGATCAGCATGCCTGAAGTTCATCCATTGATGATCCTCGCGATCGGCATCGCGACCATCGTGACGATGATCGTCGTGCTCAGGATCAACGCATTTTTTGCGTTGATAACGGCCGCCTTGATAGTGAGTTTCCTGGCACCGGGCGATACCGCCGACAAAGTCACGCGGGTCGCCGTCGCCTTTGGCAATACCGCGGGCAGCATCGGCATTGTGATTGCGATGGCGGCGGTGATCGGCGTGTGCATGCTCGGTAGCGGCGCAGCCGATCGTGTCGTGCGCTGGTGTCTTTCATTGCTCGGAGAACAGCGCGCGGCAGCGGCTCTCGCTTCGAGCGGATTCGTGCTGGCGGTACCTGTCTTTTTCGACACCGTTTTTTATTTACTGGTACCCCTTGCCAGATCCATGTACCGGCGAACACAGCGCAATTACGTCAAGTACCTGGTCGCGATCGCGGCCGGCGCGGTAGCTACGCACGCATTGGTACCGCCAACCCCCGGCCCGTTGATCATCGCGCAAACCCTTGGCATCGATCTGGGCACTATGATTATCGTGGGTGCAGTTGTTGCTTTACCGTCCGCGTTCATGGGGCTTGTGTTTGCAGGATGGGTTGACCGTCGCATGACGATTGCAATGCGGCCTATCACCGATTCGGACGAACCCGAACCCATTCCAGATGATCGGCTACCCGGCTTATTCGTGTCACTGTTACCGATACTGCTGCCAGTCGTGCTCATCTCGATGAACACGGTCACGCAAACGCTAAGCAGGGATGCAGGACCCGCATGGAAGCAAATGGCGGATTGGACCGCGGTAATCGGCAATCCGAATCTGGCGCTGCTGCTCGCCGCGGCGGTTGCGCTGCGGGTATACATTGGCCAGCGATTGCCGACCCGCGAAGGCGTCGCGCAACTCGTCGAGGGCGCACTCATGAGCGGTGGCATGATTATTCTGATTACCGCCGGTGGCGGGGCCTTCGGCGCCATGCTCAAGGCCGCCCGCATTGGACCGGCGATAGAATCGTTGTTTGCGTCGGGTCAGGCAACCGGGTTCGCGTTATTACTACTGGGTTTTTTCGTTGCGGCCTTGCTTAAATTCGCACAGGGCTCGAGCACCGTGGCGATGATTACCGCCTCGGCCATGTTGGCCACCATGATTTCCGGAGAATCACTGCCAATGCATCCGGTTTACCTGGCAACGGCGATTGGCAGCGGTTCGCTTGTGGGATCGTGGATGAACGACAGCGGCTTTTGGATTTTTGCAAAAATGGGCGGTCTGACCGAAATCGAAACTTTGAAGTCGTGGACGCCGCTGTTGGTGGTGGTCGGCATTACCGGCATGCTTATGTCTTTATTGTTAGCGTCGGTCCTGCCGTTGACCTAGCCCAGTGGCCTCGTTGCGGTGCTCACAGCGTGCGAGACTCCGTGCCGACCCGCACCGACAAAATCTACGATTTGTGCGGCGTCACCCCCCTATCGGGTGCCTTCCAGGCCGCAAAATGCCAACCTATACGCATAAGTTCCTACACTGACTGTCTGTAAGTGCGAACTTCTACACATAAAGTCCAGAATCCATCAACTAGACTTTTTGTCTATACGGAATCTAGCCGCCGCATAGGCACCAGGCAGCGGCGAACATAAGTAGCGGAGTTGCCAAACAACACGGCGCCCCAGGGATGGGCCACGGCCCTTTGAAGGCAAGACGTATCGTTAACTGTGGATCCACCGGATGTTTATGGCACACAAATGAACATGTTACAGTCATTTCAACGCGTCAGAGGTTGATTTTATTGAAGAATTACCGGATTTTTACCCATTTTATTGGTATTGTTTACCAGATAGTCCGGCAAACGGTAATTTAACGCTATGACACTGTCCGAATCACAGCCTAGACCAAACCGATCACAGTCAGGGTTTACGATGATCGAACTCATGATCACCCTGTCAATTGTAGCGATAATGGCTACCGTCGGTGTCCCGGCAATCGGCGATATTATTCAAAAAAACCGGTTGCGGTCGCAAAGTGGTCTGATCATCGATTCCATCTCAGTGACGCGCAGTGAGGCCGTCAAGCGCCGTCAGGCTGTGGTCATGTGCCGGACGGGTAACCCTACGTCAGCAACACCAAGCTGTGGTGATGGTAGCGCTGCCAACACCTGGACTACAGGTTGGCTGGTATTTGTCGACAGTAACGGCAACAGCACCTACCAGGCCCCGGACATACTGCTCAATGCAGTGAATCCCTCGGCAAGCGGCAATGTCACCATCATGACCAGTGGCAACGCCGACAATAATCTCTCTTACAATTCGGATGGCACTCTGAATGAAGCCGGCACCGCCAGATTCGCGGTGTGTGATGCTCGCGGTATCAACTACGGCCGTGGCATCAGTGTCGCCCTAGTGGGCCGCGCTTCTATCTTCCAGGGCACACCAACCAGCCCCCTGACCAGTTGCACCGCGCCCTAACGAGAAATTTGATGCCTGAAAACGCTATAAGCTCAGCTTCACTGCTGTTCAAACGCGTAACAAGACTGCGCCGTCAAACGGGATTTTCCCTGCTCGAGATCATGGTCGCTGTGTTTGTTTTGTCCATTGGGCTCCTCGGCGTTTCCGGTCTGCAGCACACCTCCAAGCGTTCTAATTATGAGGCGGTGCAGCGAGCAACGGCGACCATGCTCGCGGAGGATATCGTTGAGCGCATCCGTTCCAATGTGGCTCAAATGACGGTCTACACCAACGCCGGCGCAGGGCGCACGCTGACCGGCACGACCACCGCTGCGACGAATTGTGCGACGGCGGTTTGCACGACCGTGACCCTGGCTACCTACGACATGTACGAATTCGAGCAGGCACTTATCGGCGCGACTGAAGTATCGGGCACAACCAATACCGGCGGGCTCGCGTCGCCGACCGTCTGTCTTACCGGACCCGCCCTGGCGCCGGGGACCGTTGTCGTAGCCATCGCGTGGCGGGGCATGACCAGTATCGCCGACCCGACAATCAATGCCTGTGGCTCCGCGACCGGACTCTACGATGACGGCGCCAACTTGAACGTGTTTCGGCGAGTGTTGGTACTAACTACCTTTTTCGATGATTGATACAAACTGATATGCCGATCTACAAACAAGCGCGCCCACAACAAGGCATCACCTTAGTTGAACTCATGGTCGCCATGAGTCTGGGACTCGTGATCACTGCCGGCGTCATTTCGATTTACGTCCAGGGCGGTCGAGCCGCCTTCCAGGACGACACTTACGCACGCCTGCAGGAAAACGGCCGCTTCGCCATGCTGGAGATGGCGGAAGACTTGAAGATGACGGATTTCTGGGGCGAGATGATCGATCCCGCCGGCATTATCACTGCGCTCGCGGCCGGAGAGGACTGTGACATTAACCTGTTGGATGGAGCCACTGCCATTCAATACAACAACAGCAGCTCGACTACCACGAGTTCAAATTTCGATGAGACTGCGGACGGCTGTCCTGCGCTTATGGGTGCGATCCGCGCCAACACCGATATTCTCGCCATTAAACGTGTATCCGGCGCAACGACTGCAACGCCGGTCGATAACGTCCTCTATTTGCGGTCCAACGGCGTAATCGGCAGCTTAGTTAATGACGCCGCGACGACAGCTCCCACGGTCGGTTTCCAGGATTGGTTGTATCTTCCACGCATTTACTACATCCGCAACGATGCAGTGCCGGCGCTGTGCCGCATGAACATTACCAACCTGGCCTTTACCGCGGTGCCAGCCGATGGCTGCATTGCCGAAGGCATTGAGCAATTCCACATACAATTCGGAATCGATACCGATATCGACGGGGTCGCCAATCAATATATCGCGAACCCGACCGCAGCACAGATCGACACGGCGGTCTCGGCACGCCTTTATGTATTGGCTCGAAGTGCAGTCGGAGATCGCACCTACAACAATACCAAAACCTACAACCTCGGCGATGTTGTAGTCGGTCCCGTTAACGATAATTTTTATCGGCGTGTGTACAGCACCACGGTAACACTACGCAATCCGGCAAACCTGATTTTCTTCAACTAGGCAGATCCGATGACCAGGCAGACTTACCCTCCGACGATGAGCGCGCAGCGCGGCACGGTGCTGTTGTTCTCGTTTATTATCCTGATATCGCTGACCTTCATTGCCATTTCCAGTGTGCGTACCAGCGTCATGGAATTGCGCATTGCCCGCAACGTCGAAGAGAACATGAACGCCTTTCAAACGGCACAGGCAGCCGTTGATTTCGTGAAATCTAATAATGCAAACCTGCCGTTTGTCGGCCCGCTGAATACCCCGACCGCGGTCGCACTGACAGGCAACTCGTTCACGCTTGCGACCGGTGAGACCCTCGTCGCAACCGCGGAACGCACGATCGACTGCGGCCCGCCACCGCGTATGCGCAACGGCAGCAGTTTGTTGGCGTTTTCGTCATTTTCTTACCGTATTAATGCCGACCTCGATAAAACAGCGAACGGCCGCGGCCAATCCGAAATCAACCAGGGGATACTGCTGCTCGGCCCGAAGTGTTGAGGGTAGAGTGAGCCATCAGGAGTTTAATTATGCATCGCAAACTTAAAAACGCATCCTTTGCCGCCCTGCTGACCTTCACGCTCGGTCTTCTACCCAGCTCTCAGGCTGATGACACGGATATCTACTTGAAACCGAACGTGCCAACAGGTGCTGAGCCATTGGTGATGTTCATTCTAGATTGGCGTCCCAATCTCGGAGCCAGCGTGTCCTGCCCGGACGATAACGGCGGTTGCGACAAATTGCTCGAAGGGGGTTACATCCGTGATGTGAACAATAACGTCAAGGCACGTACTGACGTTGTGTTTTTCGACATAATCCGCGGCGCCTTCATGCGCGTGCTGGATCCCCTGGGCGGCGTGAAGATCGGTTTCATGCTGAATCACGATCACACAAACAACTGTGAGGGACCTCCAGAGGGAACTAATCCAGCGCAAGAATGCAGCAACGGTGCCTATGTGCTGCAGGGTTTTGTTTCGATGGAACAAGGCACCGACGATGACAATATCTTTGACCGTAGCGGTGAAGATCCCGATAAGCTCACGCTATTCGACAAGCTCATCAAAATTCCGACACCCTCCGGTAATCTTTCCCATCCCTTCCAGGGCAAGGAACTCTATTTCGAGTTTTTCCGCTATTTGACCGGACAGGGTGTCTACAATGGTCACAACGGTTTTGTCGACTTCGGCGACTCCCCTAACGACAGTACCAATTTGATTGATGAAACCACTGCCAAGGGCGGCGATTCTGCCTGGGATCTCAACGCCGAAAAACCACTCGTCGCCAACACGCTCCCTGAATATATAAGCCCCTTCATCGGCGCGACGCAGTGCACCAAGACTTTTGCCGTCAATCTGCTGTTCCAGGTTTCACAGCAGGAAGACGATTCCGACGACGCCATCTTGGTGCAAAACGCTGACGGCATGGACGGGATCAATCTCTCGGGCAACAACAATAGTTTCGATACCGTCCTTCGCTACATGAAAGACGTCGATTTGGCGGACGGCACCGTCGGTGACGCACCCGATATCGCCGGCACACAAAATGTCATATCGTATTTCGTTGCCCGCGACCAGGCCCTGCAAGGGACGACCGTGCCCGGATACGCGATCTCCGGCGGCACCCCTGCGGTGATTCCCCTGAGTGAAGACCCGGATGAATTGATAGCGGCGCTCGACAACATTCTGAACAATATCTTGAGCGTCAGTACGACGTTCGTGGCGCCCTCGGTGCCAGTCAACGTCTTCAACCGAGCACAGACTTTGAATGAAATTTTCCTGGCCCTGTTCGAGGCGGAGGAAAACGGCTTGCCGACGTGGCCAGGCAACCTCAAGAAAGTGGTCATCGGCACAAACGCGATCGACCCCGACCTTCTCGAATTGCAGGATGCGCTGAACCAGCCGGCCATCGACACCAGCGGACGCCTGGCCCTCAACGCACTCACTTTTTACACAGATGCCGGTGACCTGCTGCCGCCGGTGGACAACGAATCGGCCGTCGGCGCCGACGGGCCTGCTGTCACCCGTGGCGGTGTCGGCCAGCGCATTCCCGGCTACGTGGCCGCCCGCGATGGCGTTACAGATCTACCCTTGGTCAATACCGGCACCAACGCCCGACAACTCTTTTACGAAAATTCAGCGGACGCGACCGATGGCCTGACGCCACTCAATGCCGATGTCACGACCGCCACCGCGCTGTGGACCGAGTTGACCGCGAAATGGCTCACCTCCCCCTCAGCAACGACCTACGCTGGCGCCGTAGCCAACGCGGAACGGGAACAGGCGCAACTGGATCTGCGCTGGGCACGCGGTCTCCAGGCCACCAGTTTCGCGGACACTTCGACCATTCGGCCCTGGCTTGTCGGCGATCCTCTGCACTCGCGACCACGCCCCATCAACTATGGTGCCCGCAGCCCCTATACCACGGCGAACCCCGACATTCGTATATTGTTCGGCACCAATGACGGCTTCATGCATTTGATCCGCAACACAACGTCGGCGGGTGTCCAGTCCGGCGTAGAGGATTGGGCCATCATCACTCGGGAAGCGCTCCCGCTTCTGGACCGTTTACGATTGAATACTTCGGGGATAGACCCGACCCACCCGCTCACCATCGACGGCTCGCCCTCGGTGCTGCAGAAAGATCTCCTTTTTGACGGCACCATCGATGGTTCCGACACGGTACATGCCGTGTTCGGCCTGCGCCGTGGCGGCAAGTGCTATAACGGTATCGAGTTAACCGACCCGAATGCACCGAAATTTCTCTGGAAGAAGTGCAAGACCGACGCCGGTTTCGGTGAACTCGGGCAAACCTGGTCTCAGCCGGTGTTCGGCAAGGTGGCCATCGCCGACGTCAACGGAGATAGCGTCATCAACGTTCTGGACGCAATCGATGTCGCGATCTTCGGCGCCGGCTACAACGGTGACGACGAGGGTGACAATACGGGTGACCTCGGCAAAGACGCGGCGAATCGCAATGGCTCAACTGGCACCGATGACGACGAAGGTCGCGGGGTCTTTATCGTCAATGCCCTTACCGGCGACCTGGTGTGGAAGGCGGTCAACGGTGCATCGACCGCGTTTGTCTCCGCGGATAAAGCGTACACCCACATTGATATGGACGATAGTATTCCCTCCGGTGTGGGGGCTGCCGATACCGATGGCAATGGCTTGACTGATAGACTTTATGTCGGTGATACGGGTGGCGTACTCTGGCGCATGGACATTGAGGGCAGCACGATTGCCAACTGGACCGCGACACCGGTCGTTAGTGTCGGCCGGCACTTTAGCGGCAGTGCTGTAGACGATCGGCGGTTCTTCAACCGGCCCGATATCGTGCAAACCCGCGATGACAGTTCTCCTGCTAACTTCGACGCCGTATTGATCGGCACGGGGGATCGCGAAAATCCGTTGGGACGAGCGTCGAAAACTACTTTTACCTCTTTAAGGATCGCAATATCTCCAGTGGAACACCGCCGGTTACGATGAAGGATCATGACGACTTTGCCGATCTATCAGCGGACTGCGTAACGGCTGGGAACTGCGACGCAAGCACAGTCGCAGCATTAGCGACGACCGGCTGGACGTTCGCACTTGGCCCGAACAATGGCGGCGATAAAAATCTAGCTCCAGCGATCACCATTGGCGGCATCGTGTTTTTTACGACCTTTGCACCGGGATCAATTGCTAATGTTTGCGATTTGAATGAAGGCACGGGTAGAGTTTTCGCGGTCAACCTGCAGGACGCAACGCCCGTCTTCAACTACCTGACAAGCAATGACGACAACGGAGTAACTCTGGAGCGCTCCGACAAACTGGAGAGCGGCGGTATACCGGTAGAGGTGGTCCCGCTCGGCGATGACCTAGTATTGATTCAAGGACAGGCTGGCGGCTCCAATATTCAGGCGGCTGGCGTCAATACCGACTGGGATACGTTCTGGTACAACGAAGGCGATTAACGACACTACAATGCACAACAGTCGACACGCGCGCGGCAATGTGCCGCGCGCGTATGTAGGCTACTAGAAAAAACTGATCGAAGAGGATAGACAATGGCACATTGCAGCGCGAGCAAAAATAAAACCGCTTACTGCCCTGGCCGAAACTCGCGCGGATCGCAGCAATCGGGCATCACCCTCATCGAGTTGATGATCGTCGTGGTCATTGTCGGTATTCTCGCCGCGATCGCCTATCCATCCTTTACCAGCTACCGCCTGCGCACCAACCGCACAGCCGCGAAAGCAGCCCTGATGGAAGCGGCCACACGCATGGAGCAGTTTTACCTGAACAACAAGACCTACGTGACCACGATTGCAGGACTCGGTATGGCAACAACGACAGAGGGCGGCGCTTATGCCTTGACGGTAACCGCGTCAAGCGCGACCACCTACGCGATGACCGCGACCCCACAGGGCGCGCAAACCGACGATACCAAATGCATGAATATGACGATCGATTCTAGCAGTACCCGTGGCGCATCGGGTCCCGACGGCGCCGCTTGTTGGTAGACGTCACCAGTCGTTAAGAGCGACCGGCCGTCGCTCGATCTGAATACTACGGGTCGGCGCTGAGGTATCCCCACGGAATCATCGTAACCCTTGCAAGCGCCATCGCTATAACAATTCGGGGACGTTGCTAAGAAGCCCCGCCATTACGAGGAGAGCGGGCGAAGCCCGCTGGACGAAGTCCCCCACCTGTCAGCAGGCAAAGTGACGAGTCTTCAAGAAGTGTGGCCTAACAGTTCCGCTCCGCCATGAGCTGTTACGTTACTTACACCAAGTACCAATGTCCGTCTGAGCGTCTGCAATACGCTGTTGGCGCACATCCTCACCCAACTTGACGCGATTACCTTGCTCATCGGTTCCATAGACCCGCGGATTCGCGCTGACACGTGCCAGCTTGTCGCGAGCAAGTTCGCAATTGCGCTTTTTGACACCTTGCTCTTGCGCTAACAAGGTTTGCTGTTGGGCTTTTTGCGTGCGCGATTCCCTGGCCTTATCAAGTCGCTTCTGCAACGCGGTCAGGTCATTCTGCGCGCCTGCCTGATCGATCTTAGGCGGTGGTTTGATAACCTCCTTGACCTCGCAGGCGTCGGCCCTGTCAGTGTAGATGGTCGAGCCATCCTTCTGGATGCACTTAATAACCTCAGCCGCCGTAGAAAAACTGACGAGGCAAAATAAAATGCCAACAATTCCAAATCCAAAGGCTCGCTGATTCATCGCTTTGCTCCCTGCTCCTTTAATAGCGCGTTGAGCGGATTTAACGACAGCGCCTGCTCCGCGGTTGCCCATTTGCTGGTAGAGCCGCCCAGTCGATCGTGGGCTCTTTAAATAAGTTAGACCGCTAGTGCTGGTGGAATTCCCCACTTGCGACCAATTCCTGAATAAAATTTTAGCGTAATCAGGAACATTCGGCGACTTTTCAGAAAACCTGACAATGTCGGCCTGGCTTATTCATCGGCTTGGGGACACCGCACTACGCATACGCAATCCAGGCGGAGCCGGACTGGGTCAAATTTGTCCACTCCGACACTTCGAAATTTAACCTTCTCTTAACATCCGCCTAACGAACTGCGAATCAACGCTTCATTAGAATCGACGCCTATCAAGAGATGGAGTGCGATATACACGGAGCGTTCCAGGCTAGTTGAATTGATAAATGCTCGATGAAAAACGTAAGGAGAAATGTATGAACATCAATCCACATAGTAAATGGTTGCTCATGGCAACACTGTTGGCGGCCATGGCCAGCAGCGCCGTACTGGCGGGTGGGCTGGTTGAACTGCCTGGCGATTTCGAATCTGATGATCCGGACTACCATTCGAACGAGATCACGAACCTGTATTGGCCACTCATAGCCGGTTCGAGGCTAGTCTACATCGAAGAAGCGGACGATGAATGCATCGTTGGCGTGTTGGATATTATAACCACCGTCAACCAATCCCGGACTACGGTCAACGGCGTCGATGTTCGTGAGGTCTGGGACCGCGAGTTCATTGACAACGTGGGCGATTGCGATGCCGACACCGCCGATATCGGTACCTGGGAATTACTGGAAACCACCTACGACTGGTATGCGCAGGATGAGGGGGGAAACATCTGGTATTTCGGGGAATTCACAGTGGCGTTTGACCACGATGAGTGTGAGCACGACATAACCGCCAGCGAGGGACCGTTCTTCGAGGATGGATGCCTAGACGGTTCCTGGGAAGCCGGTTATGACATCTGGGAAGACGCAGCGGACGACGAGATCCTACCCGGCATCATCATGCTGACCGAGCCAGAAAAGGGCCAGTTCTACTTCCAGGAATTCTGGGAAGACGAAGCTACCGACATGGGTAAAATCCTCAACTTCAAGGATATAGACACTGCCCTGTACGACGAGGTAGAGGATTGCGTGATGATCAAGGAATGGGTGCCGCTGGACCCCGGCAACGTCGAGCACAAATACTACTGCTATGACAAGGGCCTGGTGCTGGTAGAAGGCAACGCGGGGGGCAAGACCGTGTATACCGACCTGGTTGAGGTGATTGATCCTTGATTGACTGCAACATCACGCTCAACGAGCGATAACAATAAATAATTGAAGACCCCGCGTAGGCGGGGTCTTTTTTTGCTCAATCACTTAAAAATTATCCCGAACGGGATCAAAATGCGCGGTTGAACGGATACGGGACACCTCGAAATCTGGAATCTACTGATCGCGAGTCGAGAGATAAGTTTTATTTAACTTATTGATTAGAAAAAGCTTTAAGATATATATTGGACCGCTTGATAGCGCTTTTTTACCAATTCCAAAGCTAATCCTGAAGCAAGGCGTGATCCGGGATAATTCCCAGCGCTACGTTCCGCAACTTTGCCCGAAGTGAATTATCCTCGTCGAGATTTCCGTGTAGTTCCTCAAACAGAACAGTAAACGCCTCCCGGTCTCCCGACCAGCCATAAATCTCGGCAAGTTTGACCTGAAATTCGCGCTCATCCGGAGCGGCATCTATGGCGTGATGAGACCATTTAATCGCATCGTCCCAAAGTCCCTCGGTAACACAGCGGTCAATCTCCTCTTGTATAGACAGCGAACCGGAATGGGAAAGCTCGGCCCGAAGTTCTTCGCTCAGTTCGGTCTCGAGGGTAATAGGTACAGCCGTTTTTTCGGCGACCCGCCTCCGCACCGCCTGTTCGCGTTCGATGGAGGCCTGCGTTTGACGGCGATCGTGATAATCCTGATAGGCGAGACGCGCCACGACGGCCAGCAAGGCCAGGACAATGACGCTAAGTATGATGACGAGAGTTTGCATATACGACTAGGTAATCGCCCATTTTAGGGGGGGCAAGCATAACAACAGAGGGGCAGGAAAGAAACGCGACGGATCATGCAGGCTGGCGATAGTTTGAAGTGCAATGGCTCTTGGTAGTTGGATCAACCAAGCTCGGCTATACTCCTTATATATAAAGAGACTTGAACCTGGGAATTGAGTATGCGCAGTGCCCACCGGACGCTGGGCGTTGTCGGCCTTATCTGGTCGGCGGCGGCACCTGTCCAAGCTTTTTATCTAACCGAAATCCATGGCGAGTCCGCGCTCGGCGAACCGCTTGTCGCCTGGGTAGAGGTGTTTGATGCGCCTACCGAGAATCTTGAAGAAGCTCGAATCGAAATTCTGCCGGCGTTGGAGTACGCAAACAATCCGGAAATGATGGGTCTAATAGCCGATCTAGGCACGAATCTAGTCTTATCTGATAGCGGACGTTCATACATCGAAATAAAAGGTAGCCGCGACGTCGGCGAACCTATTATTGCCCTTTCGCCTCAAAGTTAGTCTCGGAAACTTTACCAGAACGCGAAGTTACACGTTGTTACTTGATCCCCCGAGGAGGAGTAGTCGGTCAGCGACTTCGGCGCGCGCTCAACCGGCGACTGCATCATCCAGTTTGAGATTGAGCAAAGCTGCGTGGCAGGGTGGATCCTACGGCCCAGTGCAACCGGGCGATGCCTTGTGGGAGATTGCCAGAGACATAAAGTCGGAGGATGTTTCGGTTCAGTCGACACTGACGACGCTACATCGGGCGAACCCGGATGCCTTCATCGACGAGAACATTAATCGTCTAAAAGTTGGCGCGATGTTAGCTGTCCCCGACTTTATTGACGCGGACATCGAGCGGGCACCAAGGGCGGCTGCGGCAATGGCTCAAGGCGGAACGTACGGTCCGGTAGCACCGGGAGACACGCTTTGGTGGATCGCAAAGGCAGTACAGGCCGACGGTGTTTCATTTCAATCAACGCTCACCGCGCTGCATAGCGCCAACCCCCACGCCTTCATCAACAACAACATCGACCGACTTAAAACCGATGTTATTCTGACTGTTCCCAATCTACTGGCCGGGCAGGTCGAGGCTGTTCGTACGACCTTGCCGAGTGAACCTGGGTCAGATGAGGTGTTCGAAGCTCAGATCCTGCCCAAGCCGGATGAAACTTACATCGCACCGATTTACGTAACGCCAGCGACGAGTACTGAACTTGTAACTGCCCTGCCTGACTCGGCTCCCGAAATTGAGGCGGACTCCAGTATCGCGACGATCGAAGAAACTGAAAGTCCCGCGCAAGCGCATCAGGTTGTCGCTGAGCTCGCTCCCAGCGTATTTCCACCGCAGCGTGGGCAAGAGAATCTATCTGCGGTCGTGGAGCCGCAGATTGAGGTTCCGGTTTCAGTCGAACGCGAAAGCAGCGCACCACCACCGACCAAAGCAGCATCGCCGACGTCGACCACTGCACCAGAACTCGCAAGTGTCGATCCTTCGAGTAAGCCGAAATCGACATTTAATCCCGTCGTCGTAATCGAACTTGGCGCGATTATTCTGTTGCTGGTCACGATCGCATTGCTCTTTGCGCTGCGCACCCGCAGGGAAGTTCGTGTGGAAAGAATACGGCACGAAGACCGCCGGAACGAAGAAGCCCGGAGAAAGCAGTTAGTCATCGAGAAGGCAGAGCAGCGAGTCGCGCTCGAAGCTGAACGTAGCGCTTCGAAACAACCGGTGGAAACAACGAACACACCAGCGGAAGCGCCGGCCGCACAAGATGAGCAGTCTTCAGTCAATGCTAAATCGGTAGCCCCCGGGGAATCGGCTATTGGAGAAATAGAGCGACACATCGCCAGTGGGCAATACAATCTGGCCGAACAAGTCGCGCTGGATATTATCGATGACACTCCCCGCAATCATCATGCAAAACTGAAGCTCGCGGAACTCTATTTTATGATTGAGCGCGTGAATGACTTCGTTCGCATTGCCGATGACCTGCACAACAATCACCGCGCATTTATTAGCGGCGAAGATTGGGATCGGCTAATACACATGGGTAAGCAGATCGGCGCAGATCACCCTCTATTTACCGGTCCTCAACAGGTTGACTTCGATATCACCAAGCCCTAGCGCTGAAAGTCTCTTGCCGGAAACCCGGTAAACGTTGCCAGTTTGTTAATTTATAGGATGCCGGAGAGAGCATTCGAACCTCCGCCCTGCTGACAGGCGTTTTTGCAGCCTGTCTTTACCCGCCATGTGTACACCTTCTTAGATATTGGTATGTTTAATCGGATGGGTCACAGTTACTCGGCGAGGGAATGAGTCGCCGGATCACGGCGAACTAGAACCACAGGCCAACTATTAGGAGTAGCACAATGACGGGAATACGGCATGTTGTCTATACTTAGGGTATGAGGGGCAGTGACGCAGCCATGACGGCGATAGAGGTACAACTTGTGAAGCGTATGCAGGCAATTGTCGCTACAATTCTCCTTTTCGCTTGCACCGTAATCGCGGAAGAAAACGACAGTTCAAGAGCAGTGTATCTACGATTCGTTGGTCCACCGGATCAGTCATTTATTGCTCCAAAGCCACCACGAACCCAACGAGTCGTCTTTATCCGTGAACGCGTTATCGAGGGTCGTCCTCAGCGGCAGCGGAATCCCCAGGTAACACCGGAGCACCTGCTCGTGATCGCATTAGACGACAGTGAGTCTGAACTAGTACGAGAAATCATCCCAGATCCCCGGATGGTTCGAGCAGAATTTGTGGACAGCCGAGGGCGGTTCAGATCAAACAGGTGGTACAACAGCAGTGTCGAATTTTCGGTTTTGCTGCCAAACAATTCAGCTATTGTCGAGCTGGAACTCTATCATCCCGAGTGGACCGGGGAGACATACGACATGCAGTTGGTCGGCAGAACTCAACTTCGCTAAAGCAGTAGAAAAATTAGCTTTTCAACACGAATGCGAACACGAACGCTCAGATGTTGCCGTGAGTTACTTATACTAGCTCTTGCATGCGCTATACAGTCGGCATACAGCGAACCCGTCACCAAAATTCTCAACAACGGAGATGCGAAGAATCGTATTGATATTGTGGTAATGGGCGATGGATTTACGACAGCCGAATTAAGTGCTTTTGCGACCGCTGTGCAGACCTTGTTCAACGGTTTCTTCGATGAAGAACCGTTTAAAGAATATAAGTCCTATTTCAATGTACACAGAATTGACGTTGTAAGTACTGATTCAGGAATAGATCACCCTGAAAACAACGTGTTCAAGGAGACGGCACTAGGCGGGCACTTCAATTGTACCGGTATACAGCGACTTATTTGCGTAGACGCCAGCAAGGTTAATGTTGTCTTGGATAACAGCGTGGCAGCAGACGAACGAGATATTATACTTGTCATCGTAAATGACCCGCAGAGCGCAGGCACCGCTCAGAGCGGCATCGGAATTGTCACGACTCACGCCGACTATATAGACATCACCCTACATGAGCTCGGACACAGTTTTGGACTTCTCGGCGACGAATTCGAGACCAATCCCCCGCCGTGCATCAACAACATTGAGCCATTTCAAGTAAATGTTACCAAGGAGACCGACCGCAATCTCATCAAGTGGAACACTGAAGGTGGCCCGCCTACCGGTTGGATAGATAGCAATACCTTAGTGCCGACGACTAGCACAACCGATGGAGTGCCCGGGTTATATGAAGGCGCTAAATTTTGTTCTTCAGGCCTATACCGGCCAACGCATGAGTCGAAAATGCGTGTTTCAAGCAAGCCTTTTGAGCAAATCAATGAAGAACAGCTCATAAAACGCATTTACAACTTTGTGTCGCCAATTGAAACAATCGATCCGGTCAATCTTGACGTAATACTCGAACAAGGAGCGAGTACAACATTCCGGATAACGACAATGTCTCCTCCGACACAAAGTCTTTCGATTGCGTGGTCATTGAATGGTGCGGCGCAAGGAGCGGGGCTCGAGTTCACATTGAACACGACTGGCCTGACCCCGGGCATTTATAACGTGAAAGTCGTGGTAAAGGACCAAAACCCTAAGGTGCGTAACGACCCTGATGGCGAAATACCTGAAACTCTCGAATGGAGGGTAGCGGTTCAGGACAACGATGGAGTATCTGAGGCGCCGCTAGCTGATCAAGACCAGCCGAATGTTTCGACCACTGGTGCGGGAACCGCCATCGGTCTGACGACTAACAATTCGCCGCAAAAGGTCGCGCAAACTGTCACCGCTGGCCGCGCCGGATTTCTTGCAGAAATCCGACTCCTGGTTGCATGCACATCGGGAGATTTGGACGTCGAAATACAGCGCGTAACAGCTGGCAATCCGGACGGCACAGTACTCGCTTCAGAAACTGTTCCTGGTTCCGCAATACCGTTTCCTCGGATCTTCAGGAGGGTCATCTTCTCGAATCCTGCATTTTTCCCGGTAGGGGGCCAGTTCGCGATAGTTTTGAAATCAGCAGGAAGCTGCGGCATCGACCGCGGTCTCGCCAAAACAGAAAGCCAAACACATGCCGAAGCAGATTATTACACATCAGGAACTGCGTTTTTTGCGAATGCCGCTATCCCCGAGTGGTCTTCGCTTAACAATAGTACCGCCGGAAAGGACTATCCTTTTCAGACGCTGGTCCCGTTGGACAATTGTCCATTTGTCGCGAACCCGACCCAAGCTGACTTTGACAATGACGGTGCCGGTGATGCCTGCGACGACAGCGATAGTGATGGAGTCGTCGACGCTGACGATGCCTTCCCTGGCGATCCGAATGAAACAGTTGATACCGATAATGACGGCACCGGAAATAATGCCGACACTGACGACGATAACGACCAGGTACTGGACACCCAGGACGCGTTCCCACTCGATGCCAACGAATCGGTAGATACCGATAGTGACGGCACCGGCAATAATGCCGACACTGACGACGATAACGACGGAGTGCTGGACACCCAGGACGCTTTCCCACTCGATGCCAACGAATCTGTGGATACCGATAGTGACGGCACCGGGAATAATGCCGACACGGATGATGACAACGACGGGGTGCTGGACACCCAGGACGCTTTCCCACTCGATGCCAACGAATCGGTAGACACCGATAATGACGGCACCGGCAATAATGCGGACACCGACGACGATAACGACGGGGTGCTCGACACCCAGGACGCGTTCCCACTCAATGCTAACGAATCGGTGGATACCGATAGTGACGGCACCGGCAATAACGCCGACACCGACGACGACAACGACGGTGTGCTGGACACGACGGATGCGTTTCCGCTTGATCCCGCCGAATCGGTGGATACCGATAGTGATGGCGTCGGCAATAATGCCGACACGGACGATGACAATGACGGGATGCCGGACAGCTTTGAGACGGCAAATAATTTTGATCCCTTGAATGCCGCAGATGGGAGCCAGGACGCAGATGGCGACGGCTTTACGAATGAACGGGAATTTCGCGCAGGCACAGATCCACACGACGCCAACTCGATACCCAAGGGCTCACTGTTCTGGCTTCCGCTGATATTGGACGAATGAACGCAAAATGGGCAAACGAAACGTGCGGGTTTTGGGGGACACCGTTCGCGGGTTTTGGGGGACACCGTTAACTTATTAACTTAATTTTCGGTTTTTGAGAGCCCATCGATGTCCAGGGTTGCATCCAACACAATTCGAACGCCCCCGCTTATCCGTGTCATCCAAAAAGATCGTCCGTCGCTTTAAGTTAATAAGTTAACGGTGTCCCCCAATTTCCCGTTCGTAGTTAGCTCTGGTTAGCCGGACCCGCCACGCCCGCGCACTAGCCCAATAGGATTTGGAGCACCGCTCCGGCACACGAAAAATACCGCCGTCCGGTGCATAATCACGCTCTATGCGTCGCACGGATAGATGTAGGGCTTCGGTACGTCCGCCCGGTACGTGGCAGGCCCTGCGCCTCCTGCACATGCTGTACCTGCTCTGGTACGGCATGGCTCTACAGGCGCAGTGTCCGCCGGCCGAGCAACGCGGCGCGCCCGCGGACCGGTTGTACGTCCACGGCACCGTGCTGAGCATGGACGAGGCCATAGGCACTGCGACGGCCGTGGCTGTGCGGGACGGCAGGATCGCAGCCGTCGGTGACGACGATGCTGTTTCGTGTCTGCAGGGGCCCTCCACGCAGGTGACCGATCTGGTGGGGCGTACGCTGCTCCCCGGGTTCATAGACTCCCACTCGCATCTGGCCTATGTCGGTATCTACAACGAACACGCTGCGCCACTGTACGGTCCGCCCATCGGCACGGTCGACTCGATGGAAGGACTGTTGGCGGCGCTGCGCGACCGGGCAGCTGCAACCCCGGCTGGTGAATGGGTCTATGGGGTAGGCTACGACGACACGACGGTGCGCGAACGACGCCACCCTACGCGCCATGATCTGGACCGCGTCTCCACGCGCCACCCCATATGGCTTTATCACATGTCGTTTCACTATGCGGCAGTCAACACGCTCGGACTGACGCGACTGGGCATTACCGCGGACACGAAGGATCCGGCGGGCGGAACGGTACACCGGGATCCGGGCACACGAGTGCCAAACGGTTTGCTTGAGGAAGGTCCGGCCCTGCAACTCGGGTTCGGTTACGATCTGCCCATCACGGATGAGGAGGCCATCCAGGCTATCCGAGGCGCTGCCGACCTATACGCGAGCCGCGGATTTACAACGGCGCAGTCGGGGCAAGCGAGCGTCCGCCAGTTTCAATTGATGCAACGCGCCTACACCGAAGATGCGTCCCCCTCGGTGCGCTTGATGGTGTATACGGACCGTCCCGCCACAGCGGAACTGCTGGCGGGCCGTCTGCAGCCAGATCCCGCCGTCCATCCGGATATGATGCGCATTGCGGCGGCGAAGCTTTTCGCCGACGGCGCGATCCAAGGCTATACGGCCTATCTGCGCGAACCCTACTTCCGGCCGCCCGGGGACAAAGCGGATTTCCGGGGATATCCGCAGCAGACCATAGAGGAACTCACGGACACTCTGTCCACGTACTGCCAGCAAAGTCTGCGCGTGGCGGTGCACGCAAATGGCGATGCGGCAATCGATCAGGTTCTCGATGCCTGGGACAATGCGCGCCGCGCCGTCGGCCGCTGCGACGATCGCCTGGTCATCATCCACGCGCAAATGGCCCGTCGAGAGCAACTCCAGCGCATGAAGGTGCTCGGCGCCATCCCATCCTTCTTCATCCTGCACACGTATTACTACGGCGACGCGCATATTGCCCAGTTCCTCGGCCGCGAACGCGCTTTCGAGATCTCCCCGGCGCGCTGGGCGCGCGACCTCGACATCCCCTACACCATTCACATGGACTCACCGGTGGTACCCGTAAACGCTCTGGATCTGCTGTGGGCGGCCGTCCGCCGCAACACACGCTCGGGCGTGGTACTCGGACCAAAACAGCGTGTCGATGTCCTCGATGCGCTGAAAGCAATGACCATCAATGCTGCCTGGCAGTACCGCCAGGAAGACGTTAAGGGATCCGTAACGCCGGGAAAGTTCGTAGACCTCGTTGTGCTCTCGGCGAATCCGCTCGTCGACCCTGGGGGGATCCGCGACATCCGCATCGAGGAGACCGTGCTCGGCGGGCGCGTCGTCTATCGGCGGAATCAGGCCCGAGACGCCGGCGAATAAGCGGTCCACGATGAGGGGTTGTCTTTGCCGCTAGGAAAGGACGCCGCTTGAATGGTGCCGGAGAGGTGACTCGAACACCCGACCTACTGATTACGAATCAGGGGCCCGAGTATCATCTAACCCTTTGACAAAATTGAATATTCTTCTCATTTGATTGTCCCTTGTTTGCGTCAATTTGCCTCCTAAAACCCCTGCTTGTCGAGTTTGCTCAGCTCCCGCCGATGACGTTACGCAAGTCCGTCAGTAAGCTAGCTTTTGTCTGGACACGATTTCACGCAGCCCGAGCACGTACTTCGTTTTTCAAGCGGTCGCCGAGCTGAATGCGGGCTTCCTCCAGGTCGTAATCGGCCTGAAGGCCCATCCACAAGGTCTCCGAAGTACCGAAATAGCGTGCCAGTCGAAGTGCCGTGTCGGCAGTTACGGCTCGCTTCCCGTGCACGATCTCATTGATGCGGCGTGGAGCCACACCGATCTCGCGTGCGAGCCGGTTTTGGCTGATCCCCATGGGGATCAGAAACTCGTCCAATAGCACTTCTCCGGGATGAATGTTTTGCAGCCGCACCATGAGCTTCACCTTTCAGTGATAATCTACAATCTCTACATTGCGAGCGTTGCCCCGCTGCCAGACGAAGCAGATCCGCCACTGTTCATTAACGCGGATACTGTACTGTCCCGCTCGACCACCTTTCAGGCGTTCGAGCCGGTTGGCTGGCGGAATGCGCAGGTCATCCAGGGAACGCGCGTTGTTCAGCATACGTAGCTTGCGGCGCGCTATTTGTTGAATGTCCTGAGGTAGCCGCCGCGAACGCTGCCCTTGCCAGATCTTCTCAGTTTCCCTTCCCTGGAAGCTTTCGATCATTGGCGAACTATAACGCGTTGCGTTATATAACGCAACGCGTTATAGCCCTAAGTAAGAGATTTCGTTAACGCCTTGTAAATGGTGCCGGAGAGGTGACTCGAACACCCGACCTACTGATTACGAATCAGTTATATAACTATTCTCCGTTATCGATCTCAGTCCATCCGGTTCAATAACTGGTTAATTATCCGATGGATTAAATCTATTTACATCCACTTGCATCAAGGGCGTGCGACGGGTATCTTGGCGTTGGGGTGACATAATGGTGACGCAGATGGACGGTGCCTCATCCCTCAACCAGGAGCACGCCATGCTGACCGAACGCATCATCCGGGACGCCCAACCCGAGCCGAAAACCCGCATCCTGTGGGACCAGGAGGTGAAGGGCCTGGGTGTCCGCATCACGCCGAAGGGTACGAAAGCCTATGTGCTCGACTACCGAATGCACGGCCGCCGCCATCGTGTGGTGCTGGCCCGAACGGCCGAGATCTCCTTGGAGGAAGTCCGCAAGCGCGCCGGTGCCGAGCGGGTGCGGATCCGCGCCGGCGAGGGCGATCTGCTGACGCGGCGGCGCGAGGCGCGTGCGTCACCCACGGTGACCGAGGGATTGGAGCGGTTCTTCGCCGAATATGTGCCGACGCGGCTGGCAGCGGGCCGCATGGCTCAGGGTACGGTCGATAGCTATCGCCAACAAGCTGCCCGATACCTGCGGCCTGCCCTTGGCCGGCGGCAGATCGCCGACATCACGCGCCACGACATCGAGCGCATGGTGGCGCCGCTCGCGACGGTCGCACCGGTGCAGCGTAACCGCGTGCTGGCGTTCACGAGCCGGCTGTTCCGGTTGTTCGAAGATTGGGAGCTGCGCCCGCAGCACACGAACCCTACGCGGGGTATCGAGCGGGCGCGTGAGGAAGCGCGTGACCGGGTGCTCACGCCGTCGGAGATGACGGCACTCGGTGCGGCGCTGGCACGCGCGGAGAAGGACAAGCCCGCGGCCGTAGCGGCGATCCGGGTGGCGGCCCTGACGGGTCTGCGCATTGGCGAGGTGCTGGCGATGCGCTGGGAGCACTTAGACACTGAGCACAAAGCCGTGGTGCTGCCCCACACGAAGACCGGGCGGCGCGTGCACGGCCTGCCCGCGGCGGCGCTCGAGCTGCTCGCGGGCCTGCCGCGCATCAACGGCTACGTGTTCACCACCGGACGCGACGCGGCCATTACGTATCAAACGGCCCACGCGGCCTTCGCAACCCTGGCGCGCGAAGCCGGCCTGTCGGACGTGCGCCTGCACGACCTGCGCCGCACGGTCATGACGAGCGCGGCGCGCGCGGGGGTCGGCACCCATGTACTACGCGACCTGCTCGGGCACAAGACCACGGCGATGGCCGACCGCTACATCCGGCATGCCGGCGCGGCGGTTCACGAGGCCCAGGAGCACATCGGCGCGGCCATCGACGCGCAGCTGCGGGGCTTATGATGGCGCCCGATACACGACGGAGGTTGGTTCGATGAGCGGAACGGAGACCCCTCCTGAGCCGATCGAATGGTGCCCGCAGTGCGGTTCGCCGGTGATGACGCCGGCGAACGTGCCCATGAGCGTGGACGCCGGTATGTGCCCAACGTGTGGGCAGAGCCCGATGGCGGCGGTTGTTCAGGACCTCTACGGCCCGGACACGAATCTGGGCGAACATCGAAGAAAGCTTATCGAGTACTTATCGGAGCTGACTAGGCTCCAGGAGCGCCGGAAAGAGGAGGATCTGCCCCCGTCCTATCAAGAGGCCGTGGACCTCGTGAAGCGGTATCCCTGGCCCGACCCTGAAGACCCCGAGGCTTGGGCCACCTTTGGGCTCATTTTACACTGTGTGATCTGGGTGGATGGACAAGGGATGCTGATAGAAGAGCGCATCCGGGAGTTGCTTGAAGTCTGGCGAGACGAAAGCGAGCGGAAGTGGGATCGATTTTGGGTGCAGGAAGCGCTCGAAAAAATCGCAGCTCAGGCGCAGAAGGATCATCCACTCGCCGTTGAGATCTTCCAACGGCTGGCGAGCGGACGCCTCAACCGTCCGAGAGGTCGGTGCGATCCGCGGACAGATGAGGTTCGCAATACGAGTGTCGTCACGGTGATCGGGCATTTGCAGAGCCTGGGCATGAATCCGACGCGAAATGAAGTGAGCCCGGAACATTCCGCGTGCGATGCGGTCGCGGAAGCGACCGACTTGGAGTTGCCGACGGTCGAGACGATTTGGAAGCGGCGGACGGGCACGCAAGCAAACCGACACAGGACCAGGGGGCAGTACGATGGGGCATGACCTTTTCCAGGGCAGCATGGCGTTCGTGGGCGAGACACCGTGGCACCGCCTCGGCACGGCGGTTGAATCACACATAACAGCGGAGCAGATGATGTGCGCGGCCAATTTGGATTGGCAGGTTCAAAAAGAGCCCGCCCCCGGCGCTCGGCTGCTCGATGCAGGCAGGAAAGTCTACGACCGGTACATCGTGCTGCGTGACCCGGTGGGTGACGAGACCGAGGCGGTCGCGCTCGCCATCGTCGGCAAGGATTACGAGTCGCTCCAGAACAAGGATGCGTTCACGTTCTTCGAGCCCTTCATTGACAATGGCTGGGCCGAGTTCCACACAGCGGGCGCGTTGGGCAACGGCGAGCGGGTTTGGGCGCTGGCGCGGCTGTCGGAACAAATGGTCATCCATGGGGACGACCCTGTCGATCGCTTCCTGCTGCTCTCCAACTCCCATGACGGGTCGAGCGCCGTCACTGTGCGGTTCACGCCGGTCCGAGTCGTCTGCCAAAATACGCTGAGCCTCGCACAGGCGGGCGGGACGGGGGTCGTGTCCGTCCGTCATACCCGAAATATTCGCCACAATCTGAAAAAAACCCAGGCGCAAGCATTGAAGCGTCTCTCCGATGCGGTATTTGCTGAGGCCGGATCCCTGTTCGCTTGCATGGCAGAGTGCAGTGTGGCGCCCGCAGCGGTAGACGGTTATCTAGAGACGCTGTTTCCGAGGACTCGCCGGCAGAAGACCCAAGGTCTGGAACCTGAGCGGTGGGGCCGCGTGAAGCAGATCCTTGGCGACGACACCGTCACGCCGTCCGCGACACGCGAGACGCTGTGGGCGCTCTACAACGCGGTCGTTCGGGATGAAGACTACCGCCGTACCCGCGAAGTGACCCGGGATGCACGATTGGAACGCGTGTGGTTCGGGCGCGGCTATGACTTGAAACGCAAGGCGCTTGAAACGGCCCGAGCTCAGTTGGCGAGCGCCGCCTGAACCGCAAGGCTGAACACACGCGACACCGCGCCCCACCACCGGGGCTCGGGAGCGGCTCCACTGCATGCCTTTCCACGGACGACGCCTGAATCTGACGTAGGATGACGGAGCCCCGCCGTTATGGGGCATCAAGATACCGCCTTTGTGGTGGTTCCTCCTTCAAGCGGCCTTGGATACCCGAACCGGCCTAGGTCGGCTACGCCTAGATCCGGCGAGTTCTCCGGTGACAACGCACCTACCGGTCAGCGCTGACAGAGCGCCGGCGGCGCCCCCGACGGTCAGCCGCACCCGAAGATAGGTGTTTAATTGCGCCCATTGCGTCCCAAACGGTGTCGATGATGGGGCGCAATAGGGGCGCAATGGATGCACGGTTGCAAGCCGTCCCGCATGCGACAGAAAGCTGCTCAGCCGACGTGACCACAGGGCGCCTGACGACCCTCCATCCTCCGCTCAGCCGCCGGAACGCGCTCCATATGCGGCGGAGTCACCGGCGAGACGCGTCCTGTTCTCTGCGAGAGACTCCATCGGGAGATCCGGACACGTTGAACCCAGCAGATTTTCGACCCGGGCCCGAGCCCAGCCGTCATGGGGAATTGTGCCCCATGCGGGCGGATCCAAAATACTGGATAACGTACGGCATCCCTATGAAGGAGAAACACCGCAATGGATGAACAGGACACTCCTCGGCTGGAAGGCGCGCCGAGCGCGCACTTTGAGGACAACCACTATTATCGGCCGAATGACCCAGCGTTGTCCATTATCGCCACACGCGGCACGCTTGCCACCTGGCGCTGGATGGGGCGCGGACCTCGCTATCGGAAATTCGGGAATCGCATTTTATATCTCGGTTCCGATCTCAACGCATGGCTCGATGCGCACGTGGTGGAGCCGACGATGAGGGAGGCGTGAGCCGTGGGCGAGTGCATGACCGGCCCGGCAGGGTCGCTCGACTGGCCCGCCCTCATCGGCGCGGTGGCTGTCGCCCTGCTGGGCGAGCCGAACGCGGCATTGTCGAATGAGCGCGAATTGCGCTGGGGGCGCCGGGGCAGTCTCGCGGTGCACGTCGCGGGCCCATACGCCGGCAGGTTTCGCGACCATGAGGAGGGTACGGGTGGCGGCGTGCTCGACTTGATACAGCGTGAGCGCGGCGGCAGCCGGTGCGAAGCGTGGGCCTGGCTTCGCGTGCAAGGGCTCCTGACCGACGGCACTGTTCACGTACAGGCGCGTAGCCCGCGAGGCGGCACGAAGCATGGTGCTGACGGCCGCGAGACAAGGGACAAGCGGGAACGGGCGCATCAGATATGGAAGGAAACCCGTCCGCTGCGATACACGCTCGCCGAGGCCCATCTGCACCGACGCGGTGTGGCGGTGGCCGGCGCGCCGGCGCTGCGATTTCATCCGCGCCTTCGCCATCCGGTCGAGAGCCGGGCGCGTTGTCCTGGCTGGTTGCTTGCGTGCAGGACGCCGCGGGGCGGTTTCTCGGGATCCAGCGCACCTACCTGCAGGGCCCGCACAAGGCCTCGGTCCAGCCGGTTCGCGCGAGTCTCGGGCGGCTCACCGGCGGTGCGGTCCGACTCGCCGAGCCGACGGACGGGGAGCTGCTCGTCGGCGAGGGTATCGAGTCGACTGCGGCGGCCATGCAGCGGCTCGACACTGCCCGGCTGGGCCGCGCTCGGAACCCCCGGACTGCGCGCGCTCGTCTTACCCGAGGCCATCCGCACGGTGGCGATCGCTGCTGACCGTGACGCGCCCGGACTCGAAGCGGCGGCGGCGCTCGCCGAGCGGCTGGAGGCCGAGGGGCGGCGCGTCACGATCTGTACACCTCGCGCCGGCGGTGACTTCGCCGATAGGAGGGATGATCGATGAGCAGGTCGAGGAAGGAGGTTGGCATCCTGAACGTATTTGGGGCGAAGCGCGAGGCGGCGATCCTGAGACAGTTGCCTGAAGACTGGGTGGCGCTCATCGAACGTTCGAGACTGGACCCGGGCGTACTGTTCGAGCACGCGGCCATTGAGCGTTTCAAGAAACTGCGCGCCGAGGACCCGCCCACTTGGGCGCGACTCCGGCAACTGCTCAAGGTTCTCGGTGTGCCGGTCACGGAGCTTGACGGCCAGACCCGCCCGGCCGAGCTGGGCCACAAGAGGCGCATAACGCAAGCCAGCCAGCCGGTCGGCGTGGCCGAGCGCGGCTGCACCCTGTTTCACTGCGAGGAGGAGGCATTCGCCGAGTTAAAGCACGACGCACACCGTCAATCGTGGCCGGTGCCCTCACAGGGCTTCAGCGCGTGGCTTCGAGCGCGATACTTCGAAGCATCCGACGGCGGCGCGCCGACCAACGAGGCGTTTCAAACGGCGATTAGCACGATCGTGGCACGGGCACGGTTTGAAGGGCCGGCGTGTGAGGTTTACCGACGTGTCGGCTCGGCGACCGACGCGCTGTATCTCGACCTCTGCAATGACGCCTGGCAGGCCATCGAGATCAACGCGACCGGATGGCGTCGCGTTGACCGTCCGGCGGTGCGGTTCGTCCGCAGGCGACACATGCGCGCACTGCCCGAGCCCGAGCGCGGTGGGCAGATCGAGGGGTTTCGAACATTGCTCAATCTGGCCAGCGATGCCGATTTCGACCTCGCTGTAGCTTGGCTATTGGCGGCACTCCGCGCGACCGGCCCGTTTCCGGTGTTGGTCCTCACGGGCGAGCAAGGCTCGGCAAAGAGCACCTGCGCACGGATCCTTCGTTCTCTCGTCGATCCGCATGAGGCGTCGCTACGCGCACCGCCGCGCGATGAACACGAACTATTCATCGCCGCGCGGAACGCGCACGTACTCGCGTTCGACAACCTGAGCGCGGTTGCGCCGTGGTTGTCGAACGCACTTTGCCGTGTCTCGACGGGGGGCGGGTTCGGGGCACGCAAGTTGTACTCTGACGATGAGGAGATCGTGATCAGCGCTGAACGGCCGGTGCTCCTGAACGGAATCGATGCGGTCGTGGCCCGGGGCGATCTAGCTGACCGGGCGATCTTCCTGACGCTCAAAGCCATCCCGGATGCAGCGCGCAAGCCCGAGTCCGAATTGTGGGCCGAGTTCGAACGCGCGCGCCCGCAGATCCTCGGCGCCCTGCTCGACTCGATGGTCACGGGGCTGCGTCGGCTTCCGGAAGTACGGCTCAAGGCGCTGCCACGGATGGCCGACTTCGCCACGTGGGCGGTGGCGTGCGAGCCGGCCGCATTCGACGAGGGCACGTTCATGCGTGCGTATACCGGTAATCTCACGGCAGCTGCCACGACGGTGATTGAGACCAACCCGGTCGCAAGCGCGATCTGCGACTTGATGCGAGAGCGAGGAGGTCAAGTCTGGGAGGGCACGCCGACCGCGCTGCACGATGAACTGACCGAGCGCGTCGGTACGGGCGTGGCGAACACCCGGGGGTGGCCCCGCGGTGCACAGGCGTTGAGCCGACGCCTGAACTCCATCAAATCAGCGCTACGCCCGGCAGGGATCGCGATCGAACAACAAAAAGGGGGGCGGCGGCGGATCCGAATATCCGGCGCACCCGATGCTGGGGGTTAAATTGCGCCTGCGTTCGCGCGCGGGAGCGGGGGAGAGACACGGACTCCGGTCCCTGAGCGAACACCATAGGAGCACCATTGATGAAACAGACCGAAATGAGGGCGTTGTCGAATCGAGGGACCATGCGCACCCCGCTTGCACGGGCGAGTGCGTGGCTGCTATCGCGGTTGGGTGCGGGCAGTTGCAGGGACACCGCCGGTTGGGTGTCGGCGCGCGAGATTGAGTTGGCGCGTTCGCAGACCGGTGTGAGCCGTGCCGCGCTGAACAAGGCGCGCCGGTGGTTGCAGAAAACCGGAGACATCGAGAAACGGCGTCGCGGCTACCAGGGCCCGTGGATGTATCGCGTGGTGGACACGGCGTCCAGACACTGTCCGCTATGCGGCGCACTCAACGGTGTGCCGGCGCTGGACCCGGTCCCGGTCGCGCCGCCCCCGGCAGCTGAGCCGGCCCCACCCGCGTTGGCGATACGCTACGTCGGCCGGCGGGACTGGTACGAAGACCGATTGTACGGGACCGGCCTCGTTTGGCGCGGCCACGGTCATATACAGCCGCTCGCCGATCGGGACAAAGCGCAGCGCATGGCTCGCAACCACCCGGACGTCTACGACCTCATCGAGGTCGAGCCCCCACCCGCGGTGGCGATACGCTACGTCGGCCGGAAGTCCCGGCACGCAGATCAACTATACGGGACCGGCCTCGTTTGGCAGGGCTATGGCGACATACAGCCGATCGCCGATGGAGGCAAAGCACGACGGATGGCCCAGAACCACCCGGGTGTCTACGACCTCGTCGAGATCGAGTCCGACTGACCGCGCCCATGCAACCAATGACCGTTCAAGACCGTTTGAGCCGTCGTGAGGCTGTGGAGACGCACACCGCACTTGAGAAGCTACGCGCGCGCGGCGCACATTTCGTCCTTGTCCGGCCCGACAAGCGCCCTCTCGCGAAGGGATGGCAGAAGACGGGACCCGACTTCTCGAACGTCGAGGGACACGCGGACGGCGGCGGCCTGGTCGGCGTCATTCCGGCCAGCTTGGAATGTTTCGTGGTTGACATAGATGAAGGCGGCGAGAACGGCGTCGCAGCGGTGCGCGGCGTCCTGGGCGAGCCAGTCGGGGTAATCGAAACCCAAAGGGCAGGCGGTTTTCATGCTTGGTACCGCGCGCCAGCTGGCAAAATCGGCAACCAAAAGTGGAAGTTGGACGGCGCAGCCGGCGATATTCGGGGATCGGCGGGTTACGCGATCTTGTGGGATCCAGCGAAACTCGCGAACGGGCTGGCGCGACACTTCGATGATGCGCAACCGGCTGACCCAGGCAGGTTGCCGAGGCCGGCTAAAAATGGCAAGCACGGGCCAGAAGCCTTACGAACCGCGCACATTGGCACGCGCAACGACACGCTCAATCGAGAGGCGTTCAAGGCTGCGAAGGACGGCGCGCTCGACTGGGACGCCTACCGCGACGCAGGCATTGAAGGTGGGTTGCCGCTCTGTGAAATCGATGCCACGCTCGAGAGCGCCGCGGGCGCGGCCGACGTGGCGAACGGAATCAAATCGGGAATACACAGGGTGGCTGCCAACCTCGCCGTTGCATTGAGAGGGCGCTATGCTTATAGCCCGGGGCGCGGCTGGTTCTGGCGACGGGACGCAGAGCTTTGGCAGCACGACGCCGAGAACCTTCGACTTCGCCGGCGTGTTTCGGACGACCTTCGAAATGCGCACGAGCAAAAAGCCATCGCTAGGGGTATCCGCACCCTTGAGGTGGTCAAGGAAATGGAACCGCTGCTTGCCGATCTCGGCGCGTGGGACGCTGACCCCGAACTTGTGGGCACGCCTGACCAACGTGTGCTTGACCTACGCAACGGGGTAATTCGCGCGGCCACGCCAGAGGATCGCATCTCCCGACGACTCGGATTTGTCCCGAACACACGCCAGAAGGCGACGCGGTGGCTGCGCTTCCTCGACGAAACCGTTCCAGTTGATGACAAGACAGCGGGCATCGCCTTCTTGCAACGATGGTGCGGCTACACCCTGACGGGCTACAACCGTGAGCACAAATTCCTGTTCCTGCTCGGCAACGGCGGCAACGGCAAGGGTACGTTCCGCGATGTGCTCGCAATCGTTATGGGGGAGTACTACCGGGGTTGCCGACCGATGCGATCTTCGGACGTTTTCCGCAACACCGGCAATGGATGGCGCGATTGGACGGTGCGCGATGCGCAGCCGTTTCCGAGCCGTCGCCCGGGGATCGATGGCGCGTCGGCGACCTAAAGGACCTTACCGGCGGCGGCCAAGTGACGGCGAATTTTATGCGCCAAGATTCCATCGACTTCGAGCCGATCTGTAAGCTCATGGTGCTCGCGAACGATGCGCCGAAGTTGGACAGCGTTGATGAAGCCATTCGGCGGCGGCTGCTCCTGATGCCATTCACGCGCACGCCAGGGGCAGTTGATCCAAAGCTGCCCGAAGCGTTGCAGGCCGAGGGGCCGGCCATCCTCGCGTGGATGGTCGAGGGCGCGGCGGCCTACTTGCGCGACGGCTTGGGGCAGATACCCGATACGGCCCAAGCCGCCGCGAGCGAATACCTGGCGGGCGAAGACGAAATCGGACAGATGATCGAGGACGCTTTTGAGCCCGGGGCGTATACGGTGACGAACAAGGACCTCATGGTGGCCGTGGAAGGGTGGTACGAGACAAACGGCGGGGGACGAAAGCCGCCATCGGTGCGGTTCGTAATCAAAGCATTAGTCAAGCGCGGTTTTCGACGCGAGCGAAGCAACGGCAGTCGCGGGATCGGCGGACTTAGGGTGCGCAGTGACGCAAGTGACGATAAATAACATTTTTCTGGTTAGGCTGTACGCGCGGGCGCGCGCGGATTAGGGTTAATATGGAATTGCCTTGTTTACGTCACTTCCGTCACGCACGGTGGTACATAGGTCTGGCTGGAACGATTCCAACCGTTACTAAGGAACTGACGGAATGACGGAAGCCAAAGATAGTTCGGTGAGGGGCTTGATTTGCACCTTGGCGATGGATCCGTGGGGGGATGATATGAAGTGGGCCCTGAAACAGAACGCCAGCAACGCAAGACACCAAGAAGCAGCCTGTGTTAGCCATGGTGCAGCGGCGGTGAAGTCCGTACTGAGGCGATAGCCAATGTGTGGGCGCGGACACTGAAGCGAGAGATCCGCCAGAACGTGGATCGTCGCGCTCGCATGTGACGGACGAATACTCCTCATACCGGGGCATTGGCGTTTGGGCCAATCTGTTTTTTCAGTTTTCTGTCGATCATCAGTTTAAGTGCGGGGGGCCGGATTCGAACCGGCACGGACTTTCGTCAACAAGCGCCGCAGCGAGTCAAGATCGAAGGCGAGTGGCAAGGTGCCGTGAATACGGCCTTGAGGAAGAAGCGCCCATCGAAGGGCTAGCCAAAGTCAGAGTAACGATAAGAAGGACTAACTATTCGTCTGCAAATATCGAGTTGCAAGAGAATCACTAAGAGCTATAGTATTGTGATCGGAAACAACCGGAGAGATGCACATGAAACATCTCGTTGTTAGTGTTTTGACCGGAATCGGTGTCCTGCTTAGTAGCGCCGCGCAATCCTGGGACCTTGAAGACCTGGAACAATCATTCTATCCGTATAAGGATGGGGTACCCAGCCTAACCGGTTACAGCCCGGGTGTCGTTATCGACAAAAGCAATGTCGAGCAATTCAAAGATGCATTGGACCCCGGTATGTACGCTCACGTAACTGACGGTTGGACCACGATGCAAACCGCGCCGACCCGCGACTTTCCGCTTTCCGAAAAGTACATCGAAGCGACCCGCCAGATGGTCAACGATCAACCGACGGTCGTCGAAGGCCAGCAAGTCAGCGACAACTACACGGCTGGGCGTGCCTTCCCCCACGACCCGGATGCAAACGATCCGCAAGCTGGCGTAAAAAATGGCCTGGAACTATTTGTGGGGATATAACTGGGGCGACAACGCTTGCATCTGCCCGTTTTACTGGGACTTAAGAAATGCTGCGACCGGAGATGTAGAACGCTCGTTTAAATGGAACTTCATGCTGTTCAACTGGATGCACCGTACGCACTACGAGCCCATCCCTGAGGTCGAAGTTAACCCGGCGAAATTGTTCCGTTCGTTGGTCGGCATCAACTCCGAACCCTTCGACTTAAGGAACACGCAAATCCTGATCAACCGCTATGAAGACGATAGAAAGCGAACCGATGCTTGGCTGTATTTGGGCTTTCAACGTCGGGTGCGACGCCTAGCGACCGGACAGATCACGGACGCATTTCTTGGAACCGATCTGATGATCGAGGATTTCGAAGGGTATGAAGGCCGAATCTTCGACTACGATTGGAAATTTATAGAAACGAAAAATATGTTCCTGCCATTCCATTATCATGATGAGCTGCCGTTAGCAGCGGCCCGCGAAGAAACCGATGGCTTCAGGTACGTTGATTACAACGGCCAAGGGCAATTGCTTCCCGGTCACGACCTGGGAGTTGCGCAAGGTCCACGTGATCGATGGCTCTCCACAAGAGACGACTCATCCTCTTACCAAGCGACGCATGTACATCGATTCGCAAACAGCCACCATCCCACGGAGTCTCGTCTATGACAAAGAGGGCGATCTGTGGAAGTCATTCACGATCTGCCAAGCGCATTCCGATCACTATGCGCCAGTCACCTCCACTATCGGCTCGGGTGTACCGATCGATGATTGCTTCATGGTCCTCGACATCCAGGCAATGCACTGCACTACCGGTCAGTTCAAGGCCGGCACCGACCCTGCTCAGGTGCCGATCGCCGAGATGACAGTACAAGCTATGCGTAAACGCGGTCGCTGAAGAAGAACCGCGATGCAATTTGAGGGGCGGTTCGGCACCCCTTTTTATTGGGCGCGATCCCACACATCCGACTGAATCGCCCTGGGTTTTCCGGAGACCTTTTTGTTTGAGTCAAGCCGCCTCGACCTGACTCTCCAGCTGCTCGTAGTATGCCCGCTCGAACTCCGCCGGCGGTAGGTCGCCAATAGGCTCGAGCAAACGCCGGTTATTGAACCATTCCTGAAGGGCGCAAAACGCCATCCGAGCTTAAGCAGCAGGCCGATAGACGTGATGCAGTCCGCCTAATATCGGTTCAGCAGATATCTCTCTCACTGCTCCCCCATTAGGCACTGTCGATGCCGGACACGGCGCCTGCTGCCCCAAACTCCGGTGCGGACGCCATCGGTTGTAGTAGGCCAACAGGGCCCGAGCGCACTGCGTCCGGGCCGCGGTACAATCCATCGCGTGCAGAAACCGCTGTCGCGCCAAGTTCCGCACAGAACAGGGCCGCCTCGTTCTCGGCCCGTTGAAACATGACGCTGTGTTACCTGCCCCGTCTCCCTCAGAATTCCGGCGGCGTGGTGACAGATTGGTGATTCAACATTTTATAAGCGACGACGTATTGTCAGTAATTAACTGAATACATGAAAGATATATCAAGAAATCTAGCCGGAATGATACTGATTGGAAAATCTGACGATCCTCGACCCCAATGACTTTCATCGCGGCACCGTAGGAACGTAGGCGGTCGGTCACGATTGCTTTTGGCCGGCCGTAGCGCTTCATCGTACGCTTCAGGAACTCAAGCGCAGCTCAGCGATCCCGGCGCTTTGTGGCGAAGACTTCGAGCACCTCACCTTCATGATCGAGGGCGCGCCAGAGGTAGTGTGTTTCACCGTTGATCCGTATGAATAGTCGAGTGGCGCGGGGGGATCACACCCCCGCGCTCTCACAGAACCGTACGTGAACCTCTCGATTCATCCGGCTCTTATCGTCCAACCGCTGACCGTGAGAGGCGCCAGTGTGCAAACAGATGGCGGTGCTCCTTCATAATGCGTTGGAGCCACTGCTCTGCTCGACGCTGGTGCCGGCGCAGTCGTTTGTATTTCTGTTGCACCCACCGTACTAGACGACGGTCGAGACAACGGAACACGCCGTGCAAAGCCGAGCGGTAGTACCGACCGTAGTAATTGATCCAACCCCGCAAAATAGGATTGAACATCCGGGCAATGTCGCCAAGTGATTTTGTCACACGTCGATGAATGGCCCAGCGGCGCATCCGGTGCCGCATCGCTTTCGCCGCTTTGTCGCCGACCGCAGGCAAGAAGTTTACGTAGAATCGACCATAGCGGTCCGTCGACTTTCTAGGCCGAAACGTATAGCCCCAGAAATCAAACTGAATGACCGGATAATCGCTACGACGATTCACATCCTTACAGTACACAACCTGTGACTTCTCAGGATGTAGCTCCAACCCACACTCAACAAGTCGCTGCGCAATCAATGCGTGTACACGCGACGCTTGTGTCTCACTTCGACAGTGACAAATGATATCGTCCGCATAGCGTTCAAAACGAATGCCCGGGCAATGCCGGTCCATCCATTTGTCAAACGCATAGTGCAAAAAAGAGATTAACAATCACTGGAACCACCGATTTCATATCTTCCATCACAATCCATCTGATTCAATAACAGTCTAAATAATAGAAGTTTTAAATCTATTTATCCCTCACTTGCATCAACGATGTTCGACGAGTATCTTGGCGATAGAGTGACATAGTGGTGATGTATATAGCCTGCGTCACCCCTCAACCAGGAGCACGCCATGCTGAGTGAACTCATCATCCGGGACACCCGACCCGAGCCTAAGACCCGCATCCTGTGGGACCACAAGGTGAAGGGCCTAGGTGTCCGCATCACGCCGAAGGGCGTGAAAGCCTATGTGCTCGACTACCGGATCAACGGCCGCCGCCATCGCGTGGTGCTGGCGCGAACGGCCGAGCTCTCCCTGTCCAAAGCCCGCGAGCGCGCCGGCGCCGAGTTGGTCCGGATCCGCGCGGGCGAGGACGATCTGCTGACCCGGCGGCGTGAGGCGCGTGCGTCACCCACGGTGAACGAGGGGCTGGAGCGGTTCTTCGCTGAGTATGTACCGGCACGGCTGGCAGCGGGCCGCATGGCGCAGGGCACGGTGGATAGCTATCGCCGACAAGCCGCCCGTCACCTGCGGCCCGCCCTCGGCAGGCGGCGGATCCCCGACATCACGCGCCATGGACATCGAGCGCATGGTGGCGCCACTCGTAACGGCCGCACCGGTGCAGCGCAATCGCGTGCTGGCGTTCACGAGCCGGCTGTTCCGGTTGTTCGAGGATTGGGAACTGCGCCCGCAGCACACGAACCCCACGCGGGGTATCGAGCGGTCGCGTGAGGAGGCGCGCGACCGGGTACTCACGCCGTCGGAGATGACGGCGCTCGGTGCGGCGCTGGCACGTGCGGAGCGTGACCAATCCGCGGCCGTGGCGGCTATCCGGGTAGCGGCCCTGACGGGGCTGCGTATTGGCGAAGTACTGGCGATGCGCTGGGAACACGTCAAGGTAGCGGACAACACCGTGGTGCTGCCCCGCACGAAGACCGGGCGGCGCGTGCACGGTCTGCCCTTGGCGGCGCTTGAGCTGCTCGGAAGGCTGCCGCGCATGAACGACTATGTGTTCACCACCGGACGTGACGCAGCCCTCTCCTATCCCACGGTCCGCAAGGCCTTTGCAGCCATGGCGCACGCTGCTGGCCTGTCGGACGTGCGCCTGCACGACCTGCGCCGCACGGTCATGACGAGCGCGGCACGCGCGGGGCTCGGCACCCATGTGTTGCGCGATCTACTCGGGCACAAGACAACGGCGATGGCGGATCGCTACATCCGGCATGCCGGTGCGGCGGTTCACGAGGCCCAGGAGCACATCGGTGCGACTATCGATGCGCAGCTACGAGGCGCGCGGGTTCCCACCCGGCTCCTGGTCCCGGCACGGCTGCGCCCCACGCGGCGGAAGCGGCCGGACCCGAGGGGGTCGATTGATGCCGTGGGGACGGCTGGCCGGGCTGCATCGCGGCGAAGTCGATCCGCGTTTCAGGCGCGCATTGAGATGAGCGAGTCTCTACCGTGCCCGAACCCGGATTGCGAAGGCGTCTTCACTATCTCGGACGCGCCGGACGGGTGTTCCGGCTGCGGCCTGACATGGGACGAGGCAGCGAATGCCGGAGACTCTGCTCATGACGAGGCGCCCGGGTCACACGGCCCCAACTGAAATTGATACCGAGATAAAGCGCTGGGCCAATGCCCTAGCGGTGACGCGCCCGCTAGACACGCCCGACGAAAGGCGGACGCTGTCGGCGTGGTACAAGCAGTTCGATAGGCTTAAAAGCCAGTTCGATAAACTTAAAAGCCAGTACGGTGGGCCTAGAAACATAAAGATCTGGTTCAACAGAGTGTTGGAGTTGGCGAAGACCGATCCCGAGCTCCGTAATCTAAAGCAGCACTATGCACCTGGAAAGTTCGTTGATTGGCTCGAATGTCACGTGATTGAAGCCAACGATCGAGCTTGGCCTATGCATGACCACTATGACGAGGGGGAGAGTCTGCACGTACTGGCGAAGCGCACACGACAAGACCGCGATCTATGGGATGCCTTCGAAGCGGCTACTCGGGATCTTGAGCATGCATCGCCCGAGTTCGAGCGATTTCTTCGCTTGCCGATTACGTGGTTGCGCGACGGAATACACGACATCGAGGAAGATGCGCTCGACGTTCAGACCAAAGCGTGGCGCGCGAACTTCGACGCGCTCTATTCCAATCCGGACACCCACGGGTTCTTTATCATGGGTCCCGCTGATTTTCGTGGGTTGCCCATCAGCGCCCCGCTCTATCGGTGGACAAGCGATGTGTGCGCTGGACGTATCCTGTGCCCGCGCCCGCGCAGGCGCCGACTCGGGTGGGCCCCTCGTAACGCGCGCATCGTCCGGGCGATTGAGCGGCTGTGTGAGCTTGGCCTGACAGCAACGCGCAATGGGGACAGTCCACCGTATTCGGCATGCGATGCGGTCGCGGCGGTGATCCACCGCAAATGGTTGACGGTCGCGGGTATTTGGAAGGCGCATAGGTCGAAAACAGCATCGAGGCGTCCGCGCTGAGTCGAGCCGTTTTGGGACACCATTCACGCGGAACGGACGTTCCATGACATCCTCTAAGTGACGCCCGACATGCCACGTTCGACCGTAAACAGAGCGGAATCCCAATGAACTGAACCTTCGCGTTGCGAACGCGTGACGAAGCCCACGGGGTGGCCGTCGCGGCGCAACCGTTGAGGTGATGTCTGGATACCATCACATCGGCATGATGGGCGACGGGGTTCGCGATCAACCCATACAAAGGCAGTCCGATCCGAATGTACGCCGCACCCGAAGATAGGGGTTAAATTGCGCCCCGGACGGTGTCGATGACGTGCGCCATGGGCGTCATGTTGCGTGCCTTCTCGGGGACAACAGACAGCTTTTCAGCCGCTACAAACAGCCGGCCTTGGATGACAGTCCATGCGCCGCCGGCTGGATGAAGGGTTGCCTTCCCATCCTAGTCGCACCCGACGGTGACCCCGACTGATTCAAGGGGCCCTAAGCAGGGCGTCCTGAAGGAACGCGATCCCCCCGTTTAACCACCAGAACGTGTTCAACACGTCGGTGGCACACCGGTGAAAAGCTTAGGATCCTTCGCAAACGACTAAATCGGGACGTCCAGAACCCCCGATCCCACCGGATTGCTAACGCGCGACTGAGTCCAGTCGTTGTAGATGGACATTCGCAAGAAATGTTACTCCACCGCCCTTGCTCAGCGGCCGCTAAACTTTTTGGTATACATCATTAACCAAAGCGAGTTTCTATGAACCACAACGATCCGCCCGAATTCGCACCTTATACGCGCTTTGAGCCTAAGCGCTATTACCCCACAGGCCACCCCGCCCTGTCCGTGATCGCCTCGCGCGGCAGTTTAGCCACTTGGAGATGGGCTGGTCGTGGGCCGCGATATACCAAATTCGGCCATCGTATCCTGTATCTCGGGGCGGATCTCAATGCATGGTTGGATATGCACCTGGTCGAGCCGACGATCCGGGCGACCATGAAGACGTCCAGGGCTGGTGGCGACGTCGCCGACAGTGCAGACGGTCGATGAGCAACGCCCGGGCGGGTGCCGACACCCTGTGCGGGTTTGAGGCAGCTTGCAAGGCAACAATCCTCGCTTGGCTGCCGCTACCGCCGACAGGGTTTGCTGTCGACCCAGATAACGGCGGTTGGCGGCTGCTCCGAATGCCGCCGCACCCGAAGACTAGGGTTGAATTGCGCCTGCATTCGCGCGAGAGCGGGGGGAGAGACACTCAATCCCATCACAGAACTAACACCATAGGAGGATCATTGATGAAGCGTACCGAAATGAGGGCGTTGTCGAATCGAGGGACCATGCGCACCCCGCTCGCACGGGCGAGTGCGTGGCTGCTGTCCCGGTTGGGTGCGGGCAGTTGCAGGGATACCGCCGGTTGGGTGTCGGCTCGCGAGATTGAGGTGGCGCGG
>CBDDBH010000021.1:0-155514 GCA_965225625.1 Gammaproteobacteria bacterium
TTCGCGTAAGTGTTTTTCGATCTGCTGGTCAATCGCCGTATTCATGAAGAAGGCAAGTATCATCGGCGCCGGTCCGTTGATCGTCATCGACACGGAGGTCGTAGGCGCGCACAGATCGAAGCCCGAATACAACTTCTTCATGTCGTCGACCGTTGCGATCGATACGCCCGAGTTGCCAACCTTGCCGTAGATGTCCGGTCGTGGATGCGGGTCTTCGCCGTATAGGGTTACGGAATCAAATGCCGTCGAGATCCGATCCGCCGCATGACCGCTTGAAAGATAGTGAAACCTCCGATTGGTTCGCTCCGGCGGACCTTCGCCCGCGAACATACGGATCGGCGCCTCGGCCGCGCGTCGATATGGGTAGACGCCGCCGGTATACGGATAAGCCCCGGGCAGATTCTCACGCATCAAAAAGCGCAGCAGCTCCCCCCAATCGCGATACTGGGGCGGCGCAATCTTCGGAATAGCCTGCCGGCTCAGGCTCTGCAGATAGTTGTCGCCGGTGACCTCACGCCCACGTACTTCATAGGAATACTTTTCGGCTGTGACACCCGCCTTGCGCTGCGGCCAGGTCCGCAGTAACTCGATTGCATCTTTACTCAACACATCCAACGCCGCATGGTAACGAGCGCGAAGATCTCCAGATAACGGGTCGCCGCCGGCGTCCAACGCCGACTTGCTGAAGCGCTCCGCCGGTGCGGGTAAATCAGGCACGCCTAAATCCTTTAGTACCTCGTAGTAATGCTGCGCCCGACTTGCCGCTTGCGCTTGTGTCTCGATGGCAGCATTTATGCCGCGTCCCTGCTCGGCAATTTCAGCGAGATAGCGCACACGATTGCCAGGAATCAAAATTGCGGCGCGCGGTTCTTTGCTCGTCACGTCGATTCCTAGCTGCCAGTCATCCGCAGCGCAATCGAGCTTGGCCGCAATGTGCCGGCACAGCTCGTCGAATAACCAGGTCATCCCCGGATCATTGAACTGACTGGCTATGGTTGGATAGACCGGAATGGTCTCATCGGTTTGGTCGAACGCGCAATGATTGCGTTTCCATTGTTTGCGCACATCGCGCAGCGCATCTTCGGCGCCCCGTTTATCAAATTTGTTGAGGACGATGAGATCGGCGTAGTCCAACATATCGATTTTCTCGAGTTGGGTCGCCGCTCCATAATCACTCGTCATTACATACAGCGGAATATCGACCATATCGACAATCTCGCTGTCACTTTGACCGATCCCCGCGGTCTCGACGATGACCAGATCGAAACTCAGGGCTTTCAACAAAGCGATTGCATCGCCCAACATTTCGCTGGTCGCCCTGTGCTGGCGCCGCGTCGCCATGGAACGCATAAAAATTCGATGGCTACGCAGAGTGTTCATGCGGATCCGATCGCCGAGTAAGGCGCCACCACTGCGCCGGCGCGTAGGATCGACCGCAAGTACAGCTATTTGTATTTCGGGAAAGCACTGCAAAAAACGATTCAGTAATTCGTCCGTAACACTGCTCTTGCCAGCCCCGCCCGTGCCGGTAATACCCAACACCGGGACCCGCCCGGCCTGCATCCGCCACTGTTTTCGCAGCATCTCGAGCTTGCTGCTCGAATAAATATTCTGCTCCAGTGCGGACAAGGCTCGTGCCACACCCAAATGCTCATCGCTGACCGGATCCTGCACAGCAAGCGTTTCGGTGCGCTGAAGCTCGGTCCTGTCGACCAGATCTGTGATCATGGCTTCCAAACCCAACTCCATGCCGTCGTTGGGGAGATAAATCCGTTCAACGCCGTAGCTTTGCAGTTCGGCAGCCTCGTTCTGAGTAATGGTTCCGCCACCACCGGCGAACACCCGGATGTGCTGGGCTCCGCGCTGCGCCAACATATCCACCATGTAGCGGAAAAACTCCATATGCCCGCCCTGATAAGAACTCACGGCGATGCCGTGTGCGTCCTCCTGTATCGCGGCGGTGACTATGTCCGCGACGCTACGGTTGTGGCCGAGATGGATCACCTCGATGCCATGCGCCTGGATCAAGCGACGCATGATATTGATCGCGGCATCGTGCCCATCGAACAACGACGCTGCGGTTACAAAGCGTAGCGGTGGTTTGTCTGCTAAGGGAACCGCGTCAACGTTATCAGCCGTCCTGCTCATTGGTTCACTCCACGGAACATCTGGTGGCGAGGTACAGTGAGATCTTCAGATCAAGCATGCGTCGTGATTTAATTTGCACTGCCCAAACTCGATCCCAGTAACAATTGCATGCTTGCTTTGAGATCGTCGTGCATCGCTTTTATTTGCGCGCCCGGTTCGGGTTTGACCAACCATTGATAAACGATGCCAATTATCGAAGCGCTGAACTGATCGGCGATACCTGCAGCATCCACTGCAGGGGCGATTGTGCCGATCTCGATCGCCTTTGTGATCCACTGTCCTACATCACGCCGACGCCGGTCATGGATGCGGACGATGACATCACGGACATCGGACTGCGGCCCAATCGCTTCGAACCACAGGATATAAAATGCACGCACGTGCGCCGGCGCGTCGCTGACGAAGCGGAAATGCGCATCGATCGCTTCGTTAATTGCGTCGAGGCCCAACCTGTTATTGGTAACCCTCGTGAGTTCACGTAACCATTCTTCGCCTATCGAGCGCACGACGAAGCTGAGCAAACCTGCTTTATGGCCGAATCGGTAACCCGCCAGTCCGCGGCTGTATCCGGCCCGTTCGCCAACATCCTTCAACGTCGTGTTAACGGTTCCGCGCTCGACAATAAGTGCGATTGCGGCCTCCAGCATGCGTTCATCCGATTGAGCGGTACGCTCAGCTTGCGTTCGACGAATATCGGTAACTGATTGAATTTCGGGCATTAGGGCAGGATTAATATTTACTTGTTTGTGACAAGCAAGATTAAAGATACGCGGGCGCAACGAACATTGCAAGATTTAAGCCCCTCGCCCCTTGCGGGAGAGGGGTTTGGCAAGTAATTGCTCCTCGACTTTGGCCTCCTGCGTCGTTCTACCTCGTCCATCCGTGGACTCGTCGGCTCTGGCTCCTGCTCCGCCCTACCTCGTCCATCCGTGGACTCGTCGGCTCTGGCTCCTGCTCCGCCCTACCTCGTCCATCCGTGGACTCGTCGGCTCTGGCTCCTGCTCCGCCCTACCTCGTCCATCCGTGGACTCGTCGGCTCTGGCTCCTGCTCCGCCCTACCTCGTCCATCCGTGGACTCGTCGGCTCTGGCTCCTGCTCCGCCCTACCTCGTCCATCCGTGGACTCGTCGGCTCTGGCTCCTGCTCCGCCCTACCTCGTCCATCCGTGGACTCGTCGGCTCTGGCTCCTGCTCCGCCCTACCTCGTCCATCCGTGGACTCGTCGGCTCTGGCTCCTGCTCCGCCCTACCTCGTCCATCCGTGGACTCGTCGGCTCTGGCTCCCCGACTTTGGCTCCTGCGTCGTTCTAACGCCTACGTCCTGTAGGCGTGCTTCGCCCTCGGCTCTGGCTCCTGCTCCGCCCTACCTCGTCCATCCATGGACTCGTCGGCTCTGGCTCCCCGACTTTGGCTCCTGCGTCGTTTCTAACGTAACTAAACGGCGACGTCTTGAATGCGTTTCTGCGGTGTGTTGGTCACGGCCAAATCAGACCGTGCGGGTTATCACTGAACATCGATTTCCTCGGCTCTGCTCCACCGCACTATCCGGATGGATCGCGATCCGTTGCAGCACATCGACCAGGTAGGCTCCGCCCTACCTCGTCCATCCATGGACTCGTCGGCTCTGGCTCCCCGACTTTGGCTCCTGCGTCGTTCTAACGCCTACGTCCTGTAGGCGTGCTTCGCCCTCGGCTCTGGCTTCCTGCTTCGCTCTACCTCGTCCATCCCTGGACTCGTACCTCCTACATCCTGTAGTCGTGCATTACCTGCATTTCCGCCATGCATGGCGGTTGGGTGAGGGGTGAGGGATTAGTGCGAGCTGGAAATCGCTTTTGGCACCTGCGCGAAATTTGGCACGACTTCTTCGGCAAAGCGAGTCAACCACTCGTGGCGAAGGTGCTGCGGAATGTAGGGCGTCGAGGTCGTGATTATGAATTTGTTGAAGCCAATATCCACATATTCCTGAATACGGCGGGTTACGGTCTGCGGTGATCCGATCGCTGACAGTGAAATCATGCCATCAAGATTGTCGGGGTCGCAAAGCCAGCGCCGTCGTTCATGTAACTTGGCGAATGAAGCACGATGTCATCACCGAGCGCTAACTCGATATCCCATTGTGCATTGGTTAATGGTTGTAACGGGGCCAACTCGACGAAACGTGTTTCCGCCTTCCCTATCTGAGCGTCCCTCGCTGACCTCGACTTCCTTTTACTGAACGTCGAATATCCAATTCCTCGCTCAGCACAGAATGCGCGGATCGATGAACCGCTTTGTGCCTGCTCCGCTAATAGGCCACGCCACTCATCCGCACTACGTCGTTTGTTCCGAGGTTTTCCGTGATCATTCATTTACCAAGCTCCCGATTGACTGGGAAACCTGGCAAACTAAACCATCTGCCCGCTGCCGTGAATAACGGCCTGGATTGACCGGTTACGTTCTAACGCCTACGTCCTGTAGGCGTGCTTCGCCCTCGGCTCTGGCTTCCTGCTTCGCTCTACCTCGTCCATCCCTGGACTCGTACCTCCTACATCCTGTAGTCGTGCATTACCTGCATTTCCGCCATGCATGGCGGTTGGGTGAGGGGTGAGGGATTAGTGCGAGCTGGAAATCGCTTTTGGCACCTGCGCGAAATTTGGCACGACTTCTTCGGCAAAGCGAGTCAACCACTCGTGGCGAAGGTGCTGCGGAATGTAGGGCGTCGAGGTCGTGATTATGAATTTGTTGAAGCCAATATCCACATATTCCTGAATACGGCGGGTTACGGTCTGCGGTGATCCGATCGCTGACAGTGAAATCATGCCATCAAGATTGTCGGGGTCGCAAAGCCAGCGCCGTCGTTCATGTAACTTGGCGAATGAAGCGTAGGTCTGCAGATGCTTATAGTTCTCGAAATCGCCGGCGTAGTGTTCCACTTGCGCTTCGAAAAATGCCGGAATATGTGCTCGCGCCAGCTTATCCGCTTCGGCATCAGTGTCGGCAATAATGGTATGGATCGAAATCGGTTTCACCGTATGCGGGTCACCGCCTCCTGCAACGACCCCGTCGGTCCAAGCCTTGAGCACGCCGCGATGGGTTTCCTGTGGGTGGATCGCATTGCACAACGGCGGGATGCCGAGTCCCGCCATAATGCTGCCGGTGTCCGGATTGGTGATCGCGCCATACAGATTGATACGCTCGGTGGCCGGTTTGGGCCGGATCGAAACCGTGCGGCCCATCTCGACGTATTTACCTGAATAGCTAAACGGCTCGCCGGTCAAGGCGAGTGTTAATACCTCTACGCTCTCGTGCAGTCGCTCGCGCGTGGAATCGACATCAATGCCGAAAGCCTCGAATTCCATGGGCGCCTGGCCGCGCCCCATGCCCAGATGTAATTCACCCGCGGACAGCCGGCTCAGCATCGCTATCTCCCCGGCCAGCCGCAGCGGATCGTGCCATGGATTAACGATGACCATGGTGCCAAGACCGAGATGGGGTTCCTTGGCAGCGATGTGGGACAACAACTGCAGGGGGCTGGGAATCGGGTAATAGTCGGAGAAATGGTGCTCCAACACCCACACAGAATCGTAACCCAGGGCAGCGCCAAACTGTGCGTCTTCAATGCAAATCCGGTAGCGGGTTTGATCGTCGGCTTCCTTGACGTCGGCAGGCGACGCGCAAAAGCCAAATGTTATGGGAACGTCTCTCATCGGAAGCGTGGATCCTGGTCTGCCGGAGGATCGCTGCTCAGTATACCTAATTCCGGTCTTTACCAAGATCTGCGCCTTACAATCAAGGCTTGCAAGAACCGTCGCGGCGTTCCATCCTTTGCAGTTATGACCACGACGCAAGAACGGGCGGCGGATGAATTCCTGGACGCAACAGGCCTTAACTGCCCGCTGCCGATATTGAAAACCAAGTTGCGTCTGAAAACGATGGCAGCGGGCGCAACGATTCAGGTGCTGGCCACCGACCCCGGTTCACAGATCGATTTCGAGGCCTATTGCGCCCGTTTTGGTCACGAGTTGCTGCGCAGTGTCGAGCAGGATGGTGTCTTCGAATTCGTCATTCGGCGCGCAGCTCAAGAGCGCAAATGGCCTGAAAGCTAAGCTCGGTATGCGCGCATGAGCCCAGCCATCGCTGCAGTTATTTGCATGGCCTTATATTTTCTGGGCTATCAGTTCTACGCGAAGTGGATTGCCAAACGGGTTTTTCAGATCGACCCGCAGGCAACCACACCGGCACACGAATTGAACGACGGCTACGATTACGTACCGTCGCGCAAATACGTTCTGTTTGGACACCATTACGCTTCGATCGCGGGCCTGGCGCCAATGTTGGGACCGGCAATCGCCGTTATATGGGGCTGGGTGCCGGCGATGTTCTGGGTCGTGTTCGGCACGCTTTTTATTGGCGCGGTGCACGACTTCGGCGCGCTGGTAGTGAGCATGCGGGCACAGGGTAAATCCATTGGTAAAGTCGCGGAGTCCATTATCGGGCCGCGAGCAAAGACGCTATTTCACATTATCATCTTCTTTTTAATTGCGCTGGCCATGGGCGTTTTTGTCCAGGTTGTCGCACAACTGCTGTCGCCGGCCTATTACCCGCAATCGATCTTTCCAACTGCCGCTCTTATGGTGCTGGCCGTCATCGTCGGCGTGTTGTTCTATAAGAAAGGTGTGCCATTGGGGCCGCTTACAGCGATTGGTTTCGTACTCACGCTTGCCGCCGTCTATTTCGGCGCGGTTGCCGACGCGCCGCAGTTGTCGGTAACCGGTTGGAGCGGCATTTTGCTGGTATATGCTTTTCTTGCCTCGGTGCTACCCGTGTGGCTACTGCTGCAGCCGCGTGACTACCTGAACTCCCTGTTGTTGTATCTCGGACTCGCCACCATCTTTCTCGGTTTTTTCCTGTTAAACCCGGAATTTGCCGCTCCGGCCATCGACGCGACCCCGGATGGCGCGCCACCACTGTATCCGTTCGTGTTTATCGTCATCGCCTGCGGCGCTATCTCCGGTTTTCATGGGTTGGTGTCCTCTGGAACGACCGCCAAACAGATCAACAACGAATCGGATGCGCCGTTCATCGGCTACGGCGCGATGGTCGGTGAGAGCTTATTGGGACTCACTACGGTGCTGGCCTGCACGGCAGGATTCGTCAACGCGGACGCATGGCATGCGCATTACGCAACCTGGGACCTGGCAAAAGGCCTGGGCCAGAGCATGTCTGCTTTTATCAACGGCGCCGCCATGTTCCTGAGCGAACTGGGTGTGCCTGAAGCAATCGGCCAGACCTTTGTCGCGTTGGTGGCGGTCTCGTTCGCGCTGACGACGCTCGACTCGGCGACGCGCTTGTTACGGTTCAACATTGAAGAGATGTCGGAAACGGCCGGACTGCCATTGCTGGGCAATCGGTTTGTGGCTTCGCTTCTGGCAGTGGCTTCGATCGGCTTTTTTGCGTTTTACCAGATCGACGGCAAACCGGCTGGGCTGGCGTTGTGGGCGCTATTCGGCACCACCAACCAAATCCTTGCCGGGCTGACCTTGCTGACCGTGACGCTGTATCTGGTGCAACGCAAGCGTAATTACTGGTGCACTTTTGTACCGATGATATTCATGCTGACGACAACCGTGGTCGCCATGGCGGTCAGTATCAAAGGGTATCTGCAACAGCAAAATTATCTGCTGCTTAGTGTCGGTTCCATTCTGGCGATACTGGCCGTGTGGCTGATACTGGAAGGGGCCTTGCGATTTCAGTCGGAACGCAAGGCACTCTTGATCGCCGCACCTGAATCCTGAGTGGCACAGCTGGCCTCATTCGGCAAACGGCGCCATTTGCATTTTTTTGTGAAACCCCAGGCCGACGTGTCCGGCAATATGACAAGTTGGTTTACGTCGCGCCTGATCGACAACCATAGCACCGAATTTTTCCTTCAGCAGTAGACGGGGATAACGATCGAGAATGGCTTCCCGCGCGCCAGGCGCGATAGCTTCGATGCGGAATCCGATAACGTCTACGCCCGCTCCGTAATGCAGCAAGGCTATTTCCGGTTCGCGTTTATCGGCGATACCGACGGAGGAATGCAAGGCAATCGATTCGTGCACAAGCGCTGCCTTGTCGCCCGCGATATCGTGCTGCACCAGGAAGTCATGGGCGACGCGCGCGCCGTTCAGCTCGAAAGAACCATCGCTATCGTATTCTTCGGTTACCCCCAAATCGTGCATGATGCAGCTGAGAAAAAGCAGTTCCAAGTCTGGTCGCAGTTTTAGGTGTCGACCGACTGCGACACCAAAGAAATAACTGCGAAAACAATGGTTCACCAGAAAATCCGGCGAACAGCTTTCCACGAGTTCCGTTGCTTGCCGTACGATCTGAGTATCGGGAACTTTGATATCGTCAATGTCGATGTGGCGCGGCCGCTGGAATCCGAACGCCTGAGCCACGCGGCGCCCGAGGGCTCCAATTTCCAGCTGTGCGAATGTCAGGATCATCTGAGTGACGGGTCGCCGTTCAAGCGTTTGGGTCAATTGCATCGGGTTTATCTCATCGCTGCCAATTACAGCGCAAAAATAGCAACACCTAAAAACGGCAGCAATGCCTAAATCACGTCGTTTTCTGCCATATTCCGTTTCGGTGATATGGCGCACTTGCGCCGCCAACAATGGCTGAACGCTCCGAGCGGGCTAACGCATAGTCGGCGCGGCGATGCTGCGCAGAGCGGTGAGGTTGTTGTGCATGACTGTTAAGAAATCACCGCTAAGCGGACGATTAGCACACGGATCTACAACCACGCTTGTGATCCCCAGCGCACGCAGCCGATCCAGCGTCGCTTGCTGGGGACTAGCTTCCCACAGCATGAACCGCACAGGACGTCTTGTGAGTCGCACCCGCAATCGTTGCCACTGCGCGTCATCGGGAACGACGCCGGGTTCCCACATCACCGATTCAAGGTCCAACGCGTAACGCCGGGCGAAATACTGGTAGACCGGATGGGACGCCATTAGCGGCGGCAGTCGCTGCTGTCGCCCAATCTGGGAAAAGGTGTTGTCCAATGCGGCCAGTTCGCTCTGCAGTTGCTCAAAGTTCGCCGCGAAGGTGCCGCTGTGTGTCGGCCAGCGTCGGCTTAACTCTTCATAGATTGCCCGCGCCTGCTCGCCCGCGAAGTGGAGATCCAGCCACGTGGTGAAGGCCGTGCCGGCATGGCTGTGTTGACCCGCGGGACCGTGTTGATGCGAAACATCATCCGTGACCGAAATTAGCTGCTCGCGCAGTTGCACCGACGTGTCGATGAGCTTCGCTCGCGGCAACGTGACACGCGCCAACCACTTCGCATAACCGGCGCCGTTTAGAAATATGACATCCGCCCGCTGGTAGGCGAGCACATTCTCTACGCTGGGTTGCCAGAACGCCGGATCGACGTTGGCGGGAGCCGGAAACACAATCCCTGCGTGGGCACCGGCGATCCGCTCGGCGAAATATTGCAGCGGGTAATTGACCACGTACACTTGCGGTTGGGCGGCCACGCTAACCGACAGTAAAAGACCAGTGGCGAGAGCCAGATTACGTGTGAATAGCAGCAGCATATCCGTGGCAATTTTAAACCAGTCGATGAACCTAGGCGCGGGGTTGAGTGTACGGCGTGGCATCTCTAACACGCTTGCACCATTACGAATTATGAAATAGATTACTCAATAGTAAATCTCGAGGAATTCACCATGGCTGTCGCCCGTCAGGATTTGCCCGCGCAGGACATCGATCAGAGCATTACCTATCAGGCCGGATTCGGCAACGAGCACGCTTCCGAGGCGCTGCTCGGCGCATTACCTATCGGCCACGCATCGCCGCAGCGGCCACCGTATGGGCTGTATACAGAAAAGATGAGCGGCACTGCGTTCACCGCACCACGCGCATCGAATCTGCGAACGTGGTTCTACCGGATCCGACCATCGGCGATACATGGTGAATTCCGTCGCATCGACAACAATTTTTTGAGCGCCGCGCCGATCACCGACGTCGAGACTCCCCCAAACCAACTACGCTGGGATCCCTTGCCCATCCCTGACACGCCCACCGATTTCATCGAGGGGCTCACTACTATCGCAGTCAATGGCGATTTACGTGCGCAAACCGGCATCAGTATCCACCTGTATCTCGCCAATAAATCCATGGAGGATCGCTTTTTCTACGACGCCGACGGCGAACTGTTGATCGTGCCCCAACAGGGCGCTCTATCGGTGCGTACCGAGTGTGGCCGCCTCGACCTCGGCCCTGGCGAGATCTGCCTCATCCCACGCGGCATCAAGTTTCGCGTTGTGCTGCCTGACGGGCCATCGCGCGGGTACATATGCGAAAACCATGGCGCTCCAATGCGGCTGCCGGAACGCGGACCAGTTGGTTCGGATGGGTTTGCAAACGATCGGGACTTCATGGCACCGGTTGCCGCCTATGAGGATCGCGAGGGCGAGTATGAACTGACCGCCAAGTTCACCGGGAATCTGTTTTCGTGCGACATCGGCCATTCACCGCTCGATGTCGTCGCATGGTTTGGCACCCACGCGCCGTATAAATATGATCTGCGGAAATTCAACGCGATGGGATCGGTGAGCTACGACCACCCGGATCCGTCCATCTACACCGTGTTGAGTTCGCAGTCCGACACACCCGGGGTTGCCAATGCCGATTTCGTGATCTTTCCGCCGCGCTGGCTGGTGGCGGAGGACACTTTCCGGCCACCCTGGTTCCACCGCAACGTCATGAGCGAGTTCATGGGATTAATCTACGGCGCGTACGATGCCAAGCAGCACGGATTCGTTCCGGGCGGCTGCAGTCTCCACAACTGCATGACACCACACGGGCCGGACACGGACTCGTTTGCCGGCGCCAGCGCCGCCGACCTCAAACCGATGCACCTGGAGAACACCATGGCCATGATGTTCGAGTCGCGCTATGTCCTGCAGGTCACCCGGTTGGCGATGCAATCCCAGCAAAGACAAACCAACTATCTGGATTGCTGGCAGGACCTGCAGAAGCATTTCACCGGCAAACCGTAACTCTCTCGGCAAGATACGGCACCGGTAGGTTCTAACATGGACACGCGCGCGAGGGCTCCGCAAGGGATCCAGTCGATAGAGATCGGCTACCGAGTGCTGGCAGGACTGGCGGAATCGGGCGGCGCGGTCAGTTTGACCGAGCTCGCGAACACCCTCGACATGGCACCCAGTAAAGTTCACCGCTATCTGACGAGCATGCTGCGCTGCGGTCTGGCGGTACAAGCGAATGCGAATGGCAATTACGATCTCGGCCCGTCGGTACTCAATCTCGGCCTGCAGGCGTTGCGGCGTATCGATCATCACCACATCGCCTATGAGGAAACCCGAAGTCTGGGCGCGGAGCTCGACCAAACCGTCTTCATTTCTGTTTGGTCTGACAACGCACCGGTAGTTATAGCTTGGCACGACACTGGCAGGCCCATCGCAATCGTAGCGCGCCCGGGCGGCAAACTGTCGCCCGTTTATTCCGGTACCGGTCGGGTGTTCCTGGCCTACCGGGGACAGCAGGAAGCCAAACGTATTTTCCAGCAGGAAAACGAGCCGGAAAATCCGCCAAGCGTCGGCGGAAAACCGTTGGACAAGGATGGCTTCCTGCAACTGTTGAGGCAAATCCGAGAACGGCGCATGAGCCGGGTCAGCGGTGATCTGGTGAGCAGCGTCGATGCACTGAGCGCACCGATCTTCGACTTGTCAGGCAGCGTCGTATTCGCACTCAGCGTCGTTGCTAATCACGGCGATCTCGATGTCGATTGGCAGGGCTCGCCCGCGCGCGCGTTAGCAGCCGCGACCAAACGGCTGAGTGCACGGTTTGGCTGGACCGAGTGACCATGCCAACCTATAAACCTCGGGCAGACTCGCGTTGAATCAACTCACGATGGCGGCCGGAACCGAACAACAAATTCTGCAGCGCTCGGATTCTGGCGCCGTTACCACGTTGACCCTCAACCGTCCGGCACAGCGCAACGCTTTGTCGACTGCCTTGATGAGCGCGCTGCAAACCGAACTCACGGCGATAGCAGCGGACCGGGCGATCAAAGTCGTGATAATCGCCGGCAACGGTCCTGGATTCTGCGCCGGCCATGATTTACGTGAACTGCGCGCACGCCAGGACGAGGGGTTTTTCGTCGAATTATTTGCGCAATGTAGTGTGCTGATGCAGCAGATTGTTCACCTGCCGCAGCCGGTCATTGCGCGCGTGCACGGTATTGCGACTGCGGCGGGCTGCCAATTAGTGGCGAGTTGCGATCTGGCAATCGCTTCGGAAACAGCACGATTTGCAACGCCGGGCGTGAACATCGGTTTATTTTGCTCAACACCCATGGTGGCGCTGAGCCGCAATGTCGGCCGCAAACAAGCGATAGAGATGTTACTGACCGGTGAGATGATCGACGCCGCAAGGGCCGTCGACTTCGGACTCATCAATCGCCACGTTGCCGCTGCTCGCCTGGACGAGGAGATAAAAAGCCTTGCAGAACAGATTGCCTCAAAATCCGCGTATACAGTGCGCGTCGGCAAGCGCGCGTTTTACGAACAGCTGGAACGCGACCTTGCAGGTGCCTACGAATTCACCGCAGCCGTCATGGTAAAGAACATGTTGGCAGCCGATGCAGCTGAAGGGATAGATGCATTTTTGGACAAGCGTAAGCCGCAGTGGCACGACGGGTGATGGGGATTAGCCCCTCTCCCTCAAGGGGAGAAGGAACCCGTGGTTTAGGCAGTCAGAAGTAGGGTCGTACGGAGTTACTCTTCAGTTTGCCGGTAATGCACCGACGCCGGCGGACCTGCCCATAGCTCAGCGCAGTCCGCCACCGCACCCGCGGCGCCCAGGGATTCAAAGTGTGCGTGATGCGCCGCGATCGACGTCCACTGCTCGATTAACACGAGTTCATCAGGTCGCGCAGTGCTGCGGTAGAGTTCCGCCCGGGTGCATTCGGGGTTCTCCTGAGTCAGCCGGACCGGTTCGCCCATGGCGATAACCAGCGTGTCCCCCCGCCCTGGCTTGGCATCAATCTTAATAACAGCGAGTACCGACATAGTGGGCTACTCCTTTTAGCTGGCCACGTCAGTCCAATGCGACGCGATATGTTCGGCAGAATGCATGGCCAGGGCGTGCAAGGTAAAGGTCGAATTCACAGAGGAACTCGTCGGCATTACCCCGAGGCTACCTACGACCAAGTTCGGGATCTCGTGGGTCTGGCAATAACGATTGGTGACTGAGTGCCCGGGATCGTTGCCCATGATGGCGGTGCCCATGGTGTGCTGCCCCCCCATGGGGCCGACCCACACATCCTTGGCGCCGGCTGCTTTCAAAATCCGGGTGCCTTCCTCGATGGAATCACGATACAAAGCGAGACCGTCGTCGCTCGTTGTGTACGTAATTTCCGCGAGAGACATCCCGTATTTATCCGTCTGCTCCGCCAACTCGATGCGATTATCAAATATCGGTTGATCCTCGCACACGCTCGCCAGGACCGCGACATGATGCGCCGCGCGCTCCATGAATGTCTTCAATTCCACGCCAAAGAGCTTGTCGCGTCCCATGGCGATGCCCAGTAAATCATTCGGCTTGAGCGCTTGTCCGATCTCCCACTGACGGCTGCCGAAGGCCGATTTGTGCTGATCTTTTACAAACCGGTCTTGATTGAAAAGATGCCCTCCGGTGACCCCCATATAACTTTCCGTTTCCTCTTCGAACATGCCGAACAGGTAAACCGAAGGATGGGTCATCAAATAGCGCCCCAACATGTCATTACCGTTTGCTAATCCGTACGGATGCCTACTCGTCCAGGAATTAAGTAAAATTCGGGTGCTCTCGATCGTGAACGCCGCAAGCACAACCACATCGGCATGTTGCACGTGATGCTTGCCGTTAGCGTCGACATATTCCACCCCTGTCGCGCGATCACCCTTGTAGTTGGTGAGGACCCGAGTAACGTGGCTGTCGGCCTGCATAATGGCGCCGGCCGCGGTTGCACGCGGAAAATATTCAACCATGGGATTGGCGAGCGCGCCGATAGGACAGCCCGCGTCGCACCATCCGTCCCAAATGCAGGGCGCTCGCCCTTTATATGGTTCGGTCAAAATCGCCAGCGGCATCGGCGACACGTGCATATCCAGTGCCGCAAATCCACGTGCCAGTATCTCGCCCTGGCGCATCGCCGGCACTGGCGGCAACGGGTAGGGATCACCGGGCGGGCGCCAGCGTTCGGCTTGCGCGTCACCGGACATGCCGACATCCTTTTGCACCTTGTCGTAAAACGGTCGCAGCGTCGAATACTCCATCGGCCAGTCCAGCGCCCGGCCGTATTGTGAGCGCATGGTGAAATCTTCTTCGTGGCAACGCGGCCAGATCGCGTAGTGATGCATTGCGGCACCACCAAATCCGCGCCCACCGTTGACGCCGAGCCAAATGGAGTGCTTACCTTTTTCGACCACTTGTGGTGTGGCCCATTTCAAACGACGCGCCCAGATCTGCGAGCTGTACAAATCGGTAAGCTTGCGTGCGGGACCGGTTTCCAGCACCAGCACTTTTTTGCCTGCTTCGGCCAAGACGGCTGCATAAACACTGCTTGCGGCGCCCGCACCAGCGATGACGACATCGACTTTATCTGTGGCGGCCATGGCTACCAGGGCTCCGGTGGCATGATGTGAGGCATGTAGGGAATACCGAGATCGTCGAAACCCTGCGGCGTGCCGTACACCACATCGACCGCGTCGCTACGAACCAAAACGTAGAACAACGGCGCCGGCGGTCCCTGCCATCCATCGGGAAAACCCTCACTCATGGTTTTCACTAACGCATGCGCATCCGCTGGGTCGAGTTCAGCAAACGGCTTGCCGTACAAACCCTGGCTGACGTGTGCGAGCGCGGCGAGACCTCCGCGATAGAAATCGGCGTAAGGCGGAGTCAAACTGAACATCCGGCACAGCAGCAGGCATTCATTGGGATCGGCGCCCAGCTGTTGATCAATGAAATGAGCGACACCGGCCTGGGCCGCTCCCGGAACCAGAACTTCACCAAACGCCTCTATAAGGGCGGCTTCGGCGGCGCTGAGCGTGTTAAATGCAATCTCTTTCTCGCGCGCCTGAGCCGGCGTCATCAACGTGGGTACGCCGCTCAGACTGAACGCGAATAAGCCGGTCCCCGATTTCTTCAAAAAGCTGCGTCGTGTTGTCGTCATAGAATCGTCGCCTCTAGTGGGTGGCAAATCATGGCATAATCGGCGGACCGTTCAAAACGCTGTACAGCAAATCAGCGGATCACAAAAACGCGAATAAGCTCCGGCGCATACAACGACGTCAGTGACAGCAACACAACGCACGCAACTGTGCTGACCAGAAGAATGATAAGCACTTCAGCTGCGATCAACCTGGCGGTTGTACCGCGGCTTGCACCGAGCCTGAACAGCGTATCGAGTTCACGTTGTCGCAGCCGTAAAGACAACGCCAGAACCAGCAAGATCAACACGATTGACGTCAATGCCACCAGGCCGAGGACGCCGTCGAGCATTTTCTTGATACGGAAGATCTCTTCCAGCAGCCCGCTGACGGTAGTAGCCGGCTGGATTATTTGCCGCGATTGGACAGCCTCCAGATAACGGCCGCGCAGCAGAGTCGCAGCGCGCTCATCGGTTGGCACCGCAATGACCGCGGTAATGGGGTAATCGATTTCATCACCATGAAAGTGAAAGCTGCCAGCGTTGTCGGGTGTTATTTGCGCGTACTGGAGCAATTTGGCGTTGGCGGTTACCGTATTCGCGCCACGCGCCAGCACCACGTCTGCAGACGCCCGCGCCAGATCCTCATGCCCATGCCCCAGTCCTTCGATAATCCAGCTGGTCTTTAAATCGACAAATACCGCCTGGTCATCTGGCGTGTCGGTCCTTGCCAGAACGCCGACCACTTGCATCTTGAGCGGATACACGCCCGCCAGATCAAAAGCGTTCTCGGGTGTGGACACGAGATAATCTCCAGCCTTGAGCTTGAGGCGAGTTGCAGCTGCCGCTCCGATTACACAATCGCCCAGTACCGCCAGTGACCTTCCGGAGGCGATCCGCAGCTTGCGAAACTCAAAGTATTCAAGCGTGGTACCGACAATCGGCACACCACGGGCTTTAAACGGCGTGTACACAGGGATCCCGGTGGCGAGACCCGAGGCGTTAACGCGTTCGTATTCGTTGAACGCAATCGACTCCGGTCGCTGGCTACCGAAATACAACACGTTCATGACCAAATCCAGGGCGCTGCCCTTGGCCCCGACTATCAGCGGAGTCGCCTTGGCGCGCCCTAACAGCGCGCGTTCTGCTTCGACCAGCAGACGCTCGAGCGCTACCGGCAGAAAAACGATCACGGTGATGCACAGCACCAGCGTCAGCGTTCTCGCCTTATAAAAATTCAGGTATCGCCACGCAATGTAAACGCTGTGCCACATCGCTCAAGCAGCAAATGTCTGCACGTCGATTACGCGGTCAAAATGCGACAACAGCCCGTGATCGTGTGTTACCGCCAACAGCGTTGCGTGATGTTGCGCCACCGCCGCAAAAATCAATTTGAGTATGATTTCTTTGTTAGCAGGATCTAGATTACCGGTCGCTTCGTCGGCCAACACCAGCGAAGGCTGTGCGATCAATGCTCTGCAAATCGCCGCGCGCTGTTTCTCACCTTGGGATAACTCACCCGGATAACTACGGAGTTTCGCAGCAATGCCTGCCCGCTCTGCTAGTTGCGTAACCCGCGGACGCACTTCAGCGTCGAGAACAAGCGCATCGCAGATCCTGTAGGGGTGCAGAATGTTGTCCTCGATATTCAGGTAATCGATGAGTTCGAAGTTCTGAAAGATGAACCCTATCGACGCAACGCGGAAGCGGCGCCGGGCCGCATCCTTCATCCCATCCAACCGCAATTCCCCGACCCGTACCGTGCCAGTCGGTGTTTCGAGTATGCCCGCTATCAAATTCAGTAAGGTACTTTTGCCTGATCCGCTAGGACCGACAACGGCAACGCGCTCGCCCTGTGCAACCTGCATTGATTCGATTCGCAGCGCAAAGTCGCTACGTGGATAGCGGAACGTCACATCTTCAAGTTCGATCATCAAGCCGTCGCTCTTCCAACAGTTCCATTGCCGCCAATTTCCAGGCTCCGTCTACCGGCGCGATTGTCAGCAATGCCTCGTAGCGATTACGCCGATAGTGTACGTGGCCCCAGTGCCCAACCGATCCACCCGCAGTCCACACGCAGCGATAGCTTCCAACGCCCTCGGCGCGCTCAACGCTGAGCACCTCCACCTGCTTTACGCGGGCGCGGGCCCCTCCCTGGTTTTCGATTTCCATCGCCCGCCGATGTTGCAGGTAAATCTCCGCGAGCAGATCGCCGGCGACCGTAATCGCAAGTTTGTCGTATACATCTTCCTCACGCCGAAAGTCGAATGCGCGATATGTGTTCTCCAGCAGGCTGGTGAGCACTGCGTGGACTTGCTCATCACCCAGATCTGCCCCCACCACCTGGCCCACCTCGATCCGCATGAACGGATAAAGCAAGGCGCTGCACATGAGTAGCATGAGCACGGTTGCGCCGCGGCGCCAGTCGCGCTGCCGGCGCCAGCTCCAAATCGCATATAACGCCAGCAGTGCGACGATGACGGTGCCGAGTGGGAGTCGTAGCCCGGTTGCCGTTACCCCTACCTGCTGTACCGTCGGCAACTCAAAATTGTTCAAGAAATTCGTCCACCTGATAACCGGGTTACCTGGAGTGACGAAAGAGGCGAACGGCCCGGCCGGATCCGTCGTCGTTGCCGGTATCTGCTGATTCTTTTCATCGAACAGGTCCCAGTTCACAGTCACCGACTGCGGCAAACCTTCAGTGATGTACGCCACGATGACACCGACAATGGCCGTATTCAAAGCCAGGCGTTGGGGCTGCTCGATAACCTGAATACCCTGCATGCCGACCGTGATGAAGTTGATGCGATCAAGAATCGGTGTAACCTGCCGTCCGTCAATGCGCACAGGGTTGCGCTGCAGCAAGAATTCGCCAACGCGCCGTTGAAGTTCCTCGAGTTCATCGACTTCGACGAATTCTTCTCCCCTCACCCCCAACGCAATCCAATTACGCAGATCCTTAATGCGTATGAGTACTTCATGGCGAACTTCGAATGGCTCGATGTACAAGAACGACATGAGCGCAGCTTCGTGATGGCGCCGCAGATTTGGATTTTCGAAGCGACTGTACCAGGGATCCGTCCAGTCCAGGTGTAGCGATTCGGGTCCGGACAAATAGCGAAAGTCGATGACCGGAACCGATTGATGAAACGCGATAAAGCCGATTGTTGCCGCGGGATAGCCGCTTGGTTTGAGCGGCGGAATAACTGTTAGCACTTCCAGCGGTGCCGTTAATGGATACACAATCTCGATGTACACGACCATGGGATCCTTGGGCGGTCGGCTGAACGGAATACGCGAAGGGTCAACCAGATTTCGGAATGCTGAGGCGCGGTCGATGCGTTCGCGCAGTTCGGCGACAACGACTTGCCCTTGCAGGTTTCCCTGCCCGGACGCCACCACACGCAAGGGCGCGATATCTGCGGATGCCAAGTCGGCAGCGCGCAGTTCTGCCGGCAACAAGTCCGCGAACGCGGGACGGTCGGTGTCGAAAATCTCTACAATCAGCCTCACCTGCTCCGCTTCAACATGCAATTCGACAATGCTCGGACTGTTCTCGGCGCCGCTTAGGCTTAGCCAATCGGCGTGGCAAAGAATAGGGGCGCAGATGGCCAGCGCGAAGATTGTCCATTGGACTATCCGGCGATTGAGCTGAGGTTGGTTACTCATCTCTCCACACCACGCTAGATCGCACTCAATCAAACGCCGTCTGCAAACTGCGGGCCTGGCCCATTAGCTTATTCAATAACCCTCCAAGTGCGGTGCGCTCTTGTTTGTTAAAGACAGACAAAAGCCGTCGTTCGTAATCTCGTGCCAAGGGAATAACTTCATCGTAAACCCTTCGCCCTTTACGCGAGAGCTGCAGGATGGACCGTCGCCGGTCCTCGGCGGCGAACTTTCGTTCCAGGTTGCCGCGCTTCAGCAGGGTAGCCACGGCTCTACTGATGGTGGCTTTGTCGATTTCCGTCTTTACACATACCTCATCGGCGGAGATCCCGGGATACTCCGCCAACACGGCCATCACGCGCCATTGCGGGATGTTCATGTCGAATTTTGCGGCGTAAACCTTGGCAATGGTCCCGCTCACTGTGTTTGACAGTATCGACAGGCGATACGGCAAAAATTCCTCCAGACTAAAGACGTCAGACGGCATTAGCTGTTTCCTTGATATTAGTTTCTTATGAAACTATAATTGTTGTTAATGAAACTATCTACTGGCCAAGGCCTATGAATATGCCACATGCAAATCCGATGGGTACGGACGGATTTGAGTTTATCGAGTACACCGCCCCGGACCCGGAACTGTTGCGCACGTTGTTCGCCCGTATGGGATTTCCAGCAGTTGCGCGGCATCGCAGCAAGGACGTAACGCTCCATTCGCAGGGCGACATTAATTTTATCATCAACGCCGAACGCCAGAGTTTCGCCCAACAATTTGCCGACGCACACGGCCCGTCCGTTTGCGCTATCGCGTTTCGTGTTAAAGACGCCGCCAAGGCATTGGAGCGAGCCGTAGCCCTGGGCGCTAAACCACTAGTCAGCCCAACGGGCCCGATGGAACTTAACATCCCTTGCATTGAAGGTATCGGCGGCAGTCGTTTATACCTGGTCGATCGCTATGGCGAACGCACGATCTACGATGTTGATTTCGTGCCGGTAGAAGCCGTCCATCCTGCAAGTAACACCGCACTGACCTATGTCGATCATCTGACCCACAACGTGCACCGCGGCAATATGGACAAGTGGACCGGTTTTTACGAACGTTTGTTCAATTTTCGCGAAATCCGCTATTTCGACATAGAGGGCAAACTGACTGGGCTGACCAGTCGCGCCATGACCAGTCCGTGCGGCAAGATCCGCATCCCGATTAACGAATCGGCGGACGACAAATCGCAAATAGAGGAATACCTGCGTGAGTACCAGGGTGAAGGAATTCAGCATATCGCACTAGGGACGGACGCAATCTCCACAACAGTAGACGCGCTGCGCGCCAACGGCGTCAACTTCCAAAACACGCCGGACACCTATTATGAAAATGTTGACCAGCGCCTGCCCGGCCATGGCGAGGATCTTGACGCCTTGCGCGAGCGCCGGATCTTGATTGACGGTGCACCCAGCGAAGGTCAGGGCCTGTTGTTACAGATATTCACCGAGACAGTAATCGGTCCAATCTTCTTCGAGATTATCCAGCGTAAAGGCAACGAAGGTTTCGGCGAAGGCAATTTTCGAGCACTATTCGAATCCATTGAAGCTGACCAAATCCGGCACGGTGTGTTAACAGCCGCGCCTGCCTAGCCCGCATATTGCCGCGGCGCGTGATTTCTCGCGGCGACGCCTCGATAATACCGGTCCCCGGCCGCTGAGCGCGCCGCTCGTATGAACCGCTGGAGAGATTTATGTTTGAGGCACTCGAAAAACTGCCGCCCGATCCCATACTGGGGGTCCTCGCCGCCTATCGCGCCGACACCAATCCGCTTAGGGTCGATCTCGGCGTCGGCGTCTACCGTGACGAAGACGGCAACACGCCGATACTGGATTGCGTTAAAGACGCCGAAGCGCAGGTCATGGCAGCACAGACAACCAAGAGCTATATGCCGCAGGCGGGCGTGCCGACCTATAACGAAGGCATGCGTTCATTGCTGTTTGGCGCCGCACATGGTGCTATCCAGGACAACCGCGTGCGCACCGTACAAGCGCCCGGGGGTTGTGGCGGTTTGCGCATCGCCGCCGAACTCATTAACAAAAGTAGACCCGATGCGACGCTGTGGGTCAGCGAACCAACCTGGAATAACCACGTGCCATTGCTCGGCAACGCCGGCATCACTTTGCGCGAGTACGCTTATTACGATTACGACAACAACAATATCCGCTTCGACGCCATGATGGAGGCACTCGCCGCCGCGGGGCCCAGCGATCTGGTTCTGCTACACGGCTGTTGTCATAATCCATGCGGCGCCGATCTGTCTCGCGAACAATGGGACGCGGTCGCCGAGGCCGCACAGCGACAGCAGTTCACGCCGTTTATAGACATTGCTTACCAGGGTCTGGGCGATGGTATTGACGAAGATGTCTATGGCCTGCGCTTGCTGGCGGAGAAAGTACCTGAGGTCATCGTCGCCAGCTCCTGTTCGAAAAATTTTGGCCTCTACCGTGAACGCATTGGCGCGACATCGATTGTCGCGGCGACGCCGGACCATGCCGATGCGGCACAAAGTCAACTGCTCAGTATCGCCCGTGGTATGTATTCGATGCCGCCGTCGCACGGCGCCGAAATTGTCGGACTCATCCTCAACGACCCGCAATTGCGCGCGCGCTGGGAGCAAGAGATCAACCACATGCGAGAGCGTCTCAACACCCTGCGGCGTTCGTTTGCAGAGAAAATGCAGGCCAAGGGCGCGTCCCGCGACTTTGGGTTTATCGCACAGCAGCGTGGATTGTTCTCGTTTCTCGGCATCAGCAAGGAGCAGATAAACGCATTGCGCGAGCAGTTCAGTATCTACATGGTGGATTCAAGCCGCGTGAATATCGCCGGCGTCAGCCAGCGTAATATCGATTATGTGACTGATGCATTGATATCAGTACTGTAGCCGCGCGCACAAATCACGAATAAACCATCATCAACACCCACTGAACCGTCGAATTGTACCGGCGCTCGTGGGATTCGATGATGCCAGCTTAACGGAGTAGACGATGAAGCTAAGTACCGACCGGATCTTGACGACACATGTCGGCAGTTTGCCTCGCGCTGACGCGCTGCACGACGTCTTGTACGCTATCGATGGCGGCGAAGCTTACGAGGAATCGCAGTATGAACAGCTCGTCTCCGCAGCGGTTCAGGAATCCTGCCGCCGCCAGCGCGAAAACGGCGTTGACATCGTTAGCGACGGGGAGCAAAGCAAAATCGGCTACTCCAGCTACATCCGTCATCGACTGTCCGGCTTTACGGTAAAGGAGTTACCGCCCATCATTCCGCCGGACACCGCCGAGTATCCGGAATATGCCGCTGCGGTCCACGCCGCCGGCAATGCGCCCCGTTTCGCGCAGGCGGTGTGCTCCGGACCGATTGCCTCGCTAGGCACGGCGCCCGTGGAGCAGGATATCGGCCATTTCACCGACGCCATCAAGGACACGGATGCTGTCGAGGGCTTCATGCCGGCCGCATCACCGGGCGTCATATCCGTATTTCAGCCGAACGAATACTACGCCACGGACGAGGAATATTTGTTCGCGCTGGCCGATGGCATGAAGCCGGAATACGATCGTATCGTTGCCGCGGGATTTGTCGTGCAACTGGACTGCCCTGATCTGGCGCTGGGCAAGCACGTCTTTCTCACGCACATGAGCGACGAGCAGTTTCGCAAACGCTCCGAGCTACACGTTGAAGCGCTCAACCATGCGTTGCGCGATATCCCCGCTGACCGCGCGCGCATGCATTTGTGCTGGGGCAATTACAGCGGACCGCATACCCACGACATACCGGTGAGCGACATCATTCCCACCGTGGTCAAAGCCAAGCCGCAGGGGATCTCGTTCGAGGGCGCCAATCCACGCCATGAACACGAGTGGCAATCGTGGGCGGACGCAGCGCTTCCCGATGACAAGGTACTGATCCCCGGAGTGATTGATTCGGTCAGCAACTTCGTAGAGCATCCCGAACTGGTGGCCACGCGCATTACACGGTACGCGAACATCGTTGGCAAAGAGCGTGTTCTCGCCAGTTCCGATTGCGGTTTCGGCACTTTTGCCGGCCTGGCGTTTACCCACCCTACTCTGGTCTGGCCCAAGCTGAAGGGATTGGCCGACGGCGCGACGCTCGCCAGCAAACGTCTCTGGAAATAACCCTGCCCGCCGCCGGCAGGCGGCAAGAGCTACGGATCGCTGCGGGCGTCGTCGGACGTTAAGGGATCCAGATATTTCCCATCGGTGATGCCTTTCTTTCTCATTGCAATGCCAGTCAAACACTCCTGAACTACGCGGTTGGCATTTAATATTGTTGTATAACCGGGATCGACGAGCGGATTAAGTTCGACAAGATCAAAACCGACAATACGATTCTCAGTACAGAGATTGCGGATGAGAGGAAATACTTCTCTCGGCGTCAACCCACCGTTTTCTGGTGTGCCGGTACCCGGTGCATATGCAGGATCCAATACATCAATATCGAACGAAATATACAGGTGCTTTGGCCCGTCCAGGGCTTCCGCGATCACACGCTCCATAACAACATCCCATCCATCACGTTCAATCTCTGCCATGGTGTGATATCGAAATTCGTGTTCACGCATCCAGCGAAACCCCTCTTCGCCCGGCCAATACCCACGCAGTCCTACTTGAATATAATTCTTTCCTAATACGTGCCCTTCCTCAATGAGTCGTCGCACAGGCTGGCCGTGGGAAATCAAATGACCACCGAGCTCTGCAGGAGAACCCGCATCGTAATGGGCATCAAAATGAATTACCCCGACATTTGATTTGCCGTATACATCCGCCACACCTGCAACATTGGGATATTCAAGTGAGTGATCACCACCAATGACAAAAGGAATGACCCCAGTTTGCGCTATCTCCCTGACCAATCTTCTAACAGGCGGCATGCTGTTTTCGATACTCAGGATATCAATTGGCGCATTTCCGTAATCCACAACGACCAGCTCTTGTTTCCAGGCAACACCCACATGCATATGTGGCAAACCGCCACCGGGCATAAATGCCATGCTTGCACGTATTGCCGTCGGCCCCTTGCCAGCCCCACGCATATTGGCCCCCATATCCACGGGAGCTCCAATAATGGCGACGTCTACCTTACCCGCCTTTAAATCTTCAGGATTCAGTGCGATAGGTAATTGGAAAAAAGTTAATACACCCGGGCTGAAATAACTCTCGAAACGGCCTGGATAAAATGGACCAGGTTCCCGTTTTGGTTCTTTCGAAGTATCCCTGAGCTGACTAGTCCACGGATCAACAAGGGTAGCCTCAGGCAAGCGATCACCTCCATCATCGTAATCATGGTGCGTTGAATCCTGTCCCTGCGCTGTGCATGTAAGCAGCATCAATGCGAGAAAAAGCGGAGTAATCCAGTTGCTTGAAATTTTCATTAGCACGCTCCAGAAACGCCAACACTCACGTCCGACAATCCGCAGGTTAATCGCAAAACGAACCGGCGAACGGATATCAGCGAGAGTATAGGCCCATCACCGGCTTGGCGTTTACCCATGCTGCTCGGATCTGGCCCAAATAGACGCGATTGGCTGACGGGTAGTACTTGCCAGCGATCGTCTTTGGAAATAATCTTGCGCGGCGCCGACCGTGGCATCGAAAGGAAAATACTATTGTGAGTGTGCAATTCGGAATTTTTGACCACATGGACCAGCGCGAGGAAGCTCTCACGCAAACATTTGAGCAGCGCTTTGAGTTTGTGCGCGCTGCGGAATCCGCCGGCTTCAGGGGCTACCATCTGGCCGAGCACCACGGGACGCCACTCGGTATGGCGCCGTCGCCCGGCGTTTACCTGGCGGCTTTGGCGCGCGAAACCTCAAAGATCCGGCTGGGGCCGCTGGTTTATCTACTGCCGCTGTATGACCCGCTGCGCCTGATCGAAGAGATCTGCATGCTTGATCATTTAAGCGACGGGCGACTTGAGGTCGGCGTTGGCCGCGGCATATCACCGATAGAGCTCGGGTTTTTCAAAGTCGATGCCGAACAATCCGGATCGATGTACGTAGAAGCGCTGGAAGTAATTATCAAGGGCCTTACGCAGGACCGATTAACGCATCACGGTACGCACTACCACTACGATGACGTTCCCATAACCAGCGCACCCAAGCAGCAACCGCTGCCGTTTTGGAGCGCTTCCACCTCGCCCGACGGCCAGGCCTTGGCTGCCCGCCACGGTATGCATTGCGCCTCGCTGGGGCCTGTTGCTTTTGCCAAAGAGTGCACCGAGCGTTACCAGTCACTATGGCAAACGCATGCCGATGATCCCCTGCGCGTAAACGGCGTAACCGGTGAACCGCTCATCGGCGTTTATCGACAGGTAATCGTCGCCGAAACCGACGCGGCCGCCGAGGCGCTTGCACGTCCAACCTATAAAGAGTGGTTCGACAAGCTAATCAAGTTGTGGAAGGAATATAATGTCCCAGCACCGCATCTGGGACCGCTGGAGGATTACGACGTCGCCCGCGACGCTGGCGTTTTGATCGTTGGATCAGCGCAACGGGTCACCGACGAACTCGGCAGCCAGATTGACGAGACCGGCGTGAACTACGTAATCGCGCAACTCGCATTCGGCCACCTCGATCACGTGGCGGAAATGCGGTCGCTGGATTTGTTTGCGACGAAAGTGATGCCGGCGCTGTAAAAGAAACGCCCCGGTTAGTTGCCGAAACCATGACCAACACGCCGAACATGCAGGACTACGCCAGCGCCTACCGCGAGTTCGCCTGGCGGCGTCCCGAACAGTTCAACTTTGTCGGCGATGTGATTGACGTCTGGGCTGGCGATCCCCAAAAGCAGGCCATATTCTTGGTTGACGACGCCGGTACCGAAACACGCTGTACTTTTGCGGAACTAAGCATCGCGTCACGCAAACTTTGCAACGTGTTAAGCGATGCCGGCGTAAAGCGCGGCGACACGGTCATCATCATGTTGGGCCGAGAACTTTCCTGGTGGGAAGCACTGACCGCCTGTTTGCGTATGGGTGCGGTTGCCTCACCGGGCACCACTCAGCTCTCGGCGAAAGATATCAGCTACCGGATCAACGCGGCCGAGGCCGTCTGTTTCATTACCGACGCCGCGAATGCACCCAAGCTCGACGAGATCGCCGCCGAATGTCCGTCTTTACGGGCAAAGATTGTCGTTGGCGATGAGCGTCCCGGTTGGATCACCTATGCCGCGGCAATAGCAGACGCGCACGACGAGTTTTCCACCGCCGACACCGCGCTCGACGAGGATGCCTTGTGTTATTTCACGTCCGGCACGACCGGCTTTCCGAAGATGACCATGCACGGCCATGGTTATGGGTTGGCGCACGAGACAACCGGGCGACTCTGGCTGGACCTCAAGAGTGACGATCTGCATTGGAACATCAGTGACACCGGCTGGGCGAAAGCCGCGTGGAGCAGCTATTTCGGGCCCTGGCATTGTGGTGCGAGTCTGTTTGTTCATCGCACGGCAGGGTTTGATGCACGGCGAACATTGGAGCTGTTGCAGCACTACCCGATCACCACTATGTGCGGCGCGCCAACGATCTATCGTATGTTGGTGTTGCAGCCGCTCGAGGAGTACCGGTTTGCAAACTTACGCCATTGCGTTGGCGCAGGAGAACCGCTTAATCCGGAAATCATCGAGTCCTGGCAGCGCGCCACCGGCATCACTATCCGCGACGGCTACGGCCAGACCGAGACTGTCATCCTATGCGGTAATTTCCTGTGTAACGAGTTCCGGCCGGGGTCAATGGGGCGACCCGCGCCGGGGATCGATCTTCAAATTATTGACGACACCGGCAAGGTGGTGGCCGCGAACACCGAAGGGGACATCGCGGTCCGCATGCAACCGCAAGCCCCGTTGGGCCTATTCAAGCAATACCGTGACGATCCTGAAAGGACTGCCGCGACGCGGCGCGGTGAGTGGTACGTCACGGGTGATCGAGCCTACCGCGATGAAGAGGGCTATTTCTGGTTCATGAGTCGCGCCGATGACGTGATCCTATCAGCGGGCTATAGAATTGGACCGTTCGAGGTCGAGAGCGCACTCATCGAACATCCCGCGGTTGCCGAATCAGCCGTCGTCGCCAGTCCGGACGAGACGCGCGGCGAAATCGTCAAAGCTTTTGTCGTGTTGGCACCGGGCTACAGCGCCGACAATGCGCTTGCACAAGAATTGCAAACGCACGTTAAATCCGTGACCGCTCCTTATAAGTACCCGCGCAAAGTCGAGTTTGTCGACAATCTGCCGAAAACCGTGAGCGGCAAGATCCGACGGGTGGAACTGCGCGCTCGAGAATGGAGTACGGAATAGTTAGCGCTAAGTCGGACTTTTACTGACCGTGAAACGCCTCAATTTCGTCCGTAAATCGGCTTTTTTCGTGATCATAAACGACCTCGTACGAGCCAAATATTGCGTGCTTCGACATATCCGGTGAATACCGGCTCGCAGGCACCTCCCGTCCAAGTGCTTCAGCCATGGCGCGGACATGGTGCGGCGCCCCGCCACAACATACGCCGATGAAGCGCGCCCCAAGTTGCCGCGCCTGCAGCGCGAAATCCGCCATTTCATAAAACGCCCCAGCAGGAATGGCTCCAGCTCAATGGGAAAACCACAACGACAATCCTCGTGCTTGAGAGTCAGGAAATTGGGATTGCTGGCGTCAGTCCTGTAAGTAATGGGTAGCACACCGACATACGTATCGACGCTGTTTATCACGTCTTCAAGGAACGACGTAATGGTCGCCGGCCCACGACCGCAATTCAGACCAACCACGGTCGCGCCAAGATCGCTGAGGCGTTTGCATGCATCGCCGAAAGTGAAACCGTCGCCTGTCTTTTCGTTCAGCGGAAAGAAGTTGATGACGGACGGCAGTCCTGCCTCCTGAATAAGTTCCAAAGCGATTTCCGCTTCGCCGACATGGTTCAGGGTCTCCGCCAGGATCAGATCGACGCCTTCGTCGACCGCCCAGCGGACCTGTTCCTCATACATTGCGCGCACCAGCCGGCCTGTCTCCTTTGCATTTGCCGGGTCGTAGACCCATGAATTGCATAGGCCGCCAGCAACCAATGCGTCACCCTCATCCGCCACGTCGCGAGCTAGTCTGACGCCAACGCGGTTGATCTCCTCGAGGTCCGCCTCGCGGCCGATTACTTTTAATTTGTCGCGATGTGCGTAGTAGCTCAGTGCCAGCACGATGTCCGAGCCGGCGCGCATGTACTCACGGTGGAGCTGTTTCACAACGTCTGGAAAATCCAGCACGACCTCCGGCACGAATGGGCCCGCCTTGAGGTATCCGCGCCGCTCGAGCTCGAAAACGTAGCCTTCGCCACAGAGCACAACATCGTTTTTTTCCAGTCGTTCCACCAATCGGTTTTGCATAATCATCGTCCTCCAAGGATTTGCTTATTCTTGCAGAGACGGTGAGCGGCGAACATTGGTCTAGCATGAAAAATTTTCACGATTCCAGCGAAATTCCTGGTTCGGCAACCGCGGTTAACAAGGCGCGCTGAATTCTCGTGCGCACCAATCTGGCAGATACTCCGCGATACGCTGCTGTGGCGCGTTATTGGACAGTGTCTTGTGGACTGCGCAGCACCAGGTTGTGCGAAGACCGTCCTCAGTGAGCGGTAAGATTGCAAGCCCCTGTAGCGCAGTGGTGTTGATGGCAGCACGCGGCAAGACAGTCAAACCAGCATTGTGGCGCAGGAATTCAAGGATGGCACCGGCTGTTCCGAGGTTCAGCATTTTCGCCGGCCATTCGCCGCGCTTGGAGAACAACAGGTCGTACTCCAGATCAGGTTCGACATCCAAACCATAGGTCGCGAAGGTCATGTCGACGAACTCGCGACCCGTTAGAAATGGCCTGTCGGCCAACGGCTGATCGGCGGACACGACAGCAACCAATTCATCCTCGAACAGGGGAATTGTGTGTAGCCCGCCAGGTTCACCCCCGGTAAACACGGCGAGATCGATGCGACCGGCGCGCAGCGCCTCGAACGGCGAAGCGGCGGCCTCCGGAACAATCTCCAAGGACAGCAGCGGCTCGCGCTCCTGAACGAAATGCCAGAAGCGGGGGAACCACGTATTACAAATATTCGCCCTGGAGGCGATCCGGACGATGGCTTCAAATCCCCCGTGCGCCATCACCACCTCGCCTTCCGCCCGGTCCATCTCCGCCACCGCTTTCTTGGCAGCGGACAACAAACGATGAGCGGCCGACGTAAGATCCACCCGGCTGGCCTGCCGGTAGAATAGTCGGGTGCCAAGACGCCGTTCCGCTTCGCGCATGCGGTGACTCAACGCCGACGGCGTGATGTTTAACCGCCCAGCGGCATCCGTCACACTCGCTGCGGACTCCAGCGCGATCAACATTTGCAGGTGGCGCATATCCAGGCGTGACACGGTCGTCTCCAGTTACGTAACCGGCATCGATTATGTCATCAACGCAACCGATGCCGTAAACCAACAAGCAAACGCATGGAATTTGATTCACGGAATCGTGTAAAAGGATTCGGTGGATACATACAGCGGATTTAGATACGTTTCTTAACGACGATAATGTGAAGCATGATGGTATTTTCTGAACGCTGAATTACAAGGTTTCGTTACCATGAGACGATTTTGAAGATTGAACGTTTGCCGCTGGACGATAAGACCAATGGCTGGAGCCGTATACTGCCGCCACGTGAGGCTAGAGCGGCGTTGTCGGGCAATATCACGGCCGATTGGGTGGTAATTGGTGCCGGGTATGCAGGGCTCGCGGCGGCGCGACGACTGGCGGAAAATCGGCCCGACGAGCACATTATTGTGTTGGAGGCCGGTGAGCCAGGAGAGAATGCGTCCGGTCGCAACTCCGGTTTTGCCATAGATCTGCCACACAACGTCGGTTCTTCGCTGCATGAACTCGAAGGGTCCCACTGCGCCATGCGCTTGGCCCGCGCCGCAATCGACTATCTCGAAGAGGCTGTGAACGCGTATGGGTTTGACTGCGACTGGTCACGCGACGGCAAGTATCACACCGCGGTTTCCGAGCGCGGCGTGCGCAACGGGTTGGAACCATTTGCCAGCGAACTCGATTCCTTGGGTGAACCTTACACCTGGCTCGACAAGGCCGGTGTCACGGAAAAACTCGGTTCGGACCACTTCCGCGCGGCCGTCTATACACCGGGCGGCGCGCTGTTAAACCCCGCGGCGTTGACCCGCGGGCTGGCCGACAACCTGCCCGACAATGTAACTTTGTACGAACATACGCCTGTGGTTGAGGTTGACTATAGCAACGGCGTGCAACTAACCACGCCCTCGGGTTCGGTTCGCGCGCCGAAAATGATTCTCGGGGTCAATGGTTTCGTTGAGCAGTTCGGCTTTTTAACGAGAAATCTTCTGCAGGCGGTGCTGCATGCCAGCTTGACACGCCCGTTGACGCAGGATGAGCAGCGAGCCTACGGCGTGGCGGACGCATGGGGGATGACCCCGGCTAATGCCTTTGTCGGGATCACCATGCGCTACACAAATGACAAGCGCATCCTGTTCCGCCAGGGACTCGAGTATTGTCCGACGCAACGTGTTTCAGAAGCTCAACGGCAGGATGTGCGGCGCCGGCACAAAACGTTGTTCGACGCGCGTTTCCCCATGTTGAAAGACGTCGAGATGGAACATACCTGGAGTGGATTCGTGTGCATGTCGCGCAACTTCGCCCCCGGCTTCGGTCAAGTCGCGCCCAATATCTGGACTGCGGTCTGCCAGAATGGCGTGGGTGTGACCAAAGGCACGATCGGCGGGTTATTGGCTGCAGATGTTGCAACAGGCCGCGACAATCCGCTGATTGCAGACATGCACAGTCTCGGCAAACCCGCCTATGTGCCGCCGCGCCCGTTTCTCGATATTGGCGTGCGGACACGTTTCAAATGGGAGTTGTGGGCGAACCGTCACGAAGCTTGACAGACGTGGCGAGGTTAGCGGTCCCGGAATCTTGCTTCGCGACCCGGGCCGGTCTATTACGGCCTGTGTGCTTAAAGATTTCGTGCCTCTGCCCGTTCCGCGTTTGTCTTTCTCCTGACCAGTAAAACTAATAGCACCATGCCTCCAAGAACGCCGGCGATGGCGCACACTTCATGAAGTCGATCTATCGAAATTATGTATAGCAGTGCGTTCACATCTGAAAACGGTGCGAAAGGACGTATATCGGAATGCATGATGCTGTCGAAAAAAACGTGGCTATAGGCACCGAAAATGGCACCGGTAATCGCGGCAGTGAACGTAATTTTAGGCCTCACCCCTAACCACGTTCGCTGAGTTTCGCTTAGTCGCCAGTTCCATAGTCGCAGAGCCGTCTCGCAAATTGGCTTGCCGAATAAAACCACAATCAAGGCAACCGCAGTAGCGCCCAAGTAAGTATGAAAGAAACGGTGAATAGGCCACATTCCCCGATACATGTAAAAAGCGGGTTCAATATCGATTATCAACTGTGTTAGTCCGAACGCCACAAAGCTAAAGCGTTCTGGCGTTACCGCCTTTACTACTGAGGCCGGCCCAAAGTGAAAGGGTGTAACTGGCAATATGTCCGCCTGTTAGTCAGCCTGACGTTCGCTTCTGTCGGCTGGCGTGTTCCACGTTGTGCGAACAGGATCATCGTCACGATAAACTGTGGAGAATGCTTCGATGATGCCAAGCTCGAACAAGATGTGGTGCGCTTCGCATTCTTCCAGCGCTAACGAGGCCGCTTGGCTCCAGGATTCTGCGTCCGCGACACGTTGCGCGTATCCGGTTAGTTGAAACTCCCCGTTACTACCATCGTTGTCAGCAACGCTGGAGTGCAAGACATACGCGCTGCCGCGCTCAAGATCCTTGCCCTTTGGCGAGGTCGCGTCCATGAAGAGATAAAGGTGGCCCTCGCCGATGAGCGATGTAACGGGGTGCAACCGCGGCAGACTATTCTTACGAATCGTCGCCAAGTATGAGACTTGTTCATGAAGCCTCTGCTTGCCGAATAGAGCAAGTTCAGGTGCGCTAGCTTCGAACTCTTTCCAGTTGACTGAAGTCACGGATCTGTAGGCTACAGGGCACGCTCAGCGGCCGACGAAACCGGTTCGTTGGAGTGAATTATCAGCGGTTTTCTCAACCGCGCAGTGCTCTGCTACACATTCAAAAGTGTCGTCACGGAAATAAAAGAGAAAGTGTTTGCCAACACCACTACCTGGCTTAACAAGCTTCCAATCGTCCGCGGCGTATAACAAAGCGTCGTCTCCAGAAACTAAATAAAACTCGCCCCATTTGGGCGCGAGTTTGCTGAAGCGGCACTGACCACGAACCCAACCTTCATCATTGGTTGGACCAAGGCGATACCGTTGGCACTGTGTGAAACGCAGAATGCCTAACTCGTCTTCTTCGAATCCTTCAAATTGGAACGCATTTACATAGAACGTTAACAGGACATCACTGCCGCTTACTTGCACCTTTGGCTCGGGCGCGTTTGGCTCCGCGTTCCAGCCACTATTGATTTGCTCAAACCTGGTGTCCATTCGTTTTAGCCGCTCACGTCTTCAGCCGACTGCCTCTGACAGCGTATTCCAATAGGAAAACTCAGGCGTTGTACCACCGACGACGTTCCACAGCACCTAAAGGCTCATAGGACGCCTGGTTAGACGCCAAACCCCACATTACCAAAAGGCGACCCGGAATTAATCGACATGCCTTTCCCGCGTCGGCTCCAGCGCCAGGTTAGCGACCGATTTCGTTTTCTAGTGTTTCAGCACAGAAAGCATTAAGGCTCTTACCTTCTTTGACTGCTTCAATTGCAAGCCGTTCGTGCAGTTCTTTCCCTAGCCTAAGGTTGAACTTTCCTGAGTATCTTTTCCCGGCCATTCCCGGAGGCAATTCATCGCCATCCCTCTCGGATATCGCTATCCACTCTCCGATTACGGCACATAATTCAGCGAAAACCTTTTGTTCGTTTTTGCCGTGAACACCTCCAAGCATTAGTTCCGGGCAACGGCCAACATAGCATTGGTCCTCGTCGGACCACTCGACGATTTTTAGGTATTGAGCTGATGTTTTCATTTGGATACCTCGTCTATCGCTAGTCGCACGGCTTTTTCCTGATATGGTTTTGCGTCGGCTCCCAGAGAACCACTGATCGTTATTCGCGCGCCATCCGGATGTTTGAAATTTCGATGACTACCCTTGGCGCCACGGTCTTCGAACCCAGCAGCTTTGAGAGTGCGGATAAGTTCTCGGATTTTAGGCGGCACCTAGAAATGGTACCATTACGGTACCATTGTGTTAAAGCCGCTAACGACCAAGCTGAGCCGCGCGCCACAATGTTTCAGATTTAAACCACATGCTATCCCGCGTCGGCTCCAGCGCCGAGCTAGGCCGCAGATAACTTCTTGACCTTAACCTTACCAAGTGACTTGCCGGTAACCCAGAGGTCGTAGTGAGCCTGCTGATTGAGCCAGCTCTCAGCAGACGTACTAAACGCCTTCGATAACCGGATGGCCATCTCTGGGCTGATACCAGCGCGGCAGTTCAAAATGGCCGACAAGGTCTTACGGCTAACTCCGAGAGCCTCAGCCGCGTCGGTCACACTTAATCCTAACGGCTCGATGCACAGCTCCTTTAGAACTTCTCCTGGATGGGGTGGGTTATGCATCTTCATCTCTTTAACCTCAATGATCATCTTCGTAGTCTATATCCACAGCGTCAGCACCATCGAATTTAAACGTAATACGCCAATTGCCGCTAACCCGCGCCGACCAAGTTCCTCTTCGCCGCCCTTGGAGCTGGTGAAGATACAAGCCGGGCAAGTCCATATCTTGCGGTGATGTTGCCGCATGAAGTCGGCCTAAGATGAGTCGCAGTCGGTTTGCATGCTGAGACTGGATGCCCGCTCGCGACCCCGTGGTAAAGAATCGCCCAAGACCACGGTGCCTAAAGCTCCTGATCATGGCTGCGAATGTAACCCATCCCGTTACAGGTTACAATGCCGGAGCGAGGCCTAACGACTAAGCTGAGCCGCGCGCCGCGGTCTTTCGGTTTTAATCGACATGCCTTTCCCGCGGCGGCTCCAGCGCCGGGTTAGGTAGCTGAGTGACAAAGAAGTATTGATCGCTAATTGTCTCTGCGAATTTTGCATAGCTCCACTCGGGGTTCCATTCATTCACCGCCTCGCGAGCCAGCTCACAGGTTCTAGGCGTTTGTTCCCTTTGAAGTCGTTGGTAAGTGATACATTGGCGCGTCCACGCTAGCGCAAGAGAGCGTTTATACGAACTGGCGGAAACGGCACCTCCATCTCGGGCCCGTAGAGTGTAAACCAAGTAGCCGGCCTGCACTTCGGGGTTCGCTTCAGCGCTGTAGGCGCGAAATACGTTCGCTGAGTTTATTTCCACATCGCGAAGTCTAGCTTCGGCATACTCGCGAAAACTCGGTTCCGAATATCGGACGAGTGCAAACATTATTGCTGCCCCCGCCGCAAACGCACAGGTGGGAATCAAAATCCCCAACTCCCGCAACCCAGCGGTTTCTTCGTGCTTGAGCCGCAAAAGCCAAGACACTAGAAAAAGAACACTTAGCCCAACAAGGAGGGAAAAGCCCGGCCTAGTAAAAAACCAATGACTCGAAACAATTCCTACAGGCACGGTTAACAGGGTAGCGATTAGGCCAATTATTCCTCCAACACATTCCCACCGCCAAGCCAAGATAAACCCCACAAGGGCGATGGACACCAAGAAAACTATGACCCATTCACTGCGGCTAGTATATTCCCAGGGCGACGTAGCCCAGTAGTAGGGCACCGCCACAACCACGAGAAGCGAACAAGAACGCGCAAGCCAGCGAACGATTCTTGATATACGAATTCGACCTCGATTTGACACCCTCTCTAATCCTGCTACCTAACGCAAAGCTAACCCGCACTTGACGGCAACTGACCGGAGCGGCAGCGCAGGGAAGGCGCAGTCAAGCGTCGGCGTTGAGCGCTTTGTAAGTACAGACTGCTAGTAAAAAACCAATGACTCGAAACAATTCCTACAGGCACGGTTAACAGGGTAGCGATTAGGCCAATTATTCCTCCAACACATTCCCACCGCCAAGCCAAGATAAACCCCACAAGGGCGATGGACACCAAGAAAACTATGACCCATTCACTGCGGCTAGTATATTCCCAGGGCGACGTAGCCCAGTAGTAGGGCACCGCCACAACCACGAGAAGCGAACAAGAACGCGCAAGCCAGCGAACGATTCTTGATATACGAATTCGACCTCGATTTGACACCCTCTCTAATCCTGCTACCTAACGCAAAGCTAACCCGCACTTGACGGCAACTGACCGAAGCGGCAGCGCAGGGAAGGCGCAGTCAAGCGTCGGCGTTGAGCGCTTTGTTATATGTATCCTTTCGTTCGAAACTAAGTGGCTAGCCGGCCGATTTCCACAAGCCATTTTTCGATCTCCTCAAATGCACCTCGTTCCACAATCCTATCTATGGTCATATTTTCAACCGCTAGAGTATTTAGAAGCTTTTTTTTGCCGTTAGCTCTGTCCTTCTTACTCTCATTGTCCAGGTCCTCCCACTCTTCTTCCGCAAGAGTGTGAAGCTTTTTCGCCGTTTCGATCGGTACGTCTATTTCGTCCGTAATCGGCCCCAATAGTACGCCAAGCGTGCCATTAGCCGCATACGATTCCTCAATTGCAAGATGGTGAAGGTAATTCTCCAGTTCCGACTTACTGGTATTGAACGCGATCTTTCGTGAGTCGTTTTCTTCGTTGATTCGCTGCACTACAGCTCTGTGTTCCGCGACATCGTTGTCGTAAATATGGACTTCAGCCTTTCCCAACCCAGCCAGGTGCTTTTGTTCTACATAGTGCTTGAGAGCAGATCCGCCCGTAATTACGTACCCAACTCGATTTGTGTCTCCCAAATTGATTATCTCCGCATCGTTTTCGCTAAGTATCTTGCTATATCGCTTTAGAGCATTTACATCGTGATTTCCTTCGACGTAGACCAAAACCCGAACGGTTTCAGAAGGATTAGGAAGAATGCCTAAGGCACGTACAATTTTCTCAATAACATCTTCGTTATCGCTCTGGGTATTCGATGCCCTCCCGTATTCGATTGTGACCTCGGCGTTTTCATTCAGCGAAACGAAACGCAAAGACCCAATCGGAATTTCTCGTGCGAGATTCGCACTATGCGTCGTGAATAAGACTTGCACATCAATCTGTTCACTTAATTCCGTAAGCGCATTAACAACCATCTTCTGATGGTCCGGATGCTGGGACGCTTCCGGTTCTTCTATCGCGTAAATTATTGACGGTGCGTCAGATTCGATCTTTCGTCGTTCAGCCTGGGCCTGGAAAAAACTTAGAATCACGAGCCGTCTAACGCCGCTACCGCGTTTGTTGAGGGGTATATCATTTTCGTTTAGTAGCGTCAGATCAAAGACTTTCGAATAGTTAGGGTTCTTACCAAATTCAGATTTCAGGGTCTCAGCAATCGACTCGTCGATATCCTTCAGCTTCTCGATAGTCCGATCCGCAACGTCCGTAGAAAACTCTTTCACTCGTTCTTCAATCTGGGCTAATAGATCTTTTATATCCGGGAGTGCAAGCGCCTCATCAATCGCAGCCTGCAACGGATCCTTAATTACACCGTCTTTATCGTCGAAACTCTTATCCGTTTTGAACAGGGAATACACCGGCAACAACTTTTTCAGCGACCCCCAAATCGTCTTCAAATTATCTTCAGCATCTACCCCGCCATCCACCTTTAGTTCGGTTAGAACACGTTCACCGCCAACCGCATTTCGAATAATTTCTCGAATGAGCGGGTTCTTTCTTTTATCGATATCGTCCAGATTGACTTCGAGTTGTTCAGCCAAATTTTTCAGGCGCGTATTCTTTAGACTCAGGAGATTTCCTAGGCGTTCGTCGTTCGGCTGATTCCCCATCAGGAATACCGCGGTCGATTTCCGTTTTCCAAACGTCACGGTTTTCCGTATTTCCAACTGCTCATCCGGGTTTAGAATGCCCTCTGCTCGTGGCGAGGTTGCTACGGCAGTGTCGAGAATGACTTCTGGCGGCACTCCGTCGAAAACGCACGTAATACTGACGACTTGGGAATCAGCATTGGCCGAAAGATCTGACGGGTCAATTGCGTCATTGAAGAAGGCGTCCATCGCATCGAGGATCGCCGACTTTCCAATGTCGTTCTTTCCGATTATTGCCGTGAGGTCATTTAGGTGGATCTCAGTCTCTACTTGATAACAGCGAAAGTTCTTCAACTTGACCCTGACTAGGCGCATTACGATCTTCCTTGGCGAGCCTCAATACATATAACGACTAAGCTGAGCCGCGCGCCACGATGTTTCGGATTTAATTGACATACTTTTCCGCGTCGGCTCCAGGGCCTTGTATGACACTACTGACCTCCAGTCCGATAGAGTGAGGCCCGTAACTTGTTACCAGCAAACTACCGACCCGGCAGCCCGATCCAGCGTCGGCTCTGCCTAGGCAAGACCGTTAACCAGCGAGCGGCGCCGGGTCGACCCGATTGATTAACTCGAACAGTCGAATGGGCCTCACGAGCCCGAATCTAGCAAGGGTGAGTTGTTATGACAATCAAGGATAAGCGTATCAATGTAGGTGTCGATGTCGGTAAGGACGTGGTGGACGTTTATGTCTGGGAAAGGCGCCTGGCACTTCAAGCGGCTAATGAGCCCAAGGCCATCCGTAAGCTAGTGACACGCCTGGCCCGCTACCCGGTCGCCCGCATCGTGGTAGAAGCCACGGGACGTTACGAACGGCTGCTGGTGGAGGCGGCCATCGATAAGCAATTGCCGATTGTCGTCGTCAATCCGCTCAACGTACGCCGCTACGCCGGCGCCATCGGCCAGTTGGCTAAAACCGATGCCATCGATGCCCGGCTCATCGCCGAGTTTGCCGCACGGGTACAACCCCAGGTCATACCCCACACGGACAAAAAAGTCCTTCAGGTAAAGGACTTAATCGCCCGGCGACGCCAACTCGTCGATATGCGCACCATGGAGATGAATCGCGCGCACATCATGCCCGCTGCCCTGCAGCGTTCACACCGCGCCGTGATCAAAACCCTCGATAAGGAGATCCAGTGGACCGAAGCCCGTCTCAGCCAACTCATCGCTCAGGTCACCGAATGGGCGGCAACACACCGCCAATTGGCTTCCGTCCCCGGTGTCGGCGACACCCTTATCTACACGCTGCTTGGGGACTTGCCTGAGCTGGGCAAACTCAACCAAAAACAAATCGCGGCCCTCGTCGGCGTAGCCCCTATCAATCGTGATAGCGGTCGCCTTCGGGGTAAACGGCGCATCAAAGGCGGGCGCGCAACCGTGCGCACAGTTCTGTACATGGCCACGCTCAGTGCGACCCAGCACAACCCCGTCATTCGCGCCTTCTATCGACGCTTACTCGCCACCGGAAAACACAAGAAAGTCGCTCTGACTGCTTGCATGCGTAAATTCATCACCATCCTCAACGCCATGGTCAGAGACGGCAACAACTGGAGTGAAAAATATGCCTGATTAGCGAACTTGCAAATCACAGTCGCTGGTTAGGCGGCACAGCTACCCCGCCTATCCCCGGCATATGCGGTACCAGAAGAATCTAGTGCTGATTGTTGTCATTGAAATACTTGCGCATGTAATTTGCGTAATCTTTCTTAGAGAATCTACCCTTTTTTGTTTTAACCTCGTACTTGTGCACTCCTACCCTATCTGGATGAAACAAATATACGTCCGGGAAAAAGGTCGTCCCTTCAACTGTACCGTTTTCGTCGATTCTCGCCATCGCAGGAGCCCACCTTGGAGGACTGATGCCCGATTGTCGGTCCCTGCTATGCTGTAAATCCAGGGCAACACGTTGGAGCATAACTATTCGTGTTCCAGCGAAAGCTTGCTCTATGTTTTTTCTTTTCATCAAACTCCGCACAGCTCTACAGTGAGAGGAAGCATCGCGATAAATATAGATATACGCAGTCAACCCCTTTTCTCGAGCGAGAAGATGTTGCCTCCTGAGATAGACCGTGATGTCCTCTTCGTAATCGTAATCGTGCACCCAGCTGGCAGGAAGGATTGCCGGGACTTTGGGTGCAGCAAAGCCATTGGCGGTAATGAGGATGATTGCGAGGGCGAGAACGATAATGGTGCAGAACTTCTCACGACCTATCCGTTGTCTCATACCTTCGCGCTCTCTGGCTAGCGACGGTCGTCGCCTAACAGCAGGCAATTGCTGAACCCGTGCACTCAACGAAATCAACCCACTTTTTTGTGCCGCCTAACGCTAGGATAACCGGCGCGTTACAGCGCGCCTCTTTGGAGCGAAAATGCGAAGCTGCTCCAAAGAAGCGCGCTGTAACGCGCCGGTTGATCCATTTGTTAGGCGTCATTTCGCTAATCGCTCCATTAGCACTCGGACTTCGGCTACGATTCTCTCGTGCACCATTCCGCCTTCGCTTGATGAATCATAGATCGACTTAGGCGAATAGCGAATCGAGCGGAATTTTGGCTTTCGTCCGTTATGTAGTTGCTCCCAAAGGACATCGTGAAACTGCACGAGAAAAGACGAAAGACGCCATAGCTCGCGTTTCGTTCCGCCTGCAAACAATTCTGTGACTTCTGTGTGGTCAATTTTCTCTCGGTGCGCGAGGTATTTATCTCTTACGGGTTTGATGGAGCGTTCATATATCGCCCGATATTTCGCTACCTTTTCGCGCAGAAACTCTACGTCCTTAGCGGTAGGGTAGTGTGCTCGTTCTAAGTACTCGGCGAGCCACTCGGGATCGCTCGTTTTGCCATCGCGTTTTCGTTCGGCAAGTTTGCTTCTAGAGAACAGCTGCAGGTTCCGCTCAAAGCTCCCGACCATATTATCTATCGTGTACCTTGCACCTTGATCGAAAACGCGACCGAGCGAAATATAGCCAGCGAGTTGAAATCCCGCACTACTCGTAATCCAGAAGAGAGGCGTTTCATTCAATCGGCCTAGGAGCCGATCGGATCTCGACGCTGCATGCTGCACGGCCATGTCTGCATAGACATATCGTGCAATGTACTCGGCCTCATGCCTGAAGTTTTCGAGCTGCGGCTCAAATTTTCGGTGGTGAGCCATCAAGACGCCTAACGACTAAGCTGAGCCGCGCGCCACGATGTTGCAGTTTTAAACGACATAGCTTTTCCGCGTCGGCTCCAGCGATAGCATGGACTCCTCCACAAAGAACGATAAATTAGACACGCCACATGTTCTAACAAAGTCATCGTAGAGGAGTCCATGACATGAAGCTTAACCTGGTTGGTATTGATCTTTCAAAATGCGTCTTCCAATTATCGATTACAGATAGCAAGCATCACATCGTCTCGAGAAAGCGTTTATCACGCAGTCAATTTCGTCGTTGGCTAGTCACCACCGAGCCGATGCATCTTGCCATGGAAGCCTGCGGCACCAGTCATTATTGGGGTCGCACCGCATCAGTCCTTGGTCATGAAGTGACACTGCTCCATGCGAGATACGTCAAAGCGTATGTTCGTCGCAATAAAACCGATGCCGCCGATGCCCACGCCCTCATCCAAGCCATCCAAGACCACGACCTAAAACCGATACCGGTGAAAAGTGAAGCGCACCAAGCATTGCAATCCATCCATCGTATTCGAGAACAATGGAAGTGCGCACGGGTCGCCAGGATCAATGAAGCACGCGGGCTGTTGGCAGAATTTGGTCTCACCCTACCCGACAATGTGTCTACGCCACGACTGCGTGGGGCAGCAGAGAAAACCCCACCGTTACTTCAACCCACCTTGGGGGCACTGATTGATGAAATCGATGCCCTGACGGCACGAGTGGAACAAGTCAATAACGTCTTGAAGGCATCTGCAGCGCAAGACGATAATTGCCAGTCGTTGATGCAGATCGCCGGTGTCGGCATCATCACCGCCACTGCAGCGGTGGCTAGAGTACCCAACATTCATGCGTTTCCTCGCGGCAAAAGTTTCGCTTCCTGGCTTGGATTAACCTGCCGGGAATACAGCTCAGGCTCAACGCGTCGCCTGGGCCCGATTTCAAAAAATGGTGATTGCTATCTACGCACATTGATTATCCATGGGGCCCGCTCTGCGCTACTGGCCGCGAAACGCAAGGCCAAGTCGAAACGAACACTCACCCACGTCGAACAGTGGGCCATCAACACAGAGCAACGTGTCGGGCACAACAAAGCAACCGTCGCATTGGCCAATAAAATGGCGCGCATTATGTGGGCCGTTTGGACTCGACAAGAACCCTTTAACGGCAACGATGCCTTGCGCTTCGCCGCCTAAACCTTATTCAACCCACCACAGGTGATGCGTGACTTATTTTATTGACGGTACTCACGGTTCAACCGTGCTACCCATAAGACCGATAACCATGCTGGTTCTTTCAAGTACGATTCAACGATAGGTTTCGGGTAGTGCGGATCTCTCTCATGGCCCGCCGGCACGTCCGGCACAAACAAAGGCCGAATACGCGTTTGCACACCTATTTACCGGTCAATGAAGTCGCCGCGCAAAATTAAACGGTAATTAATATCGATTAACTATTGACTGAGGAGTCCATACGCGCCTGGTTAGGTGTTGCTTCGCGATGATCTGGCATAGAAGAAATATCCGACCGAGCTTATATAGAGAAGCGCCATCAAAACGACAACAGAAAAAAAGCGGTCGGCATAATCCACTGGTCTTCATAGGTTCCCGGGTGCCAAGACAATATCTGGCGCATTTGCCCTCTGAGATCGACCAGCGCCGTACCCTGGCGTTCGGCTAGTGCCATTAAGACTAGTGACGCGATTGAATAGAGAGCCATTGCGACGCTAGCGAGGAACGCCGATAGTTCTTTTGCCACAAGATAAGCGACTATCAAGAACGCTGACGTTGCCGATATAAACCCCATGAGAATGGTCAGCAAAGTCTCCGCGTGCGAATTGAATAAGTCGACGACTTCGTATTCGCTCATTGCGACACCTAACTATAAGTAGAGGACCTAAAGTGCGAAGTTTAAATCGGACATTAGGCCTAGAATATTTAATTGCCTCCTTAAAAACAACGATTTAGGGTTCAATAGTACGGACGATTTACTAAAGCAGCGTGCTAAGAGACTTATTTCACCTCAAGCGCTTTGTCGCGAAGGTCAACACAACCCACTTCAATGACACGATGGGTATTCGGCGGATGCGGCGAGTAGCCCCCGTGCGCGTCCTACCGCCCGCCGCAACCCTGGTAGTAATCGGCGAACCCAGATCAGCATGAAATAGCAATTCGTCAGACACAAGGTGTCAGCTAGCACTCTCTAGATGCAAATGATTCTTACTAAAAAAGCGTTTCTGTGGAAATGCTTGAGAGCTTCGGAGCACCGGCAACCCTCGTTCGTTGGAGCTCGCAATCAGATAATGTCGGGCAGAGTCAAATACCAATTCTTCTTGCGCCTCAGCCGCAGGTCCGTGCAGCTGGCTGATCCGGTGCTGCTCGAAGCCCCTTTTCACCGGCGTTATCTCGTTTGTCTGCTCACGGTGATCTAGGGCTAGAATACGGGCTCCAATGACTGCCGTGGTCGATACCAATGCCTGATCGTCTCTATTTTTTGCTGGGTGATCTGTTATCCAACATCGTCGTCGGCGCACTTGCCGCGCTGGTGTCGGCGCTACTGGTCAATCCGACTTGGAACATGTTCGTCGCAATGTTGCTGTGCATGATATTGGGCATGCTGATCGCCGTCGTCTCTGGCACCTTCGTGTTTATGCGCTATTTCGGGGCCATGGAGGTCATGGTGCCGATCATGCTTGGAGGCATGATTGCAGGCATGGTGGTCGGTATGCGCGCCGCGATGCTGCCCGTTGGAGTTTGGGAGGCGGCGAAACTCGGCGCTGGTATCGGTCTGATTGCACTGCTGTTTTGCGCATATGCGAATTACCTGATTCGAGGTGATCAACGACGCGGTAGCGCAGCGTGAATATTGCCAACCAGGAAAAGTGGGACCGGGCCGCGGTAGCCTACGATTTCATGTCTGGTATTGGACCCGAACGTCGCTGGGCACCGGAGAAACTCAAACTCTTCAGCAACATGGACGGCAAGGTGCTTTTTCTGGCATTGGGAACCGGATTGGATATTGAGTTTTTCCCGCCTAATCGTGAAATAGCCGCGATTGATATAAGCCCGAAAATGCTGGAGGGGGCGCAAGCGCGCATTGATGCTTATTCCGGCACTATTGAAGCGCAGGTCATGGACGTGCACGACATGAGTTTCGCCGATCACACCTTCGATCAGATCTACACGTCGTGCACATTCTGCTCGGTCCCTGATCCAATAGATGGGCTGAAATCGCTACAGCGTGTGCTCAAGCCCGGCGGTCACCTGCGCATGTTCGAGCACACCGGTAGCCGCTTCCTGCCATTCAAGCTCATGATGGATTTCATGACGCCGTTAAGCCGTCGCGTTGGACCGGAGATGAACCGCAATACTGTCGCCAACGTGGAAGCCGCCGGATTCGAGATCCTCCAGGTCCGCCACATCTACCTGGACGTGGTGAAAACAATCTCGGCGGTGGCGCCCTCTGCGAAAATAGACGACGTTAGCCAGGCACCGACGGTGTAGCGGTTGTGTTGCCGGAGGATATCTCGGGCGCGGAAATTACTGAGGTGGTGCGGACTCTTTTTCCAGCTTAGCCAGGACGCGTTCAAGTTTGGTGTGGGGATCAGTCCATTCCGGGAGCAGAGAAATTGCATGCCGATAATCCGCTTCGGCCTTGCTGTAATCTTTGAGATTCTCGTAGGCCATTCCGCGATTGTAATAAGCAACGTGCTCTTTTTTCATGCCGATATTGAGCGCCGTTGTGTACTCTTGCACGGCCCTGTCGAATAGCGCCCCGAGAAAATACAAATTACCGCGATTTACATATGCCTCGCCCACATCCGGGTTCATCCGTATTGCCGTCGCATAGTCTTTGATCGCTTTGTTGTACTCTTCCATGGCGGCGTAGACGATGCCGCGGTTGACATAAGTCGCCATGCGATCACGCAGTGAAAGCTGGCTGTGTTGCAGCGCCAGATTGCAGTCTTTCAAATCATCGCGTCCGGCGCTGTTCATTTGTACTGCGATAGTGGCCGACATATAGCATTCGTTGGCAAACGAATCACCGCCAATCACAGTCATCGATTGCGCGACCACGTCGGAGGACGCGACCGCTAGTAATAGTGCAGTGGTTATATAAAGACGGCCGTGAGTAGCCATATTGTGCTCCCACACTTAATTAACAACTACCCTTAATACTAGAAAACGCGGCACGAATAATCCACCTGACTCGTTCCAGTTGCGTAGAGACTACGGCAGATTCCAGATCGGCGAAGCCCAGGCCCGTTCCTGGATCATGCGATCCATATCGGGGTGATCGGCGCAGTTGTTGTGCTTTTCACACAAGTGCTTGGACCAGCGCTTGCTGGGCACTTCCAATACCCGGGCGTACCAGAACGCTGGTGTCGCTGGATCATAGCTCTCTTCAGTCCAGGCGATGCAGGCGCTCGCCCCACCGTTGGCACCGCCAACCGCAAACGACGTCACAGTCTCCTTCACCCCACCGTCAACCAGCACGCCACGCACAATGTCGATGCGGGCAAGTGGCTTTTCATCTTGCAGGGCATTGATCACAAAACGCGGTTTCAGTGCGCCTTGCGACTCGATATTACCGCCCATGACAGCGGCCGTGTCACCTTCGAATGCCGCCTGGCACGGATCTCCGCCCTGCTCGAAAGTGGCGAAGTACTTAAGCGTGATCCGTGGCCCGCTGGTCCCGTACACTTCGCGGCGTTTGAGCGCAGCGAAGATGCTTGCGCGGGTATTCTCTTCAGCCCATACCGCGGCCAGCCCACCGGGGTTATAGCTGCCGAATGTGGTGAGTCGTGCGCCCGGCTCGAGATCCACGCCCATCGCACCCTGCCAATCCTCCTCCTTTACGTAGCCGGGCAATCCCGCGTGGGTATCGGTCGAACCGATGGCGCCCAGTTGCAGCGGGTCAAAACCGGCCTTCTCGTAGCTCTGGAGACCACGCGCGAGTACCGTGCGGTAGTAGCTCTGCCGGAATTGATTGCGCTCGTCCGCAGGCAGCGCCGCCGGTTTGACCGCATGCCATTCAGACTGAATGTTGGCGTATTCAAATTCGCACTCGGCGTTGTCATCACCGTAAGGTGCAAGGCATTCGCTATTGCCCTTGTGCTGATGGATCTCCGCAACACGCTCGTAGCGTGCGCGCAGTTTGAGATCGGCATCCGTCGCGGTTTCAACATCAAAGCCACCGCCGGAAGCCAGGTTTATGTTGTGCGGGATAGCGACGACGTCGCAGCCATCGGCAGCGCGGCATTCACGATCGAGCATCCGCCACATAGCCTCAACCGTTGGATGGTCAACATAATTCACGGGGTGGGCTGGCACGTTTTCGTTAGCGAAAATTATGTTGCGATGCCAATGATCGCGATTGGGTGTCGCCGTCCACTCCAGCGCTACGAAGCTTGTGAATTCACACGGCGCGTTGGCGGCATTCGCATAATGTTGCACGCGCGGCCACTCGAGCTGGCGCAATGCCTTGCAATCTGCACCCTCATCGCCGCAAAACGGCGCTTCTTGTGCTGTTTCGTTTTCGATCAACGGCAAAAACACTTCGCGGAATCCCTGCATCGACGCCGCGGGGGTCGCCAGGCTGCGGAATTTTCCACACCATTCGCTGTCGGCAAATTGCGGATCAGTACAGACATACATGACGTTGAAAAATTCCGAATGATCGGTAATCGCCGTAAAATCCAAGGGCCGGTCGATGCGAACGCGTGTTTCATTGTCGGCCAAGGTCAGCTCTTGCCCGCGTGCGAATGCCAGGGCGTCGCGCGGATCATTGCGCGTACCAAATGCATAGGCGTCCATGGAAAACGAAGTGTGAACATGCATGTCACCCCACAGCACCTGCTTCTCCCCGGCAACGTACCCCGGACATTCCCCGTCCGCGATGACCGGTGACGCTGCGCTCACTAAATACAACAATGCCGCAACCATCCATGCCTTCATTGTGTTCTCCCGGAAAGTCGTTTGTTCGACGCAACCACTCAAATACGCAAAAGCAACCAGAATGCCCCCATAACCCCGACTACGTAGCCGCCGGCAAGGCGCAGACGCGGCAGGCTGATCATTGCTTCGATACCGCCAATCAACGTCAGACACAATAGCAGCAAACCGATCTGGCCGATTTCCAGACCAATGTTGAAACCGACCAAAGCCATGGCGACGGACTGCTCAGGTAATCCGATATCGCGCAGTACGCCGGCAAATCCGAGTCCATGCAAAAGCCCGAAAAAGAAGGCAAGTGCCAACCATGTCTTGACATTCGACACTGCTTTGTCGGCGCTAACGGTGACGACCTGGTAGGCAATCAATATCAGACTCAGCGCTATGCAGGCTTCCGTTGCGTGGGCGTCCAGGCTGATCTGATCAAGCACCACCAGTGCCAAGGTGATGCTGTGGGCCACCGTGAATGCGGTTGCCGCAGCAAGTAAATGCAGTGGCCGGCGAACCAACAAAAACAGTGCCAGCAGAAATAGTAGATGATCCCCGCCTAACAACAGATGTTGCACACCCAACTTGCAATAGGTCAGCAACGCCTGCCAACCACTCTGCGGCGCCAAAGGGATCTGGAATGACGAGGCATTAGGCGATAGCAACTGTGTGTGCTGCCGCCCATCGCGAAAATTTATGCGCACCAGCACTTCGCTGACGGTCGCGCCCAGAGCTTGCAGCGTCACGGCTTGGCCGGCGACACCGCCGGCGCAATAAACGCTTTGCACGACGCCGGTTCTACCCCCACCTTCCTGCACACAATCAGCGCCCAGCATCATGGCCGGTGGTGGTACCGGCACGGTCGAGCGCCACGCAATCGCCAGGCGCTGCGTGCTTTGCTCGGTTATGTCCAGATAACCCGTGCGCATCTGGTGCGCGTGGACAACACCACTCAATATCAACGCCACGACGGCGAACAACAACCCAGAGCGCCGGTGACTACGATGCGTCATTCGTATTCTGCGCCGCAAGTGCGATGGCTTCCTCCACATTCCTGCGGTAACTGTCAGGGGAGTCGGGATCAATCTCTATCGAATATTTCGTGCGCAGCCGCATTATCAACTCCGAATGAATTTTTCGTTTGCGTTGCTGCTGCCAGCGCTGCGTCAAAACGGGCAGGCTTTCGTCGAAACTTTTCGTCGTTGCCTCGCGGCGCGTTTTCAGCTTAATAAAGTGAACACCAAAACGCGATGGCACGGGACCGATCCATTCCGCGAGCGGCATTGTCGATAATGCGGCCGCAAAATCATCGCCGAAATTCACACCGATATCCTCGAGCGAAGCCTCGCTCACCACATGGGGTAACGGGAACTCATCCCCCAACGTGGCGGCGCGCGTATCTACTGCGTCGGCTAATTCAGCCGCTAAACTTGCAAGTCGCTCATCATCAGGCTCACGCAGGTAGACGTGCACGAATCCAACCCTGGGCGCTAGCGCAAATTGCTCCGGGTGAGCGTTATATAAGGCGCGCAATTCCGATGGGTCAGGATCGGGGCTAGCCCTGTCCTCGGCCAGAAACAACATCTTTTGCACCAGTCGTTGGCGAACGATGTGATCGTGTTGGTCCAGACCCAAGGCGATGGCCTCGCGATACAACAGTTCATCTTCAACCACGCGCCGATCTGCCTGTAAACGCTGCGCTGCGCTCAACTCCTCAACACCCAGTGTTGACCGCATCGCCTGGCGGGCTGATTCAAGCTGCAAATGATGCAGTTGGATCCGATCATTGGCGGGCTCAGCCAGCAACAGATACAAAGCACCGCCGATCACGAGGAAATGAACAATCGGATTCTCGACGAACCGCCTCATGTGGGCTCTCCTTATAGTACTTCCTCAGCAACGACGCGTAAGGCATCAACGGACGCACCGCCCAGCAGCATCGAGCCAACCCGGCCCTGCTTACCGGCTTCTTTCCAGATCTGTAGGCGCTCGCGGATCCGCTGCGCGGGGCCGACAAGGTTGCATTCATCAACGAGTTCATCCGGAACGGCCGCAACGGCCTCGCGTTTGTTACCGGCCAGGAACAGGTCCTGAATTTTCACGGCCGCGTCCTCGTAACCCAGACGCTTGGTATAGTCGGTATAAAAATTCTTACCGCGGGCGCCCATTCCACCTACATACAATGCAATCTTCTGCTTTATTGGCAGCCGACATGCGTCGATATCGTCCCCCATGGACACATCGACGAACGCTGCCACGTCAAAGTTGTCGAGGCTCTTAGCGCCGCTGGCCTTGTCGAATCCCTGTTGAATAGAGCCCTCAAAAACATCAAAACGCTCGGGGTTCATCCATAACGGAAAAAATCCATCGGCTATCTCAGCGGCCAGGCGCACGCCGGCCGGGGTTATCGCGGCAGAGTAGATTTTCATCGCCGGATCGCCGTGTAGAATACTCTTGAGGGGCTTGCCTAGTCCGCTGCTGCCCTCCCCCCGATACGGGATCTCATAGTAAGTGCCTGTGTGCGTCAGCGGTTCATCGCGCGCCAAGATCTTGCGGATGATCGTGACGTATTCACGCATGCGGGCCATGGGCTTACCGTAGGCCTGGCCATACCAGCCTTCGGCGACCTGAGGTCCCGACGGGCCTAAACCCAACAGGAAGCGACCGCCCGACAATTTGTCGAGTGTCATGGCCGTCATGGCCGTACTGGTAGGGGAGCGCGCGGGTAATTGCATGATTGCGGTGCCCACCTTAATGGTGCTCGTTTGCGCCAGGATCCAGGCGGCCGGACTCACGGCATCGGAGCCATAAGCCTCGGACGTCCACGCTGAGTCATAACCCAGCCGTTCGCCCTCCAGAATTAAATCCATGGGAATATCCATGGTTGCCTGTGAATAACCCACGAGAATTCCAAGTTTCATGGATACTGAGTTCCTCCTGATTCTGCGGCTTGTCGAAATGACTTACGCGCCCAACCGCAAGGCCTCATTGTAATTGATAGCCGGGCGCGCATCTCAAGCACGGCCGGCCAATTCGACGATCACGCCAAATGCGGCAGGAGCGCCGCGCCGCGCCGTGCGCTGGAGTCGGGATCCTCTGTCGCCTGGGTTAAGATCTCGCCGCTCGGATAAACCGCCACGCATCCGAAAATAACGAAATGATCGTTAAACCCAGAGACGCTGCAAGTCTAATCATTGTGCGCGACGGCGCGCGCGGCCGCGAAATATTAATGGGCCGCCGACATTCGCGGGCGCGATTTGTACCTGGCTGTTACGTGTTTCCGGGCGGCGCGGTGGATCCCGCGGATTACCTTGCACTGCCGGCAAGCCGGCTCAAAAACGCCATTGCCAGCAAACTTGGCGTTGCCGACTCAGCGCGGCGAGCACAGGCCCTGGCCATGGCCGCCATCCGTGAAACCTTCGAGGAAACTGGATTAATGGTCGGCGAGCGAACGTCGGCGCTAGGCCCAGCTGATCCGGCGTGGCGCGATTTCGTTAACGCCGGTCTGGTGCCGGCACTCGCCAATTTAACCTACGTTGGACGGGCAATTACACCAACTGGTAGCCGCATGCGCTTTCACGCCCGCTTTTTCGCTGTTGATGGCCGCCATGCGGCGGGTGAGCTCCGCGGCGACGGGGAACTCGATGATTTGCGCTGGGTCTCCGCCAGCGATATTAGCGATCTACCGCTGGTCGACGTGACTGAATTTATGCTCGGCGAAGTGCTTTTCCCAAAACAATACCGCGGCAGCGCCAAACCGCTGCATGGCTACCGTAACGGTGTGCCTTGGATCAGATTTGTGTAGCCTGGCACTGTCACAACCCTTTACTATAGCGGCCTGAGTCTGCCCACGTGCCGGCGCCCGCGTGGCAAAGCTGGCGCTTGCATGATAGGTTGCCGCCGGTAACGCAATAGCTAACAACAACCGGGCGCCTGCACGCCCTACCCCGGGAGGATTATCGTGTCTCTAGCTGGTCTTAACGAATACTGTTTACCCGACACCGCCGCGGACGTCGTAACGTTGCTCGAGCGCCTTGGCGACAGTGGTTTAATTGTCGCCGGCGGCACTTTTGTCCATGGTCTTGAAGCGCGCGGCCTGCTTACCGGCATCGACGCTTTGATCGATATCCAAAACCTAGGCCTCAATACCGTCAGTTTCGACGCTGATGCGCTGCGCCTTGGCGCAATGGCCACGTTCGCCCAGCTTGCCGCGGCTCCACAGGTTAATGAGACACCCGCACTGGGCGCGGTCAAGGACGCCTTGACCTACCCACCCATGCAAATCCTCAATGTGGCAACGATCGGCGGCAACATCGCCGCGTCCTGCCCATTTTTTGATTTACCGACCGCGCTGCTGGCACTCGACGCAACGGTTACCGCACAAGGGAGCGCTGGCGAGCGCACCATTGCATTACCGGAATTCCTCACGGGTCTGTTCGAAAATTCGCTCTCTGGCGACGAGTTCGTGACCGGGTTGACCATTCCTAACGCGGCTCCCGGAACTGCCAGTGCATTTCTCAAGCTCGAAACGAACGCCAATGATCTGGCGATCGTGAATGTCGCGGTCCGCATTACCTTGAATGCCGAGGGCAACTGCAGTGACCCTCGCGTCACGGTTGGCGGCGGTATAGGTGAAAGCTCGGTACGTTCGCCGGCCGCCGAAGCGGTGCTGAACGGTCAAAGCAGTGGCGCGGAGTTGTTCCAGGCGGCGGCGGACGCAGTCCCCGCAGACATCGAGCCGATGTCCGACCACCGCGCTTCGGCTGAATACCGCACGGCCATCGCAAAGGTATACGTAAAGCGGGCGCTGCAACAGGCAGCGGCACGCTTGAACGGAAAAGGAGAAGCAGCATGAACCAACTGATCAACCTCGACGTAAACGGCGAGACGGTCGAGGTCGCGGTTGCGCCCAACGATACCTTGTTGAAGGTGCTGCGGGAAAAACTCGAACTGATAGGCACCAAGCGCGGCTGCGACACGGGCGGATGTGGTTGTTGTACGGTGCACGTCGACGGCAAGGCGGTGTATTCCTGCATGCAATTCGCTTTGTCCTTACAAGGCAAGCAGGTCACGACCGTGGAGGGCTTAGCGGACGGCGCCAATCTGGATCCGCTGCAACAGGCGTTCATTGATGCCGGCGCCGTACAGTGCGGCTATTGCACCTGTGGCGTCATCATGACCGCCAAACAACTACTGGCCACTGAAAAAAATCCGGACGATTCGCGCATCCGACACGCCATTGCCGGCAACCTCTGCCGCTGCACCGGCTACACCAAAATTATCGACGCCATCAAGTTGGCGGCGACCTAACTCGACACCGCTCGGGAGATAGACACGATGAATGACATGAACGTCGTCGGCAAAAGTGTGGAACGACCGGACGCTTATGACAAAGTAACCGGCGGTAAGAGCTTTCCGGTCAACGTGAAATTGCCTGGTATGCTGCATGGCAAGCTGTTGCGCAGCCCCTACCCGCACGCGCGCGTTACCCGCATCGACACCAGTGCGGCGGAAAAACTACCAGGCGTTAAGGGGATATTGAAACCCGGGGACGTGCCGCAGCGCAAATTCTGCCCCGTGTTCTTCGTGCCGACCCTGTCGAAGGCGGCGGTGCAGGATCTGGTTATTCTCAGCGACACCGTACGTTATGCCGGGCAACCGGTGGCCGCGGTGGCGGCAACTACCGCGGATATCGCGGAGCAGGCGACACAGTTAATCGAAGTTGATTACGAAGAACTGCCCACCGTTTTCAATGCTGACGAAGCAATGACGGAAGGCGCGCCGCAACTGCACGATGACAAGCCGAATAACATAGCCAAAACAGACAGCTTCGAAGTCGGCGATCTGGAGGCGGGCTTCGCCGAGGCCGACCACATCTTCGAAGGTGTCTATGAAACACAGCGCCAGCACACCTGTTACATGGAACCGCGCGTATGTGTGGCCGACACTGATATTCGGGGCAACATCACTATTCACTCTTCCAATCAGCACATTTTCGGCGTACGTGAGAAACTTGCCTATGTGCTCGATGTGCCGGAAAGCAAGATCAATGTCGTAAAACCGGAATACATCGGTGGCGGCTTCGGCGGCAAGCTGGATATCGGCTACATCGAGCCGCTTGCGGTCTGGCTGAGTCAGAAATGTGGTAACAAGCCGGTACGCTTTGAACACACGCGCTACGAAGATTTCATTACGACCACGCGCAATCCGATCAAGGTCCATCTCAAGACCGGTGTAAAAAACGACGGCACTTTCACCGCACGCTATGCCAAAAGCATACTCGATACCGGTGCCCATGCTACCCATGGTGCTGTCGTCATCGACGTACACGGATTGTTCGGCTTCATGTTTCCGTATCAGGCACCCAACACGAAATGGGACGGCTTGGTCGTCTACACCAACAACATGATTGGCGGCGGCTACCGCGGCTACGGATCGCCACAGGGGGCTTTTGCGGTTGAATCTCAGATCGATGAGATCTGCGAAGAACTGGGCCTTGATCGACTGGAGGTGCGGATGAAGAACGCGCGCCGTGAAGGCGATCCGCATCCATTCAACCCGAATTTCACCCTTGCAACGTATCGATTCGAAGAGTGCCTGCAAAAAGGCGCGGAGCGTATTGGCTGGTCACAGCGCAGTGCAACCGCGTCCGGCAAGGGCGTGAAGAAACGCGGCATTGGTTTGGGTTGTCAGGCGGTATGGGTAAGCGGCTGCATGGGCTTTCCCGACATTTACGAACACAGTGGCGCAAGCGTCAAACTCAACCGAGACGGCACGGCAGATCTGGCTACGGCCACCATTGATATGGGTTCTGGTCAGATCACGACGCTGTGCCAAATTGCCGCTCAGGAGCTCGGTATTCAGGCAGATCAGGTGAGCATGAGCTATGCCGATACCGACACCGTTCCCTTCGACGCACCGAGTCATGCAAGCCGGGTGACCTATTCTTCAGGTAACGCGGTCAAGGCGGCGGCGCATTCGGCCAAGCAACGCTTGCTCGACGTCGCGGCGGTAATGATGGAAGCCAGTGCAGAAGATCTGGATGTGGCGGAGGGCAGAGTTTTCGTTAAAGGTTCACCGGACACCGGCTTACCCATTACCGAGGTTATTACGCGCGCTGAGTCACCTTACCTGCAAATGACCGATCAGGGGCCGGTACCCACGACGATTGGCGAGAAAGGTACGATCATGGGCTTGTCCAGCCTGGCGCCCATCTCAAATCCGTCACCTTCTTCGGTTGAGTTTGTCGAAGTGGAAGTGGACACTGAGACCGGAGAAGTCGAGGTGCTACGGGTCGTGTTCGCCCACGACATCGGCAAAGTCATCCATCCCGCTGGTGCTGAAGGCCAGGTCGAAGGCGGCTTTCAACAGGGCATGGGTTACGCGCTGATGGAAAATCTGCAGTTCGATCAGGAGAGCGGCGCGTTACTGACGTCGGATTTCCTCGATTACAAGATGCCCACGGCAGTCGAAATGCCGTCCCAAATTGAAAGCATCTTCATCGAGTCCAACGAACCGACCGGCCCGTTTGGCGCCAAGAGTCTTTCCGAGCCGTGCGTCACTGTACCGGCACCCGCGATCGCCAACGCGATCTTTAATGCGGTGGGTGTGCGAATTCGGGATCTGCCGATCACACCGGAGAAAATTCTGGCGGGGCTGGGCAAACTGTAGCGCGAGCGTCCTATTCGGCAGTGAAACTCGCAACGTTTACCCATGCCGACGTGACGCGCGTCGGTGTTGTCGATGGTGATATGGTCATCGACGTGGCTGAAAGCCCCGACGTGCCGGCGACCATGCGCGAGGTTCTCGCCGATTGGGAACACATGCCGCCCCGCCTTGCTGCGGCGACGCAACAAGCTTCGCGCCTGTCCCTTGATGAGGTGTACCTGCAGGCGCCGGTGCCCAACCCCAGCAAATTTTTGGCAATCGGCCTGAACTATGAGGACCATCTGCGCGAGATCGGTGCCAAGCGCCCTGAACACCCCGCATTTTTTACCAAGCAGGTAAGTTGCATCAACGCGCCGTACGCGCCTATTCACAAACCCCGCATATCCGACGATTTAGACTATGAAGGAGAACTCGGATTCGTCATCGGCCGTCGCTGCCGGCACGTACCACGCGAGCATGCGGCTGCGGTGATTGCTGGGTATCTGATTGTCAATGACGTCTCGGTGCGCGATTGGCAGCGGCGTTCGGCGACGACCACCCTCGGAAAATCGTTCGATACGCATGGTCCGATCGGCCCCTGGCTGGTTACGGCCGACGAGATTAGTGATCCACACAAGCTGGCACTGAAAACCGAAGTGAACGGCGAGCAGCGACAACTGACCAACACCAATCAACTGATCTTTAACTGCTACATCGCGTTGGAATACTTATCAACCGTTTGCACGCTGGAACCGGGTGACATCGTATCAACCGGCACCACCAGTGGCGTCGGCCACGCGATGAGGCCGCCGGGCTTCCTGCGTGTCGGCGACAAAGTTCGCGTCACAATTGAGGGCATCGGCTATATCGAAAACGAAGTCATCCAGGAACCGGCCACGACCGTGTTGTATTAGCGATTCCGTGTAACAACTCAGGAGAGTACCCCATGAACTATCGCAATTTATCCATGGCCGTCGGCATGCTCGCCACGTGCTTTGCAACACCCGGACTCGTGCGCGCCCACGAAGAAGACGCAACGGAAAAAATGGTCACCGTCACGCCATTGATGACACAGGCGCTTTCCGATTTGTCCGGCAAAGAAGCTATGGTGCTCACGGTCGAGTACGCCCCGGGTGGTTATTCGGAAAAACACAGGCATACGGGTTCACATACATTCGTCTATGTGTTGCAAGGCGCAATGGTCATGCAGGTCGAAGGTGGCGAGGCGGTAACTTTGGGCCCGGGCGAGACTTTTTACGAGAACCCCGACGATATTCATACGGTGTCGAAAAATGCGAGCGACACCGAGCCTGCCAAATTCCTTGTATTCTTCATCAAGAATCAGGGAGCGCCCGTGACCTTGCCTGCCGATTGACGCCCAGGCCAAGGTATACTTGGCAGGTGGGACGGAGGTTTATGCAGGAATTTACTCAAATCCAGATCGACGCAATCCGCGAGCATCTGACGAGGCTCGAGGATGGACCCGTATTTTCACATGCGGAGCGGCTGGTCCGCTTTTTACGATATATCGTTGACGAGGTGCTCGCTGGGCGCGGTAGCGGTTTGAATCAATACGCGCTTGGCATCGACGTTTTCAATCGTGATGAAACCTTTGACCCGGCTGTCGATTCGGTAGTGCGGGTCGAAGCGGGTCGGCTGCGTGCCAAACTGCGTGAATACTACGACAGCGACGGCCACGGCGATGCCGTCCGGTTCGAACTCCCAAAAGGCACCTACCAGGTCAAGATCCATCCGCAGGATCTGCGAAGCAGCCCTCTTGGTGGAGTTTCCTCACTCAACAATCAGGATGCCCAGAACTTTAGGTTTCCGGAGTCGAGGGACATGTGCGTATTCCTGACCCGAGTACTCCAGCAGACGACGCATCTCAGCGAATACATGGAGCGTGTACTGCCGGCAGTGGGTCGCAGCTTCGGAACGCTGCAGGTGATCCTGGTTGACTATCGGGAACAGACCAACGACTTTGTTTTGTTGCATTACCAGGGATATTCGAGCGATGCCCGACATCTGCTGCAACGGCGAATCGCCGAAATGCAGGTGCACAGAGGCATTGACGAACGGCATCCCTATTTCTCTGAAACGACACCCGGCTACCTGTGCCTGCCGCTGTATTTTCGGGATATTTTAGAGGCCACGATAGTCCTCGAATTCACGGCACCGGTCGAACTCTCCGAACAGCTGTTGGAAATAGCCGAAGTGATCTCCATTTCGATCGGGCTACTCATGTCTTCGATGCGGCTTCGCATCAACCAGGACCAGGTTGTGGGACTGGACGATGCACAAAGGGCACGTCAAATTCAGGCAAGCTATTTGCCTAGCGAACACCCGACAACAGAGGCCTTTGAGGTTTTCGGATATAGCAAGTCTTCGCCGTTAGTCGGCGGCGACTACTTCGACTATTTCAGTCATAAACAGAACTCCATCCAGGGTATCCTGGCCGACGCTTGCGGACACGGAGTTGCAGCGGCTCTAATCGTCACGACTTTCCGCGGTTTACCGCACGCGGAGATGCAAAGCCGTCAAGAATTCGATGGCCTGTTCGACGCGCTCAACGAGTCCGTGCACTCCGGGCAGGACTTCATACAGTATTTGACCGGCATTTTTTTCGATTATTCGCAAGAAACCCGCCGTTTGCGGTATTTAAACGCCGGCCACTACGCACCGCTTGTAGTGGACACCAGTGGCTCGGTACGCGCGCTTTCAGGTGGAGGCCCCCCGCTGGGGATGTTCCACTCGTCCAATTACGCCTTGGAGGAAACCCAACTTTGCTCCGGTGATCTGCTCGCGCTATTCACAGACGGACTGGCAGACATTCGTAACAAACATCGGCAGTTCTTCGGCGTTGAAGGGATCACCGAAGTGCTCAAGTCCAATCGTGAACGTCCGCTGGAGGAAATGACGGAGCGCATTATTGATAGCGCTCTGGCCTTCGGCGCCGCCACCGGCGACGATCTCACCGTGTTTCTGATGAAAGTACACTAACGCGCGTCGCCCCAAGGCAAACTGCCGTTCTCACCAATATCGCTCACGCCCGGGCAATGATGCCCCCTTCCCGATTACAGTTTGTTACTTTGCTATCAAGCAGCAATGTCGATGCCCGGCATGACGGGTTTAGGCTTGTCGTCACGGCTTAGATAGGCATCCACACCCGAATAGGCGGCGTTGGCTGTCACCGCGGCAAGCACTGGTTGCATTACGTTGCCGCGTAGATCGACAAGCGAACTACCCGCTCTGACCGCAGCGCTAAAACGCTGCACGATCATCTGCTGCCTGCTGGCAGCCAGAGTTTGGCCAATCTCGCCCGCGTGAGCCATCCAATCATCTAGCAGGGCAGTTCCCTGTTCGCTCACCTCGGTGCCGGGCAACGGAGCAAGGACACTGATTGGCTTGGAAGGCAGGACCAGCTCGGCTTGAGGTAATACCTGCGTTTCGCTCACTACCGGGTTGTCGAGCGCCGCGCGATCCCGCAGGACCATAGGCGTGGCAGCGCCCTCGCGTTTGACCCTGACTGGTTCTCTGGCCGTTACCGCTATCGGCCGTTCGGGCTTAAGCATCGGGTCTAGTTGTTTGGGTTTCGGCTCTTTATCGAAAGCCGCAAACGCGTGCTCGCCCGGTGCTTTGCCGGTTATCCGCTCTATGGCGACGCTAACAACGGACCACACAGCGCCGATGGGACCAGCAAACAGTGCTCCACCGGCGATGCGAGCGGCAGGCGCGATTTCGTCACCGGTGATCTTGCGATAAATCGCGCCGATGATCGGGATGTGGTGCAGAGGGTTGAGCATGTCCACCAGATCGCCGAAGGTGAAGCCGTCCGCACCAAATGGCTGGAACGGCGTTTTCGCCGCGCGGCTCGGTGATGGACTTGGAATTGCGACGGCGGAGATGGTGTCAGTCACCGGCAAGATAAACACTCTCGGAATTCGGATGTCGCTATTACATGCAATGTGCATTCCACATCGCGCGTATCGCTGGAAGCGTCCATAACGTACGTGGCGCGACAAACATCGCGGCCTTATTCCGGCAAACTTTGGTGACTAACGCGACGTGGAATTGCCGGTCATTCGGCCGGACCAATTTTGTGAACTTCGCCGACGCCCTTGTCAACATACAACACTCTATTCATAGTACCCGCCGTTCAACTCTCACCCTTGTGCACGGCGATAAACCTACGTATGTCATCGACCGATATTAATAGCCGCCCATCACTCGTCGGCGCTTGCGCCAATGGCGTGATCGGTGTCCTCGTTTTTGCCCTGTTGCCAGTCATTCTGGGCGCTTTAAGCGACAGCTTCGATTTGAGCGATCTGGCCTTAGGCATGACTGCGAGCTCATATTACGGTTCTTACGCGTTAGTAACGTTGTTATCGGCATTCTGGATCCGGCGCGTCAACTGGCGTGCGGCGACGCTGGCAGGTGTCGCATTAATGATCTTGGCCATGTTGCTGCCAGCCCTGTGGCCTACCATTGCTGTGGTCGTGATGGCTTTCGTGATGGCCGGATTCGGTGCGGCGGCGGTCTTCGGCATCAGTTACGCAGCCGTTGGCGATCGCACGGCCAAGGATCGTGGTTTCGCAATAAAACTCATCCCCGAACAATTCGTGCCCGCGCTAATACTTATCGTCGCCTCGACCTGGTTCAATCAATGGTTGGTATTTCCCAACATATTTGTGTTGTTGGCAATCGTCATTGCGGTTACCAGCGTGATGGCTGTGGGTTTACCTGCCAGGGGAATTGCAGATATTGAACCTCAGCCGCAATGGTCAGACTTTTCGCCCGCCATTGTGCTCTCTCTGTGCGCAATGGCCATTTACTTTGCGGGCTTTGCCGGGCTGTGGGCGTTTATGGAAAGAATAGCCAGCGAGGGCGCGCTCGACGCGACCAAAACAGGCATTCTCCTGGCGGTGGGCCTGTTGAGCGCTGGCGTGGGATCAGCGATTGCTGCGGTGGTCGCCAACAGATTCGCCCGGCGCACACTAATTCTGACCGGTTGTCTTATAAGTACAGCATGTCTGGTGCTGCTGACCGGCGATTTAAGTCTGGCCGACTACGGCTTGATCATGCTGATTGTGCCGGCCGCGTGGTACTTCAGTCTGGCCTACTTTTTTGGTGTCATTGCCGATGCCGATCACAGCTGCAGATTAGTTGGTTTAACCGCGTTTGCACTGGCTTCGGGTGCCTTGTCCGGTCCGACGCTATTCGCTTTGGCTCGCAGCATAGGCGGGACAAGTGGCGGTCTGGTATTTTCCGGTGCGTGTTTTGTTACCGGCGCGACAATCATCACTTGGGTATTGAGCCGCCTGGATTTAGGCCGCAGCGATATATGAAACGCGCACCCTGCCCTTTACTCGTGCGTGAAGCTGTCAATCAAGCTGATGACGTCGTTATTTGTCTCGGTCTCGCGGATCTGTGATAGCAGGTCAACCTGTTTGAGAGCGCCAAGCACGCTAACGCCATTCATTCTTGCTGACGGTTCCTCGCTTTGCGTGAGCATTGCCGCAACAGAATGAATCACGTCGTCGCCACCAATTCGGATCAGCACAGGAACAACATCGTTGTTGGCTGAGGCGAGTTTCTCAACAAGCTGTGGTACGACATCTTTCGGATCCATGCGCGCAATTGCCGACGCCGCGTAACCATTCACCGTGTAACCGCCAGCAGCTACTGTGTCATCGCCTAGCAAGTGAATAAGTCTCGGAACCGCCGGTTCGTACTGTAACGCGGCTACCCCGGAACATGCGTTCATGCGCACTTGCGGATGAGGATCGAGCAGAGCACGGGTAAGTGCGGGTCCGATTCTAGTGTCCGAGGCATTGTCTCGAGCGTAGCTCAGTTCTAGTACGGTTACGGCACCTGCCCGGGAGCGGTAGCTGTCGCTATGAGCGAGGAGGTCGATGCTGAGTTCGATAATCTCAGGTCCACCGTGCTCAGCGAGCGCCTGCGCCGCAGCACCGTGTTTCGGGCCGTCCAACATTCGTGCCAGGTGATCTCGCACTTGTGACGTGCGGATCTTCCCCAATGCTTTGACCGCCGAGTCTGCGACCGTGAATACCGGCCCACCGTCGGTCGAGTGTTGGAGCTGACCGGTATCCTGGGTAAGCTCGATGAGTGTTGGAGCAGCCGCGAGATACTCGGCATTAGCTACGCCGGCGACCGCCAATTCCCGATAAAACGGAATGTCGTGTTTGAGCACCTGCTCGATCAATTGTGCTGCGGCCGGATCATCAATCTTGGCCAGAGCAGCAACGGCCAGTGTGATCTCACCGCTTCGCTGCAGCTGTTTCGCGAGCGCGGGAATTGCGCGGGGATCGCCAATCTCTCCGAGCGCTTTTATGACAAATTTGCGTTCCCAATAATCGTTCGCTTCGAGCATGGCGATGAGCTTTGCAACTGAGACCTCGGCTTTTAGACGGCCCAGCTCTTGCGCCGCCTGTTCGCGCACGTAACCATGCCGGGTATCAAGCACAGCAATCAAGACCGGGATCAACGCTGACCACGGATCCTCCAGTTGCGGGTGTCGGCTGTGAGCATAGGCCTGCAACGCGGACCATGCTTCGCCCCGGTCCATGAGGTCGTCGTCATTCAATGCATTAATCAGCGCATGCGGCAACTCAGCGTCGGGCATTTGTGTTTTTCACCAATCGGGTTCACGAGCATCAAGCCGATGATTACCGTGATCCCGCTCAGCCTGAGGGCGGCTAAGGTCGTGTAGCTCATGGCGGTCGAACGCGTGCTTCAGTAGGATCGATACTTGGAAATAGCGAGGAAGTAGTTTAGTCAAGCTTTCCGGCAGTTCGCAACATATCCTCCATGAGCAACCGCGCATGAAACACGCTGGATTTACGACCCAAGACCCGACCATAGTAATCGCAATTATTGCCATTCTGCTGGCGGTTGCCGTGCCTGCCTACTTCGATCACCGGATCAGGGCCAAGGTAGTGAGTGCCATCGATCAGGCCCGACCGGTATTTCTGGTCGTAGATCGGTACTATCGATCGACCGGTTCACCTCCAAACTCGAACAACGACGCGAAACTTACAACGACGCTTACTACTGAATTGACGAGCGGGATCACCGTGGGAGAAGCGGGCACTATCACGATTCAATTTTCCGACCAGGCGGGAAAAGCGGCGGAATCCAGTCTGACGCTACGCCCGGAGTTTGCAGAAAACGGACTCGTATGGCACTGCGAGGGTAACCTGGACAAGAAATTCTGGCCTGCTGATTGCCGTTCCGGGGCGATGACAATCGCAACATCCCAGCAATAAAATGTCATTGTAGCTTTCGACCTTCAAAAATCTGGTTTGCCGATCCGCATGAAGAAACCGGTGAAGTGATATGAGCCTGCCGGGTTTGATTTTTCTACGTGCACACGACCGGACATAGGATCGCCCACGACATAATCCGTATCCGTTTCGCCGATCACGGCAATGAAATGCCCCATGCCGTCCGGCAGGCGCACACCCGCCACGGCCGGGTAAGGTAATTCACGCACGGGGCGATCGAGTACTTGATAGCGAACCGTGAATCCCCGCCGGCGAACAGCCCGGGCCAGATACCAGTTTTCTGTGCCGCCAGCCGTGGTAAAAGCTTCGCGCGCGATGGTTTTTTCGGTTTCCTGGAAATCGTACATACGCAAGATTGTCGCCACGCTTGCAGGACCGCAGGTCGATGGCGTGGTTTGCAGGCAAACACCGTGCTCGCAAACTCCTGCCAACGTACCGATGTGCAAGGGCGAGACCAGCGGTTTCAGATAAGGAACGAGCAGCCCGGCGCCCAACAACAGTGGCATCAGGGTGCGAAGCCGAAAGCCCGCGCGGGCGATCCAAGCGTGCAACAGACCGGCAAGCAACCCGGCCCCCGCCGCACTGAGTTCAGTCAACGGCCATGAGCGAAACTCGTAAAACCAGACGGCATCATCGAATAGGTGCAGATAGTAGAGCGCGAACAGTATCCCCGGCAGCGCACAGATGGCAGCCGCGATTAATACAGTGACATCTGCACTTGTCTTGCGAACCGTTCTACCGCAGCGGTTGCCCACAACAAAGAGCACCAGCGCAAGGACCGCTACGGGCAGTAACAACGAATTCATCTTGTCTTATCGCTCGCTATCTGCCGCCCAGCGAACCGCTTAACAGTGACTGCACCATAGCGGCAGTCTCAACACATCATGCTTATATACGGCGGTTGCTATTGACTGTCCATTCCAATCGGTGGAAATTGGGCGCAATACAGGACATGGGGAAGCCATGGAAACCCGCGTATTAACCATGATGTTAACCGACATCATGGGGTTCACCGAACGCACTTCAGCCTCGAGCCGGGTAGCGCTTGGGCAGCTGTTGGATGAGCACGAGCGGATCCTCTATCCGGTGTTCCGCCACTACGACGGTACCTTGATAAAAACGATTGGCGATGCATTGTTGATCACCTTCGAATCGCCAACCAATGCTGTGTTGTGCGGTCTGGCCATGCAGGAAAGCCTGCGGGCAAGCAATGAAGGCAAGCCTGAAGATAGTCACCTCAATATTCGGGTCGCGATCAACTCTGGCGAGGTTCAGATCCGGGATGGAGATGTGTTTGGCGAAGCGGTCAATATCACGGCGCGGATCGAAGGCATTACCGACGTAGGCGAGATTTTCTTTACCGAGTCCGTATATCTGGCCATGAACAAAGCCGAGGTGCCCTCCAGCGAAGTCGGCCAAAAACGGCTAAAGGGCCTGCCGGAAGCCATCAAAGTCTATAAGGTCATTCAAGATCCACACTCGGAGCAATTTCGACATCTGCAGGAAGAGATCCGCGGCCTCAAGCTCGATGAAACCGCAGCACCGGCTTTTTCACGCAAACAAAGTGTCGGGCAGCAGCCAGACCCCGAGGTAACTTCACCGGAGCCGGGTCCGGTCAAATCCAGAGCGCGCCGGCCAGTCGCCGTGTACGCCGGCATAGGCGCAGCGTTGATCGTTGTGATAGCTATCGGTTTCTATGTTTTGCGGGATCCTCTGCAGTCACAGTTAGCCCAGTTTGACGATGCCATTGCAGCTAACGATTACGCTCGCGCAACCGCCGTCGTCGAGCATTTTCTTGCGAACCACCCGGGGGACGCGCAAACACATGCATCAGTCGTAACCCTGGTCGCGGCCGAGGTCGACGATCTGTTTTCTCGGCAGGAATTTACCAAGGCGCAGCGGATCATTGACACTGCGGAGGAGAAATATAAACCGCGGAAATTTGACGGCCTTCGCAAGAAGATCTTGTTGGCCTTGGGCGAATCGCGTGCCCGCAATTGGAAATATCGGGATGTCTCGCCCGTCTACACTGAATTGCTGGAGCGCTACGTCGATGACATCGAGGTCTTACGCGCGATCATGCAGGTGATGGGCGCGCAGGCTCCGGACGGGCCGACACGACATGCGCATCTGGCCGCCATCGCCGCCATCAAGAACGACAGCTTCCCAATGGATCAACAGGTTGCCGAGTTAACGTTCGATTATCTCGCCAGGGAAGGTATCGACACGTTTTCCAACGACGCAGAAAAGATCCGGGATCTACTACGCGAACGAGATGAGGACATAGAAAGCCTCGCGCGAGCCGAACTGCAGAAAGACGCGTGCATGTACCACGTCCATCCGTATCTGATACTCGAGAAAATGGGGCGCCTCACCGCTGACAACCGCTTGGGATTCGGCTTCCTGGTGCTGCACGATCGATGTCGTGGCGCCCCCAACATCGAACGTTTAATAGACGAAGCCGTTCGATACGTTGGCGACAACGCGAGCGGACCCGACTGGTCGGCGATGAAACGGGCCGCAGGTATTAAGCCGATCGAAAACGTTGAGTGGATCAACAGCGGTGGGTTTTATGCAGGGTCCGCAGCGACGGCGTTGATAAAAGGCTTCCTGCCTGAGATCGAAACCGCCCTGAATACGGCTATCCAGGGTCGTACCAATACCGATTCGGATCGTGATTTCGCCCGAACCAACGCGTGGCAAATGCTGCGCGCTGCGAACGCCTCGACGTCGATCGACGAGTGGGAGTTTCATGAATACACGTTGCTGAACTACGGTGGTAGTTTCATGCCAGACATTGTCCAACAGGGCATCGAATTCTTTGCCTCCCAAGCAGACACAGATCGCGCGCGGCGGGTGCTTGAGGATGCCCGAGCGCACTTCGCGATTGTGCGGGCGGCGGAGCTAACACAGGGTGAAGGAGAAATCGAGAGCTACGTGAAGCAATATATTGAAATGCTTGAGGCGATTTTGGAAAACTGAGGCGTACTCAATCGGTGTTGGCTCCATTGTCGCTGTTGAAATCCTATTCCTGTCGGCCAAGCCCTCGAGCGAATTCCGTCACTGATGCTAGCTGATATTTGTTAAGTCGCAATCCGGGGCGACGTTTGCCCGCATAGTCGACTGCGTCCTCGACGTTCTTGCATTCATCACTGAGCAATAGCACAGCCACGGCAAGCGTGCCGGTGCGCCCATGACCATTGGCGCAATGTATATAGACATCACCGCTCGCAGCCAAGACATTCCGGGCCGCATCTGTCAGAGCGTCAGACAAAAGTGGCCTTGCGTCGAGCGTCGGGTAGCACCGGTAAATTTTTCCGTCACGAATGTCGGCGGGTTCCGGAAATTCTGACGTCAAATCGAAGACCGCCTCTACATCTTTGGGGAACTCGTAGGCAAGCAAGCGACGGCCGATTTTTATGCCGGGACACAGTTCCTGGTACGGCGCTGCGCGAGTGCAAAGCCGCCAAACATGCCACAGCAACCACGTGTACACGAGATAGGGAAGCAGGACGACCACTGACAGCGCGCCCAAGGAGCCATCAGCGTGTTTGCCGAAAACTGCCGGGCCCAAACCACCGTATGCCAACCCAACCAGGCCAAAACTGATTCCAGGCCAAATAAGCAAAAGCGCCCAACCGTTCAGCATAAGCGCGTTGTACACACAAACAGCGGTGACGCACCAGAACACAACCAGGTACTTCATAGTCAACAATCGCGCATCGGTTTAGCCAATGCGCTATTTTTGCTTTGCGGTCACGTCGGCCACGCGCTGGCCATAGATATTGATACTCGATTCGTCGGAAGCGCGCTGTCCTGGGGACTTCTCAAAAGTCATGATGCATTGCAGCCGGTCTATATCACCTATAACCGGAGCTACCCGGTGCAGCGAGAAGCCTCCGCGAAACAGTGCAAGCGTCCCAGCTTGCAGGGTGACCCGACGCACGCCCTCATCACTGCCTTGCAAAACTGCCTGGACGCCGCGGTAATTCTCGTCCCACGGGTCGCGAATATTGGGTACGAACTCGAACTCACCACCGGCCTCAGGCGGTTGGATCATCAATGTAATGGTGAATTCGTTCTCATCGAAGTGCCAGCCCATCCCCATATCACTGGAATTCTCGCGTAGCACCATGATGTTCAAGGCCTGAAAGGGATCACCGAACGGATACAGGGCTTGCTTCTCAAACACCCGCGCGAAGAAATCAGCCAACGGCTGCCATAGATAAATGCGTTTAAGTAACGAATCATCGGAGAATTGATCGTAGGCCACGACGCCCTCTTTAACCTCGTAGAACAAGCGGCGTGGATGGTCCGCCGGATAGCGGGGATCATCGGCCCGGCGGTAACAGTTCAATCCACCTTTTTCATAAAAGAATGCTTGCTTGGCGAGTGCTTTGCCCTCCGCTTGCAGGGGGCCCATAGCCTGCGGCTTGATAAATGCTGGGAGCACACAGGAGTTCGATTCGGCGAGTTTCCCCTTGCACTCGTTGATGAATGCGGATGCCCGCGGAGTCGTCAGATTGTCGATAGGGTATTTGTCCAGATCCACCCGATCGGCGACTTCTCCGGAGTCGATTTTCGATTCGTTAACGACGGCCATGGCTTTCTTCGAGCTTGTGGTTGACGACGGTTGAAGGTTGGCGTGGAATGAGTCGGTCGTAAGCTAATAGTTTCGGCAAACGTAATTTCACTATGGGCGAATTAACTAGCAAGATCAATTACAAAGAGGGTAGATAGGTGACAACAAGAATAAAACAGCCGCTGCTATTGTGTGGAAGTTTGGCCGGTGACACCGCTAGAGAAGTTATGCAAATGTGGGGAGGCGCGTTGGGCGATCGAATTGCCGCGCTGCCCGATGGTGAGGTGGGATATCGCGCCCAGTGGACAGAGTACTTGTCGCACGGTGTCTTTGACGGCCACCCTGCGTTGGAAACGGTAGACCGACCGCCGCCATACGACCCGGACGATCCAGACGACTGGCGTGGCCCGGACCGTGACTGGGTAGGGCTGGACTATTCGAAAGGTGAGTGGAAATTCCGGATTAAGGAGGACGCGCAGGACATTCGCTTCGAAACACTCGGCTATGCAGAAGAGGCGATAAAGTCGTACGCCGAATTCAAGCGTTTGCGCGATGCAGGCGAAGTCGCGGCAGGCGTGCGTTTTCAAGTTTGTATACCGACTCATGACAGTGGACTGCGCTGGTTTCTGACGAATGCGCCAGACCTTGAGCAACTATGGCCACCGTACACAGACGTCGTTAAGCGAGAGCTGGAAGCAATTTGCGCTGCGATCCCGACGCAGGATATGCTCATTCAGTGGGACGTCTGTTGCGAGATCCTTGCCTACGACCCGAACGGACGTACATGGTTTCCCTGGGAACCGCACGGCGAACCATTGGCTCGCTACGCCGAGTCGATCGCGGCCTTATCACCACTCGTGCCTGAGGAAGCCTTGCTTGGCGTGCATTTGTGTTATGGCAGTTTCGTCAACCAGCACCTCGTTGAGCCAGAGGATCTCCGTTGCGCCGTAAATATGGCAAACATCTCCGTGCAGCACGCAGGCCGGCGGATCGATTTTGTGCATATGCCGGTGCCCGTTGACCGCAGCGATGACGCGTACTTCGCCCCGCTCGCGGATCTCGACATCGGTGAGAGCAAGCTGTATCTGGGCCTGCTGCATGCGGAAGACGGAGTGGAAGGCGCCTCGCGTCGGCTCGATGCCGCCGGCCACTTCGTGCAGGGGTTTGGCGCCGCCACCGAGTGTGGCGTCGGTCGCAACCCACGCGAGGAAATCCCCACGTTAATCGACATTCATTGCAAAGTCGGCGATGCGCTGACATCTTGATCCAGTTGCGGATGATTTGATCGTTACCCGGAGGAACTGAGCCATGAGTGCAGCAATGAATCGCAAAATAACGCTAGCCGCATGGCCCGTCGGCGTTCCGGCAGAATCGGATTTCAAGCTTGTTGAAGAACCTGTTCCCGAACCCGGACCGGGGCAGATGCTTTGTCGGACCGTGTATCTGTCACTGGATCCCTATATGCGTGGTCGCATGACCCAAGGAAAATCCTACGCGGCATCACTGCAGATCGGCGACGTAATAGTCGGTGAAACCGTAAGCGAAGTCGTAAGTTCGAACCTGGATGGTTTCGAGCCCGGCGACCTCGTCCTGACATTCACTGGTTGGCAGGATTACGCAGTCTCGGATGGTCGCGAGGTGCGCAAGATCGACCCGAGTCATGCACCGATATCCACGGCGCTTGGTGTGTTGGGCATGCCTGGCATGACCGCGTACACCGGACTCTCCGAGATAGGCAAGCCGCAACCCGGGGAGACCGTCGTTGTGTCTGCGGCCGCCGGTGCTGTGGGTGCCGTGGTGGGACAAATCGCGCAGATCCAAGGTGCACGGACGATAGGTATTGCCGGCGGCGCCGATAAATGCGCGTATGTCGTCGATGAACTCGGTTTCGACGCCGGCATCGACTACAAGAGTGACAACTTCGCTGACGCCCTGAACAATGCCTGCCCTGACGGCGTCGATGTTTATTGGGAAAATGTTGGCGGTAAAGTCACGAAGACTGTCTGGCCGCTGCTAAATCCGTTCTCGCGAGTCCCGGTATGCGGCCTAATCTCATTCTACAATTTGACCGAATTACCCACTGGGCCGGACCCGACGCCGGCGCTGATGCGCTCGGTGCTGGTCAACCGGATTAACATCCGGGGTTTCATCGTCACCGATTTTGCTGACCAGCAAGCGGAGTTTCTTGAGCATGTTGCCGCGTGGATTGCCGACGGACGCTTAAAGTATCGCGAGGATATCGTCGACGGTTTGGAAAACGCTGTGACCGCATTTCAGGGACTCATGCAAGGCAAGAACTTCGGCAAATTATTGGTAAAGGTCAGCGGCGACTGAACGCAGGACGCAGCCCACGTCTAGTCAGTCATCGTCGAGGATCAGAAACTTTATTATTTCGATCAGAGCTGGCACGGAGACTCCGGCGCCTACTCTGGTTACCTCGGCGTCGGTGTTGTCCGCCACATTGGGCTCCGCCGTATTAGCTGCAACACTTACCGTATTTAGCAGCGTTGTGTCCTGCATCGGAGCCGTGACCGTAGCGGTGATGTCGGGCGCAGCGCCGGGTGCCAGACTGTCCCGGGCGCAACTCAACGTCCCTGCACTCTCACTGCAACTCCAGCCCATGCCGGTTGCACTAACGAAGGTCACATCGGCAGGCAATGTGTCGGTCACCACCACATTGGCCGCACTGCTCGGTCCCGCATTGGTCACGCTCAACGTGTAGTCGAACGTTGCACCGACGGCCACAGGATCTATCGAGTCCGTCGTGCTAGCCATCAAGTCTGCAAAGACTGTCACGACCGTCGACTCGGTCGCTGTATTGTCTGTCGTATTGGGATCGGGCGTGTCAGCGGCCACGGTAACGGTATTGCTCAAGGTCGTGCCCTGAGTCGGGGCTGTGACCGTAGCGGTGATGACGGGTGCGGCGCCGACGGCAAGGCTTGAGCGAGTGCAACTCAGCGTTCCGGCACTCTCACTACAACTCCAGCCAGTGCCATTTGCACTGACGAAGGTCACTTCTGCGGGTAGCGTATCGGCCACTACGACATTGGCCGCACTGCTTGGTCCGGCATTGGTCACACTCAGGGTGTAGTCGAAGGTCGTTCCTGCGGCCACCGGATCTAACGAATCCAGCTTAATCACCGCCAGATCCGCCAAAGCACTCACCACCGTCGACTCCGTGGCCGTGTTGTCCGATGCATTCGGATCAGCGGTGTCGGCGGCAACAGTTACGGTATTGCTTAAGCTTGTACCCTGCGCCGTGACTGTAGCGGTGATGACGGGTGCGGCGCCGACGGCAAGGCTTGAGCGAGTGCAGCTCACGGTTCCGGCACTCTCACTACAACTCCAGCCCGTGCCGCTCGCACTGACAAACGTCACATCCGCGGGCAACGTATCGGCCACTACGACATTGGCTGCACTACTCGGACCTGCATTGGTCACACTCAGGGTGTAGTCAAACGTCGTTCCTGCGGCCACCGGATCTAACGAATCCACCTTCGTCACCGCCAGATCCGCCAATGCACTCACCACCGTCGACTCGGTCGCTGTGTTGTTCACTGCATTCGGATCTGCAGTGTCGGAGGAAACACCAACGGTATTGCTTAAGCTTGTACCCTGCGCCGGGGCCGTGACCGTAGCGGTGATGACCGGTGCGGCGCCGACGGCGAGGATTGAGCGAGTGCAACTCAGCGTTCCAGCACTCTCACTACAACTCCAGCCAGTGCCGCTCGCACTGACAAACGTCACATCCGCGGGCAACGTATCGGCCACTACGACATTGGCTGCACTGCTTGGTCCGGCATTGGTCACACTCAGGGTGTAGTCAAACGTCGTTCCTGCGGCCACCGGATCTAACGAATCCACCTTAGTCACCGCCAGATCCGCCAATGCACTCACCACCGTCGACTCGGTGGCTGTGTTGTTCACTGCATTCGGATCTGCGATGTTGGAGGAAACACCAACGGTATTACTCAAGCTTGTACCCTGCGCCGGGGCCGTGACCGTAGCGGTGATGACCGGTGCGGCGCCGACGGCGAGGCTTGAGCGGGTGCAACTCAGCGTTCCGGCGCTCTCACTACAACTCCAGCCCGTGCCGGTCGCGCTGACGAAGGTCACTTCTGCGGGTAGCGTGTCGATCACTACGACATTGGCTGCACTATTCGGACCTGCATTGGTCACACTCAGGGTGTAGTCGAAGGTCGTTCCTGAGGCCACCGGATCTAACGAATCCACCTTAGTCACCGCCAGATCCGCCAATGCACTTACCACCGTCGACTCGGTCGCTGTGTTGTCCGATGCATTCGGATCTGTGGTGTCGGCCGCGACACTCACACTGTTACTCAAGGTCGTGGATTGTACCGGAGCCGTGACCGTAGCCGTGATGACAGGTGCGGCGCCGACGGCGAGGCTTGAGCGAGTGCAACTCACGGTTCCGGCGCTCTCACTACAACTCCAGCCCGTACCGGTCGCACTGACGAAGGTCACTTCTGCGGGAAGCGTGTCAGTCACTACGACATTGGCCGCACTGCTCGGGCCCACGTTGGTTACGCTAAGTGTGTAATCGAACGTTGCTCCAGCCGACACCGGATCTAGAGAATCCACCTTGCTCACCGACAGATCTGCCAACGCGCTTACCACGGTCGACTCCGTGGCCGTGTTGTCCGATGCATTCGGATCAGCGGTGTCGGCCGCGACACTCACACTGTTACTCAAGGTCGTGGAATGTGCCGGAGCCGTGACCGTAGCGGTGATGACAGGTGCGGCGCCGACGGCGAGGGTTGAGCGAGTGCAACTCAGCGTTCCGGCGCTCTCACTACAACTCCAGCCCGTGCCGGTCGCACTGACGAAGGTCACTTCTGCGGGCAGCGTGTCGGTCACTACGACATTGGCTGCACTACTCGGACCTGCATTGGTCACACTCAGGGTGTAGTCAAACGTTGCGCTGGCAGCAACGGGATCGACCGAGTCCACCTTGATCATCGACAGATCTGCCAAAGCACTTACCACGGTCGACTCCGTGGCTGTGTTGTCCGTCGCATTTGGGTCGGCGGTGTCGGCGGCAACAGTTACGGTATTACTCAAGCTTGTGCCCTGAGTCGGGGCTGTGACCGTAGCGGTGATGACGGTTGCGGCGCCGACGGCAAGGCTTGAGCGAGTGCAACTCAGCGTTCCAGCACTCTCACTACAACTCCAGCCCGTGCCATTTGCACTGACGAAGGTCACTTCTGCGGGTAGCGTATCGGTCACTGCGACATTGGCTGCACTACTCGGACCTGCATTGGTCACACTCAGGGTGTAGCCAAACGTTGCGCCGGCAGCGACAGGATCTAACGAGTCCACCTTGCTCACCGACAGATCCGCCAACGCGCTTACCACGGTCGACTCCGTGGCCGTGTTGTCCGATGCATTCGGATCTGCGGTGTCGGAGGAAACAGTTACGGTATTACTCAAGCTTGTGCCCTGCGCCGGGGCCGTGACCGTAGCGGTGATGACCGGTGCGGCGCCGACGGCGAGGGTTGAGCGAGTGCAACTCACGGTTCCGGCGCTCTCACTACAACTCCAGCCCGTGCCGGTCGCACTGACGAAGGTCACTTCTGCGGGTAGCGTGTCGGTCACTGCGACATTGGCTGCACTGCTCGGACCTGCATTGGTCACACTCAGCGTGTAGTCAAACGTTGCGCCGGCAGCGACAGGATCTGACGAGTCCACCTTGCCCACCGACAGATCCGCCAATGCACTTACCACCGTCGACTCGGTCACTGTGTTGTCCGATGCATTCGGATCAGCGGTGTCGGCCGCGACACTCACACTGTTACTCAAGGTCGTGGATTGTGCCGGAGCTGTGACCGTAGCGGTGATGACCGGTGCGGCGCCGACGGCGAGGATTGAGCGAGTGCAACTCACGGTTCCGGCACTCTCACTACAACTCCAGCCCGTGCCGGTCGCACTGACGAAGGTCAGTTCTGCGGGTAGCGTATCGGTCACCACCACATTGCCTGCACTGCTTGGTCCGGCATTGGTCACACTCAATGTGTAGTCGAAGGTCGCACCCGCTTCCACCGGATCGACCGAGTCCACCTTGCTCATCGACAGATCTGCCAACGCGCTTACCACGGTCGACTCCGTGGCCGTGTTGTCCGATGCATTCGGATCTGTGGTGTCAGCGGCAACAGTTACGGTATTACTCAAGCTTGTGCCCTGTGCCGGGGCCGTGACCGTAGCGGTGATGACAGGTGCGGCGCCGACGGCGAGGATTGAGCGAGTGCAACTCACGGTTCCAGCACTCTCACTACAACTCCAGCCAGTGCCGGTCGCGCTGACGAAGGTCACTTCTGCGGGTAGCGTGTCGGTCACCACCACATTGGCCGCACTGCTCGGCCCTGAATTGTTCACACTCAATGTGTAGTCGAAGGTCGCACCCGCTTCCACCGGATCGACCGAGTCCACCTTGCTCATCGACAGATCTGCCAAAGCACGTACCACGGTCGACTCGGTCGCTGTGTTGTCCGATGTATTCGGATCTGTGGTGTCGGCCGCGACACTCACACTGTTACTCAAGGTCGTGGATTGTGCCGGAGCTATGACTGTAGCCGTGATGACGGGTGCGGCGCCGACGGCGAGGATTGAGCGAGTGCAACTCACGGTTCCGGCACTCTCACTACAACTCCAGCCCGTGCCATTTGCACTGACGAAGGTCACTTCTGCGGGTAGCGTATCGGTCACCACGATATTAGACGCACTGCTCGGCCCTGAATTGTTCACACTCAATGTGTAGTCGAAGGTCGCACCCGCTTCCACCGGATCGACCGAGTCCACCTTGCTCATCGACAGATCTGCCAAAGCACTTACCACCGTCGACTCCGTGGCCGTGTTGTCCGATGTATTCGGATCTGTGGTGTCAGCGGCAACAGTTACGGTATTGCTTAAGCTTGTACCCTGCGCCGGGGCCGTGACCGTAGCCGTGATGACGGGTGCGGCGCCGACGGCGAGGGTTGAGCGAGTGCAACTCAGCGTTCCAGCACTCTCACTACAACTCCAGCCCGTGCCGGTCGCACTGACGAAGGTCACTTCTGCGGGTAGCGTGTCGGTCACTGCGACATTGGCTGCACTACTCGGACCTGCATTGGTCACACTCAGCGTGTAGTCAAACGTTGCGCCGGCAGCGACAGGATCTAACGAGTCCACCTTGCCCACCGACAAATCCGCCAATGCACTTACCACCGTCGACTCGGTCACTGTGTTGTCCGATGCATTCGGATCAGCGGTGTCGGCCGCGACACTCACGCTGTTACTCAAGGTCGTGGAATGTGCCGGGGCTGTGACCGTAGCGGTGATGACCGGTGCGGCGCCGACGGCGAGGATTGAGCGAGTGCAACTCACGGTTCCAGCACTCTCACTACAACTCCAGCCCGTGCCGGTCGCACTGACGAAGTTCACTTCTGCGGGCAGCGTGTCGGTCACTACGACATTGGCTGCACTGCTTGGTCCGGCATTGGTCACACTCAATGTGTAGTCGAAGGTCGCACCCGCTTCCACCGGATCGACCGAGTCCACCTTGCTCATCGACAGATCTGCCAACGCGCTTACCACGGTCGACTCGGTCGCTGTGTTGTTCACTGCATTCGGATCTGCGGTGTTGGAGGAAACACCAACGGTATTACTCAAGCTTGTACCCTGCGCCGGGGCCGTGACCGTAGCGGTGATGGCGGGTGCGGCGCCGACGGCGAGGCTTGAGCGAGTGCAACTCACGGTTCCAGCACTCTCACTACAACTCCAGCCCGTGCCGGTCGCGCTGACGAAGTTCGCTTCTGCGGGTAGCGTATCGGTCACTACAACATTGGCCGCACTAGTCGGTCCTGCATTGGTCACACTCAATGTGTAGTCGAAGGTCGCACCCGCTGCCACTGGATCCACGGAGTCCAGGTTGCTCACTGACAGATCCGCCGAGGCACCGATGATGTTCTGACTGGCCAAGTCGACGTTGATGCGAGGCATATTGGTGACCGTGGCCCCGGAGCGATTGTCATCCACTAGCGTGCCGGCGTTTGTCAAAGCCGCAAGCACCTCTGCAACAGTTGCGTCGGGTTTTGCTTGCTTCATGATGGCCCAGGCACCTGTCACGTGTGGCGCCGCCATAGAAGTGCCGTTCCAGTTCGCAGTTCCGCCGCCCGGGACGGAAGAACGTATCGAAACCCCCGGAGCAAGGAGATCCAAATTAGACGAGACATTAGAAAAGCTGGCGACGCTGTCGGAATCCGTGACCGCACCAACGCTGATAGCTGTCGAAATACATGCCGGTGCACTAATACCATCTGTGTATTGAGAATTTCCGGATGAAACGACAGTAGCGATCCCTACCGAAAGAAGGTTATCCATCTGTGATTTCAAGCTGCCAAAGGAGAAATCACATGCCGCTGTGTAACGACTGTTATTGCCCAGGCTCAGATTCGCAGCCGCAATATCAAAGGTATCGCGTAGATCAAATACGCGTTCCAGGCCCCTGGCAACGTCGGAAAACCAAGTTCTCGCGCATGGGGTCGGAGCGGGTGAACAATCGCCACTCGAGTCAAATCGGGAAAAGACCTGTATCGCAATTATTTCCGCATCTCTCGCCACGCCAAAGTTGGGTCCTGACTGATCATTACCCGCAGCCGATCCTGCGACATGGGTGCCATGCGTACAGCCGGAAATGGTCGTTGCGCAGTTTGCACCGGATCCGACCGCCGTGGACTCGCTGACCCCGCCGGGACAGACACTTGCGTAGGTGCTACCCGTAGAGGAAAAGCAGGCTTCCGACACCACTTTGGCTTGGCCTGTCGCGAAGTAGGGGTGCTGCGAATCTACGCCCGTATCCAAGATTGCTACGACATGGCCTTGACCTGCGAAACCCGCCGCCCAAGCATCAGGTGATCCAATGACGACATTACTACTGGCCATCTGCGGCGCCACGTGAATATCCTCTCGGATGCTCACTACTTCATCCAGTCCCGCAAGAACTTCAACAGCTAAAGAGTCAACCTCCAACGTCACAAAATTAACGTATCTGAATTTGCCCAGAACGCTGACGTTGTGTCCTGTAAGTTCGTCTAAGACCCTGTTTTGCGAACGCGCGAGCGCCCGTCGCCAGTTTTGCATTGCCTGGCGGTCGCTAACTTGGGGTTTGTGCAGAGCATCCGTCTGCAAACCGACAACTATTCGAACCCTACCTTGGGTTGCCGCCTTGTCCAGCACCCGCAAGCGGTGCGTGGCCTCAATCTCCTGCGTTGCGAGCGAGGCTGCCGGTTTCGCATTCTGAGCGAACGCCAACCCACTCGACCCCCATATTGTCGTGAGCGCGACCAACAATACAGCTGGTAGAAAGCGGCCGATCACGGTCGTCGCCGATTGGCCCAGGCAGATTGGGGGCAACGTGAAAAATACCGGAGACTCATTACATTACTCGTAGTTGTTGCGATCTCAGCGCCAATTATCCGTTTGTCGGCCGAGATTAATGTGTTTTAGTTCAACTTATGACCTTCCACTTCCAATTTGTGAGATGGCTAAGCGGGCATTAGCGAATTATGGAAAATCTAAACTGTCGCGGTTCTCAATCCGGCTGGTCCTCTACTATGTTGACCAGCGTGCCGACTCCAGTGACTTGTACCTCGACGCGGTCGCCCGCGCTCAATAACTCGGGTGGTTTGCGCGTGGAACCAATGCCTTCAGGAGATCCGGTAACGATGACATCTCCGGGTTCCAACCAGGTGAATTCAGAAATGAAGGCCATCAGCTCTGCAAATCCGAAGATGAGATCGTCCAGGGCCATGTGTTGCATTTGTTTGCCGTTGACCGTGCATGTCAGCGTTACAGTGTCGAGGTCAACTGCATCCGACGTTGCCAGACACGGACCGAAACCGCCGCTACGATAGCCGTTCTTACCCGCGGTCATCTGGCTGGACGTGCGCTGGTAATTCCGAGAGGAGGCGTCATTAAACGCGCTATATCCAGCTACATAATCCATGGCATCGGCAACCGCAACGTTTCTTCCGCGCTTGCCGATGATCAAAGCGATCTCGCCCTCGAAGTCGAATCTTTCCTCCAATTTCGGCTTCTCCAGCGCCTGCCCCGACGCAGTCAGGCAGGCGGCGCTACGCATGAACAAAATCGGCTTCGCCGGTACTTTGTCCATTTTCATGAGTTCTTTGACTTCATTGAAATGAGAATAAGTATTCATCCCGGCGCACCAAATCGTGCCTGGATTGGGAATCGGTGGCAGCAGGGTCACATCCTGTAAAGACAAAGCAGCTGCGTTGGTATTTGCGACAGCTGCGGCTTCATCAACGCCATTGCCGGCCAGTAGTGATTTCAAATCCGCATAGCGCGCTCCCAGGTAAGGTGACAAATCAAGAATTTTTTCATTACTGCCCAACACGCCGTACGAGTTTTTACCGTTGCACACAAAACTGACAAATTTCATTGCTCCACCTCCCAGCTATTTACGTCTGGTATTGATCGTACTCGCCGACTTCGCTCTTGCGTGGAATGCAACACGTATTAACGAGTCGCACAAAAAGCTAATTGCTCTCCTGGATTCACTGGTATACGACGTAGGCGCCGGTGCCAATCACAATCAGGATAACGACAAGCGCAAACACGATGAGTCTGCCGGTGCGGTTCAAGCGTGAAGGCGGGCCCGGTCGCCAGCCCGGGGTGACGATTTCGTAATAAAAACAGGCAATGTAAATCGCGGCTCCACCGACAAGCAAAACTTTTCCCACCAGGACCGGTACCATCGGCAGCAAGACTGCCAGACCTATCCCAGCAACGGCCATTATCAGAGGTACTTCCAGGAGATAACCAACCTGGTGGTGCTGTGACGACATCGATTTTGCCCTCGGCACACCGATGGATTCCGCCGTTCCTGTGTACACTTCCAATGTCACGGTAATTACCCGATCCTCTCGTAGTTCTTCATACCGGTTGAATGCTCGTGCCAACACCCAGCGCATCTAAGCGTCGCTGCAACGTGCGCGGCGCACCTGGGCGTGGACGCCATAATGTCGAGTTTATACGAACTTTAAGCCGGCAGCCGTCAGCCCGAGTGCGCGCAAAACACTACCTTTGATGGAACTGACCATGCCAGGACTGGAGACGCCAACAGCCGGTTCTTGTTTTACGACGGTCAGTGTTGAACCGTCTTCGCCGCGGAACTCGAACTCACCGCGCAAAACGTTGCCTTGCCGACGATCAGCGATAATGCGGGCACGCGCAGCATCCAAACCAACGGTAACAAGGGGCGCAGGCGACCATGGCGTTGACGTTGCGGGGGAATTTGGCAGCGATCTCTCTCACAGATCCTTCAAATAACACAGTCTCATCCGCATCGCTGTCGTCCTCAATATCGATTGATTGCGGAGGTTTGCGAAAAGTAATGCTTACCTCTTTCCAGTTGTCGCGGGTTTCAATGAGGTTATCAACACCCACCACCGCGCCATGTGGGATAAATAGATTCGTTCCCGCCGCGCGCGCTATCCCGAGCATTCGTTCGGTAAATTCATCATCGGCAAACGCTGTGACGGAGCAAGCCATATAGCTGGTCGCTCGCAATATTCGTTCGCCCATGGTCCGGGAAATATCCGGATGAGCCAGTTCCACCACAAGATCCAGATCGGCGATTCCATCCAGGAATGTGTCGATATCAGTTGTTGCCATTGACGTGGGTAACTCCGCTAACGGCCCGGCGGAACGATTAAAAATACGCGCGACGATTACCCCGGTATCGGCAAGTGATTGATGCAACGTCCTGCCGATATAGCCGTAGCCAACGATCCCGAGTTTGTATTTTTCGTTCACCGTAGAGATCCCCCATGTTTTGCCCAAAACGTGTTCCGACATATTGCTGGCCTAACCCGCATATTGCATGAAGGGCAGACAAACGCTCGTCGACTTTGGCTCCTGCGTCGTTCTACCTCGTCCATCCGTGGACTCGTCGACTTTGGCTCCTGCGTCGTTCTACCTCGTCCATCCGTGGACTCGTCGACTTTGGCTCCTGCGTCGTTCTCGGCTCTGGCTACCTGCTTCGCTCTCGAGTTCCGTTCCGGACTCACTTCTACCTCCCCCATCCATGGGGTCGTACCTCGTCCATCCCTGGACTCGTCGACTTTGGCTCCTGCGTCGTTCTACCTCGTCCATCCCTGGACTCGTACCGCCTGCATCCGTGCAGGCGTGCCTGGTCTGCATTTCCGCCATCCCTGGCGGTCACGCTGCGCGAGCATCCAGGATCCTTCATGAAATATGCGGGCTAATATCCCAATGGTCTCATTGGTATGTCGCCCACACTAACAGCAACCGATCCCAATCGAACACCTGAACCAAATCCTCACATCGGATAGAATGCTTAATCCGTTGTTGATAACTACAAACGGTGAGCGGAAATGGCGCATTTCAAGATTGTAGCGACGGTTCATAAGGTCAGTGATCCCAAACCCTTAATTCCCGGCGAAAAACCGCACGTCATCATGCCTTGCCGATTTTACGAAGTGGGGGACAAGATCGTTTTTGAGGATCTACAGGTCAACATGGCAGAGACGACAGGCGCTCTGTGTACATTCGTATTGACCTCACTGATGCCGGTTATCAGCGCAATGCAGCGTTCCGTGGAACCTATCCTCGACGAAAAAACGGGTGAACCCATCAGCGACTCGATGCAGAAAATAAAATGGTTTTCCTGCCCTGACGCTGAGCGGCCAGTGATCTTCAAGTTGGAGCGAATTGCGCTGCAAGGGAAAACCGGGTCGATGATCGCGGAGGAGATTGTGCAAAACAGCACGGATAAACGACTGCACATGCACCTGCCCAATCCAAATGACCAGGCTAGAGGTGTCGATAATAACGTCGGCGAAAAGCTGGATGACTATGGAAAGATCGAGAATCCTTAACAGGCTGTTGAAAAAGTCTCAGGCGAGTGCAAGACAAGGCGAGATCGGACGAAAAAGCGCAGTGTACACGCCAGTCCATGAGCAATTTTCGTCCGATTTCAACGCGGTATTGTGCCGGCTGAGGGTTTTTCAACAACCTGTTAAGTCTTAAGTCCGTAACGCTAGGTCATAGCAAACAAAGGCACAGTAAGCATCAGACGGATGCTGGTTCGGAAACCTCCGGGACGTCACTGCGGCGATTTAACCAGCCCAACGCGATGACCGCCATAAAACCGACAACAGACATGCAAGTCAGGAATAGAAAATAGTTATGGTGTCCTTCAAGCCCTGGCGCGGCGTCCAGGATCCTGCCTGTAACCGGACCAAAGAATGCATCCGGCGTGTATCCGAGGAACGCGATAAACCCAACAGTGGTGCCTGTAAGGTGTTTCGGCACACGAGTTTCTTGGAGTAAAGCGTAATAAAGGCCGCGGAATGCGTAGACCGCCAGATAGCTGACCAGCAAATTTGCGAAGATGATGTTGGTCCAGGTGGCCGAGGGTATTGAAACGGAGAGTGTTCCGTAAATCCCAATCAGAATTAGGAACGAAAACGCGGTGGTTCTGGCTGAACTGACCCTATCGGCAATTAAACCGGCGACGATGCATCCCACCGGTCTGAGATAGCCTGCAAATGCCGTGAAACGTGCCGCCTCAACCTCATCCATGCCGAGCACCTGCACGGCGTATAAAGAGTAGTTGTCCAGGCCCTTGTAACCGCAATACGCGCAAATGATGATGAGCGCGTGCGTCCAGGCAACGGGTCGTCGCATCACTTGCAACATCGCTTTGAACGGGCTCGTGCTCGCGTGAGTCCTTGGCGGCGCAATATTCGGAGTAGCCAGCCAGATGAGCCCGCCAGCCAGCAAGGTCGCTGTCGAATAAAAAATAATGACAGCGCGCAACCCGTCCCGCCGCGCTGCATCGGTCGCTAAATGGGCATCGCCGGGCATAAACCAACTCAAAAACATAACCGCTACAACCGCCATCGCCGCAGCAGCCACACCCCGACCGCCGTCGAGAATGCCGAACGCCAGGCCCTGCGATAGATCTCCACCCCACTCGCGCGTCGCACGGATCATTGCTGCCCAGAACAAAAAAATGGTCGTTACGCCCCACCATCCAAAAACTATCGCGGCACCGACGAACGTCGGAATCGTTGCCAGATAAAAGCCGCCCGCAGAAGTTGCCAGCAGCGAAAACGTCATCAAACCGCGCGGTGAATATCGATCTGCAATCGGACCGCCCAGGTAATAAGAGAACATCGCAAGAATGCCGTAAAAAGCAAATACATCCCCCAGCTGCGTATTGGAGAAATGGAATACCTCAAGGAATGTCGGGCGGAAATAGCGCGTCGTGTGAAATGGCAAACTGAAAATCATCTCCGCTGCAAATATCAGCGCGAAAATAAAACACAAACGGGATAGTCTGGGATTCATTAGTTGCAACACGCAACGGCCAGCGTAATCTGTTTCATCATCACCCCCCTAATTCTGATTGCCGCTGATAGGACCATAACACCGCGCAATTGGCCGACCCAAGCGCGATTAACTCAATGCCCGAGCAGATCAATCATGTCGTAGATCCCCGACACGCTCCCACAGCATTCCCACTTCCTACTTATATCGAGATGCCCACTACTGCGGATATTCTGCGACCGAGTTCACACGACTGACGCCACAATCAGGGCTCTGCACAGCTTTGGTCCGCGAATTGCTGGTTTATTTAGGTAGTGCAAATTGCGGGTGGTGAAATATGGAAGGACGAATACTTCAAAGTGCCGATATTGTTGCGGTTATTTTCATCCTCTGTGTGCTTGCCGGTTTTGTGGTGACATGGTTGTTCGTGGGATTGCTCTTCGCCGGAATTGGTCACCTCGTGTACTTGTGGCGAGAAGGATTCCATTCCCCAGTTTACGAGCACTGAATAATTAGTCTGGGTGCTCAAGCGTTGGCGGATCTTAATAACTACGGCTCTAACGTCACCACGTGAACTTACCATATTTAGCAGTGTGGCAGGCTATCTGCAAGGGAATGCAGAAATAAACGCGTTGCCGATCAGACTACCTGATGACCTTTGCAGTTTCTCCGGGTGAGCCCTGAGGTACTTCACCGTTTCGCGGATGAGTTGAGTAGTAGTGATGCCAACGGGCACGCACCACAATGGCTGTGAGATGAGGCCGTCGGCTACCAGTGCGGCATGTGAATCGGCAAGACCCATAACGTAGCCTGAACAAATATTGCGTTTCTCTCCGCGCGCCTGACATCGGTCCAGAATTTCGCTGCCCGTGAAAAAGCTATCGATGAGGTCACTTGCCGCGCCGTGACTCCACAGCACAAATACCGCGGTCAGCACTAATCGTTTCATGGCTCACCTCCGTTGTTCACATCACTATAATGATAGCTTCCCATTCTCAGGATGGGCGGTTGCAGACCGGATACGCAATCGCTTATCGAGCCGGTACAAAGGCAGTATCTGCACAAAGGCATGCGAATGTTGGATTGTGCACTATACTAAAAGCATGATCTCGGGCTCCAAGCCTGGAGATCTCCCCAGCGGCCCGGTTTCGTCTCCCCCGATTTAGCCGGGCCGCTTCTTTTTTTCTGGTCGAGCGAGGCCAATCACAGTTCAAAGACTCAGAAGGTCGGGGTCCTGTCTAACGATGCACTTTCACCAAAAAGCATCACTCTAAGTCTGTCACCGACGCGGTTTTGCCCTATCTTTTGGAGCGTTGACGTAAGGGCCCAAACGAACAATAAATGCTGACGCAAACACTAGCATTAATGCAGCGCTCCAAAGTGCCACGCGGTAGGATCCGTATGCGTCGTAACAAGCGCCCATAAGGTAGGTGCCAAGACCATATGCAACTGCAAACACCAATAGCAACAGTCCATAGGTCTTGCCAAAATCTTCGAAAGGGAAAAATCGGCTGACCAGATAACCCAACACATCCATCTCGGCACCAAGAACGAATCCGACACACAAGACGCCAACGATTAGCGCGGCATCTGACATACCCATGGACAGGGTCACAATTCCCACACCTGAAAGTAGAAACACTGCTGCAGCCACGGCCGGAGCATAGAAAATATCCATCAAGAATCCTGTCGAAACTCGCCCCACTATTGTGGTAAATCCCAACGCAGACGCTGCCGTCGCCGCCTTTGTAATCGACATGCCTTGGTCAGTTAGAAACGGCACAACATGCACTGCCACTCCTCCGGTCGCAGTCACCGCGAGCAACAAAGCTATTGAGATCGACCAAAAAACGGCGCGCCGCCACGGCGGGGTAGAACCGTTGATGCCGCTGCTCGTAGTCGTGTCGCCAGGGTCTCGTCGGCCAGCATTCGATGAGGTACTGCCGGGAAGTGACTTGGGCCATGGCCCTAAACCGATGCTTACAGCTGGTATTGCAAGTGCGACGACCGCAATAGCAAGACCAATAAAGCCTGCGCGCCAACCATAGTGTGTCAAGAGAAATGAAGCGAATGGTGGAATAGCGATTCCGCCGATTCCCACGCCGGCTGTTCCCAGTCCCAGAGCCAACCCGCGGCGCCGATCGAACCGGATAGCAATTGCCTTCGAATACGACATGGGTGATACCCCGCCACTAACGAGGCCCATAACCGCAAACAGGGCAACGTAGACAAACGCGGATTCCACGCGCGACATCGACGCAAGTAGCGCTGCGAACAACATTACTGACCATAGCGTTGGTCGACGGATCCCATAGCGATCGATTACCGAACCAAAGGCAGGCATTACGAGCGCTGCGCTAACCATGAATGCCGCAAACCCAGCAGAAACCAATCCTCGCGACCAGGCCATCTCCGCCGCAAGATCTTTCATGAATATGCCGAATGCATAGGTGGATATGGCGCCGCTGCCAACTGTGAGTCCGACCATCGCCGCAATTACCGCCCACCAGGGATGCATCGCTGACTTTTGCAATCTCATGAATTATGTGTGACTCATGGCCGGCCTTCTAACGTGCATATTGCACCAAGGCGAAGCACGATGCTTGTGAAATTCGGAAACGGAGCTACCCTTACGTCAGGGGGTTACTATGCGACTGATCTGGGCCGTCGTTACATTATTGCTGTCAGGCTGTTTTACCATGAATCCGAAAATCGGAATGTCCGCTCCTGAATTTCACAAGCAATGTAAAAACGCTTACTGGAAGGACCCCGAAGTCACGACATTCGCGAACGGTGAAGTCATCATGAACTGCAAAGGCGCAGTCCATCCTTACTATTTGTTCCGAGACGAGAGATTAGTCCTCGCCCTTAGCCAACAGCAGGTTGTTTCTCATTTCGAGCACGAGCAGTGCCTTGAAGACGGTGCCGAGGCAGGCACGGACACCTACACCAGTTGCCGTATGGAGCTTGCTTACGAAAGAGCTCAGCAGCAAGCTATCCAGCGCCAGTCAGCCAATACTTCGCTACTCAGATATAGTCCCGGGTTTTTAGACAGTAACCAAGCCAGGCCATTCACACCCTTGAGCACCAAGGTAGATGTCCGAGCGCACTGCAGATCCACACAGCTAGGTAGGTATACGTATTACAGTTGCTTTTAGTCTCCGCCAGCCGATCTATCCGCGAGCACGTGTTGCGGTGGTAGCCCGTTAGATCGGCGAGGGTTTGTGTCGAGCGATCGAATATTCTGACGCTCGGGTCCACAGGCGGGATTTCTATCGGCCGGCGCATCGAAATCGGCCAAACATTTCAGTTCTCGAATGATCGGAACCACACTTTTCCGGGAAAACGACCGCCCTTGCGAGCACTGATGGGCGAAGGGTAGGCAGGACCATACTTTAATCCGGTGGAAGAAACGTGGTTAATTTGTACTATCCCAGCGGACAGAGCTTTCACACTCACCGGGCGACCTGTCACGCAACCTTGCCAACCACGGTGAACCCGCATTCGACAGAAACCGTCGTACCTTCATCAGGCTCACTATTGACGGTGAGGGTTCCTTCCATGAGATCAACCAAACGTTTTGTGATGGTTAAGCCCAGCCCACTGCCACCGTATTTACGTGTTGTCGAGGCATCTGCCTGAGAAAAAGATTCAAAGATACTGTCTAACTTGTCCGGCGGGATTCCAATGCCTGTGTCGGAAATGGTAAAGAGAATGTTCGCCGTATCGCCACTACCCGAAGCAGTTTCAACGACAAGCGAGACTTCACCTTCGGAAGTAAATTTCACCGCGTTGCTCAGCAGATTCGCCAGGACTTGGCGAAGCCTCATAGGATCTGAGCTAACAATCAGGCATGCCTCGGGCGATACGTCGCACCGAAAATCAATCCCCTTACTTCTGGCAGTTGACTCATGCGACGATACCGCTTTGTTAATCAAGGCGACAAGATCAACGTCGACCTCTTCAAGTGTCAGCTGGTTGCTTTCTATCTTGGAAAAATCGAGGACATCATTGATGATCTCAAGCAGATCGGAGCCAGAGGATTCAATGACGTCAAGATAATGAGATTGTTTTTCGTTTAGTTTGGTATTCCGAAGTATCTGGACCATGCCTAGAACGCCATTCAAGGGGGTACGGATCTCATGACTCATCATGGCCAAAAATGTGCTCTTGGCCTCGCTCGCTACCTCGGCAGCGTCTTTGCTGGAAACCAGCTCTCGCTGTGTGGCTTCAATTTCATCAGCCATCTGGTTGAAGCTACTTGCGAGCTTTCCAATTTCATCTTGTGAATACTGGGCCACTCGAACGTCGATGTTTCCTGCGCCAAAGCCGCGAGTAGCTGTGATCAGTGCTCGTATTGGGTTGCTGATTCGAGCGGACAACCAGAGGCTTGCAATTGTGCCGATAGCAAGAGCCGATGACGCCAGGATACCAATCATCCAGAAAATTCGATTACGCGTGGCAGGAAGCAGATCAGCTGAACGATAAAGAACCAACGTGCCATGGCTACCCAGCGTCTTTGCCAGGACCAGGAATTCACCGAGTTGTGTGTTTACGGGTAATATCCGATCACTTGGATCATGTCCCTGCAGATGACGGCTAAACTCCATCACAAGTCCCGAGTGTTCCGGATTGTGGGATGAACTGACGGCGGTGTTGTTCTCTGTGACCAAACCAACTTCAACGCCAGTCACGATTTTGAATTGCTGCAATGTCGATTGGCTGCTCAGACGCTCGAGAAGGGTGACAGCTCCCACAAGCTGCTGACCGCTGAACGCCGGGACGATTGCAACCTGCCAAAGGTTGCCGCCCGTTACAATCGTATCGTAGATGCGATCTCCCTCGAATACTTTACCAAGTAAAGGGGTCAGCGCTGACATTTCGATGAGGCAGGATTCACTGGTCGAATGTACTTCGTTTCTTGCCGCAACGACGATGCAGGTAGGGGCAACAATCTGTGAAACCGTAGCGTCGAGCGTTCGTGCGTTGAGGTCTGGTATGGATAAAACAGCCTTCAGGTAAGGTGTCTCTGCGATGGCCTCTGCGCTGAACAGGGACTCCTTCGTTCGGGCCTGTGTGTATCGATCGAACGCTGTACTTGCTTGCCTGACATTTACCCTGATCTCTGCTTTACCAGTTTGTCTGAGTAGCTCGATTGTCGTTAGCCCCACAATCACGGTGAAGACGACAACGACACTCATCATGACGAGAAAAGTTTTCAGCCTTATGGAGAAATTCATTGTATGACCGGTCTATTGAAAGTGAAGTAGACCAACAGACGTATTTTGTGCACTCCACATTCCTTCGTGGGACAATAACACTTTATCGTCGATTCTGGGCCGATCTTATTATGATGAGCGAACCGTTAATAAGGTGTGCAACAGCAGTGATTGCCAGGTTCAGGCCAGCAGTGTCGCTGATCTGTTGCATGCTTTCCTTTGTTGCCCACGCGGACAACGCTGTTCGGGGAGAGATTGTACTCATCGGCCACAATGGTAACCTGGTAGCCGACAGGGGCAATGTTGTCGTTTTCATCGATGGGCTAGTCGATGAAGTACCCCCAACAAGTCGGGATGTGCCGAAGATAACCCACATGGGCCGCGAGTTTGCACCGCGTGTCCTGCCGCTTGAGGTGGGTGGAACCGTAGAGTTCTTCAACGATGACAATATCTATCACAATGTATTTTCGCTTTCACGGGCCAAGCCGTTTGACCTCGGCATATACCCTGAAGGCACCTCGAAGATTGTCCGATTCGAGAATACAGGACTGGTAAAACTTTACTGCAATATCCATCCCAATATGGTTGCCAACATTCTGGTGCTCAATAACCGGCTTTATGATGTTACTGAACCAGACGGTGTATTTCGGATCGAAGATGTTCCCAGCGGCGATGTGACCCTGCGCATATGGCATGAATTTGCTGAAAACCAGTCATACGATCTGTCACTCGATGGCGGAGAGACAGAAATACTCAGCATCGAAGTACACGAAACGCTGAGGCAGAAAAAACATCCCAACAAGTTTGGCAAACCCTACAAGCGCAAGTACTAAAACCCGACGGCTGCTTCAAAGCCAACGAAGTTTCTGTTGTCATTAATTATGATGGGGGATCCGTCGATAACATCCAGCCAGTCTTTACCCACTTCAAACTTCGCACGCAGACGAGGATTCGGCATCCAGCCAATACCGATGCCCAGACGACGCAGGCGTTTGGCGTCATAGCCTGCTGAAACAAGGCCCTTCGCAAAGATCTTTCCGCCGAAAAGATATCCCTGATTGTCATCGTACGTACCAATTTCACTGTAACGCAACACGGTATACCAGTGTCTATTTATCTGCAGGTAAGGCTCAACTGAAAACCATATGAAATCCCGATCAAATGCGGAGTCAGAATCATCCACTCTGGCTGCGCCCAAGGTCAGGGCGACATAGGCATCCCTTCCTCCCAGCGAAAAATCATACCTGCCATCAATTTCCAAAAGATCAGTCCCGATTTCCTCGCTGCTGCTATCGCCCAGAGATGAAGTGAAGGAATCGCGGGAACCTAGATCTTCTCCAACAGGCATGGGGTGAGCGCCCCCGAACGCAATTGCGCTTTCAGGTGTATCGCCACTGTGCATATAGCTCGCGCTGAGATAAAGAGGCTCCGTGGGATTGCCGTAAATTTTCAGATTGATGGCTTTTTCCGAATTTTTGTCGCGGCTGCGCTGATTGGTGCCGTCGGTTACGGCTGCTATCCAGTTCACACCACGCCATTGGCTGTAGAGCAGCAACCCTTCATCCCAGCCATAGGCATACATTGCGGAACTTGTTATCAAAGGGTTGTCAATCGCATCCTGCCACAGATACTCCTCGCCGAAAGGCAGATCAATTCGACCGACTTTCAAGCCGAGTTGTTGCCTCCCCAATGGGATGTCACGCACGTGGAGGTAGGCTTCGCCAGTGTTAGCTGCCGCATCCCTGGCATCTATACCCAACCGGTTAATCTGAAATTCCAGAAAATAGCTGATGTTTTCCCAAACGCTGCCTTCAATAAACAGACTCGATTCCTTAACTTCAAAGGATCCATGTTCCCGGGATCCCGCCGAGCCTGTGTCGTAGTATCCAATGGAGCCAAATCCGGTAATGTCCAGGTTCTGAAACCAGGGATTGGAAAGCACGTGGTAGGAAGTTTCGCTCTGGATTGAAGCTTGCTCATGAGGGCGCAGATCAACGAATTCGACGTTGCTGCTTGAATCCGACAGGACAGTCTCGTAGTCCTCTCTGGTGCTGTTACTTGCCACCGTTGTGAGAGGCTTGGCATTTTTGCCTTGAATGGCGGCCAGTTGGGATTTTAGTTCCCCATTCTCTTTCTTCTGACGGCTTTGCTCAACCAGAACCTGTTGCAACTGCTGTTGTACCATTTGCAGTTGTTCGACGATTTGATCCAGGCGATTTCGGGCAAGGTCTGTCTCATGGTCTGCACCGTACGCTGGCATACAAAACATTAATGCCAGCGGCACAATGAGGGTCTTCTTTTTCATGGCAAGTTCTCCGACCTAGACGAATTTTTTATATTTGTGTAATGAGGCGTGCAGAAAAGGGCGATAGATGATACTACGACCCCATTAAAAATAGTGACATCAACGGTTTTTTGATGCATCACGATGTCGATGCGCGGGCTGACGATTTTATGACCTAACGATGCTCGACGGGATCGCGGAAATGGGCGTTAATTCGTCCTATACGCTTGTTGTACTTGAGTACCAACATCCAACTCATGTAGCTCACGGTGCTGCTCGTCGGGCTGGGCTTTCGCGCTGAATCAGATATCATCGCTTACATGGTTAGGCGTTGCTTCGGTTTGCTGCACATCTGCAAGATCTATGGCTACTTTTACGCCATCTACAACCGCTGCACGGTTTGTTCCACTCTAGGTGCTGGCGGATACGAACACGCCGGGAATCATTCGCGAGCGTGCCACCGGTACGGCATAGCCGGGTTTGGCTCATCTCGACGTCATATTCGATACACTGATCGTGTGCGGAGACGATCAATTGGTGGTGAGGGACAGAAAGTTACTGCTTCTTGAAGACGAGAAAATGAAAGAAGCCGCCAGAAAATACGGCGATCGGAAGCGGATTCTGGCTCAAAACGCCCTCACCTGGTGAGGTCCCGGCCACCGAGCATTCTGATGGATGGCGTTTCCGGATAGATCTATTGCCGACCAAGAGTTAACAATAATGAGCGAGCAACAGGAGGGACGTCCCAAGGGCATATTTTTCGGCTGGTATGTCGTCGGCGCGTCGATGGTTTGCATGTCGACAGGTCCTGGCCCGTTTGCTTTTGCGGCGCTCGGGATTTTCATGCTGCCGTTTACGCAGGAATTCGGCTGGGACCGGGCCGAGATTAGCTTTTGTTCCTTCGTTCTGGTCGCTTCGACCGCCATCACGATTCCCTTTATCGGGCGTATCGTAGATCGGTTAGGAGCGCGCTTTGTGCTGATGCCGTCACTGGTCTTCATGGCGGTGTGTCTGGCTGCCATACCGCTGTGGGTCAGTGAGCTTTGGCATCTTATGTTGATCTTTCTGTTCATCGGGACCCTGGCTGCCGGTACCAACAGTGTGCCCTATATGCCGGTGTTGTCTGCCTGGTTTTATAAAAAACGGGGGCTCGCGATCGGCCTTACCCTCTCGGGAGTAGGTTTCGGCTATTTCTATATGCCGCTCATTGTGCAGTACCTTATCGACAATTCCGGCTGGCGCTCAGGATACTTCGCGTTGAGCAGTATTGTCGTTTTCATTGCACTGCCGCTGGCGTTCATTTTCGTGAGGGAATCGCCCGCGGAAATGGGTCTGAAACCCGACGGCATCGAACAGGGCGAGCCGCCCAAAGCAACGAAAAGGGACGTGGGGTATACCAGCTCCGAGGTCCTCAGGCGCCGGGAGTTCTGGATGCTGTCGCTGGTGTTCGTCACTTTGACTTTCGTGCTGAACGGGATGCTGGCACATCTTGTGCCGATGCTGTCAGATCGTGGCATGGATACCTCACATGCCGCGTGGATTGCAGCTTTGGAAGGCCTGGTACTGATGATCAGTCGACCCTTGATTGGAGTTCTGCTCGATCGATTCTTTGCGCCGTATGTGGCAATCGTGTGCTTCAGTCTTTCGGCCTTGGGGACCGCTCTTTTCGCTCTGGGTGCCGTCGATGCGACGGCTGTCGCAGCTGTGGTGTTGATCGGAATCAGTCTCGGCGCAGAGAACGACCTGCTGGCGTATCTCGCCGCCCGTTATTTCGGTCTTCGGGCATTCGGCAGCGCCTATGGTCTTCTGTTCGCCGCTTTTCTCGTTGGCACCGCGCTCGGGCCCTGGGTGTTCGGTATCGCCTACGAAAGAACCGGCTCCTACGTCGGGATCCTGACGATAGGCGTAGCGCTCAATATTGTGGCGGTGCTGCTGACGGCCTTACTGGGTCCTTTTCCAGATTGGGAAAAAGCCGAACCTGAAAGTGCGACAGACAGCTAAATATTAAGCTATATCTCCGCTGGCCTTAGGGCTATACGCTCAAGCTCTCCGAGTATAGCTAATGTCCTCATTTGGTTTGTCAAGCAGAGGGTAATCCTCGTCCTGGAAAGACGTCCAAGGTCTCTGGGGCGAATAGCTCTTCCACGCTCATCTTGCGGTGCGTCAGGCCCTGCTCGAAAGAGTATTGGGTGAGGGCCTCAATGGTAACCCGGTCATTCTCGACCCCATAGGGCCACAGATCCCCACCAAAAAATTCCCACTCGGCTTCAAGCTCGGCGTTCCACCAGGGTAAGGTGTAACGCCCAGTGCCTTCGTGTAGTTGCGCAGTGCAGAGGTCCTTGGCTCGACAAAAGGCCTTGTACAGGCTTTGGGCTACCCACGGATGTCTATCGTAGATCTCCCTCTTTATACATACGGTGTGCATAATGGGGAAGATCTTGGTTCGCTTGTAGTAGTCCATCTCCACCGCCTTGTAGCTCGCAAACAGGCGTGCCACATTAGGTGAGCCTTGGCGCAACCCATCTGGGGCCTCAGGCGAAATCAAGGCGTCCAGTTCCCCACTTTCCAACATACCGTCTAAGGTTTTCCCACTGGGGATATGCTCCAGGCGAATGTTGGGAGGCAGATTCAACTCCACCCGCTCTTCAGCGCCCGCGGGTTTTTTTTGGCCTCCACGAAACCAAAGAATCTTCTCGAGAGGAACACTGTATTCATGCTGTAGATGTCCGCGAACCCACAAAGCGGCTGTCATTGAATACTCTGGGGTCCCTACTTTCTTTCCGATCAGGTCTTCAGGCTTGGTGATTCCAGACATGGTGTTTATGAAGATAGCGTTGTGTCTGAAAACACGCGAAGGGAAAACGGGAATGGCGATAAAGGGCTGGGGTTGGCGTTCCCTGGTAATGAGGTAACCGGACATCGACATCTCGCAGACATCGAATTCGCCGTGACGTAGGCTACGCCAGAAGATCTCGGGCACATGCATGTTGATGAAGTTAAGGTCGATCCCTTCCGGTTGTACTGTCCCATCCATCAGTGCGCGTGTCCGGTCGTAGTCGCGGCAGGCCAGCGTGAGGAATAGCTTCGACATGAGGACATCTCCTTCTTAAAATGAGGCTACTATATCCGATGGATGGACTAAGTAGCTGATCGTAAATATGCTAAATATCGTAGACTTGTAACCCCGCCTAGCACCAGGAAACAAACATCAGCTCACCCATGAGTAGCGGGTTGCAGGGCGTAATCGATCAACGACGGTAAGGTCTGTGCTGAATCGAATAACCACGAAGCGGCCGGTTTGTCGAATGCTCTAGCGAGCCACTCCAACCAAGGAACGCTAAACATGATGAAAGCGCAGCTCCCCTCGATTTTTACGTCCATGACCATAACGGTGATTGTGCTGACTGCGGTTATCTATCCCCTCTCGTCCGAAGCATCCAACGGGGCACTGCGGCTGAAAATCAAAGACGCCGAGACAGGGAAAGCTGTGCCGGTGCGCATCGAAATTCAAGGTGCCGAAGGCGCCTATTACGTGGCCGCCGATGCGCTCAAAATTGGCGCTGATTGTGAAATGAGTGAGCCGGGTTCCGGTCCCATCGACCAAGCTGCTTCATTGCCGAGTTTCATGGGCAGAGATCGGATCACGAATCCATATACAAAGACTCCGCAGTTCTACAGTGTCGGAACGTCGACGGTCGCACTGCCTGCTGGAAAAGCAAACATCAAAGTTTTCAGAGGTCCTGAATACAAAGTAGCAACGGCGTCAATCGACATCCCTAACGGCGGGACGGTTCAACACGAGATGAAATTGAACCGATGGGTCAATATGCCGGAAAAAGGCTGGTATAGCGCCGACGATCATTTGCACATCGCACGGCCGAATCCCGAAATCAACCCACAAGTATCACAATTGATGCAGGCGAAAGATATCCATGTCGCCAATCTCGTTCAAATGGGTAAAGTCGGCAACTTCGCCATTGCCCAGCCGTACGCGCATGGTCCTGACAGCTACTATCAGGACGGCAATTACATATTGGCCGCGGGTCAGGAGAATCCGCGCACCCATTTCCTAGGCCATACGATCACGTTGGGTGCCACAAAAGCGCATTACAATCCCGAGAAATATCTGATCTACCGGTTGATTTGGCAGGAGACTACCGCCGAGGGAGCAATTAACGGCTTCGAACATACCGTTTTCCCAAATGGTTCCTTCCTTTCACCGCTCGATGGAATGGCGGTGGTCGCACCGCATGATCTGCTGCATTTCATTGAGGTGCTGCAATTCAACCGAAGTAACTACGACGGTTGGTACGATCTGCTGGCCCTGGGATTTCGAATCACTCCGACCGCTGGGACCGATTACCCCTGCGGCGGCCAACGACTGCCCGGGCACGAACGCTTTTACACGAAGGTCGACGGGGCGTTGACGTATGCGAAATGGATCGACAACGTGCGAGAAGGCCGCACGTTTGTGACGACCGGCCCAATGGCCGAGTTCAAGGTCAACGGCCAAGACATAGGCAGTGAAATCGTTCTAACCCAAGGATCAGATGTCGAAATTTCCGGGAATGTCGTCTTTGATCCTGAGCGCGACGATCTTGCTTTTCTCGAACTCATCCAAAACGGCGTCGTGATTGATCGGTTTTCTCGGATCAACGCCGCGTCGGAAATCGAACTTGCGGTGAAACGCGCTGTGGACGAGTCGACCTGGTTTGCGTTGCGGGGTTACGGCGTACGGTTCGATGAAAACACCGTTCCGGATCCGATCATTTTTGGCTCATTAAGGCCAACGATCAATCTGCATTCAGCTCCGATTTACGTTACGCTTCGGAGCCGTCTTAGAATTAAAAAAACTCGCGCGCGAAAGACGTTGCGCGAACCTATTTAGCAAGATTGAGCGATCTCGAACGGGTGCTTGCCGAGGATAATATCGATTTTCTCGCGGCAAAGCTGGCGACCCCGAATCTCGACGCCGTCCCTAGAGACGTATTCCTCAACAACCGGCAGGACCTACTGAACGAAATTCAAGTTGCTAAGGATTACTTCAACCCGGTGTTGAAGTAATCATCAGATTCCGGTAAAGGTCGGTGTCTTTTCGGTTAAGTAGGCACACGGCGCCTCGGCAGCATCGTCGGTCGTTCGCGCGAACAAATTCTGATCGACGTCGATGTGCATGAAGCTGTAATCGGGCGCCAAAATAATCTTATTGACGCTTTGCTTGATCATTTGTACTACGACTGAAGCGCAATTTGCCGTGGCTGCTGACCAAGAGCGGACATCGGCTTGATATTCCCCAGTCGTTCTATTGACGTGGCCGCCGTTGCTATCCCTGCGGCCATTGTGCACCCAAACAAACGCCGATATTAGCGCTAGTAGACAAAGCGTAATGTTCTTCTTTGTAACCATCTGAGATCACCTCCGGTATTGATACGCAGAGCAGTCGTAAGGCAAATCGTCGCTGAAAACTGCGTTTAAAACGGCAGCTAACCGAACCCCTCCTTGCTTGAGTCGCTTCTTTATTACAGGCAACGTGTTCTCGCCGTAATTGTCGGGTAACGTTTCGCCTGACCGGTACTTAAAGAGCCGGCGGCGTTTGGCGATCTTCAGCGACTCATTTGCCCAGGCAACTGGATCTAATTTTGACTGCCATTTGCTGATGTCACGGTTAGTCAGTGACATTCGGAGATCGAAGGCAAGGCTCTCCCAGAGATCTGCACTGTCTGCGTCGGGCACTGAATACGCGTCGACGAGATGTTTCTCGATTAGAGCGGTATCCCAAATGGAATGCATGTTCCGATTATCTGCGCCGTCATAGACAGGCTTTACGGAACACCCACCGCAGTTATCGACATGCGAAACATGTAACGGTTGATGAATGTCACCCACAAAGTGACCGACTAGTCGGGTTGCATTAATGCGCAGCGAGTTCCGTACACTACTGTCCTGCAGTTGGCAGCTGAAATGCTCGACGCCCTTGGATACACATTCACCGTTTTCACAATTCTCGTCGGTGACCGCTGCGCTGTTAGCACGGATGTCGACGTTGACGAAGTGATACGGTTTCAACCAATCAAACCGTCTGTGGCTGCGGGCATATCGATCAGGCCAAGTGCAGGCTGCGGATAGCTGCTCGTAGCTACCGTCGGGTAGGAATCGCAGCACTTCGCGTTTCGTAGCTGGCTTTAAGTAATGCCACGCAATCTCGCAGGTGATCTGGTGGCCGGAGTCGCCCCACGCCATCACCGTGGTAGGTAACAATCCGACTACGATAGCGAGTAGCGATAAAGCAGGAATTGGAATCTTCATTTTTTTCCCTTCCATCTCAATTGCTGTCGGGTAACGAGTCGTTTCGGAGTTTTCAAGTCGTCTCAATCAACGTCCGAAGGTAGCGGGCGACTGGCCGGGTGAAGTCATTGTCCGTCCAGTAATCAGCGTGTGAGATCCAATTCCAACTGGTAAGGGCCGATCCAACGTTAATTTCGTAATCCTCGATACGCGCTACCGTCTCCTGCTGTTCAACCGAAAGGTCAGGCAAGTTCTTTTCATACAATGTCTTCAATGGCCAGCCTAAGATGTCGTCGCGGTCCAAGAAATTGAGCCACTTTGTGACGGCCTTCACTGGCTCACTCACGGCGCTACCAGGCAGATCTATCGGTTTCGCAACAGGGAAAGCAAGACTAAAGAGCGGGATGTTACAACCGAAAGTGACTATCCCTGCCAGGGTTTCGATAGGTTCAAACGTATCGGGTTGCTGACGCGGGTGCTGACGATCCCATATATAGCTCGACATGATGTGGCCGCCCAATGAATGAGCAATGACCACGATGGGGGTGCCAGCGGGCGTGTTCCCTTTAATCTCTACGAGATTTGCACTGACGATGCTGTGAATGGCCTTATAGGCATTTGCAACTTCGACGCAGTCACGCTGGTAGGCAACTGCATCACCGAAATATTGAACGACGAACTCTCTTGCCGACTTGGAATCGAGTGGGATTTTTGAGCCATCCGGCTCTTTTGCCGTCCGCATGCATTCCCACAGCGTATCCTGGCGCTGTTTTAGAGCATTTGCCCAATAGACTTCTTGCCATGCCACCGCATTTGCCTCGTTATCAAGTCGATCTGAAACCTCCTCAACGAAATCGTTGGAAAACCCGCGTCTCTGGGATCCCATGCCATGAATAACAAGTACACCGATTTCTCTGCTCACCGTGTCCTCCTGCCCGCGTGATCTAACTCGTGTTTTGGATAGAGCCAGTCTCCCTAACTCGTCGGATGTCGGACGTGGCCACTTGGCAATTTACCATCCCCAGTGCGGGTAACTACGAGGTGTTCGCCCGCTGGACGAGCAAGAACAATCACGCGAGCAATGCCCCCTACACCATCAACCACCACGGTGTCGCCACTTTGGTAACGGTCGACCAAAAGGTGAATGGCGGCCAGGATAACTCCCTCGGCACCTTCTTCTTCGATGCGGGCGTGACCACCATCACCTTATCCGATGACGCCAATGGCTTCGTCATTGCTGATGCAGTGCATGTCTCCCCCGTTGGTGCGACACCGAACCGCGCCACCTGGAACCCGATGCTGACCCAGGCGGCCGAGTACGAGGTGTTTGCTAAAGACAAGCTTGAGGATAGCCCTATTGCGGTAAGAACCTTGAACCCTCTTACCGGCGGTTCATAAAAAAGCACAAGTTCAAGCACGTCACATTCCATTATCTTCGTCATACTCACGCTACCCAGCTTCTGGAGCAGAACGTCCACCCCAAGATCGTGAGCGAACGGTTAGGCCACTCGACAATTGCGATCACACTCGACACTTATTGCCATGCCCTTCCCCATCTACAGGAAGAAGCGGCCGACAAGACCGATGAACTGTAGAAAGGAGCGCAATCTCAAAACGAATGTTTGCAAATTGCCCGGTTCGGGCCCACCAGGCAGTTCGCTCGAATTCTGTAAGTCATTAATTGGCGGAGGTGGATGGGAATCGAACCCACCGCGCGCGGTGAGCGCGCCGCTGGTTTTGAAGACCAGGGAAGTCACCAGACTTCATTCACCTCCAATTATTAGTCCTGGGCGCGATTCAGCCGAAGTTGCCGCACGTCACCCTTGCGTATCGTGACGCCCGTGGTATCGAAATGCTCGAGCAGTGGCACCACATATTTGCGCGTGGAGTCTAGCAAAGTTCGCACCTGCGAGACCGTAAATTCGCTCGGATGCGGATAACTCTCTGCCAATCGACGCCGTATCTCAATTAAGGTCGTGCTGTGGAACACGAGAGAATTTTTTCGATCCTGGTTTCGCAGCGCGACCAAATGGCCGTGCTGCGTTAGCAGACGAAATATATCCTGCATTGCACGATCCCCGCCTACGACTTCTTCGAGTTTGGGCGGCATCATGCCACCGCGCAAAAAGGCGTCCTCGATCTTAACCGCTGTGCCACGTTCGGATTCATCGAGATTCAACAATGGGTCAAAGCCGGCCATCCGCAGCGTGCCTTGCTCGCTCTCGATCTGTCCGCCGGCAACAAGCTCGGCAATTGCATGATCGAAGATTTTATTACCAACTTGCATTGTTAGTGCCCGCTGCAGGCCGCGAACCGCGACACTGCGCTCGGTTGGGTTGTCGGTGTGGTGCCGCTCCACTGCGACAACGATCGAATCAACGAGATCCTGATAGCACTGCTTGTCGATGACCAGGCTTTCACTCACAACGACACAGCTTTCGTCATCCAACATCGGGCGCAAAGCTTCAATCTTCATATCTACAGCATCGGCCAGCGCGCTAACGGAGACGCCGCCCAGGCCCGCGGCACCCACACGCTGGGCGATCAGTTGCTGCGCGCTGCCATGTGCGGTAGTCCGCAAGCGATCGGTGATGACTTCGTCGAAGCGCCGGTGCCGGATTGGCCGCGGATCTAGAATTCGGCCGCCTCCGATGGTACGCATCGGTGAATAACTGCGGATGACGAAGTGTTCACCCTGTTGCGTAGCCACGTCGCGCCGACAACGGAACTGCACCAGCCCGGTCTCGCCCGGTGCAAGTACCTGCAGGTCGAGGAGTTTCACAATTGCCATGATCTCACTTGTGCCGAAAAGCAGGCGCACCAGTTCGCCATTTTTCAATGGCTGTGTGTGTTCATTCAACAGCTGCAGTTCCGCGTCGATTCGGCGCGTCGCGACCAGATACCCTGGAGGCGCAAGCGTATCGCCTCGCGACACTTTTTCTTTTTTTGTGTGGCGCAAATTCACGGCAACGCGTTGACCCGGATAGGCCGTGTCGACTAACTGACTGTGACTTTGTAATTGCCGAATTGCGGACCTACCCCCGCCAGGAAGTATCTCGACGTCGTCGTCTTTCGCAAGCGCACCGCCACGTAGCGTGCCGGTTGCAACGGTGCCGAACCCGGACATGCTGAACACCCGATCAATGGGCAGGTAGAAACGCCGCCCGCTGGGCCGCACTACAACTGAAAGCAACAGTTGCGAGAGCGCGGCTTGCACAGCATCCAGTCCCTCACCGCTAACAGCGGAGGCGCAAACCACAGGAGCATCCGCGAGGAAAGTGCCAGCGGTAAACATTCGTATGCCGTCAACGACACTATCGCGTTCACCCGCGGGGATTAAATCGATTTTGGAGATGACGACGAGGCCGCGCTCGACGCCTAAAAGCTGGGCAATATGAAAATGCTCACGAGTTTGCGGCATAACGCCCTCGTTGGCGTCGATGATCAGCAACACACCGTCTATGCCGGTCGCACCAGAAATCATTGTGCGAATGAAATCCTCGTGCCCCGGTACGTCGATGAGATCGATGTTGCCATCTGGCAAATGCAGATAGGAAAATCCAAGCACGATCGAAAGGCCGCGCTCTTTCTCCTCTTTCAGGCGATCGGTGTCGATGCCGCTCAGCGCCTTCACCAACGCTGTCTTGCCGTGATCGACGTGGCCGATGACTCCGAGGGTTAATTGGGCGGTCACGCAATCGCCGTTTTCAGGGCCGCCACCAGCACCTGAATCTGCTGCGGCAAAACCGTGCGGAGATCGATAATGAAAGAATCATCGGCAACCCGACCGATCACTGCCGGCGTACCCGTTCGCAGCCGTTTCGCCAGCTCTCCCGCCGCTACGCTTTGCGATCGCAACTTAATGACCTTGGTCGGAATGGCATTCATCGGTAATGCGCCGCCGCCGGCGTAACTCACATCATCGGCCAGCTCCGCTGTAATCCCCCCAAGCGTTCGAATTTTGCGTAACAACTGGTTCGCCCGCCGCGCGACTTCCCGCTTGTCTTCACTCAACATGCGTAGTACTGGGATTTTGTCCAACGGGTCGTTAGGCGGGAGGTACAGGCGCAAGGTTGCCTCAAGTGCGGCGAGTGACAATTTGTCTATGCGTAATGCTCGCAGTAGCGGATTGCGCTTTATGTTGTCAATGTATCTGGCGCTGCCGAGGATTATGCCGGCCTGGGGTCCGCCCAACAGCTTGTCACCGCTGCATGTCAGCACATCGACGCCGGCTGTGATGCTTTGTTGAACCGTAGGCTCGCCGCTCAATCCGAACGCTTCGAGATCGACCAGCGTGCCGCTACCCAGATCCTCCACGACGGCTACGCCGGCCTTGTGGGCCTCGGCAACGAGATCCGTCAATGCCGGGCGACTGGTAAAGCCGATTATCTTGAAATTACTGGTATGGGTGCTGAGGATCACCCGCGTTTGTTCGCTGAGCGCACGCCGGTAATCATCGATCGAGGTCCTGTTGGTCGTGCCCACCTCGATCATCGTGGCGCCGCTTTGTGCGATCACATCGGGCATACGGAACGACCCGCCGATCTCGATGAGCTCGCCGCGCGAGACAATGACCTCGTGATCCTTCGCCAGCGCCGCCAGCACTAACACAACGGCAGCAGCACAGTTATTTACCACCACGGCAGCTTCGGCGCCGGTAATTCGGGTCAACAGTGATTCGACATGCCGGTAGCGCGACCCGCGTTTACCCCGCGTCAAATCGAACTCAAGATTCGAGTAGCCACGGGCCACAAGCGCGATCGCCTCCAGCGCTTCCTCGGCAAGTGGAGCACGACCGAGATTGGTATGTATGACGATACCGGACGCATTGATGGTCGGCACCAGAGAGCTCATACGTCCGGCGAGCAGCTGCGCACGCAGCTCGGCGAAAAAGGCCGGCGACGAGAAATCCGGCAACTCAGCCCCGTCGCCAAGGGCCTGCCGCACCTGGTCCAAGCGCTCACGGACAACCCTCAGCAGCTCAGCGCGCGAGAATTCTTCGCATAGAGCAGCGCCATGAGGACCGATCAATAAGTCATCGACGGCCGGGATCTGTCGGAAAAGTTGCTGAGACATAATCGAGTTGCACACTGTACCTGAGGGCGGCACGCAATTAACATAGTAACCCAGACATGAGGAGTCGCAATCCATGAGTGAAAAACTTGGCGCAGGCGCCAGCTTTCCGAACGTCCGTTTGACGGCGGTAGACGGTAGTGAGATTAATCTTCCAGACGATATCCAGACGGATCACGCCGCTATCCTGTTCTATCGCGGGCACTGGTGACCCTTTTGTCGCCGGCAGTTGCTCGGCTTCGAAAAAATAAAGGCAGACCTCGATGCAGAGGGGATCTCCGTATTCGCAGCATCGGTGGATGATCAGGAGCATGCAGAGGAAGTACAAAAGGAATTGAGCTTTCCGGTTGCCAATGGTGTAACCCGCGATACGGCAGACGCGCTAGGTTCCTGGTGGGAGGATCGGCGCAACATTATCCAGCCATCCGAGTTCGTACTCGGTCCGGACCGCACCGTTCTGTCGGCTACCTACAGCTCAGGGCCTATCGGCCGGGTAGACGCCGCAGACGTAGTGAAACTCGTTCAGTTCCTGAAGTCACGTTGAGAAACACCCGGGGTCCGGTCGTCCGCGACCGGGCCCGGTTCCCTCTAACCCGCAGCCTCAGTGCTAGGGCGATGTGCGGCCGCGATGGCAATCGGGAGCAGCAACCAGGCGACCGATGACCAGTAGCTGCCATAGAAAGCAAAGTGGCCGCTAAACGGAAACCAGGCGACGCCCGACGCAATGATCCAGGCAGGCGTCTGTGCCTGCGCCCACTGCGCACCGCGTAGCCAGTTAAATGCGAACATCCAGAACAGCAGATACCCGGCCAAGCCGATGACGCCGGTCTCCACCGCGACCTCCAACGCAATCAAATGTGGGTGTGTCTGCCCGTTTGTGCCACGCCGGATCCAAAAATCATCGGCGTCGGCATGATCGACATAGACGTGCCGATAGCCACGCGGCCCGACACCGTTGACCCAATGCGCCGCAAACATCCGCCCTGCCGTGCGCCACAGTGACAAGCGGTACGATGTCGCGTTGTCAGCCGTCGCGAAATCAGTACTAAATACGCCAATACTGCGCTGCAGGTGCTGTTGTAGATTCGGGTTGTAGGCAACGGTAACCGCTGCGGCAAGCAGCATTGCAATCACATACGGCGCAAAGCCACGCAGGCGCCGTTGGGGCTGGGTCGACATCAGCGTCCACAGATAGGCGATTGCCGCCAGCGCGAACATCACCCAGGCGGTGCGCTTCAGCGTCAACAACAAAACAACCACTAATGGCAGCATTAATAACCAGACCAACCGACTCCGTCGCGACAAAAGGCGCAAGGCTTCAAAATACACAGGTGAAAAAACCGCGAGGACGATGCCCAAACGTTGCTTGGGATGGAAAATGCCTTTCAGGATCTGCCCATCATAGGGATAACCGAACAGATCCCTGCCAATGGAATACTGGATCAATGCGTCCGCACACCAGAAAACCATCAACGCGAAGATCCCGAAGAAGACCAGACTGCGCGCCCGCGCGTCGCGTAATTCGATTGTCAGGTACCAAGCAGCCGGCAGGAAATGCAGATATAGCGATGTCGTCTTTAGCGAATGCGTCAGATTCGCAGCGTCGCTCAACGACACCAACATGGGCAGCCATAGACAGCCAAACAGGATAGTCGTCCTGCGTAACGCTGTGTCGCCGCGTAACAGCGAAGGTTCTCGCAGCAGCTGCACCAGCCCTAGTATTGCCATGACGCCGACGGGAATGTTGAACCACGTCTTAGTCGATAACAGCGCTACCGTTGATAGGCACAAAACGCTGGCGAGCATAGTTCTCATTTCGCGGATGTGTGATGAAGCAGCGAAGAGCGCATTAAGCAATTCTCGCAGAAACCCGGCAGGCTCCGATACCGCCGCCCCCCTTTGCTTGCACCACATTACCCCGGTTATCCTTGATGCGGTGAGCCACGCACCAGGAAAGCCCCATCGGCCGTTCTCGGCTGAACTCGCGCGGTTCAAAACCAATATTGCCCGGGAGGCATCTAAATTCGTCCGCAAATTACGCGCGCCACCCGGTATGCGTGAATATCCACCGGCTTATCCGCAAGACTTCTCACGTTTTTCGCGCGAACTGTGCAAACAGGTCAACCGCTACACCATGACCTCCCAGGAGCGCGTGGTAAACCTGGAGTACGCAACACGCTACATCGTTGCTCACGCGATCCCCGGCGATTTCGTTGAAAGCGGCGTTGGACGGGGCGGCAGCATGATGGCCGCGGCCTACACGCTGCTGGAACTGGGTATAAACGATCGAAAACTCTATCTTTACGATACCTACAGCGGGATGGCACGACCCACCGAGGAAGATGTCAGTTTCCTGGGCAAGCGGGCCACGGATAAATATGAGAGAAAACTGAAGGACGGCGTCAGCACCTGGAACAACGTATCCCTGCAGGAAGTGGCGCAAAATCTCGGCAAAACGGAATATCCACCGAATAATGTGGTGCTGGTCGAAGGCCTGGTGGAGAGCACATTACCCGAAAACCCGATTGAGAAAATCGCACTGCTGCGACTCGATACCAACCTGTATGAATCGACCAAGGCGGAGATGAAGTTTCTGTTTCCAAAACTGAGCAGCGGCGGGGTACTTATCATCGACGATTACAACAAGTGGATGGGGCAGCGCAAAGCCGTTGACGAATATTTCAAACAACACGGCGTGCGCATGCTGTTGATGCGGATCGATGACCACTCGGTGATGGGCGTCAATGGCGCGTGAGCGTCGGTCCCACGCCACCGGCTAGCATTTCAAGTGGCGGTGTTGAGATAAGCGTGTCCACGTGGACCACCCACCTGCTGTTATTTGTCTGCGTCGGTATGGTCGCGGCGACCCACCCGGTCACGGCTGAAATAGCACATGACGTAGACGGTGGTGTCCTGAATTTTTTGCGTTTCTCACTGGCAGCCATCATATTTCTGCCATTAGTGCGACTGCGCTACGGACTCAGCCGTCCATCGCCGCAGCTCCTCGCGGAGGCGGCACTGTTGAGTCTTTCTTTCACCGGATTCTTTGTCGCCCAGGTCGAAGCGCTGCGTTATACGAGCGCGCTCAATACCAGCGCATTGCACACCACGGTGCCGGGTCTGGCTGCCCTCTACGCCGTATTCCTGGTCAAGGAACACCCACGCTGGTATCAAATAGCGGCCCTGGTCGTTGCCATGCTGGGCGCACTGTGGGTGATATTCCGCGGTGAATTACAGCGTGCTCTGGCGCTCGATATCGGCTACGGCGATTTAATATTCTTTGCCGGCTGTTGTTTGATGGCACTCTTCCCGCCGCTGGTTAAGCGGTTTCACCGCGGGGAATCAATGGCGGTATTAACGTTTTGGATGATCGTCATGTCCAGCATTTGGATGCTGCTGTACTGCTGGCCGCAACTCGATGCTGTGCAATGGACCACAATCGACACGCGGGTGTGGACAGGCATTGTATTCCTGGCCGCGATTCCCACGTTTCTCGGGCCACTGTTCATGCAATACGGGGCGGTGCGGCTGGGGCCCACGCGCGCGAGCGCTTATCTGTATCTGACCCCGGCCTTTGTCTTGTTATTTGACGTTACCCTCGGCCGCGGTTGGCCAAGTTATAAAACCTGCCTAGGCGTGATTATCGTGATGGGCGCAATAGTCATCGTGCAGCACGGTGCCGCGGTGCAAGCTGGCTCTGCGCCGGGGCCTCGCAATCCCAATGGCGTTGGCGAATAATAGCCGTAACAAGAACTCGTCGATGGACCGACTTGTCAGACGAGGTACCGGTGCGAAAATTTGCTATTGCTTTAGTGATGCTGCTGTCCGGCTGTGTCAGCTCCGGTACCTATAACGCACGCCCAGATCTTTCCCCGTTAGAAGCCGTCGAGCGCCTCGAACAGCACCCGACTGGGCGCGCACGCGACGTGGATAACGTGAACATCGTCGCGATGACCCGCGGCATGAAGCGTTTCGTCGATCGCTATATCAGGGAGTTCAAGAACCCTAACGACCGCGTGGGCATGCTGAAATGGGTAATAACGCACGCAGGCGTACTCGGATTTCAATATGACCACGAAAAAACGCGCATAGCCTCCCAAGCCTATCGGTTCCCTACAGGCAATTGTCTGACGCTATCGAATCTGTTCGTGGCCATGGCGCGTTATCTCGGCGTTGACGCACATTTTCAGGAGGTGTCACTGGGCAATTCGTGGCGCAAGCAAGGCGATCTGTATGTGTTCAACCGGCACATCAACGTAACCGGACGACTGCCGGGCGGCGGTCGCTACGTCATGGACTTCATTCATATTGACACCGAGTATTCGCCAAAAGCCAAGGTGGTTTCCGACGAGCGTGCGAAGGCGCAGTATTACAATAATGTCGGGGTTGAGCATTTACAGTCAGGCGACACGGACAGAGCGATTGCATATTTCAAAAAAGGCGTCGTGACCGCACCTGAACTCGATTACGTCTGGTCCAATCTCGGCACGGCCTACGGCCGCCTGGACGAGTTGATCGCCTCGGAAGGCGCATTTAAGACCGCGCTGGATATCAACAGTCGCAACTGGTCGGCAATCAACAATCTTGCACTGGTTTATCAGAAAATGGGGCGCATCGAAGAGGCAACGCGGCAGCTGCATGGTATCGAACGCTTCCGCATGAGAAATCCGTATTATCGATTTGAACTCAGCGAACACGCCTATCAACAAGGTGATTATGACGAGGCCATCAGTCATTTGCGCAAGGCCATAGCGCTGAAGTCCGACGAGCATGAGTTCTATTTCGCGCTGGCGAAATCCTATTATCGCCGCGGCGATCGCAAAAAGGCCTTGAGCAATTTCGACACCGCGCGCCAGCTTGCCGACCATGAAACCGCAAGCAATCGCTACAGCCAGGAATTGGATACGCTACTCGAAGATCAGAGTTAGCGGCTGACCTAGCGGTGCAATCCCCAGCGTACCCGGTCGGCATGATGTGTTAGATTGTGCCGCGCCTTTCGCTGCGCCACTAAACCTACGTGAGATCTCCCGACAACATCCCCGCAAGGGTAAGCGCGCTCGTCGTCGTGACCCTGAGCGCCTTGGTTGCGCTCGGGCCCATGTCAATCAACATGTATTTGCCGGCATTTCCGGATATGGCTACCCAGTTCGGCGTGGGCATCCACCAGATAGAGATAACGCTGAGTGCATTCGTGCTCGGATTCGCGGCTGGTCCGTTGCTGTACGGCCCGTTGTCGGATCGCTTTGGCCGCCTGCCCGTACTCACCGTCGGTGTGGCTTTATACACGGTTATGGCCGCGCTTTGCGCGATTGAAACAGACGCGGACCAATTGATCATCTACCGGTTTCTGCAGGGCGCGGGGGGCAGCGCTGCGCCGGTGTTGGCGCGCGCATCGGTGCGGGATCTATATAGCGGGGCCGAAGCGGCCCGAGTGCTGTCACTGGTGCAGGCGGTGATGCTGGCGGCGCCGCTCGCCGCGCCGCTGTTGGGTGGGATGCTGTTGCTCTGGTTCGACTGGCGGTCGCACTTTTGGGTCCAGGCAGCATTTGCGGTGATGGTACTCGTGGCGTATGCCTTGGTACTCGGAGAACCACATTTACGCCAACGCCGTGTTTCTATTGTGAATACCTTCAAGAGCTACTCGAGCCTGGTTAGACATCGTCGAGTGGTGGGCTACCTGTTGACCAGTACAATTTGTTACGCCGGCATGTACGCGTTTTTTACGGAATCGCCGTTTGTGTTCATCGAACTATACGAAATGTCGCCGCAACAGTTTTCAGTTTTCTCCGCGGCCATTATCGTACCAACGATCGCTTTGTCTTACGTTAACGCCCGCATGGTGACGCGCCTGGGCATTATCCGCATGCTTTCAGCCGGCGTATTGTTGTGTACCTTATCGGCAGCGGTATTAGCCATGTGTGGTATGACCGGCACCGATAATTTGCTGATTGTGGCGCCTAGCGCTTGTGTGTATTTCGGCGGTCTTGGAATGGTGCAGGGCAATGCGATTGCCGGCGTTTTAAACGAATTTCCTGAAAACGCCGGCGCTGCCGCCGCCTTGATTGCGGCAAGCCAGTACGGATTTGGCGCGGCGGCCAGTGCGTTCGTGAGTTGGGCGCACAATGGAACATCGGCGCCGATGTTTATTACCATGGCGGTCACGTCGCTGTTGTCGATGATAGCTTTTATCGCACTGGTACGCCGTTAGGCGAGCGTAGTCGGAAGAACCAAGAGCGCAAACATACGAAAATTCTAAACAGCATTATCTAAAGGGGAAGGGAATATGCAGACCTTAGTCACAAAACCGTTAGCACAGGGACTGGTCTTTGGTGAGGGGCCGCGCTGGCATGACGACAAACTCTGGGTATCCGATATGTATGGCGAGCGCGTCGTTACCGTCGATCTTGACGGCGTCGTTGAGACCGTCGTCGAAGTCCCGGGTCGCCCTTCCGGGCTGGGTTGGTTAGCCGACGGCCGTCTGCTGATCGTCTCGATGAACGATTACCGACTCGCGGTCCTGGATGAGGGTCAACTCAGCACTTATGCAGACCTGCGCTCTTATTGTGGCGGCGTTCCCAATGACATGGTTATCGATGAACGTGGCCGGGCCTATGTAGGCAACATGGGATTCGACATGGAAGGTGGGGCAGAGTTGGCACCTGCTGACCTGGTCTTGGTGGAGAACGGCGAAGTGCGGGTCGTGGCAAGCGATCTCGTGTTCCCCAACGGCATGGTTATCTCCCCGGACGGGCGTACGCTGATCGTTGCCGAAACATTCGCGTCACGGCTCACCGCATTCGATATCAACCCCGAGGACGGTGCGCTGTCGGGCCGCCGTGTATTCGCCGATCTCGGCGATAAAACGCCGGATGGCATTTGCCTGGACGCCGAGGGCGCCGTCTGGGTCGGGTGCTTCATGAGCGGCGAATTCATTCGGGTGCGCGAGGGCGGCGAAGTTACCCATCAAATAGATTTGGGCGATCGTCGCGGCGTAGCCTGCATGCTGGGCGGACCAGATGGCAAGACACTATTCCTGTTACCGGCCGAGACGACGTCAGAACAGCTAATTCAAGGCATCTCCAAATGCCGTGTCGAAACCGTTGCCGTTGAGGTCGGCGCAGCCGGGCGACCGTAATTCTGGCTTTGTTAAGCCACGCCTGCGGCTCGAACGCCCTGCAGAGCTGGCGGTTTACGCGTTCCAGTTTTCCGCCGGTTCGGCCGGTGCCGATCCGTAACCCGCGGCTTTGATCGCTTCGATCGCGCAGAACTCATCTCGATCGGATGTGTCACCGCTGATACCCACAGCGCCGATAATGTTGTGATCCTGGTCGTGCACCAGTACGCCACCGGGCACCGGCACGAAACGACCATCGGAAACTGCGCTGAGCGAATTCACGAATGTCGGTCGGTCCGTCAGCCGTTCTGCAATCACTCGACTTGGTACACCAATACCCAGCGCCGCATAAGCTTTTCCCGTCGCGATACCCGCCCGCATAATGCTGCAGCCGTCCTCGCGTTTGACGACAATAAAATGGCCGCCGGTATCGAGTACCACTACTGTCAGCGGCTGTAAATTGTGCTCATGCCCCAGCGCCAATGCTTTGTCGACAAATGCGTTGGCCTTTTCCAGCGGCAGTAACGCCGCGACCTTTCCGAATGTTTGTGCCATTTTATTACCCCTCATCTGACCGCCAGGGACGGCGGAAATGCAGATTATGCAGGAGCATTAATCTGCCTGTCCTTCTCCCCCAAAAAGGGGAGAAGGGACCCGTGGTTTTAGCCCCACGCCCCTTGCGGGTGAGGGGAAAAATCATTCCCACAACCCCTGCCTTTTCACCCAATCGATACACACACCACAGGACTCATCGCACTTATCGGGTTGCTCATAATAATAATGCGAAGCGCCCTTGATTTCCTTGAACTCTTTATTGTCGTGCCCGATTGCGGCAAATATCCGTCCGGCCTGGCTCGGCACACATAGATCATCCGCACTGTTCTGCACGACCAGCACCGGGATGGTGATTTTTGCCGCCGATTTCGGCGCATCCACTACCGCATCGTCGTAGCTCCATTGCGACAGCCAACTACGCAGGGACGAAAACCGCGCGATCCCGATGGGACTCATATTCACCACCTGGGGATCACCAAATCCGCAGGTGCCGGGTTTGCGATCGTTGGGCTCGACGGTTGGATCCAACCAGCACGGCGCTGCCATCGTACCGTGGACCACGAAACCCAGTTCGTCGTTTGGACGTCCGGCACGCTCGAAATCCGCCAACTGCTCGCGCACCCACGCGGTGATCTTACGATTGCGCGCAATCTGCGCTTGGTCAAATGCTCCAAGAAAATCCTGCGAATACGGCGGTTGATTGGGGTTCGCGGGATCGTAGAGGTTGAACTCCACGTTCCGTTTACTCAGATCGGTTTCATCGACGATCGACGCATCCGTCCATTCCGTCAGGGTCACCGCTCGATTCGTGTGCGCGGCGATGACGATCATACCGTCGCCAGGCGCCAGTCCGGCGGCGGCCAGTGAATAGGGATCGCCCGCTGGGGTGGCCGTGATAGTGGGGTTCTCGGCTTGGCTCTGATAGAACATCATGAGCGAACCACCGCCACTCCATCCGACCAGGATCACGCGGGTGAATCCCAGTTCTTCGCGCGCATAGCGCACGTGGGCGCCCAGATCGGCGACTACCTTTTCCATAATCAGCGCCGTGTCGTTGCGCGGATAGCGGCTTACCGTGCACAACACATGGGCACCCTGTGCAGCCATGGCATTGGTGAATGGCAGGTACTCCATGATGCCGATGGGATGCATGAAAACGAACACGGTGTGGCGAGGAACGCCGACCGGTTCCATATATTGTCCAGCCAACGTGACCGTTCCCGGCTGACGCCCATACACCTCCAAAAAGGAACTCTCCTCCTTGTACTGGATCATGTACGGATGGCGAATTAGTTCGTGTTTTTGCGCTTCGCTCAAAACAGACCTCCTAACTGCATTTCAAGGTAATGCCGCCGTCCACCACAAGGCTGAGCCCGGTGACGTATTTGGATTCGTCAGACGCCAGGTATAGTGCGGCATAAGCGATATCCCAGGCATCGCCCATATGGCCCATGGGACATTGCGCATGTCGGATTTTCAGCATCTCGTCGAAGTCGTCTTCACCGTAGGCGCCTTTCATGGCTTCTTTCACCAGCGGTGTATTCATCAATCCCGGCACAATGCAATTAGCGCGAATATGATTCGGCGCGTATTGCAGCGCGATATTCTCGGTATAAGCAATCACCGCCGCCTTAGAGGCGGTATACGCCGCGTACGGGTAGCCGAGATAACGAAGCGCGGCGATCGAAGAAAGATTAATAATCGAACCACGGTCCTGCTTCAGCATGACCGGCAATGCGTGTTTACAGGTCAGAAACATACTCTTCTGGTTGACGCTGAAGATCCGATCCCAGGTTACCTCGTCGAGTTCGACCGGACCGCCGAGACCGCCAATGCCAACATTGTTATGTAACACGTCGATATGGCCGAAACGTTCGACGCAGGCAGCCACCAGTTTCTCGACATCGGCGCTGGAGGTGACGTCTCCGGTCATGACTTCACACTCGCCGCCTTCTGCTTCGATCAGTTGCTGCGTCTCCCGCGCGGCCTCGAGATTAAGATCCAGACCAAACACCTTCGCGCCTTCGCGCGCGTACAACACGGCGCAGGCTTTGCCGTTACCCCAACCCGGACCAACCGAGCCGATTCCCGTCAGCAATACGACCTTATCCTGTACGCGTCCCATCAGCCGGCGGTCGCCTCGTGGGTAAGCGGACTCGACAAACAGTCGGGCGCCAGCGGCTGTATCGGCGTGAAATCACGCTGCGCGATATACGCGGCGCGTTTGAAGGTCTTCGCGGCATTGTCGACTGAATTAACCGAGATGTAGACGATATTTCTGTGCCACGGCGACAAATTCGGCGGCGAAGCATGCAGGAGCTGGCAATGAAACAGCAGCGCCGTTCCCGGTGGTCCTTTCGCAGACACAATGCCGTTTTGATCCGCGAGTTCACGTATAACCGTCTGGTCGGGTTGCCACAGCGCAAAGCTGCTCGCCGTCGTGTCGTATTCGGCGTCGATGATGCCTTGTTTATGTGAACCGGGGATCACCCAAAGCGGTCCATTGAACTCGGTCACTTCGTCAAGAAACAAGGCGACGTTCAATGCACGCGGTTCGGGCATACCGTCATCGCGATGCCAACTACCGAAATCCTGGTGCCAGATGAAGCCCTCGCCGTGGAATGCCTGCTTGCCGTTCAACTTGAACTGGTGCATGTAGACCGGACTGTCCAGCAATTGCATCGCCGGTCCAATCAAATTGGGATGCTGTGATAGCAACTTGAACGGTTCACTGTATCCATGCACCGCAAACGCAGCGCGCACGGCATCGCTTTTCGCTTCGCGCACGACCTCGGCGCGCTTCAGACCCAGAATGCGTGGCACGTCGCTTTTGATCACATCGATTTCCCGGCGCGAAAACAGCGCTGGGATTAGCAGATAACCGAGATCGTGGTACTGCCCGACTTGCAGATCCGTCAGCGTCATTCGCCGCCTTTGACGATTCGGTTTCGCAATATTCCGATGCCCTCGATTTCCAGTTCAATCACATCGTCGGGTGACAAGTAACGCTCGAGTTCCAGCCCACAGCCGCCGCCGACCGTGCCCGAGCAGATCAACTCACCCGGAACCAAGGTTTCGGACTTGGAGATATGTTCGATGAGATCATCGAAACCCCATTTCATGGTGCTGGAGCTGCCCCGCGACCATTCTTCGCCATTGATGCGTGCAAGCATAGTCAAGTTGTAGGGGTCGATTTCATCACTGGTGACGATGCACGGTCCGAAAATATTGCCGGTATCAAAGTCCTTGCCTTTGGCCGGCCCCAGCAAGCCCGGCATCTCAACGCCCTGCGCATCTCGTGCACTGATGTCGTTGAAAATCGTATAGCCAAATATGTGGGCATGGGCGTCCGCTTTGCTGATATCACAGCCTCGTTTGCCGATGACGGCGGCAAATTCCAATTCGTAATCCATCAGCCGGGCGTATGCAGGCCAACGCACGTCTGCCTCCGGGCCGATCACGGAAAAACGGTTTGCTTTGTAATAAATGGGTTGTTTGTAAAAGACGTCAGGAATTTGAAACATACCCTTGTCTTCAAATTCCTTCAGCGCCTTTTCCGGATCCGGCGTTTTCGCCGCCCGGCTTTTGCGCATGACTCCATAGGCGTTGATCAAATGGGTCTCAAAGGACATGCAGTCGCGGATCTGCTCAGGCACGGGTAACGGTGCGAGCAACTGAACATCGGCAATTGCGTAATGCGGCGCCGAACTGGCGAGGAGGTCTTGAGCGAGCGACCAGGCAGGTTCACCGGCGGCGATCAGAGCCTGCAGAGAATCCAGAGCGGGCGACGTGTCACCATGGGCTTGCTCGTGAGCACGCTGCAAATCGAGCACCTTTGTATCTTCATCGACCAGCGCGCCAGCGGTTTGCGCGCCTGTCCCCGTGGCGGTAAAGGTCACCAGCTTCATGATTGTCGGGACTTATTGGATTGCGTTCGAACGGGTCTATAGCCGGAGAGCGGCTTTTTGCTCAGCCGTCTCCTCAGTCCAGTTGTCGATGTTGCTCACGCCTGCGCTGGCTTCGCGCGCCATGACCGCATCGTGCTCGGGTACCCGGTAGGTGACTTCAATAGCGATGCCGTTGGGGTCGAAGGTATAGATAGACTTCACGAACTCATGATCCGTGGGCCCCCAGACTTCACAACCGTATTCTTCCCAGCGCTTGCGGATCTCGCTTTGCTCTACCTCAGATTCCACCTCGAAGGCGACGTGGCGATCCAAACCCCACTGCATATCGAAGTACTCCTCCTTGACGTCACCGGGAACATCGAAAAAGGCGATATAGCGACCATCGCCCATCTCGAAGAACAAGTGCATGAACGGAAATGGCATTTCTTTCGGTGCGGATCCGAAAGGTTTCGGGTTGACCCGTCCCATTTCCAGATCCAGGGCGGCAGCGAGATTCAGACCCATGACATCTTCGTAAAAATAGCGCGTCTGTTCCGCATCGCGGCACCGAAAAGCCGCGTGGTGTATACCTTTGATAGCAGGTTTTCGCGTCGCGGCTTCTGCCATAGTGACTTCTCCTTACTCGCACCCGAACCGACGAGCGCCGATGATTCAATCCGCTGATGAATATAGAGCATTTATACTTTATATTCACGCAACAAGAAGACCACAGGATCTGCGATGAGTCAGACAAGCAGTAACGTTCCTTCGATGCAACCGGTGCCAAGCGCGACCGAATTGATTGCCCGCGCACAGGCGCTGAAACCGGCTCTGCTGGAGCGCGCGACCCGTGCTGAACAGGCCCGGAAAATGTTGCCGGAAACCATCACTGATTTCCGCAGCGCCGGCTTTTATCGGATCGTTCAACCCCGCTGTTATGGCGGCTACGAACTGGATTTCGACACCCTTTTTCGCGTCGTCGTGGAAGTCGGCTCCGCCTGCCCATCGAGCAGTTGGTGCCTGTGCCTGCTGAGCTTACACAATTGGTTCGTCGGTTGGTGGCCGCGACAGGCCCAGGAGACAGTGTTCGCCGGCGATGAACACCCTCTGACTGCAATCGTACTCGCGCCACGCGGAAAGGCGGAAAAGGTCGATGGCGGTTATAAGGTAAACGGCACATGGGAGTATGCCAGTGGCGTGGAAGAATCCAATTTCGTCGGCGTTGCCGGCGTCGTCACCGGGTTGTCCGAAGGCCAGGAGTCTCCCCCGGTCACAGTCTTGATCCCCACCGAGCAAATCGAGATTCTTGACAATTGGTTTACGCTGGGATTGCGCGGCACCGGCAGCAAAAGTGTCGTCTGCAAAGATGTATTCGTGCCCGATCACATGGGCTGCGTACTTGCGCATTGCCAGGATGGCTCACCAGGCAAGGAAGTACACGATAATCCCCTCTATCAGGGTTTCGCGCGCGTGCCACTTTTCGCCATGGGTGGCACGGCGCCCGCTCTAGGCGCCGCCCGACTCATGCTCGACAGTTACATCAAACGGCTGCAAACACATAGCAGTCCATTCCTGCGCTCCGATCATTCGCAACTCATTCCATCACAGGTCCGCCTTGGTCGTGCCAGCACGCTGTATGAATCCGCCCACACGCTGTTTTTCAGCGCTGTCAACGAATACTTCGACATCGTTAACGCACGGGTGGAATTGACCTTGGAGCAACGCACCAGGTATCGCTCACAAAGCGCCCAAGTCCTGGATTTCTGCGTGCAGATTGTCGATTTGATCATGGCCGACGCCGGTACCGGCGCATTTTTCGACGGCTCGCCAATGCAGCGCGCTTTTCGCGACGTGCACATGCTGCAAAGTCACGTCGCAATGAGCCTGGAAAGCGCAGCGGAAAATTATGGCAAAGTACAGCTGGGTTTCGATCCGGTACCACCGATGGTGTAACAAACAACACGACGTGGGCGCAAGATCTAAACGAAGGGCCCCTTCTCCCTTTGCGGGAGAGGGGCTAAACAAAAGAGGAAAAAAAGTGACGCAACAATTCGAAGTCGAACGAATACCGGTGTTCCTGCGATTCGAGGATCGTTCCGCATTTACTGAAACCTACGGATACTCTGGTAGCCAGGGTTTGGTTTTGACCGAAGGCTTCCAGGTCATTCCCAAGGGGCATGTGTCTAAGACCGCGGTGCTTATGATGCATCCCTCGTCCACGCTGCATCAGTTACCAATCCCGACCGCTCTTGCGAGTGCAGGCATTCATGTGATGTGCTGCGCCAGCCGCTACCCGAAAAATGATTCAGCATTAATCATGGAAAAAGTGGCTATCGACCTTGGCGCTTACGTCCGCCATGCCAAGGAGGAGCTTGGCTACGAAAATGTCGTGCTGCTCGGTTGGAGCGGCGGCGGATCGCTGTCACTGTTCTATCAATCGCAAGCCGAGAATCCGACCATTGAGACCACGCCGGCGGGTGATCCGGTGAACCTCAAGGCTGCAAACCTCATTCCTGCCGACGCAGTCATGTTCATCGCCGCACACATCAGCCGTGCGCGCACGCTCACGGAGTGGATGGATCCATCCGTGCTCGATGAAATCAATCCAGACAAACGCGACGCCGACTTGGATTTGTACGATGCAGCCAATCCCAACCAGGCACCCTACGATGCCGCTTATGTCGAGCGTTATCGCGCTGCCCAGATCGCACGAAACCGAAAAATCACGGCACAGGTGCACGAGGTACTCGAGGATCTGAAAAAACGTGACGACGGTGAGGTAGAACGGTGTTTCGTGGTTCATCGGACGATGGCTGACCCGCGCTGGCTCGATCCCGCAGTCGATCCAAATGACCGCAAACCCCGCTGGTGCTTTCTGGGTGAACCCAAGGTAGTCAATACCGGACCGGTAGGGCTAGCGCGCTTCTGTACGCTGCGTAGTTGGCTGTCGCAGTGGTCATACGATGAGTCGCGTGCCGATGGCATCAAGGGTGCACAAGGGATCAGCGTACCGTTTTTGACGGTCGTCAATAGCGCCGACGACGCGTGTCCTGCCAGCCACGCGGACCAGATCTATGCGGCAGCCGCATCGGCAGATAAAGAGATGAAGGTAGTTAAGGGCGCCAATCACTATTATCATGAGCAGCCAGAGCTAATGGTGGAGGCGGTCGAAAGCGTTGCCGACTGGCTGCAGCGGCATACTTTCATAGCGTGACGCCCCCGCCAACCAGGAGACAGTGTAATGACAACCAGACCCCAGAATCCCGACCAACCGCCGGTCTACGGACTGCACCATGCGGCGTACCGCTGTAGCGATGCCGAGCAAACCCGTCAGTTTTACGAGGACAAGATTGGTTTTCCCATGTCCATGGCGCTGCACATAGATTTCCACCCCGTCACGGGCGAAGAGTGCAAATATCTGCATGTTTTCTTCGACATCAGCAGCCACAGCGACGATGACACGCAATCAAATTACATCGCTTTTTTTGAAGTACCGGATCACCCAGGTGATGACCCTGAGAAGCTCTTCAAAAAAAATCGCGACGGATTCGATTTGCACTTCTCGATGGCTGTGAAAGATCACGATACCCTCAGTGCCTGGCACGAGCGCCTGACCGGCAACGGCTTAGAGGTGATCGGCCCCGTGCGCCACGGGATCTGCAGTTCCATCTACTTCCACGATCCGGATGGTTATCTGCTGGAGTTTACTGCAGAGGATGAGGCGGAGCAGGCTGAGTTTGACCAGCACGGTCGCGACGCACGCAAGCACCTTGCAGAGTGGAACGCGCGCAAGGCGAAACTTCGTGCGGCAGCGAAACCTGAGTTAGCCGAAGCCTAGGAGCACATAATGACTACGCAATCGAGCGACACCACGCACCCACCGGTCTTCGGTTTACATCATGCGGCATTCCAATGCCGCGACGCCGAGGAAACGCGGCAATTCTACGAGGAGGTTGTCGGCTTTCCTATGGCGATGGCGTTGCCGATCGACGCGGATCCACAAACCGGCGAACCAAAAAAATATCTGCATATTTTCTTCGACATCGGCAGTCACGACGACAACCACAAAAATTACATTGCGTTCTTCGACATAGAGGATTATCCGGACGATGACCCCAACGACATGTTCGTCAAGCGCTGGGGATTAGACCTGCACTTCGCGATGCGGGTAAAGGATCATGATGCCCTGCATGCCTGGCACGATCGGCTCGTATCGAAAGGCCTGGAAGTCGAAGGGCCTATCAACCACGGCATGTGCTCGTCAATATATTTCTATGATCCCAATGGCTACCGCTTGGAGTTTACGACTGAGAGCGCCGAGGAAAGCGCTGAATTTGCCGAGCACCGGCGAGATGCCAAACAGAACATGCAGGATTGGTTGAACTGGAAGGCTGATAAAACTGCAGCTTAGTAATCGTCGCGCGATTTATTTCGTATTGAGGGCCAGCAAGTAGGCCACCAGCTCCCAGCGCTGCGTTTCTGAAAACGTATTCGCATAGGGCGGCATGCGTTTGCCGCCGCGCGTACGTCCTTTCGATATAACGGTAAACAATTTGTCCGCATCAAATTGCCGACCTTGCAGCGGACGACCCTGCCCGCCCTGCCCTTCATGGCCGTGACAGAATGTGCAAGTTCCGTTGAAAGTGGTTTCGCCGCGTACGGCAGCTGATTGATCTTTTAACACCTGGTCTTTGATTGGGAGATCCGCAGACGCCCAAACGCAGACTGTTAGAAAGCAAAGCAATGGCACAAGACTACCCCTCACCCGACCGGCGCGAGAGACTTTGTTCTTCATTCCTCAGCCAGCGTAAACGCAATCAACAATCCGCCATTGGGAATGTCGCGAATTTTGGGAAACGCCTGGGCAAGCTGGCCCGGTACAAAACCGCTAAACCCACTGGTGGTCACGATGTACTGCTTACCATCGACAGCGTAACTGACTGTACCGCCACGCGACCCGGAGCCCATTTGGAAATGCCAAAGCCGCTTGCCTGTCTCCGCGTGATAAGCAACGAAGGTGCCTTCCAGCTCACTGTTGAATACCAGGTTGCCTTTAGTGGTCAGTACATTGCCCAACCCCGGCAAGTCGTAGTGGACGCTCCAACTGCGTTCGCCGGTAATTGGATCCAGCGCATCCAGGCGCGCACGCGCTTTTTGCCCGGGCGGCGCGATGGTCTCGAGTTTGGCAGCACCTAATGCCGGTTGGCCAAAAGCGAGAGTCTTGAAGTCTGTTGCGGCGGGAATGGTGCGGTTACACGCCTCAATCGCATTCGTATACCAAAGACCCGTGTTCGGATTGTAGGCACCGTGATTGAAACTGCGCGCACCCAGCCAGGAGGGGCACTGGGTGCCTTCGCGGCCGGCCGGGATCTGCACTCGATTGATGAGCTTGCCGGTTTCTAAATCGACGCCGTCAGCAAAATTCAGGTTTTCCGAAAACTGCCAAACTTTGAGCAAACGTCCGGATTCCTTTGCGTAGACGAACACGAAACCGTTCTTACTCAAATGTACGACGTGATCTTTGCCATCGCGCGTTACGATCAACGCCTCATACGCCGAGTCGAAATCCCAGACGTCGTGCGGCGTCTCCTGGTGATGCCATTTGAGACGACCGGTTTTGGGATCCAATGCCAATAGCGATGCCGTGTACTTGTTATCTCCCTTGCGATTATCGCCGTAGAAATCAGCCGACGCATTGCCGGTACCAATAAAAATCGTACCGCTGTCGGCGTCATAGGTTCCGGGCATCCAGGCACCACCGCCGCCATACTGGGCGGCACCCTCCGGCCAGCTCTCTGCATCGTCTTTGATGATGTCGAAAGTCCAGACCAACTTTCCGGTGTGGGCGTTGACACCGTATATTTTTCCCGCGCTTGCAAAATCACCGCCGGTGGAGCCACCAAACAGTATGTCGTCGGCAAGCTGTGGCGATGAGGTAAAGTTACAGCCGTTGCAGTTTGGCATGTCGGTCATTTGAGTCGCCCACCGCAGCGCGCCGGTCGCCTGATCAAGCGCAATGAAACGCCCGTCTACGGTTCCAACGTAAACCATGCCATGTCCCACAGTCACGCCCCGGCTGACGCCGGTCATCTGGATTTCATAGGCTATGTCTTCTATGTTCGGCTTGAATTGCCACAGGACTTCACCGCTGGCCGCGTTCAAGGCAAACACGTTGTTGAACGGGCTGGAGTAATACAAAACGCCGTCCACAACAATGGGAGTGACATTAAGCCCATTGGTAATATCCCCGGGCTGATGCACCCAGGCCACTTTTAACCGATTTACGTTGTCAGTGTTGATTTGCGTCAATGGACTGTAACGCCAGGCATTCGACGTGCGGTGATATTGCGGCCAATTATTGGGGTCCACACTACCCGGACCCGGATCTGCGGCAACAACGGCGCTCGCGACAACAATGCATAGCCAACCTGTAATCAACCACGGTTTGAGTCTCTCGGTCACACTTGTCTCCCTATCTTCAAATTGCACGAACCCATATGCGGGTGTCGTGGAATACCGCACCACCAATTGGGGCAGCCGGATCGGCACCGGTTAATACATTAATCCCTTTACCATCGAGAAACGCGTAATTCGGCCAGATGCTTTCGACAATGACGACGCCCTGCTGCGCGCCGTCGAAGAGTTTTGCGTGGATGCGCAAATCACCCCGATCATTACCCAGCCGCAACTCGTTACCATCTTCCACACCCAAGGTCTGCGCGTCGGCCGGATGCAGGAGTGCTTCGGGTCGCCCCTCGCGACGGATAGACGTCGCGGACTCGGTAAAACTGGAATTCAGATAATGCCTCGCGGGCGCTGTCACCAATCGGAACGGCATCTCCTGAGTGACGGATTCAATCACTGCCCAATGATCCGGGAAGCTCGGCATGTTTTCCGGCGTACCCTTTGGACCAAACCCGTGTGGCTGCGGTTGCGACCAGTCAGCCGCAAAATGAAACTTGCCATCGTCATGGGCAAATCCGTCGAGGTAATGTGACTGCGTAAAGTCGGGCTGGCAATCGATCCATCGATCGCGTTCCAAGGCCTGAAAATCGCCCCAACCTGACGCCTGCAGAGTCGAGTCGATAATCTCCCGCTCGCTCAAATCGAATTCGGGGTGCTCGGCACCCAACCGTTTGGCGAGGCCACAAATTACTGCGTGGTTTGATCGGCACTCACCCGGTGGCTCGACGATCTTGGGTCCAAACAGAATGTGCTGATGCCCACCGCCCTGGTAAATATCGTCGTGTTCCAGAAACATCGTCGCAGGCAACACGATGTCCGCCTGCGCCGCGGTCTCGGTCATGAATTGCTCGTGCACGCAGACAAACAAATCCTGGCGCGCAAATCCTGCGTGAACGCGATTGAGATCCGGTGCAACTGTCATCGGGTTGGTATTTTGGATCAGCATCGCGGTGACCGGCGGCCCGTCGCCTAAGTCGCTGCGCTCACCGGTCAGCACGGCACCAATCCGCGACTGATCAAACACTCGGATCGTGCCGTCACGCAAATCGCCAGCGTCGATTAACGAGCGGTCCCAATGGTAGATGGCCTCATTGGTAAAGAATGCGCCGCCTCCCGTTTGCAGCCAGGCTCCCGTGACGGCCGGCACGCAGAGTGCAGCATGCATGTTGACCGCGCCATTGCGCTGGCGAGTGAAACCGTAACCCAACCGAAAAAAGCTGCGCGGCGTGTTACCGATCAAGCGAGCAAGCTCTTGTATTGTCGCAACCGGCACGCCAGTTATGGATGCGGCCCAGTCGGGTGTTTTCGATTGCAGGTGTCGCTCCAGACCGGCGGGATCGTCCGTATAGCGTTGCAAATAATCACGGTCGGCAAAATCCTCGCGAAACAACACGTGCATCAGCGCACACGCCAGCGCGCCGTCGGTGCCGGGGCGTACACAAACGAATAGATCCGCTTGCTCTGCCGTCGCGTTTCGATAGGTATCAATGACCACAATTTTTGCGCCGCGCTCGCGACGCGCGCGCAAGATATGAGTCATCACATTGACCTGGGTACTCGCGGCATTAGTACCCCAGATGACAATCAGATCGGACGAAGCCATCTCGCGAGGATCCACGCCAGCCAGGCGACCGGTTCCAACTTGAAAACCGGTTTTCGCAACGGACGAGCAAATCGTTGAGTGCTGGCCGGAATAGCGTTTGACGTGGCGCAGGCGCTGCATACCATCGCGCATGAGCAATCCCATGGTGCCTGCGTAGAAGTAAGGCCATACGGCTTCCGAGCCTAAGCGCTGCTCGCTCTTGACGAATTCGTCAGCGACAGCGTCTAGCGCATCAGTCCAGCTAATCGCTTGAAACGCGTCTTTGTCACCTTTCGCGCCGGTACGGCGGAAAGGCTGGATGAGGCGATCCGGATGATGTATGCGCTCGGCATAGCGTGCGACTTTGCTGCAAATCACGCCGGCGGTATAGGAGTTGTCGGCCGCCCCGCGAACCTTGCCGATAACGCTCGGTCCCAGTACTTCGACTTCCAACGCGCAAGTAGACGGGCAATCGTGCGGACAGGCACTGTAACGGATCTCGTGAGCGGCACTCATTGCCAGGATTATACGATGCCGCCACCCAAGGAGGCCTGGAAAGTACCAGCATTTTTCGATATGGGCCCGTTCCTGCGCGCGAATTATTGAAAAGCAGGCGAAACGCGACCACACTCGGCTAGAGAACAGCCGCCCTTACCGTCGAGAGCCAAAACAATGACTGAGTCCACTTTGAACTTAACGTTTCTGTCTCACGGAACGCTGGAATCGAAAGATCTGGAAGCCTCTTATCGGTTATATACCGAGTTTTTCGGTCTCGAGGTCAAGCGCACGAGCGAAATTTCTTTGATGATCCGACTCGGCGGTCAACATTGCTACGCCGTTGTGCAGAACAAAAAGAAATCCGAACCCATGCCATTTCTGTATCACAACGGCCTGGACGTAGCGACCGACGCACAGGTGGATGAAGCCCATGCAACCTGTACGGAACAAGCGCAGAAGTGGGGCCTCAAAAAAATCTCCAACCCCACCGTCCAACACGGCACCTACAGCTTCTATTTCTGGGACGGGGACGACAACTGCTGGGAAATATTGTCCAACCCCGCCGGCGGCTACACCTGGCTATTTGAGCGCAACGACCTTGAGGGCCGCGGACACCTGAATAAAAACTACGAACGACCACAGGCGAAAACCTAAGGCGCAACAATGAAACTCGTGAGTCTTGATATTGGTAACGACGGACATCCCGGTGTACTCATTAGCGACGACGAAGTTCTCGACCTGGTTGCCGCGAAGGCAACCCTGCGCGATGCACGCGCAATCCCAGGATCTGTGCGTAATATTCTCGAGGCCGGCGGATCCGCGTTAACCGCCGTTCGCGCCTGCGTGGATTCCGTAGCGGCCTTAAAGACCGACGCGATGGCGCAGCTACGCGAAATTGGTATCCTGGTACCGTTCGCTACGACCGCATTGCTCCCACCGGTACCCGATCCCCGCATGATTTTGTCGTGCGGTCTGAATTACGGCCGTCATCTGGCTGAAATGGGCAATACCCCGAGGCCCGAAAAACCAACAGCATTTCTCAAACTGTCCGCTTCGTTAACTGGTTCGCGCACACCGATCCTTATTCCCCCCGCGCATTCCGAGATGGTGGACTTCGAGGGCGAGTTCAGCTTTATATTCGCCAAACGCTGTCACCGGGTGACCGCAGACCAGGCCATGGACTACGTTGCGGGTTACACCATTGCCAACGACGTCTCTGCTCGCGACTGGATCCCGGAAGTTTTTTCAGCCACTGGCAGCTTCGACGCTATCCATGCCTGGGAGCGAAACGTTATGGGCAAAAGTTTCCCAACGTTTACCCCTTGCGGTCCCGTGCTGGTCACCAAAGACGAGATCGCCGATCCGCACGTCTTGCAACTCACCACCCGTCTCAACGGCGAGGTTATGCAATCAACGAAAACCGATGATCTCATCTTTAAGATCCCAGAGATTATCGCGTATTTCTCCCAATGGTATTGTTTTCAGGCGGGCGATATCGTCACCACGGGATCGCCCTCCGGCGTCGGCATTGGTCGTGACCCGCACGTGTTCATGCACGCAGGCGATACGATTGAGATCGAAATCGAAGGGATCGGAACGCTCTCGAATTACTTGGTAGGTCAGGAATAACTCAGCTACGGGCATCGCAGTCGACAGCTGAGTAAACCCTCATCGTGAACGCCCCGACATCTAGACAGCTTGGCGGTGCGTCGGCGTGGATCATCTGGTGTCTGGTGACCTTGTTCGAGATCTACAAGCTGACGACGCAGACGGCATACGCCGTCATTAATGCCAGCGTCGCGGAGTCGTTGTCATTGAGCCTTGCCCGGATCGGGTTCCTGGGTTCGGTCTATGCGTTTGCGTTTGCGTTGGTAACGATACCCACCGGCGCACTGCTGGACAGATTCGGCGCCCGCGTAACTCTGAGCGCCGCGGCGGCCATCGTGGCGATCGGCGCCTTGGTATTCAGCATGGCCGACAGCTGGGCGATGGTCGTGACCGGCCAAATCCTCATGGGTGTCGGCGGCGCATTCGCATTTCCCGGCGCCGGTTATCTCATCCGGCATTGGTTCCCCGTCGCACTTTTCGGGATTATGTTCGGGCTCTTCGAGGCCGCTGCGAGCGTGACAACGGCGTTCATGCAGGGTTCGATGGGCTTCCTTATCCTGCGCTTCGACTGGCGCACGATCGTGCTCTTCGGCGCGGTTGCCGGGGTCATTCTGACGGTTGCCCTGCCGTTGGTGATCCGGGATCCCCAGGAAGTACTGAGTCGCTCCGACGTCAGCACCGCGTCATTCTGGAAGGGTTTCGTCCTCGCGCTGAAGGAAGTCATCGGCAACCGAACGCTGTTGGCAGCTTCCGTTTACGGTGGGCTGGCTTGGAGTGTGGGCATCTCGATCGCCGTCTTATGGGGAATCAAAATCCTGACTGTGCGGGGCTTTGACGAAACGACCGCCAGCACCATCAACGCGAGCATCTGGCTGGGCTTCGCAGCCGGCTCGCCGCTGGTCGCCGTGTTTGCCAACACCCTGAAGAGCTACAAGCGGACATCCTACACATTCATGACCGGATTATTGTTGCTCGTACTGTGGCTGCTATACGCACCGGACCTGTCGATCCGGGCTGCTTATGTGACGTTCATTCTTACGGGATTCTTCGCGGCGGTGTCACTGGTCCCATTCATGATGACGGCGGAAATCTGCCGCGATGTCGTTACCGGTACGGCAATGGCCTTCGTCAATATGATTATGTTTCTGTTGTCCGGGTTCATGATGTCCGTACCGGCACGGCTGCTCACCGACGTGGAGTTGAACCTGTCCGCCCTGCAGGACGGTCTTATGATTCTCCCTGGTGGACTGCTGCTCGGTATCGTCTTCCTGTATTTTCTGCGCGAACCCTACGGCAGCGCGGTTCGACAATAATGCCGGAGCGGCGTGCCGCCGCGATTGGATTACCCGCCCGCTCACACCACGCCTCTAATATCCGGCAGCCCGTCCATCGGTCCGCATCTCCGATCCACCGTAATAAACACCGGTGTCGGGATCTCTCAAAATCCCCTGATATCCGCCCGAATAACTTTTCAGAGTATTGCCAATATCGACGTACGACGCGTCGTGTCCCCGGCGCCGAAGTTCCTGCAGTACTTGATCGCCGATTGCGGGCTCCAGATAGAGCTTGCCTCCGCCAGCCATCGGTGGCTGACCCTTCGACGTTGCATTACCCTTGTGGTACATGCGGGCCGCATCACCGGCAGCCTGCACACCCATTCCAAAATCAATGAGATTTACCAACACCTGCACCTGACCCTGCGGCTGCGCGGCACCGCCCATCACGCCGAAGCTTAACCACGGCTTGCCATCCTTCATCACGAATCCCGGCATGATGGTATTGAAGGTACGTTTTCGCGGTGCATAGACGTTGGCGTGATCCGCATCCAAGGCAAATTGCGAGCCGCGATTCTGCAGTGCAAACCCCAGCCCTGGTGGCACAAGGCCGCTACCGAAAGCCCAGTAGTGGCTTTGGATCAGCGATACCATCATCCCATCTTTGTCCGCAACGCTCAGATACGTCGTATCGCCCTTGCCTAAACGAGGGTCACCGGGTCGAAGGTTTTTCAGCGCGCGGTACGGAAGGATCAGTTTACGGCGATCGGCGGCATATTCCTTGGACAGCAATCGCTCGAGGGGGATCTGAACAAAGTCGGGATCGGCATAGAAACGTGCGCGATCCTCAAACGCAAGCTTCTTAGCTTCGACCAGCACGTGCCAGTAATCGGGGTTGCGGTAGCCCATCGCCGCAACATCGAACCCTTCGAGAATATTCAACATCTGCAGGACCGCCATCCCCTGACTGCTCGGGGGTACCTGATACACATCGTAGCCCCGATAGTTGACGGCAACCGGCTCGACCCAGTCACTGCGGTGAGACGCCAGATCGTTAATGTCGAGGTATCCCCCAACACTTTTTACATAGTTGGCAATGCGCTGAGGCAGTGCCCCACGATAAAACGCGTCACGCCCCTGCACTGCGATGAGTTCATAAGTTTCGGCGAGACTGGGATTACGAAACACATCGCCGTACCGCGGAACTTTGCCGTCGATCAGAAACGTTTCACGGTAACCGTCCAGTTTTCCTTCGACCTCCGCCGCTGCCCGCAGCCAGTCATCCCCTAACTGCCAGCGCCACGCTACGTACTCGACTATCGGTACCCCTTCCCGTGCATATCGGATCGCCGGTGCCAGCACTTCCGCCATGGGTAACGTGCCGAAGCGCTCGTGCAGTTCGAACCAACCATCCGCCGTCCCGGGCACAGTCAGCGTGAGCGGTCCGTACATCGGTAGCTGATCCCGGCCAGCCAATAACGCCCGAAGTTGTTTGACCGATAAACCCGCTGGCGCCCGGCCACTGGCGTTGAGACCATGCAGTTTGCCGCTGGCGGGATCCCAGACCAGCGCCAGCAAGTCGCCACCCAGGCCACAGCCGTAGGGTTCAGTAACACCCAACATCGCATTTGCTGCAATAGCTGCATCCACGGCCGAGCCACCGCGCTGCAAAACATCCAGCGCCACCTGCGTCGCCAAGGGTTGGCTGGTCGCAGCCATACCGTTGCGCGCCAGCACGGCACTGCCGGCCGCGAAGTCATTGGCGAAATAGCGGAGCCCCGTAAACTCTGCCGCGATGGCAACAGGCGTAGACAAAAGGACGGCTATCAGTAGGAAACGACGGATCATGTCAGCGCAACACTGTCTGTCAGGAATTCCACTGGTGGAACAATTGATCATCTCTAGAGCCAGGGAGTTTCATACCACCAGCATGGAGAGTCAATTGTGGCGCGGGAGTACTTGACCGCTTAACAAGCGGATGCGAGGCTGCAAGCAATAACAACTTCAAACCGTCCCTGGCCGCCCACATGCCGATCACCGCTGATTTCGATAAGTTCCGCTTTGCAGACGACCATGGCGACGCCTTTACCGGCAAACGCGTACTCATCACCGGATCCGGCAAGGATGGCGGGATTGGCCAGGCGCTCGCGCTGGCAGCTGCGGCCAACGGCGCCGAAGTGGTTGGTATCCATTTTCACAGCAGTTTCCGCGACGGATTCGATTTCGTCGCGGCGTTACGTGCGCAAGGTATGAAAGCCTTCGCGATGCAGGCGGATGTGACTAATACCCGTGATCTGTGGGCGTCGCGCAGCTTTGTCATTGAGCAAATGGGTGGCAAAGGTCCGGACTTGATTATTTGTAACTCCGGGTTGACAGAGAAGGGTTATCGATTCGGCCGGGCGTTGCCGGAGATCGAGGGCGAGAGTCGCGCGGAACGCCGTGCGCGTGTGCGTCAGGATTTTCTCACCAACCTCGCAGAGTCAACCCTGGTGCTGGACACTAAGATCGACGGGTTCGTCGCCATGACCCACTTGTGGGTGGGCGAAGCGGTGTATCACAAACAACCGCTGCAGCTGGTGTACATATCGTCGATGCAGGCTATCGAACCGGGCATTGCCGTACCGGGTTATGTCGTCGCTAACTGGGCCGTGCTCAGACTACCGGAATTACTACGCGTCAACCTCGGCCGATCCGCTGACATGGCCAGCGCCTGCTGCCTCATGCTGCCGTTCATACGCACCGGAATGACGCAAGCATATGCGGACAACCCCAAGGTCTTCAGCCGCTGGCAGCCACGTATGCTCGAACCCTACGAGGCGGCGCACAGCATTACCCAACTATTGGCGCGGCCAGCCGAGGAGCTAAACCTCGGCAACTACAAACTCAATGTCGGCGGCACCGCAGAGAGTGCTGAGCTTGCCTGGTCGCAGGTAAAACTTGAAGTGGACGAGCGCACATTAGGTTGGAGCAGCGATAAACCGCTGGTTTGTTCTGGCAGCTAATGCTCCTGTGTTAAGACCTATTTTCCTGTAGGCGCGGCCAAGCCACGTTTCACATAGACACCTTCAGATCACTGAAAGCACCGGAAATGGCGGAACGATTTAGATACCTGCTATCCACGGCGCTGATAGCGCTGGCATGCCAATCGACGGCTGGCGAGTTGGTGGTCGACGAATCGGCCCTCGCCGATGAAGCATCCGGTACGAACTGGCTGGGGCATGGGCGCACTTACTCAGAGCAGCGATACAGTCCGCTGACTCAAATCAATACTGATAATGTCGAACGATTGGGACTCGCCTGGTCCCTGGATCTGCCGACAGAACGCTCGCTAAATGCCACGCCGCTCGCGGTTGACGGTGTGTTGTATTTCTCCGGGACCTACAGTGTCGTGACGGCCGTGGATGCGCGAAGCGGCAAACCACTGTGGCGGTTTGATCCCAAAACCATCGAACACGCGGGAGAGCGCTTGCGCACGCTGTGGGGCACCAGCCGCGGCGTCGCCTATTGGAAGGGCAGCGTATTCGTCGGCACCGGCGATGGGCGGCTAATCGCCTTGGATGCCAAAACCGGCGAACAACAATGGAGCACCCTAACGATCGATCCCGAAGAACCTCTTTATATCACCGGCGCGCCGCGCGTATTTAACGACAAGGTCGTTATCGGCAACGGCGGCACTGAATTGGGCAGCGTGCGCGGCTACGCGACGGCTTACGACACCCGCACCGGTGATCAGGTGTGGCGTTTCTACACGGTACCCGGCGATCCGGCGAAAGGATTCGAAGATAGTGCGCAGGCAATGGCGGCCAAGACCTGGACCGGTGAATGGTGGAAACACGGTGGCGGCGGCACGGTATGGAACGCCATGACTTACGATCCCGAGTTTAATCTTGTTTATCTCGGCACCGGCAATGGCTCACCGTGGAATCGCAAAATTCGCAGTCCCGATGGCGGAGACAACCTGTTCCTGTCTTCGATAGTAGCGCTGGATGCCGATACTGGTGAATACCGCTGGCATTATCAAACCACGCCCGGCGAATCCTGGGACTACAACTCAGCGCAAGACATGATATTGGTCGACCTGGCCCTGGGCGGTCGGACCATCAAGGCGCTGCTACACGCGCCCAAGAACGGCTTCTTTTATGTACTCGACCGCAGCAATGGCACGCTGCTGTCGGGGAAACCTTACACAAAAACGACCTGGGCGACGAAAATCGATCTCAAGAGTGGCCGCCCGATCGAGGTGGCCGGCGCCCGCTACGAGAGTGGCGAAGCATTGGTGTGGCCGGGGCCCCCGGGCGGTCACAGCTGGGAACCGATGTCCTACAACCCGAAAACCGGCCTCGTTTACCTGCCGTACAACATCATCCCGGGCTACTACAACGATAAGGGCATCAAGCGTGCGCAGTGGCGCGCAACCCGGTTCGAGTTCTCGACTGGCGTTCGCAACGACACGTCATTGGGAGACTCCCCGCCCGCCGATGCTGGCAGCGCGGCGTTAGGTGCTTGGGATCCCATCGCCGGAGAATATCGCTGGACGGTTCCAAAACCCGTCTTGGGCAACCCCGGCACCATGACCACGGCAGGCGGGCTGGTATTTCAAGGCAGTGCAGATGGTACGTTCAGCGCTTATCACGCGACCACGGGTGAGGCGTTGTGGGACTATGCGACCGGGTTGGGGATATCCGCACCGGCGGTGACTTATGAGCTGGCGGGTAAGCAGTATGTCGCGCTGCTGGTCGGTTGGGGCGGTGCCCAGGTAATGTTGGGCGGCCATCTCGCGGCACGCCACGGTTGGGAGTACGGACGGCAGATGCGGCGGCTGCTGGCCTTTGTCCTCGATGGTCGTGGGCAGTTGCCGAAAAATAATCCACCCAGTTTCGCCCAACCGTTGCAACTGCCGACATTGGAGCTTGACACCGATCTGGTCGCCAAAGGCATTCACGTCTACACCGCGATGTGCGCCTGGTGTCATGGTCCAGGCGTCGTATCCGGCGGTGGCGCGCCCGATTTGCGGGCCTCGCCGATCGTGACCGATGCTGAGGCGTTCAAGCGGGTCGTCGTTGACGGCGAACGCTTGACTCGCGGCATGCCGGAATTTCCGGCCCTGACTAAGGAGGACCTCGACGCTTTGCGGCACTTCATACGTAGCAAGGCGCGGTTGGTGGTTGGTGATGCTGAGGCAAATTAAGCAGCGACAGATTTTTTCGGAGACACGTTATGGGCGCAGCGCAGGAGATTACCCAGCTGATGAACCGGTATGGCTTCACCATCGATACTGGAGACCTTGACGGTTTTGCCGGTTTATTTGAACACGGTGAGTGGCATATAGAGGGAATGAAACCGCGTCTCGGCAAACCGGATATGCTCGACTGGGCAAAGAACGTGCGGGTCTACGCGGACGGAACACCGCGAACCAAGCACATTACTGCGAATGTCAATCTCGACATCGACGGGAAAGCCGGCACGGCGAAAAGTCAATGCTACGTAACGGTTCTCCAACAAACCGACACCTTTCCCTTACAAGTGATCTTCTCCGGCCATTACTTCGACGATTTCGAACGCGTAGATGGAGCCTGGCGTTTCGCGAGGCGTGTCGTCCGCTATGCCCTGGTTGGCGACATGAGCGCGCACTTGATAGAACCCGAGAGGGACATCGTCGATGTCTGACGAGGACAGACGCCGGCATCGCGCGTGGGCTACCCTCTGGCTGTGATTTCGATCTCAGCAAACAGAGGAAACCAGAAGATGAACCCAGCGACCCTTCATAGTATCTATCCCTTGTTAGGATTCCTTAAGGTCAAAATTCCCCCCGCCGCCGAAATCCAAAATTGAAAAAGGAGAATGTATCGTGACGTTAGCAAGAAACTCCGCAACTAAGTCATCCGTTCGAGTACGCCTTGCTGCTCTCGCTGCAGCGCTCGGCTTTTTGGCCAGCACAAGCGCCTTTTCGCAAGAGCAGAAGGCGGATCCCTGGATGCCGTGGAAGGATCCCAATGACCCCGTCGGCGTGCATCGCATGGATCCTGACGATCCGACCAACGCTGGTTGGAATGCTCGCCGGGACACAGCGAAAGATCCGCAGCGCGAACCGGGGTTGGTCAATCCACAACGTTATCAAACCGGCTTTCAATCCTTGTACGGATTTCCAACCTACTTCGGTGCGCCAATGGCGTTCACCACCGACGATTTGAAGGCCGGCAAGGTTGACGTGGCCGTGGTCGGCATGGCCGCTGAAAATCATATTATTCCGGGCGCACGACTAGCCGCTAACGTCATGCGGACTCTACCGGACTGGATGACATTTGGTGCCGACAGCTTCGGCACCGACCAGTACTTACGCACGGAATACCTGGTCGACCTCGTGATTGCCGATTACGGCAACATCGCCGCACACTACACTAACCATCAGCGTACTCTGGAAGAGATCCGTACCGTACTGGGCGAGATTCTGGCAGCGGATGCGGTCCCGATGACGGTGGGCGGCACGCACATACAGATGTACGGGGTGCTGATGGCGCTCGCAGACAAATACGGTCCCGGCAACTTCGCGATGCTGCACGTTGACGCGCACTTCGACGCCTGGCCGTCCTTTCAAGGCAACTATGTCCACAGCGGCAGCATGGTCCGCGGCGCCATAGAAAAGGGGATCATCAAGGGCGAGGACGTCGTCCAGATCGGTCTGCGGGGTTTAGTCCCTTCTGCATATGACCTTCAATGGATACGCGACAACAAAGTGCGCTATCACATGATGCCGGAGATCGAGCGTGACGGTTTTGACAAGGTTCTCAAGCGGGTCTTAAAGGAACTCAAAGGCAAGAAGGTGTTCATCTCATTCGACATCGACGGTATCGATCCAGCCTACGCGCCGGCAGTCGCGTCCCAGGATATTGGCGGCCTGACGAGTATCCAGGCCATGCGCATTTTGCGCAGCGTACCCATACAGAACGAGGTCGTGGCCATCGAGTTCACTGAGTACAGCCCACTGTTTGATGATCGTCATATGAGCACGGGCATTCTGGTGGACCGGTTGATGCGCACAGCTCTCGCTGGTATTGCCGCACGCAAGAAGGGGATCACGGACCCTTACTACATACACCCCGAATCTCTGGATCACGGGGTACGGTAAGCAGACCGAACAGCAACAAAAGTGGCGGGGCACCGCGCCACTTGTCGTTACTTGCTGTCAGCTCGAGTGAAAAATAGCTACCGTGCGTTCCACGAACCAGAAAGTCGCTAATACGCCGATGACGTAAGCCGTCACAAGTCGCGCCGGGCGCCATCGATCCAGTCGCAGGCGGTTCCGCAAACCGATCACGGCCAACACCGCTGCCACGAATAAGAGTTGACCAATCTCGACGCCGATATTAAAGAACAGCAATACCATCGGTATCTCATTGGGAGGCACGCCAATTTTAGCAAGGGCACCTGCGAATCCGAGCCCGTGCAACAGTCCGAAAGCAAACGCGACCAGCCAGGGATGGCGGTAGGTTAATCCGGCCTTACCCCGGTACGCATAGATGATCTCAGCGCAAACGAAGGCGATGCTCAGCGCAATGGCGGCTTCGACCGGCCGGGATGGCACATTGATAAACCCCAGCGTGGCCAGACCCAAGGTAATGCTGTGGGCAACGGTGAAACCCGTAATGGTTTTAACGAGTGGCCAGAGCCCCTGCACCATGATGAGCAGTACCAACACGAACAGCAGGTGGTCGATACCCAGCAGAATGTGTTCGATACCCAGCCCGGTGTAACGACGGGCCGAGTCGAACCCGGAACCGGAGCCGGCGTGTAGTTGCGCCAGCGGCACGGTGATGACGCCCGCCTTATTGCTGAACAGTTGGCGTGACTCGTAACCGTGAAGCCAGCGGGCCGTCAGCATAATGCCGTCGCGCTGCCAAGGCAGCACGAGTGCATCATTGGCAGTCAATGGCTCGTTACATTGGAAGTCGAAACTGCGCCAGCCGACACCCTGAATGCCTCGTGGGTTACCGTCCGGTTGGCACTGAGCGGGCAACCGCGGTGGGCCGAACATGAATGCTAAAGACGGGGCCACCTGCACCCGCAGTGAATATCGGCTGGCACCATGTTCGACCAACTCGGCTTGCGACACGCCGATGTCATGGGCCTTGGCCGGCTGCGCTGCCGTCAATGCCGCCAGCACGACAATGGCAACGAAACCCCTCAAGGGTACAGACCCTCTGCGTCAATCTGTACGTCATATTGATCGCTGAGCCGCTCGACTTCCGCTTCGATAGCCTGCCGGCTCTTGGCCAAGCGCCAATCGTCCGCAATATACTGCCAGACATAGTCGGAACGGGCGGGTTTCGCAGCTTGGCGGTCGACAACGCGTACGAACACCACGCCGCGGGGAAAATCGAAGGGTCCGTGCCAATCGTTGTCGCCAAGCTCCAGGATCCGCCGCGCCGTGTCCGGCCCGAAGATGCCGCTCAGGTCCCGGTTCGACAGGTCCCGGAGCATGGTATCGTAGCCGAGCAGCACTTCGCCGAAACCATCAGAGCTTACCGCCACTTGAAGCTGCTCAAGAACGCCCTCGGGTACCTCGGTCGGGTCGGCATAGTAAAAGTGTTCCACGGTTATGGTGGCCAGCCGCCTATACCGGTCGGTGTTCTCGTCGAAAAAAGCGCGCAGTTGCTGTTCGCTCGGTTCCCTGACCTCGCCCACTAACAGGCCGCGCATCTTCAGGATCATGTTCCGGCGCATACGGGTGTCCCCCTTATCCATGCCACGCTTGTAAGCCTCCCGGTAGAGGATCTCATCTTCGACGTAAGATTCGATGACCTGGCGGCGTTCCTCGGGCGACAGTTCCCGCAGCGCGATATCTTCTCGTTGTTTCACCAGGAATTCGGCAGTCCGCTGGTCAACGATGATTTTTTCTTTCTGCTTAGCCCACCAGTAGTAATCGGCGGCAAACAGCAACGTGGCCAGCAGAAAGAAGTGAACCAGTGGTTCGCGCAGGATTGTTCTGGTTATGCGCGGCATGGATCGAACGTGCCTATAGGCGCCCGCATCAACTTGGACCGTTGCAAGTGCTTAAGTGAAGCCAGTTCGGTGCGCTAATCTCATGTGGACACCCCGGTCTCGCGGGCCGGCCGCCGCAACCTCGGCGCCAGCATACAGTTGTCTCCTATTATCCACTACTCTGTGCCTCGCAGATCTCCAGCCGGATGGGCTCCACGAAAAACGGCGGGATCCCAATGGCCGCAACCACCTGCTCAGCATGCGGTCAAATACGCACACGCCGGTGGTCCCGGTCAGATTGATCGGCGGGTACAACCACTCGGGCCAGGGCAGGTAACCGCCGCCCTCTTCACACTCAGGCGTACACCGGAAACCACATGCGATTCGGTGCCAGGAGATTCAATCCAAGTCGATGAGGGGTTGTAGTCCCGTTACCAGGAATTTTCAGATCGAATTCGGGCATCGGGGCAAGACGGTCCCGTGATGTTGCCTTGGGGTTCAACCGGCCTTCTCCATGTAGACTTCACCGGCACTGTACATTCCCCCTCACGGCTAGCCACTTTCGCGATCGCCCGTGCATCTTTGAAATCGTTCTGCGCCCCCGGCTCGGGATGTCGACTGGACATTCGGCGCGCAACGACCCAACATTTCGGCGATCCTCGGAATTCTAGCGCAACCAAAACCGGGCACCAATCAAGGATGTGTTATCTCAGACTACCCGCAACCTCTGTCGCTGGTAGTATTGCATTCTGGGTGATTAAACGTACCACGGGATTCGTTCCCTGATGAGGCAAATCAAGATGCCTAAGTACTTGTATATATGCCTGTCCTTGCTATTCGTGGTTATGTTAGCCGCGTGTGAACGTAGGGTGGATACGAATACTGAACAGAAATCACCGACCGCTTCAATTTCTGAAAAAAATAAACAATCTGTCACCACACAATCAAACCCGATACGCAATGCCTATTTTGGTGATTTACACATCCATTCCAGTTTCTCGTTTGATGCTTTTATTGAAGGAAACTCAACCAATGATCCTAAAGCGGCCTATCGTTTTGCCCGTGGTGGAACAATCACCTTAGCTAACGGCGAAAAGAAAAAGCTGCCGATGCCACTGGACTTTGCGGCGGTTACCGATCATGCCGAATGGCTGGCAGACTATTCGCTGTGTACCGATGAGCAATCACCGGTTTATCAATCTGATTACTGTGTGAAATCGCGAGCAAGTGATCTATCTGCTTTCAAGGAGTTACTTGATGGCTGTTTGTTCGATCCCTGTCAACGTGTTGCTGCAATCAAGTCTTCTGACGCGGATATCGTTGCCGCTACCAAAAAACCCTGGCAGGAAATCATTCAAGCAGCTGAGAAACACAATTCGCCCGGTCGGTTTACCACCTTTATCGCTTTTGAGTTCACGCCAATGTTACCCGATACCGGTATGCTGCATCGGAACGTGATCTTTCGTAACCGGCATGTGCCTGCTCATGTACAAAGTATGTACGAACTGGAGACAGCGGAAAATCTTTGGCTATGGATGGATAAATCCTGCACCAAGCCGTGCGAAGCATTGGCAATTCCGCATAACACCAACTTTTCCTGGGGTATTGCCTTTCGTCCTATGAATACTGATGGTACGCAATTCACTCCTGAGATACTGGCCCGTCGCACACGTCTTGAACCCCTTGTTGAAATTCATCAACACAAAGGAAATTCAGAATGTTATCCCGGCATGGGTAACAGTGATGAAGACTGTTTATTTGAACCGCATTTTCCGGCCTGTAGTGAAGAACAGCAAACTCAATGTGTAAAACCAGGTTCCATGGTCCGTGAGGGATTAAAAAACGGTTTATCAATTCAAAAACAATTCAATATCAACCCATTTCAATACGGCATAATTGGCAGTACCGACGGCCATAACAGTATCCCTGGGGCAACCGTTGAGAGTGAGTTTTCCGGCCATGATTCTTATGTTGACGATTCGCCAGCCAAGCGTATCGATAAGGAAGCATTAAATTCCAAATTCCCTCCGCCACTGACTAACGGCGGTGGTCTGGTTGGTGTGTGGGCGGAGGAAAACACACGGGATAGTTTATTCGATGCATTACAACGTAAAGAAGTATTTGGCACCAGTGGCACACGAATAAAAATACGATTTTTTGCCGGCGACAGTTTTGACGAAGGAACGTTGAATGACCATGAGTGGGTCCGTAAAGCATACAAATCCGCTGTATCGATGGGCGGTGAATTATCGTCAGCAAACCTCAAACAACCCACATTTATCGTTCATGCGATGAAAGACCCTGACGCTACGAATCTGGATCGTATTCAGATTATCAAGGGTTGGTTAGCGGGTGATGAAACAAAAGAAACTGTCTTCGACGTAGTCTGTGCGGATGGACGACAGGTAGAGGCCGCATCCCATCGATGTCCCAGCACTGACGCTAGGGTCGACCTGAGCAATTGCAGCGTGGAGGCAAATAAAGGTGCCGCTGAGTTAAGAACGCTATGGTCGGATCCCGCATTCGATCCATCTCAACCAGCATTTTACTATGTGCGGGTATTGGAAAACCCCAGTTGCCGCTGGAGTAGTTTTGATGCAATACGGCTTAAGCAGGAACCAGTGGACTATTTGCCCGCGACAATTCAGGAACGGGCGTGGAGTTCTCCCATCTGGTATTCACCTGAGTAACGACGGTCAATGATAAACGTTTATCTCACTTCTGCTTTTTTTGATTTTCGAAGGAGCTGCGGTCACGGCAAGTGTGAACTTCGAATAACCCAAGCTTAGTCACTGTTGTCGTGAACTGCCCCGGTCCCCGGGGCAGTTTCGTTTGGGATGGGCGTAGCTAAGATGAGCCTCGCTTATCGCTGGGATTGAGAGAAAGTCAGTTGCGATGTAGCGCCTGGGAGCCGGCTCCCGTTATGTAATATTTTCCTTTGCCAATCGTGCTTGGGCGCGCACCGGCGGCATGATCAGCGCCAGGCTTATTACGATAATTGCCAATCCCAGCCAAAGGGCATTCGTGTAGTCGCCTTCGACAATCACCAGCGCCGCCGCGAACGGTCCGATGGCAATACCGACGAGCTGGGTGGCGGTGGCATAAACCACCATCTTGCCGGTGCGGTCAAAGCTCGCCATCGCGCCGAGCAGATAGGGGTGGGTCATGTTCCACGCGTACTGATACAGACAGACTATCGTGGTGAACAGCAGCGCTTCGGCGGGTCCGAACAATACTACAAATGCCACAATGCTGCCCAGGAAGCCCAACGACAGCGGTAGCGAGCGCCCGAAGCGAGCGCCGATCACAGTAGTAGTGAAGGCACCGGCAATCCCAAAAAATTGCGAGACTGCGAGCCCATTGCCGACCTCCTGTTCGGATACCCCGGACGCGATTCCGATCCGAAACAGGTAAGGCCACACGGCGTAATTCGCGACGAAGTATAAAAACATCGCAGCCAGGGCCATGCGTTTGTAGCGCCAACTGATATCGACTGCATCACTCGCAACCTCGGTCCGCGCTTCTTCCCCCGACACCGGCATATACCGCACGAAAGGCAGACCACACACTGCGAAGGCGGCGAAGAAGATGAGCACCCCGGTCATGCCGACAGTGGCATAAGCTCGGGGCATCACCGGAAACACGACCGCCGCGTATACGAGCACGAGCATGATGGCCAGGCCGAAGTTACGGTCAGCTTTGGCGGTTAGGCCGATCACCGCGAAGGCCAACGCGATGATCCAGCCGCTGCCAACCCCAACAGCGAAGCGGATCGCACAGAACGCGACAAAGCCGTTCACCACGGTCGATGCGAGATTACCGACGATCACTAGCAGTAGCGAGATCACGAAAACGTGACGCCAATTGACTCGCCCGACCAGAAATATCATCGTCACCGTCGCCAGCGCCATCCCGCTCATTTCCGCCGAGACGATGAACCCGGCTTGTTTGTCATCGAAACCGAGGGACTCAACCAGGCCCTGCACAAAGCCGGGTAGTACGACCGCCGTTTGCGGGCCGATGGTGTGGATAAGTAAGACAGCAAACAGAAACTTGAAGCTGTTAATGTTGATCAAGGCGTGCGGATCGCCAAGCAGCAGTTCTCGCAACACTTTCACGTCTGGCTTGTGAGACGCTACGCAGTCGCTGGGTTACGCGGCGGCAGCCTGGACGCCGCGGTCGGTGGCCAGCGTAACCCGGTGTATGCGGCGATATTGCGGGAAATAGTCGGCGATCGCATAGTGCTGGGTCGCTCGATTGTCCCAAAAGGCAACGTCATTCTCGCGCCACTTGAAGCGCACCTGGAACTCCGGCGTCTCGATGTGGCGATAGAGCATGTCGAGGATGGCGGCGCTCTCACGCTTCTCCATGCCCACAATGTGTGACGTAAACGTATCGTTCACGAACAAAACGGGACGGCCGGTGACCGCGTGAGGCCTGACGATTGGATGTTCGACCGGTGGGGTCGCCGCCTCGGTACGCCTCAGTCGCTCGCCGCCGTCGTCCTGAGCCTGCAAGTAGTCGCGAAACGACTGACCCATATCGTGCACTGCGGTAAGCTCCGACAGCATCTCCTTCACGGACTCTGAAAGTGCGTCGTAGGCGGCGTACATGCTGGCCCACAGCGTATCACCGCCGCACGGCGGCATCACTTTGGCGTGCAATATCGAGCCGAACGGCGGGTCGCGCAGGAACGTCTGGTCCGAATGCCACTCGTTGTTTTTGAGTTGCCGGCCCTCCTCGTTCTCCAACACCATGATGTCCTTAAAGCCTTCGACGCTCGGCATGATCGGATGCGGGGGCTGGAGCTCCCCGAATCCGCGGGCGAAGGCGATGTGCTGTACGGGCGTGATGTCCTGGCCGCGAAAGAAGACGACCATGTGTTCGATGAGCGCTTGGTAGATCTCGTCGATGACCTCTGCGTCCAGCCGGGTCGTCAGATCGACGCCGTCGATCTCGGCTCCGGCGGGTGGCGCCAGAGGGGTAACCTGAATTCGCTGATATTCTTTCACCGGCACCCGGCAGCCGCCTGCATCTGAACAACCGAACTATACCACTTGCCCCTATTAAGGATAGACATCACGCCAAATGCATCCATCTCAGCCGAGCGAAAGTTTCGGTTATGATGGCGACGCAAAGGGCGTGAAAATTCCTGTCCTTATCAAACTGCATAGTTGCCTGATGCGGGAGTACTCAGTGACATCTATGGTTGACCAACAGACCCGCCGCCGGATGGGACGGACTGGGCTCATCGCCCTCAACAAGGAACGGGCTTGTCCCGGTTATGTTCTGTACGCTCCCATGTTCGGGAATGGAGAGGTATATCTGATTGACCTCGAGGGCGACGAGGTTCACCGCTGGGACATGCCGTACCCGCCAGGTTTGTACGGGTACCTGCTCCCTAATGGCAACTTGTTCTACGGTGGCAAGGTGCGTGATGACACCTGGGAACGGTTCTTGTCCTGGAAACAGTTTAAGGGCGGAGTGATGCTGGAAGCGGACTGGAACGGAAACGTGTTGTGGGAACATCATGACCGCAACCACCACCACGACGCCAGGCGAACGCCGTCTGGTGGGGCCATCTACCTGACCGTCGAGCCGCTACCAATGCACTTAGCCGTCAGGGTAAAGGGAGGAGTGCCTGCCGGCGATGAGGGTGACATGTGGGCTGATGTCATTGTGGAGGTAGACGCTGCAGGCAGCCGAGTATGGGAGTGGCACGCCGCTGAGCATCTGGATGTCGACACCGATGTGATTGCCTTTAATGATCTGCGCGATGAGTGGAGCCATGGTAATACCGTGGTGCCCCTGCCTGACAACCAGGTGATGGCTAGCTTTCGCAACATATCCACAGTCGGGATCATTGACAAGAAGACCGGTGACTTCGTATGGAAGCTGGGTTACGACGTACTATCTCAGCAACATGATCCAACCTTGTTAGCTAACGGGAACATTCTTATCTTCGACAATGGTTCCCATCGCCAACACCTCCCTACGCCCTTCTCCAGGGTGATTGAAGTGGACCCCAAGACTAATGAGGTTGTCTGGGAGTACAGCGACAGCCCGCAGTATAATTTTTTCAGCCCGTACGTATCCGGGGCGCGGCGGCTAGCAAATGGCAATACTCTTGTTACTGAAGGAATGTTTGGGCGTATGTTCCAGGTTGCGCCGGAGGGGGAAGTTGTCTGGGAATACATCGACCCCCGCTTTTATCCTGATACGGACGGGGCGCTAACAAACGGGGTGTTCCGGGCTACCCATTACCAGAGCCATGAAATTCCTGCGCTTAGATAATCAGCCGTAAGTTCAGTAAAGAAGCCGCCGCGGTCAAGGTCAGGGATAGGTAAATGGATCCACGACGAAACGAATAGTGGCCGGGTGTTGAGAGATCCCTACTGACCCCACCCATCCAACTCGGTGAGCGCTGCGTCGAGAATACCGAGCCCTTCCTCGAGCGTCGCTTCTTTGATGGCGAGTGAGGGTCCAAACCGCAACGTGTTTGGCGACCCGGGAGCCAGCAGCGCACCGCGTTTGAAAGCTTCTTGCACGACGAACTGCGATGGCGACATCTCACGTCCTGTCGGAATGGCATGACGGTCATCGGCGACGAAGGGCTCACCGCTACCATCGGGACGGATCAGTTCGATCGCCCACAGCATGCCGACGCCCTGGGCCTGGTCAACCGACGGGTGGCGCTCCACCAGCCCGCCGAGCCGATCGGCGACCAATTGACCTTTCTCCGCTGCCTGTCCAGGGAGGTCGTTGCTGATCATCCACTCGACGCTGGCTGCGACGGCCGCCATCACCACCGGATGGCCCGCGTACGTGGAAATAGTCTCCCAGCGGTAATCATCCATTTGCGCTGATATCTGCCGGCTCATCACCATGCCACCGACGGGCAACGCGGCGGATGCGACGCCCTTGCCGATCGTCATCAAATCAGGCACTACGCCGTCAGCGTGCTGGTATGCAAACCACTTACCCGTGCGCCCGAACCCCGTCATGATCTCATCGTCGATCCACAAAATCCCGTAGTCACGGGTCATCTCTCGAAGCTGCCCCAGGTACTCTTTTGGCGGGTGGATCATACCGACACCGAAGATCGGCTCGGCGATGATGGCGGCGACGGTGTCTGCGCCCAGCGTGCGGATCAGATGTTCGGTCGCATCGATGCAGGCCAGCCGGTCACCACCGCGCTTGCAAGCGGGATACGTGTGACCGATCGGACAGCGTCGGCAGTAAGGTGCCGGGGCGAAATGCACGCCGGGAATGGGAATACCGGGTGGTCGCCGGACCTCCCCATCAGGCGAGGCCATGATACCTCGGGACCCCGGTAGCCCCATGGCGGACAATGCGCCATGGGTCCAGCCGTGATACGCGAAGTCGCGCGAGATGATGTTGGGGCGCCCAGTCACGGTCTTGGCGACCAGCATCGCGAGTTCGTTGGCTTCAGAGCCGGACGAGGTAAAGCGGATCCGCCCGGCCCAGTCATCGGGACCCAGCACGTCCTGCATGATGAGCTTCGCGGCCTTGGCCCGATACGGGGTGGCGAAAACTTCCGCGACGAATCCAAAGCGATCCAGCGCCTCGACGATAGCATCGCGGATCACTGGATTGCGCTGGCCGGAGTTGACGCACAGCAGGCCGCTGGTGAGATCCAGCAGGCGAGTACCATCCTCCAGTATGACGTGATCATCTTCAACGGCGGTAATGACAACGGACTGGTACTCGTCACGGGTCATGAATACATGGGCGTAGTACTCTTCGTCCCACTTCTGAAACGGACTCTGATCAATCTGCGTATTGTCATTCATGTGGCGCCCCTCGGATTTCACCGCTTAACGGAAAAGCCTAACAGCCTCCAGTGTAGGGCGTCAGCGGGAGTTTCGCGATAGTCTCATCGGGAATTAGGTGTCGAGGTAGACGGGGGGCAGGTTACACAATATCCATGACTTGCTTGGCAGCCCTCTCGAATCCTTGTTGAACCGTAAGTCTGCCGTTACTGCAGGTCGAAGATCTGCTTCACGAGCGAGGTATCGACATTAGCTATGAGAGAAACGGATATACATCATGACTCCTGCAGGTAACCGTTCTTCAACCGCTGCTGTATACGCAACACGATCGGACAACGACGCCGCGGTGTAGTCAGGTCGAGGACGTCGCTTGCCCGGGTATCGCATTCAACTGCTCAGCACGCAACAACCACATACCTGCCGCGCCAAGCAGCAGCGGCATAGCCAGCACAATGTAGTACTTTGGCATAGACCAGCCGAAGCCGATCAATATGCCCCCGACGTAGGGGCCGCAGATTGCGCCGAAACGGCCGACACCCGCTGCCCAGCCGATGCCTGCCGCGCGGATACGGGTCGGATACAATCGCGCGGCCACGGAAAACAAACCGATATAACCGCCAAGCACAAAGAACCCCATGACGGCGGCTAACACCAGCAGCGCATTAGCGGCATGGATATGTGGAAACGCGATCATGCAAGCGGTACCGACGATCAGAAAGCCCACGATCAACGGCCGCAGCCCACGGCTTGCGGATAAATGCCCCAACAGCAGCATGCCCACCGCACCGCCGACATTGATTATCGCGCCAGCATAGATCGCTTTGTTTAGCGGCAGTCCGGCGTCGATCATGATTTTCGGTGTCCAGCTCAACAGAAAATACACCGAGAACAAGCAGCAAAAAAACGCCAGCCACAGCAGCGCCGTCCAGGTGCGTAGCGCCGGGGAAAACAGCATTTTCACCGCAGTGGTCGACGCCTCAGAGGCAACTTGCGTCAGCGGTGGCAATTGCTCCAGAGGTGTTTGACCCAGCCTTCGCAAGATGCGGTTCAGCTTTGTGAGTGCTCCGGCGGGCTGTTTCTCGAGTAGAAACTGTGGTGATTCAGGTAACAAGAATACGGCGACCGGAGCCATAAGCGCGGTCACGACGCCGCCGGCAAGAAATACCGAACGCCAACCAAACACCGGGATCAGCCAGGTGGCCAATACACCGCCGAGCAGTGCGCCGACCGGGAACCCGCCGTGCAAGAATCCGATCAACAGGTTGCGATGACGGTTGGGCGAATACTCTGCGACCAGGGCGGTCAAGCTCGCAAATAACCCGCCGATGCCAAGCCCGGTCAGTGTCCGCAAGGCCATCAACTCCGGTACCGATCGCGCCCATGCCGTTGCCGTCATGGCGACACCGATTACCACCAGGCAGATGAGCACGATGCGCCGCCGTCCGATGCGGTCGCAATAGGGGCCGATAAACATGGCGCCAAGCGCCATGCCGAGCAAGCCGGCGCTGAATACCCCGCCCAGCAATTCGGGACTTAACGCCCAATCCTGGGTGATCGCCGGCGCGCTATACGATATCGCCAGCACATCGAAGCCGTCGAGCATGTTGATCAGCCAACAGACAACGACCACGGTGATCTGGATCGCTGTGAGCGGGCCGTTTTCGATGGACTCGTGAAGTTCACTCATAATGCCGAGGTCGCCAGATTACTTCCGCTCTCGCATGCGGCTTCCCTGCCAGCAGGCAACGGCAACACGCTCGCATCCTTCAGACTATCCTAAGGTCCTAACCCAACACAGCAATACCGTAGCGCTCACGAAGAGCGCGGTTCATATTGGGCTACACCCTATCGTGTGTGCTGGTGTTCGTCATCACTATGTTTGCCATCCGCGGTGAACAACAGGGACTTGATGATCAAAGGCACCACGTTGGCCGGCTGAACCACTTCGCCGATATCGATATAGTCGAATTCGTGCAACTGCACACCATCCAGCGAAATAATGTCGCCGCCAACGTCCAGTTCCTTTTTCAGCAGGTTGCCCATGATCCCAGCGATGTCACCTTCCATCACCAGGATCAGGGTATGACCGGCATCGATAGCGGCGCCGAGGCCATCGCGGATGCCCTTTGCCAGGGCGAACAGCCGTTGGTGCCGCGGCTCCCCCTCCCAGGTAAAGGCCAGGGCGATGGTCGTCTCAACCGCATCGATATCATACCGGGTGAGGGACTTCGAGATATCCTCACTGACTTGCTCCGCTTCGATGTCGCCGGCTAGCGCTAAATTGAGCCGGATGACCGGTACATTGCGGGTCGGCAATACATCGGGACGGCTGATGTAAATCGTATTGCCGCTGACCTGCACGGTGAATTGCGAGGCGCCGACTACGGTCGCCCGTATCCCCTGCCCTGGATCGTAAACCGGGTAGGCGATGCGTTTATCCTGCAGGGCCTCGGTCATCGCAGCCGCCATGTCGCCGCCAAGGTCCCCATAATCCACGCTTTCCCGGCCGAATATGTACTCCGACACACCACCCGAAAAGGTCACTGCATCGATCTTGATGCCGGTCGGCAGCGCCGGGGTCAAAATAAGATCGCTGATCAGGTCATCCGGTTCCGCCCGGGCAATCGAGCGCACCACAACGTCGACCATTGTCGCGACCAATTTCGCCCGGTCGGTAGCTGACAGTTCGCCGCCAAGGGTCAACTCGACGCCTGCCGATGCGGCCAGGCGGACCGCCGGGTCTTCGATGCGGACCAGCTTTGCGTCGTCATCGAAAGCGACGAGCCGGCCGCCGACGGCGATGGCCGCGCTGTGCAAAAGGCGACCGCCATGGACCAAGGCGAATTTGGTGGTACCGCCGCCAATGTCGACGTTGAGGAATGTTTTATGCTCCTGACGGGAAAGCTCCACCGCGCCGGAACCATGAGCCGCCATGAGGGCTTCCAGATTATGGCCCGCCGAGGCACAGACAAATTTTCCCGACTCGGCGGCAAACAAATTGGCAATCGCCCGAGCGTTGCTCCGCTTCAAGGCCTCGCCGGTAAGGATCACCGCACCGGTGTCGATATCCGCCCGCTCCAGACCTGCCGAGGCATAGGCGTTGTCGATGAACAGGGCGAGTTCATCCGCATCGATGGAGGAATCCGGACGATAAGGTGTCAGCAGAATGGGCGAGCGCCAGAGTATTTCACGGCCGACCACGACAAAGCGGCTGGACAAGGCCTCCGCCAGCCGCTGCAAGTGAACCTTGGCGAACATAAGATGAGAGGTAGACGAGCCGACATCGACCCCGACCGTGGTGAATTCGACATTGTCGAATGACCAGATGGCATCGCTTAACTGTTCGCGTTCCTCTTCGGATGGGTGGATATGTTCGAATTCGAGCTCGTGCATATTTCTAAGCGGACTTCTTCAGTTTTTTCAGAAACGGCGCCTCATCGATGACCTCACCCATCTTCGATGCGCCGCCTTTTTTGGCCAGTTCATCGAGATAAATTTTATGGATGCGAGGTGATTGATGTTCATATTCGACCTGTGCACCGCCGTCGCGGACACTTACATCGACGCCGGCGAACAGCCGCCGCTTGGCCTCAGTCGTTGGATAGCGAATGCCGCCGAACGCGATGGCCAGATAACGAGCCGGATCAGTACTGGTATTAAAGTGCTGATGGTACATGCCGTCCGGCGGCGCGAAGACCATGCCATGCTGCCAGTCGACGCGCACGTAATCGTCTTTCTCATCGTACCAGAGCAGTGAATAGCCGGTGCCGGTCACGCAGAACACGTGGAAATCAGCCCCGTGGCGATGGGCCTTTTTGCAGGTCCCGACGGGCATCTCAGACATGTGGGAATGCATGGATCCGTCGGCCAGAACAAACATCATGTTGGAACTTCCGGCGCCGCGCTTTGACCATTTGCGCAATTTAAAGGTGCCAAGATCAGGGATAAAATTGGTCTCCCACATATGCCGTCCGGGCTTCTTGGGAATAAAATTCCCCTCGCCGGAGAAAGCGTTCTCGGCACCTTCACGTTCCGGGAACCGATGGGGATTATTGAATATGAACTCTTCGTTGTGAAACACGTTCAGCATGATACAAAGGCTGGTGGTCGACGATAAACGCGCCGGCTCCCGGCCACTGGCATTGAAGTGCTGGTACTTCGCGTTGAGCGGCAGAGCGAACAAGCTCTGGGGGCCCCATTCAAAACTATGGGTACGGCCGTCGTAGGTTTCGATGGTGGTGCTGCCATGGCCTTCCAGCACATAGACCACCTCTTCGAATAAATGCTGCTGTGGCTCGGATTTACCGCCGGGCTTTATTTCGAGAATGAAGATGGAGATAAAATCGCCACGGCCCTTCAGGTGTGCGATGGCACCATGGGTGCCGAAGCGCGCCCAGGATTTAGTTTCCACCTTAATGAGATCGATACCGAAATCCTCAACTACCGGTACGCCTTCGCCTTTGGCCCATTCCATATAAGGGTCGTAGAGAAACCGCACTTCTTCCGTCTTTGTCATGACCTACCTCTTTATTTCACGTTCAAGACCAGTCTTGAAGTTTTTAGAAATCTGAAAATGATCCAAAATTTATAAGCTCTAGGAGTGATCACTCTGCAGCCAAATTGATGTCAAATTTACCTGCAGCCAAACCTTGCAATACGACACGCGTTCCGATTGAATCCGGATGTAGATGGAGTTCGTATTTTTGTCTGGCCAGCGGTGGAACAAGCCGGCCAGCGTTTGCCCGCCATGTAATACGGCGGCCGAAGAACTTGCGGTATTTTGATCCCAAACGTAAAAAAAAACTGCATGAATGAAAATTCGATAAAGCACGTCGGGCTGATCGGTCTAGGCAAAATGGGCGGTCCGTTGGCGCGCCATATCATCAACAAAGGATATCCGGTCACCGGTTACGATGTCGTCCCCGAGCTTGTCAACGCCGCAGTGGCGCAAGGGACGACAGCCGCTGCCACCCCGGCCGAGTTGGCGAGCAACACGGATGTGATCTTGATCGCGGTCGGCTTCGATGCGGAGGTCGAAGCAGTCATTTTCGGTACCGGGGGCGTGTTGGAGGGCATCCGGCCTGGAGCGATTATCGCCGTCGCCTCGACCGTCGCGCCCCACACTATGTCGCGCATTGTTAAACGCACCAAGGAACGCGCCATCAGACTGATCGATTGCCCGCTCACCCGCGGCGAACAGGCGGCCATTGACGGAACAATGTTGACCATGGTCGGCGGAGACGCCGCCGATTTGGAGGCTTGCCGTCCGGTTATGGAAGCTTACGCCAATGCCATATTTCATCTCGGACCGGTCGGCGCCGGCAGCGTCGGCAAGATGGTCAACAATATGATTTTGTGGGCTTGCATGTCGGTTAATTGGGAGGGCTTTAAGCTGGCCGACTCCCTCGGGGTCGATGGGGATGTCTTGCGCGAAGCTCTGGTGTTGTCCAGTGCGCAGAATTGGTGTCTGCAGACCCGCGCCCTCGAAAAACCGATGCCCTGGGCCGAAAAAGACATGATGATCGTGCTCCAGGAAGCGGACCGCCTGCGCCTCAGTTTGCCCCTTAGCGGCGTCGTCAAGGAAGTGATTAAACAATTGAAAGTCGAGCGCGGTTATCCGACGCCATCCGTGGATAAGTCCTAGCCGCGCGATCTCTCTTAGCTCCGCCAACGCGGGTGCGCCAATCTTGCCGAGGGTTTTGACTTGGGAATTTCCTTGGCACGTCTTCGCGTCGGGTCGCATATGCCCAAAATTCGCATTCGAAGGCCACTGATCCATCGCCTTAATCCCTTTTACTCTGCCTTTCACTTGGCCCTTCTGGTTCTCATTGCAATCCACAACCCGGCAACGAGCAGGCCGACGCCCCCGAGGCTCACGGAAACGAGCGCAGCGTGATCCATTTGTGAAACGAAGTGCTGTGCATCGGCTCCTTCGTGTGCCAGGCAGACTCGTGAGAAGCCGCCAAAGGCAACGAGAGAAGTGATGGCGAGTGTGAGCTGCGCAAATTTAGATGACGTGAAATTTCCCTTTGTTATATTTTCCAGGACTCGACAGCGAAAATCTGAAGAGTCAAAAATAGTTTGAAATCCAAGCAATCAGCAAGACCTTGAAACTTGCCCTTGGGTTTTACTAACGCGGAAACTGCAAGGGTGTTTTGGGGAGAATCCATGGTGAACTCCTTAACGGTAGGGGCTGAATAACTTAAACACTGTCAGCAGACCGCCTTTGTTCATGGTCAGGAATTCCTTCTGCGGCACGAAGCGTGGACCTATGCCGCCGGTGCCGCTGAGTACTGCGACATACTGACTACCGTCGAGCGAATAGGTTATCGGCGGCGCGATGATTCCCGTGCCGGTTTGATAGTTCCACAGTTGCTCGCCGGTCCTGGCGTGATAGGCGGCGAGTTCACCGGTCTGCAGACCGGTGAACACGACATCTCCGGCAGTGACCAGCGTTCCACCGTTGGCGAAGGGATCCATGGCCATCTCCCACACGCGGCGCCCCGTCATGGGATCGATAGCACGCAAGCGACCGACTTTGGAACCGTCATCGGGAACGAGGTGCCCCCACTCGGCGCCTATATAAAACCCACCCTTGACGTACTCGACGTCGACCGGCTTGATACGCATGGCCAACTCAATGCCGTTCAAATAAACCAGCCCGGTGTTGGTGCTGTAGGACGCCGGCGCCAAGTTCTTGCCACCGAGATTGGACGGCCAGACGTTGATTTCCACACCATCACGCAACATACGCTTGGTTAAGTCCGAGAGTATCGGGCGTCCCGTTTCGAGATCGATGCCCTCGGCCCAGTTGAGTTTGTCGATATATTGATTGGCGCGCAGCAGTTCACCGGTCTTACGGTCCAGTAAGTAAAAGTAACCGTTGCGGTTGGCCTGCATGAGCACATTGCGGGCGCGGCCATCTAGCTCAAGGGTCGCGTGAATGAGTTCGTTCACACCGTCGTAGTCGTAGGTGTCGTTCGGCGTGAACTGGAAATACCAGACGCGTTCGCCGGTCTTGGGCTTAACAGCGATCACAGAATTGGTGTAGAGGTTGTCCCCCTTACGCTTGGCCGCACTCCACGGCGCCGGGTTGCCGATACCCCAGAATACGAGGTCCAGTTCCGGGTCGTAGGAACCGGTCAGCCAGGTCGGACCGCCACCGTGTAAGTAGGCATCACCTTCCCACGTGTCACCGCCCGGTTCGTCGGGCGCCGCGGTAGTATACAAGCGCCATAAGTGTTCACCGCTGGCCGCATCCCAGCCGTCCAGAAATCCGCGGGCGCCGTAGTCGCCACCGGCCACGCCGGTAATCACGACACCGTTGGCAATCAGCGGTGCACCGGTCATCGAATACTCATCTTCGAACTTGGCAGCGTGTTGGCGCCAGATCTCCTTACCTGTTTTCGCATCCAGCGCAATTACGTCGTTGTCCAGGGTCTGTCGGTATAGACGACCATCGAACAGCGCCGCACCGCGGATGACGATGCCGCAGCACGCCATCGGCAGACTGGCGGCGGGAATATCCAGATCGTGCTTCCATACGCGGCCCCCGGTTTGCGCATCTACCGCGTAAGTGGCTCGATAGGTCGTCGCGTAGATCAAGCCGTCGTAGACCAGCGGTTGTGCTTCCTGGCCGTTATTGTCCTGCAGGCTGAACGTCCACGCCGGTACCAGGTTCGCTACCGTTTCGGTATTGATCTCCGTAAGCGGGCTGTAGCGCTGCAAGCCGTGGCCCATGCCAAACGTGACCACGTCCTCAGGCGTTTGGGCGTCGCGTTTCAAGTCGTCGACCGATTGCGCAGACAGGTTTGAACTAATGAGTAGCAACAACGAGAACAGACAACGCTTATCCATAATTACAAACCCTGTTGGTTGCGTTTCGAGGTGGCCCGCGTCAGGCGCTTAACAGGTTGTTGAAAAGTCTCAGGCGAGTGCAAGACAAGGCAAAATCGGCGAAAAAGCGCAATGTATATGCAAATACATGAGCATTTTGAGCCGATTTTAACGCCGTATTGCGCCGGCTGAGGGTTTTTCAACAGCCTGTTAACCCTTTGTGGCGTCCTGTTGGTCGTGGATCGTCCGAACGCCCCATGTCGCGATTGCTCCGCCGTCGACGCGGAGATCCTCCGCGGTTATGAATCCCGCGTTGTCCGAGACCAGGAACAGCACCGCGTTGGCCTGATCCTGGGGGTCTCCCAACCGGCCCAGCGGTATCTCATCGAACGTGCGTGCTCCCGCCGCCTCGAGCTGTCCGACTGATACGCCGGTCTTGGTCGGCGAGACCGAGTTTACGCGGATGCCGTGAGGTGCGAGGTCCATGGCCATCGCGCGGGTCATGTTGAGCACCCCGCCCTTGGATGCACAATACGCAACCGCCTTGGCGCGACCACGGTGGCCGGACGTCGAGGCGATGTTGACGATTGCCCCCGGTTTGCCGGCGTGGACCAACGCCTTGGCGACAGCCTGACAGCACACGAACATCCCAGTCAGGTTGATGCCGATCAGTCGATCCCACTCCTCCAGCGACGTCTCGAGGATGCTCTTGGGGACAGTGATAGCCGCGTTGTTGACCAGAATGTCAATCGTGCCGTGCTGTTCGGACAGGCTGTCGATCGCGGCTTGCACGGCGGCGGGATCGCCGACGTCGAACGGCGCGGGTACGGCCCGGCCGCCGGCCGCGCCGGCCGCCGCGTTTGCCTGATCCGCGTCGATGTCGTTGCACAGTACGGTAGCCCCGGCCACCGCAAGGGTCGCCGCGATCGCGCGGCCGATATTCGGTCCAGCGCCGGTCACCAGCGCAACACGGCCATCAAGATCGCTCATCTGTCTTCTCTCCCATCGCTCACCGCCGGATCGTCGACGGCATAGTCTATCCAGTCTGCATCCTCGCCCTTGCGGTGTTGCTCGATAGCCAGTAGCTCGCCGCAATGCGGACAGAGGTACTGCCACAGCTCGAAGTCAGGGCTGTCGCCCTGCCAGCGGCCGGCAAGGCATGGTCCTGCACTGCCCAGTGGATCGCGACGGCGCAGCAGGTGTTCCTTGGCATGCTGCCCACCCGGGCAGATCGACAGCCGGCACGCCGAGCAGTATGCCCAGCCGTCGGCCAGCAGCAACGCGCCGAGCGGCCCGTCGGCGGCGCGATCGCCGAGCGGCGCACCCGACCCGTCGGGCAGCGGACGCCTGGCTTCGGCCGGCTGACTGCGGTCCATGCGCAATCTCGACCGTAGTGCCTCGGTCTCGCGCTCAAGCGCCGCCCGATCCGGGCCAAGCGCTACGCCATATGCGCGCTCGGCCCAGGCGCTCGAGACCAACCCATTCTCGACGTCGCGCGCCACCAGCGCCGGATCCCGCTGCAGCGGGTCGCCGTACCCGCCGCCGGCGTGGGGCGACGCAACGAACACGTCTCCGGGCCGCAGGTCGAAAACGTATTTGGCCGGAAGCTGCTCGAGTTCGCCGGACAGGTCGGTCAGATCGTGCGGCAGTCGGCCGTTGCCGAACACCTCGAACACGTCGGTGTCGCGTTGCAGCTTGACCTGGGACCCGCCGCCAGGATAGCCGCCGCACAGTCCCAACGTCGAGGTGTGGTTGACGCCGACGGTATTGACCGTGACCGCGATCTCGGGCGTGTGGTGCGCGGTCATCGCGACCTCGGCGGATACGCCGCCGCGCCAACGCCCCGCGCCGCCCGAATCGGGGGTCCGGCGGCGATACAGGTACAGCAGGGGATAGTTGGCTTCTATCGACTCGATGTTGGAGACCTTGCCGCGCGGGGCGACGAGCTTGCCGCCGACGTCGAAGCCATCGTCGAAGGCGCGCGCACCCGATCCCTGCAGGTCCGAGTTGAGCAGCATGGTTGCGAACCGGTCGCCCCGGTCTGTGGTACCGAAGATGTTGTAGACGAAGGTTGACCCCGCCCATCCGGCCATCGCGTCGTCGGCGAACCTGTCACTGCTTGCCAGCATCTTTCCGAGCGCCAGCGCCGCGGCGTTCTGCGTCGTCCAGCAGGCATGCACGACGCCAAAGCCGACCGGCGCGGGAAACCGTGCGTTGTGCAGCGTGCCCTCCTCGACGACCAGGTCGATCTGACGCAGGACGCCTGCGTTCCACGGCATCGACTGGCACAACAGCGGATAGACCGCGCAGTAGGCGCCGGCCGCGGCGCCCGCGTAGGCGGTATTGATAAGCCCCGGCGCCTCGGCGTCGGTACCGGTGAAGTCGAACCGCAACCGGTCGCCTCGTTTATCGACACGACAGCGCACGGTGTAGATCCGCTCCTCGTGCCCGTCGTGGTCGATGTGGTCCTCGGCGTACCAGCTCCCGTCGGGCAGCAGCAGCAGCTTGTGGCGGAACATCAACTGGGCGTAGTCGAAGCTGTCTTGGATCGCATCGACGACGGTGCCGCAGCCATAGCGCACGATGAGCTCATGCAGACGCTCGCGGGCGACGTTGCCTGCGGCGATCTGGGCGCGCAGATCGAGGTCAACCAGGTCGGGGAGTCGCGAGTTGGTCAGCACCGTGGCGACGACCTCCCGCTGGACCTCGCCTCCGCGGACCAGCCGCAGTCCCCGGTACCTGGGAGCCTCCTCGAAGGTCGAGCGCGCGGCGAGGTTCCAGCTTCCCGGCACCGGGCCGCCACAGTCGATCTGGTGGATGACCGACGCGGTCCAGGCGATCCGCCGGCCGTCCCAGAACACCGGCTGGACGACGCAGAAGTCGTTCTGATGACCCGCGCCCATCCAGGGATCGTTGACCAGGTACATATCGCCCTCGCCGATGTTGTCCTCGCCGAGCAACGCGATGGTGTTCTGGATCACCAGCGTGATCGCGCTGACGTGCAGCACGATGTAGGGACCGACCGCGACCAGCTCGCCTGAAGCGTCGGCGATGGCGACGTTGAAATCGTTTCCCTCGGTCGCGACTGGCGAGCCTGAAACGTTGATGATGGTTTTGCCCTGCTCGTCGTTGATCTGCCAGATCCGATGACGCAGCACTTCGAACGTCACCGGATCGTTGCGTGGCGTGAATTTCAGGTCAGGGTCGGTTTGGTCTGGTGCCATTTGTCGCTCCCGCATTGTCCCACCTGCCTTCAACGCGGCGCGGTCGTGGACGATTGAATCAGGAAGTTGCGATACCTGTCCACTTTTAAGTGCTGATCCTGGTGCAGCGGAACCGTCGTGCCGTAGGACATGATCACGGCGGGGCCGGCGATCTCATGCCCGGGGTTCAACCGCTCGGCAGCATAGATGGGCGTCGCCTGTAACGACTCGGTAGCCAGATTGTAGACCGGCTTTTCTGCTATCTGCGCGACGCTGGCGTCGGCCGAACCGGGTTCGAACTGGGGTAACACCTTCGAGACCTGCGTCGGCGCGATCGCATCGAGACGAAGATTGACCCACTCGATGCGCGCGGTGGGCGAACTCGCGCCGCCGCCATAGCGTTGATCATAACCGCGCTCGAACGCGTGCACGGTGGACTGGAGGGTCGCTTCGCTGACCGGCAGGTCGCCCGGCAGGGGAACGACGAGCTCGTGGATCTGGATTCTTGTAGCGAATATCCGCCGCCAGACCGATCCGAACCTGGTCGGCGGGCATGTCGTCGCGCGCGAGCTGGGCGCGCGCGCTGTCGTTCATATCCGCGAACAGCGCGTTGAGCTCGGCGAGAGGTTCGACGCGGACAGCGCCGTCCCCCGTCCGCAGTTCGTAGGGGAACGAGCGCGCCCACGAATACTTGACATCGGACTGCCCGATCCCGACGGCGGAAAAAACCGTGGCGCTCTGCGGCACAACGATAAGCTGCACGCCGATGTCGGGCGCATAGGCGGTGCAATGGGTCGGCCCACAGCCGCCAAAGGCGGCGATCGCGAAGTCGCGTGGGTCGTGTCCGCGCTCCACCGTCACCCGTCGGATGAGATCGGCCATCCGCGCATTGATGATGCGGTAGACGCCCGCCGCCGCCTCGACCACGTCGATCCCGAGCCGGTCAGCCACCTTTTCCTTTATGGCAGCCTCGGCAAACTCGCGGTGGATCTTCATTTGGCCACCGAGAAAATGCTCGGGATCCATATAGCCGAGGATGACGTCGGCATCGGTCACCGTTGGCGTATCTCCGCCGCGCCCGTAGCACGCCGGGCCCGGCATCGATCCCATGCTACGCGGCCCAACCTGCAGCAAACCAACGTCGTTGATCCAGACCGCGCTGCCGCCGCCCGCGCCAACGGTGACGAGCTCGACCGTGGGGATTGCCACTACCTGGCGCTCGATCACCGTCTTTGGGGCCGTCATCGGTTCGCCGTCGATGATGATTCCGACATCGAAACTGGTACCGCCCATGTCGGTCGTGATAAGGTTGGGCTGGCCGATTGCGGCCCCCAGGGTCTGGCCCGCGATTACACCGCCGACCGGGCCCGAGAACAACGTAGTGATCGGCGCGCGCTCGATAGCGCCAGCCGGCGCGAGCCCGCCGACCGACTGCATCACCAGCGGCTCGCCGGCCTGATCAGCAGCCTCGAGCCGCCGCCGCAAACCCTGCGCGTAGCTTTCAAAGACGGGCCCCAGGAACGCGTTGATGGCCGTGGTATTGGCGCGCTCGTACTCGCGCAGCACCGGAACCAGATCGCACGAGGCGACGGTATAGAGCTCGGGATAATGCTCGGCGGCCAGAGCCTTCATCTCTTGCTCGTTGGTCGGGGTACGGAACGACCACAGGAAGCAGATGGCGAGAGCCTCGATCCCCTGGGCGACGAGTTCGTCCAGCGCCTGCTTTGCCTGTGCGCGGTCCAGCGGCACGAGCACGTCGCCGGCCGCATCGACACGCTCGACCACGCCGCGGACCTGCGTCCGCGGCACAATGGGCGCCGGCCAATCTGCCTTGCGGTAGTCGAGCAGCTGCGCCTCATCCAGGCCCGCGGTCCTGCCCTCGACATTGGCGATTGCAAGCGTATCCTCGAAGCCGGCCGTGATCAGCAGGCCGGTCTTCGCCCCCTTGCGCTCGATCATCGCGTTGGTTGTGACGGTCGTGCCGTTGAGGAACAGCACCGAGTGTTCGAGGACGTCGGCGACTGCAAGTCCGCCCAGCTCAGCGGCCGCGGCCACCGAGTTCAAGATCCCGATCGGTGGATCATCGTGGGTTGACGGTGCCTTGCCGATGCAAAAGGTGTCACCATCCAGGTCCCGGATTGCGCAGTCTACGAACGTGCCGCCGCTATCGGTGGACACTATGTAGCGGGACATTACAGACCAGTGCGCAGGCAGCTGATGTTTGCCCGGCTGCGTGCACTCATGCGGCGTATCGGCCTGATGAATTCTTTTTGGGGCGCGAAGCGCGGGGCGCTTGCCGCACAAGTAAACTGCCCCGCTAATGCTACGGTTGCATGCCGGAATAACATTTAGGGAGTCCAGCCTTCGCGGTCGAGGTTGGTGGCGAGTTGTCGTGCGACGCGTTTGAAGGTGGCCAGGTCGGCGCCGCTAAGGTGCTTACTGGCTTGTTTGTTTACCTGCTGTGCGGACGGCATCACCTTGGCTTCGAGGCGTTTGCCCTTGGCGGTTAGATGCACGTGGATCTTGCGCCGATCCTGCTGCGAGCGCCGACGGCGGATCAGGCCTTGTTTCTCCATTGCATTGAGTGCGGGGACGGCGGTCGATTCGAGCACGTTGGCGCGATCGCTCAACGCTTTTTGGGTTAGTCCGTCCTCTATCCATAGGGCTCGGAGGAAGTACCAGGCCCCGACTTTGATGTCGAAGGCGGCAAGGCGTTCCTGAAGCCCGAGTTGGAAAGCCCGGTTAGTCGCTCGGACCAGATAACCCAGGCTTTCGCTGGGCGCATATTGAGTGACTTGCTTAGCCATAGTTGATCCGCTTCCGGGGCTCTGCTAAATTACTTCGATAGCGAAGTATATCGCTTTCGCTGTGGAGAGCAACCCATGCATGACCGCACAGCCGGCATTTATTCCACCCAATACCAACGGGTCTACTTCGATGCCAAGTGATGCACCATTTCTACGTGAGTACGTCAATCTCAAAGACGGATTGATCAGCCGCGAGATTTTTACCAGTCAGTCCGTCTATGAACGTGAGTTGGAACGCGTGTTCGTGCCTAGCTGGTTATTCGTCGGGCACGATAGTCAGGTTCCAGAGCCCGGCGACTTTATTCTCGGACGCATGGGTGAGGAGTCCGTCATTCTGAATCGCGACCGCCACGGTAAGATTCATGTATTTCTGAACAACTGCAGGCATCGAGGCATGCGAGTTTGCCGCTACGACGAAGGCAACACGGCGCGCTTCTACTGCCCGTATCATGCCTGGACTTACTCAGATGAGGGAGCCCTTGTCGGCGTGCCGAAGTTTGAGACCGCATACCAGAGCAAGCTGGATAAATCCAAATGGGGCCTCATCGAAGCACGGGTATGCAATCACTTAGGGTTCGTGTTTGCCTGCTGGTCGCCCGACACACCCGAATTCGAGGAGTACATGGGTGAGACGCTTTATCATTTTGATGAATATTGTGAGCTCCCCGACGGCAGCCACGGTCCCCTCGAGGCATTCGGCGGGATATTTAAATGGCGCATTCCGAACAACTGGAAATTTGGTGCGGAGAACTTCGCCGGCGACATGTACCACAACCCGAGCCACCAGTCCGTCGATGCGGTGGTGCTGTCACCGGGCGGTACGAAAGGCCGTCACACTTACGACCCAATCACCTCAGCCCGGGAAGCTCATCTGTTAAATATTTGCGCTCCGGCTCAGGGCCACACGGCCCGCGGTCAATTGTTCAAGGACGATTACGATTATTTGCCACTGTATCCGGATCTGCCGATGCTCGATGAGTATTTCCGTGAGTGTTTTTACAAACGTCGTGAGCGACTCGGTGAGCAGGCTCGATGGTTTGGACATGGCGGCACCATCTTCCCCAACGTATCGTTCTCCAACGGCGTCCAGAGTATGGGCACCTGGCACCCGATTGGACCGCATGAAACGGAGGTCTGGCGAATATTCCTAGTGCCCAAAGACGCGCCCGAGGAGGTCAAAGACGTTCTGCGTCATTACGTCATTCGATATCAGGGGCCGTCGGGTCTGACCGAACAGGATGATATGGAAAACTGGGGATACGCGCACGAGGGCGCGCGCGGCACCGTTGCTCGCCGGTATCCGTTTAACTACGAGATGGGTATCGGCACCGAGCGCTCGGGTTGGCCAAACACCTGGTTAGGTAAAAGCACGCAGACAACCGAAGACGCAACCGAACAGAATCAGCGTGGCTTTTACCGGCGCTGGGCGGAGCTCATGGATGAACCGTCAGGCGACAAGGCATGAGCCAGCCTGGCGTGGAAGACCTGTTATTGCACTACGAGGTGGAGAAGTTTTTGCACCACGAGGCGGAGCTGTTGGATCGGCGCGAGTTCGAGGCGTGGCTGGATTTGCTTGCCGAAGATCTGCGCTATTGGATGCCTATCACCCGTAATCGGCCGTTTGGGGATTGGCATAACGAACACACCCGCCAAGGTCGAGATCTCAACTGGTTCGACGAAGGCAAGTTCGAAATCGAACAACGCGTCAAACAGATTATGACGGGCCGCCATTGGGCCGAGGAGCCGATTTCCCGCACCACGCATATGGTTTCGAATATCCAGGTCGAGGCGAGCAACGACGCTGAAGTCACTGCCAAGTGCCGGTTTCTTGTCTATCGCAATCGCACCGAAACGGAAACCGATTTCTTTGTTGGAAAGCGCGAGGATTGCCTGCGACGCAACGGTGAGGCATGGCAAATTGCTCAGCGCCGGGTCTTCCTCGATCAGAATACCCTTCTCGCTAAAAATCTGACGGTGTTCTTCTAGAAGAATGATCGAAGCCGCTGGTCCAGCGATTTGCAAGGCTTGCCCAATCTGGACGACGCGACCCGCCAGGCGATTGAATCGTCCAACGCACAAGCTTTGTTTCCGCAGTTCGCGGCGACTTGATGCGCGCATTGTCGATCCGGGCTAGATATCGAATTCATCCACGACCCAACAGCGAAGGAGGAAGAATGACGAAACCGATACCCGCGATCGTGCAGACGATCGCTATTTTGTTGTGGTTGGCCGCAGTACCGGCGCAGGAACTCACGCCCAGGCAGCAACTGGAGCGCCAATCCAAACATTTCGACAAAGCCATCATAAAACTGACTGATGGCGCATACACCGCCGTTGGTTATAGCGAATCGAATGTTGGCATGATCGTCGGACGCGACGGCGTGATCATCATCGACACCACGCCCGGCACCAGCGCGGCCGAGGAGATCGTTACCGAATTCCAAAAGCTGACCGACAAGCCGGTGGCGGCGATCATCTATACCCACGGGCATCGGGATCACATTGGCGGCGCGAGCGTGTTCGCCGGTCGGGACGATCCGCAGATTTATGCGCGCGACAATTTCCGTCCCCTGCTGCGCGGACAGAAATTGTTGCTCGGTCCCATTATCGATGAACGTTCGGTTCGCCAATTCGGGCGTAACCTCAAAGCGCATAGCGAACGGATCAATCTCGGCGTCTCCCCGGCGGCAAACCCGACAAAAGGGTTCGGTGCGGGATACATGGCGCCGACCACGTTGTTCTCGGAACAACGATTCACCGTGGAGATTGCCGGCATCAAGGTGGAACTCGTGCAGGCGCCTGGCGAAACGGATGATCAACTCTACGTCTGGCTGCCCGAGCAGAAAATATTATTCTGCGGCGATAACTTTTATCACGCGTTTCCTAATCTCTACGCGATACGCGGCACCCCGTACCGTGATGTACGTCAATGGGCAAACAGTCTCGACAAAATGGTTCAAGAGGGCGCCGCCGTCTTGGCGCCAGCTCACACGCGACCGATTTTTGGCGCCAGAAGCGTTCACCAGGCGCTCAGC
>CBDDBH010000022.1:0-194212 GCA_965225625.1 Gammaproteobacteria bacterium
CGAGGGTCCGAAGCGAACGTGCCAGACCCTCCAGGATCTGCGCTCGACTACCGAGTCCAAGCGTCTTCCGGAAACTGGCCAATGATTTCTCGTCTACTTTTTCCTTACCATTCTTGACGGTTGTCGCAACCATCACGGCAAACGCTTCCAGTGCTTCCGGCGAATCGCTCTGTTGTTTCAACTCGTCCAACAGGCGTTTTGTGAGATCGCGGGCCTTACGGATGTCGGCACGATGGTCTCGGACGATGGTGGCCCGCACTTCGGCGTTGGCCTCGACAATCTCGGCATCTTTCTCGGGATCAACCTCCCCGTTACCCGTGGATGGTAATGTGGATAATCCAGTCCTGGATAGTTTGGCCCGCGTGGCCTGTCGCACCTTCGCCGTGAGGTCGCGTGTCCAGCCATGGACCTTAGCGTGCTCGCGGATCGCCGCGTGGGTGACCGAGTTTTCGCGTCCGATTTGTCGGAGACTCTTAACGCCGGCCCGATAGTCGGGTTCGATGGCATCCCAGTCAACCGATTTGCGTGTGGTCATGCTAAGCCTCCTCTAGTTTGTCTGCGGCCTTAACCGGAAATCCCTTTTCCTCGTTCACATGTCTCTACTCCTCGCGAATAAATCCCTCGAGCAGGCGCGAATACGTTGTCCAGGGCAACACCACCAGCGGCGTCTGACGGTCGCGCCTCAGAAACAGCAGGTCATTGTCTCCAAGCCAGCGTTCCAGTGTTTTGAAGCCTGCTCCTCCGCGCCGGGCCTTAACTTCACCCGTGAGCTCATGACCGTCTATCACGACACGCACATCGCCACTAAACGCGCCACCGGCGCTCCCGGACAACGGAACACGGCTTGCTTCAACGCCGAGTGCCTTGTGGAGATTGCCGACTTCGCGTTCGACACGGTTACCTTTTCGCTTGGAGGGCTGCATGATTCGGTATCGTCATCGTTAACATCCTGCGGTTCGTCCTTGGCCTTAGTTAGTGAATTCCACGGCTACTTGGACGTTGCCTACAACACAACCACGGCAGCGCTAAAAATCACACCCGATACCTGTGAATTAGTGCCTGAGGACACCACGGGGTTCGGCGGCCTGGATGGGAACGACCGCGTTGAACTGGGTCATGCCTCTCTCGGCTAGACGCATTAATACCGGCTGCCCGGTTGCATTGACATAAGTGGAGAGTATGCGCCCCACAACCCAGGTGAATTTCTAACCTGCGGAGATTACTCGACCACGGCTTTGAACGTTTGATCGCACTGCTTACAACGAACATATCGCAATACCGTGCCATCACCTTGTTGAATGCTGCGCTGGCACCGAACCTTTGACGTACCGCAAGCAGGACAACGTACACGAGTAGCGAAAACGGTTTGAAGCCTGCGACTGGTGTTGTCATCGGCAGTATTGTCGATGGGCAGCTTCACTTGATGCCTTAACCGAGTTTACTGACGTACACCACGCAGCCGGTAATGCAGGCAACGACACGGACGCGCGGGGAACGGCATTCGGCAACGGTAGGAGTCGCAGTAGCCGGTCACGAGGCTGTAACGGGCACACTGCAGGCAAGGCCGTAATGGGATGGCCATCAACTGTTCCAGCGTCAGCGGCGTGCGCGGCTCTGTGGGTAGCGGGACTAGTTTGGGTGGCGGTAGGTGCGCGGCTACGGACTGACTACTCTCGATGCCTGTTGCTAAAGTTGCTAAAGGTTTTAGCAGATTAGCAGGTTTAGCTGCGGCTACCGATGCGTCACTGCTGGCGTTTAGCAGATTAGCATTAGCAACCGGGCCCTCTTTATTCTGGGAAAGACACTTCAAAGAAGAATTAGCAATTTTAGCAGTTATATATTTCTTATTAGTTGTTGAGAATTTTGGATAAGGCCCGCTTGCTAATGCTAATTTGCTAAAAACGGGCATCGAGGTTTGTGTTTTAGCAACTTTAGCAGCCTTAGCGGGTTTAGCAGGTTTAGCAGTTTTAGCAGCACCATTACTGAACCTCGGGAAGCCGCTCAAGGTCGGACCTCCCAATAATTGTCTTCGAGCTGCCTGACCCATCCGTGTTGATGCAGGATATTGAGGATATGCAGCGCAGGAGCCTTACTGCGAACGCCATTGGGGCCGTACTGATAGATCCGTGAGAGCTTAATGCTGGGACCGTTCGATTGTCGTTCGTCCAACAAAAACTGGAGTGTCCGCTGGGCCAAAACCAGGTCAGTGTCGACCGCTGAAAGCCCGAACAAACGTAGCGCCTCGCTAAGGTAATACTCAACGAGCTCGATGGCGGCTTCCAGATGACGCTGTGTAATAAGGGTGATAGCAATGTCATCCACGAGTGCCAGCACGGCAGCTATTCGCAAGCAGTGCTCGGCTGCTTTCGATCCCAACCCTCGGACGTCGTGCAATGCCCGGTCGCCGGCGACGAGGGCCTCCACATGGTCATGAAACTTGATCCAGGTGGCCTTGGCATCGGGCGCTAACCCAATCCGTCGTGGTGCCAACTCATTGCGTGTGTTGGGCACAATTGGGAGCGGTGCTTCGAGAATATCGCTCAAGCGGGCGAAGTATCGTTTGGCGGCGTCGGTATCCGATAGCGACCGTTCATTGTAGCGGCGTGTGCCGATGACGGATGTCGGGTACGCCACGAGACACCGGGACACCAGCCCCTGGTCCATGAGCAGCTTGCTGTCGAATATTTTGTTGCTGACCACGGGTTGGATCATCAGATGCAGCGACAGTCTCCTGCCGTACATGACTGTGCTGCCTTCGCCGCTTCGTGTCCGCGTCACGGGGCTACCGTCCCAGAGTTCGCTTAATCCTGCAGCAGTTTTCAGGACATTCTGCTGGTCCATACCGTAACCGCCGAGAAAGCGGCCACCCTCATCAGAAAATAAGCCCATGCTGGGCCAGTCCTCGTAGAGCGCTTTGGACAAGCCCTCGTAGGTGGGTTCAGACACAGTAAGAATGGGGGTTATCGGTGCGGGTGGTCCTGGGCCAAGCTCATCGAGCGCGGCTTTTTTTTCTTCGACGCTTTTCAGATGCTTGTTCGCCAATGCTTGGTCGCGGGCCTTACGCCAAGCCATGAACTCCTTCTCATATTCTTCGCGCTCGGCAGCGGTTTCCTCCAACTTCTTGCGTTGAAACGCTCGGTGTGGAGCTAGAGCTTCCCTATCCGCCGCTGTCTTTCGGTCACCGGACTCGGCAACAGTGATATTGAAAAGTGATGTCGGATATTGCCGGCCATCAATCTCGACATCGGCATGCCCCTGGACAGCCAGCCCTGCGGCAGCGAGCACGCTTTGTCCGCACACAGCATCAGGTGTCTGGATAATCGATTGCATCGCGTTTGCCATGCCGCCCAGGACCTCGCCCAGGGCATCCAAGGGATACGGCTCCGGCGCTGGTAACTCACGTTGTAGCGGCTCTGCTTCAGGCCATGTATCCGGCTTGTGGGTCGAGGCAAACTTCAGGTTGGCCCCATCAATGATCCCAAGCCATTCCCGAGCCTTCCTGATAACACCGTCGCTAATATGCTCCGATAAAGTAGGCCACCCGGTGATTGCCTCGCCTGCCTCGTGCTTTGCGATGGTGTTAGTCACAGCGCGAAGTCGGTCAGTGGGTTCGTCGTCGTCGCCGGCGTTGATTACTGCGCCCAGGAAAATCGTCACGTCTTGTGTGTCCCACCCTGAGTGTAGTAGCGCCCCGGTTAATGCCAGTGCCGCATCGTGACGACTGCCGGAGATAGTCTTCCACTCACGGGCAAGGATGGCGGCACCAGCCGTACGGCTTGCGGCCCTCTTCAATGCTTCTGCTGAGATGACTAGGATCTCCGCTGTACCCTCGCATTGCGTGATGGCTTCTCCAGATGGATGTGTGCTGCCGGGGACGACGGTTTGAGCGCCGGTGCTTCGGATCTCAAGGATCGTGCTGCTGCACACAAACTTATGAGTCTTACTCAGCAGTCGCCAATATAGGCGACAGATGGAGCAAGAAAGAATGATCGAACAAGGTGGGGCATACGCTTGAGTTGGGTGAGTTGCTCCTCGATCTTCTCGCGCAGTGTTTCGCCCGCCCGCAGTGGCCGTCGCGCCGCACCAGTGCGCTTGACGTGACTCCACACCCATTCATCGGGGTTCAGGTCTGGCGCGTAACCGGGCAGAAAATGCAGGCTCAGCCGGCCATTCGTCGAAGCGACGTAGTCGCGCACGCGCGCGGTCTTGTGCGCCGGCAGACTGTCGAGCACGAGATGCACCGGCTTGCGCCGGCCCCGCATGAGCTGGCGCAGCAAGGTGACAAACAAAGCGGCTTTGAGCGCGCCGCTATAGGTGCAAAACCAGAACGCCCCGTTGGCGTTGACCGCCGAGGCGGCACTGAACGATTGACGCTGTCCGGGTCGGTACACGACCGGCGTCTGGCCGCGCACGCCCCAGGTCTTACCGTGCACCGTATCAGCACGCAAGCCAGACTCATCCCAGAAAAACACCTCGCCACCGTGCTGTTTCGCTTGACGGGCGATGGCTGGGAAGGTTTCACGCTGCCAGCGTTCAATCGCCTCGGGGTCCCGCTGATAGGCTCGCTGCAGCGGCTTCTGCGGCGTCAATCCCAGTTTCGCCAACAACTCCCCGACCGCCGTGACGCCTATCGTCACCCCGAACTTCTGCGTCACCAACTCCACGACCACCGCGCGCGTCCACAAGCCGAAGTCCAATCCATACTGTCGCGGGTCACGACCATTGACCCAGCGGAACACCTGTCGCTCTTGCGCCGCGCTCAGGGTTCGTGGCCGCCCCGTAGCCTTCGTCGAACGCAACGCCTTGATGCCGACACCCGGCTGCATCGCCGCTTTGATCCATTTGTAGATGGTCGTCCGGTTGAACCCGAACGATGCGATCACCGTCGCCGGCGACTCGCCTTCGCGAACGCGCTCTATCGCCATCAAGCGAATAGCTTCCAAGGTCGAATGGTCAAGCGTGCGGCCGTCCAGTTTCATATCTGATCCGATCGGTACGCTCTCAGAAAGTTCCATCGATGTCGCCTTATTTATCGACTAGTGAGTAATGTCAGGACAGCGGTACAGCATGTGCGAGCGTGGCTTACTACGACGGCCAAATGATGCGGTCTGTGGAAAATAAGTCGGTGCAATTGCTACTGCTTCGATTGAATCGAGATCAATATCCACAAGGCCGCCGCTCGGCGTACCTAACAAGACCCCAATATTTAACGGTTCGTCGTTGAAATATTTTGATATATCCGTTTCTGCAAGTTCGAGCTTTTGCCAGCCGTTTATCGTTGGCGCCTTTTGCTTGAAAGGTATCGGTATTGGCTTAATTCCATATTGGATCCAGCGCCGAGCCCGCTCTGATATGCTATTATTCAACTCAGAAATCCCCGCAAAAAGAAGGGGTCGCACCACGACCCCCATTCGATCTCACATAGTCACGCTTTCGGAGCTGCCGTTTCCCGGTGGCTCCGTTTGTTGTGGGGTCGCCTCCGTTGATGGCGACGGTGCCTGTGGGGGGATCCGCACACGGGTCCCGTAAAGAGACTGGCCTGCCATCGACGTCAATTCCCGCCCGAGGGTAATTTGCTTGCCACACCAGCTTCCCGAATCCTCGCCATGGATGCGTTCCAGCGCACGGGCATTGGTGACATTCAATACGAGACCCTGTGTCTCACCTTGGAAATACATAACCCACTTTTGGTCGATCGGATTACCCTGACCACCCACGTCTTCCTGCACGATACGTTCAATAATGAACGCTCTGTCCTGCACGAAATCGTCAGCCTTAAAGTACCGACCCGGAAACATCTCGTTTACAGTAATTCCCATTGTCTAATCTCCTGGTTTTATACGCTCACGCGCTTTGCTTGCTGCTACAACTCCAAACTGGCCGCACGCTTCCTTCCACGTACAACCACGTCCTAATGCAGACATGGCGGCCTTCACCTGTTGTTCTTTGGCTTCGTCCGCGTTCCCAATTTTCGGGAACGCATCTCGTGAAAAATCGAACTCAAGTTGTTTCATTGGCGAACTTCATTAGCAATTCAGTAAAAGACTTAAATAGTCGACATTTGTGGAACCCACTGCTGCATTCGTCTGTACATCGCACTAATACGCCTGATTGTTCCCGTGCCTAAACTTCGACGCTGTCAATTAGCGCCCAGACGTCCGAACGCCGCTTCCACTGTGGGGGTGAATTCCGACCGATACTGGCGCGGCAAGCATGACGTCCAGGAATTGTTCGATGATGTCCTGTATGGCGCTATTAATCGGTATTACGTGTCGGTTTGTGCCGAAGTAGAGGTAGTTCCTGCTTGAAGCCACTCGTCCAGGTCTGTTTTGTAATAGAACACTCGGCCGCGCTTCACGAATCTCGGGCCGGTACCGGTGCATCGCTGCATGGCTAGTGTTTTTTCCGATAGTCCAACGTAGCGAGCCGCGTTCTTGGTGTCCATACGACCATCAGGTAATGCATTTACTTCTTGAAAAACAATGTGTTGTTCCGTCATTTGTCAAAACCTCGAAATTCTTCTGTATCTATCAAGTTATATGCCTCATATCGTATTGTCAACAACTACGCGTAGCGTATACAATTACAGAAAGATGTAGAACAAATGGGTAAAAGTAGGAGGAAATTTCATGCCTAAAAAGCCTCGCCGCGGAGGTGGGAAACTCGCGAGGACGGAGATAATCACCGTTCGCTTAGATCCGAAGTTACGGTTCGCGGCGGAACTCGCAGCACGGAGACAACGACGGTCTGTCTCAAGCTTTATTGAGTGGATCCTTGAAAGAGGGTTGGAGGATTTCCACCTATTCACACCGGATGACAGCACGCGGTATGACCATCACGTATCCCTGAACGGGGTAGTTAGTGATGTTTGGGATATAGATGAAGTCGACCGATTTACGGCATTGGCTCGATGCTACCCGGAACTCTTGACGCCCGACGAGGAAACCTTATGGAAGTTGATACGCGAGTTCTATGGACTAGAAAGGGACTTGGGTGATCATCCATTTGCCGAGCGCCTTCGCGAAGACAGATGGATCCTTCCGCACCTACGTAAGCATTGGGAAACTTTCAGACAAGCCGCCGATGGTGAGGCCGACTTAGCAGGTCTCCCCCCGTGGGCTCGGCCGGTTAAGCCCGGTGAGCATGTTTCCCGCAGGGTGAGAAAACCAAATGAGTAGAAAATTCTTCAAACTAAAACGCGTAAGCATGCGCAAGCTCGAACTTGGTAGTGCACTTAGTGAGCATGGCATCACTTTTGACCGGCTGCCCGATGGCGACGGACGCTTCACTGTAAACATTATGGTCGATGGTCAGCGCATCCACCGTGTGATCGGTCGAGAATCAGAGCGCGTCACACGCCAGCAGGCTGAGGACTACATTGAGAGCGTCCGAACAGACGCTCGCCACGGTCGGCTAAATCTTCCTAAAGGCCGAAAGTTAACGCTTGGTTTCAGACAAGCTGCAATAAAGTATCTCGAAAAGCTCGAGGAGGAGGGCGGGAAAGACATTCCGAAAAAACGGCAGCGTCTTAAACGTCACCTCAAACCGTTTTTCGGTGATAAGCCGTTAGCGAGGATCACCACATTTGATATTGAGCGGTACAAAAAGCACCGTGCGCAAAAGAGCGCTGCGAGTGGCACGATCAACCGGGAACTGGCTGTTCTCTCGCATCTGTTTACAAAGGCTGTCGAGTGGAAATGGATCGACCACAAACCAGCCACAACTAAACGACTGAAGGAAGGCAGTGGTCGGATCACCTATCTAACAAAGGAACAGATAAGCCGGTTACTAAAGGCTGCACGTGAGGATGAGTCCCCCCACATTTACCTGTTCATTGTCGTTGGCTTAGAGAGCGCTATGCGCCGGTCGGAGATCCTTTCGATCCGGCTTCGAAACATTGATCTCGAAAAGCGTGTCATCTACATCTCTCAGGCTAAAGCCGGAGCCAGAGAGCAACCTATCACGAGCCATCTAGCCGACCTTCTCAAGGGATATGTTGATACGAAAGAACCAGATCAGGAATGGCTCTTCCCCTCTAGTAAGTCGCGTACCGGCCACGTGGTGAATATCGAGAAGCCATGGAAACGGTTGGTGGAGGCTGCAAAGCTCGATCCGAAGGAAGTGGTGCGGCATACCCTACGCCATACGGCGATAACCCATCTCGTGCAGTCAGGTGTTGATCTTCCAACGGTGAAGCGGATCTCAGGCCATAAAACGTTAGCTATGGTTGAGCGGTACAGCCACCAGAGCGGCGAGCACATTCGTGCCGCAATGAACAAGCTTGAGCGGCGTTACCGGCTGCCGAAGTAACGGCATGCGGGCGCACAATTACACATTAATTACACGTTACGACGCAGACGTTTTTAGAAAGACCACCTAAGCCCTTCAAATAATAGGTGGCCAGGGGCGGAATTGAACCACCGACACAGGGATTTTCAGTCCCCTGCTCTACCAACTGAGCTACCTGGCCATTGTTAGGCGTTACTGCCGATCGGTTGTGACCGATTCGATAAAATTAACCATACTTCCCCTCACCCTGACCCTCTCCCGGCGGGAGAGGGGATGATGTATCTGGGGCATTGGAGGGTCACTCGGGCGCGAGTATTAAAGCGGGCGGGGTGGGTGGAGTCAAGGAATGAGGACTGTTAATTATTATTACCCCTCACCCGACCGCCATGGGCGGCGGAAGTGCAGATCATGCACGACTACAGGAAGTAGGAGGTAGAACGACGCAGGAGGCCAAAGTCGAGGTGCATTTATCTGCTTGGCCCTCTCCCGCTAGGGGACTCATCCTTGGGATCCGCGATTAGCCGTCTTTCGGTTGCCATTCTTTGGGGCGCTCGGAGCCGTCGCCGAAGAAGAACTTTTCCATTTCGTCTTCCAGGATTTTACGATCGCGGGGTTCGATGGGGGTCAGGCGGTACTCATTAATAAGCATCGTCTGATGCTGCAGCCACATTTGCCAGCCTTGCTGGGAGACGTTTTCGAAGATCCGCTGGCCGAGATCGCCGGGATAGGGTGCGAACTTCAGGCCTTCGCCTTCGGTGCCGGTTTTTATGCAGTTCACCATTCGGGTCATCAGGAGTCTCCTAGTGCTTCTTCAAACAGGCCGCTCAAGAGTTTATTCACCGGTGCCGCGAGGCCAAGCGGTGTTTTCGTATCGTTGTTATACCAAAGGGTTTCGTCGGCTTCCATGATCACGGACGCACGCGCCGTGCCGCGCGCCTCGATGGGCGTGATGTCTAAGTGGAAATGGGTGAAGGTGTGGCGCAGTTGCGGCCATGTTTGAATAGAGGTTACCGCGAAGCCGAAGTTTTCGTTGCAGTGGTTTGTGATGTTCTGCGGCTCGTTGCATTCGGGAAAGCCCCACAGTCCACCCCATATCCCGCTTGGTGGACGCCGTTGCAACAGAACGGCGCCGGCTGGGTCGCGCATCATGATGAAAGCTGTTTGGCGTACCGCCAACGCCTTTTTCGGTCGAGCGCCTGGGAATTCGGTTTCACGGTGTTGTTTGTGGGCCTGGCAGTTTTGCTCAAAAGGACAGGCGCCGCATTGGGGTTTGGACCGGGTGCACACCGTGGCGCCAAGATCCATGATCGCCTGGGTATATTGGGCAACGCGATTTGTTGGCGTGTGCGATTTGGCCAGGTTCCACAGTTCATTTAGCACGTCGGTTTTACCTGGCCAGCCAGCCACGGCGTGGTAGCGGGCCAGCACACGTTTGACGTTGCCGTCGAGGATCGGGTGGCGCTGATTACGGGCCAGCGAGAGAATTGCGCCTGCGGTTGAGCGGCCGATGCCGGGGAGTCTTGTTACTTCGTCGAAGCTTTGCGGGAATTCCCCGTTGTGGCGGTCGCGAATTGCTTGCGCGCTCTTGTGCAGGTTACGGGCGCGAGCGTAGTAGCCCAGGCCCGACCACAGGTGCAGGACCGCGTCGATATCGGCGTTGGCTAGTTGCAATAGATCTGGGAAGCGCGCAAGGAAGCGGGCGTAGTAGGGGATGACGGTGTTGACCTGAGTTTGTTGCAGCATGATCTCGGAGATCCAGACGCGGTAGGGGGTGGGGTCGCGTTGCCAAGGGAGATCGGTGCGGCCGTGGGCGCTGTGCCAGGTTAGCAGTTGCTTGGCGAAGGCGGTCACGGGTTGCAATGACGAGTGAAGACTAAAATTCTTCCGAGGGTGCCACCGCTAGCGCCTGGATGCGGTGGCAGGTGGCGATGGTTTCTTTTAGCACTTTGCGTTTCAGGATCCACGGGCCGATCACGGGAGGTACCCAGAACTTGGGGCGGCGTTCGGAGCTGAAGTGGAGAATGGAAGTGCCATCGTCGTTAGCGGTGAGCTCCCAGCGGGATTGCCCCTCGTGGAAGTCACTTTCCTCCGGGATGATCGTGGTGGTAATGATGCCGTTGGGGTCCTCTTCGATGTCTTCGACCATGACCATGTCGAAGCAGAAGAAAAGTACACAGGTTTTGATGTGCAGCTGGCGACGCAGATGCGAGTCGTCCTCGGCCTTCACGACGGTGGCCTCCTGAAACGTTTCACTCAGACGCTTCATGTTCTCGTAATCGGTGATCACCGGATATACGGCGTCGGGCGGGGCGTCGAGGTGCATTTCGACCGCGACTGAGTACGTGCCCTTTTGATGGGACACTTTGGCGGCAGGGATCTGGCAGGCCTGCGCAGCGCAACTTGCGAACAGGAGAACAATGGCGGCGCGGCGCACCGTGTTAGAACTTAAAAAGCTTTTTCAGGCTCTCGCCCGGGTCGCCGCCCTGGATTGCGTCGCGTAGCGCATCTTGTACGACATTGCCGATCGCAGCTTTTAGGATTTGACTTACATCCGGGGCGCAGCCGGGATCGCCAAACGTGCCATTGCAGCGGATAGGCAGGTCATAGCCGCCGAGGTTGTAGTTGGCTTCGCCTATCGATTCACGACTCGCTGTTGCCGAGGCGAGCAGGTCGTAGTTGATGCGTTCAGTTGTGAGATCGCCAATCATGCCGGCACCCGTGACTTGGAATCCCGGAGCGCGCAGCATCAGGTCGTTATTCGTAATGACGCCTTTGTCGATGTTGAGCGTACCGGCAACCGAATCAAAACGGGTTTGCTGGCCCCGATCAACGCGTCCGGGACGCCGGCTTTCAATCATGATCTCGGTCTGACGCAGGACCGACGCGACATCGATCCCACGAAAGATACCGTTGTTCACGGCAAACCGTGCCTCGCCGTTGAGCGTGCGTTTTATGGTGTCGATGTCGCTGCCGAAGGCTTTCAAGTTAGCGGTAAAGTTCGCTGTGCCTACCACTTTGGGGTTACCGGTCATATCCATCAGCAGTGGTTCGGCTTGAACCCCGGTTAAGGTTGTATTGATCAGCAATTGTGGCTGCAGCCGCGTTGCGTCGAGGATCACATTGCCTTTGTACATACCCTGGTAAAGCCGCGCCTGCGAGGGGTTGAGATCAATCTTGCCGTCGCGGGCATTGATGCTGAAGCGCACGTCGGTCATGCGTGCTTTTGAAAACGTCAGTTGGCCAATGGTGAGATTGCCTTTGAGCTTTAACGCGCGCAGCGTTTTAAGCGGCAATCCCGCAGCGCGTGCGGCGGCGAGTCCGGGCGCGGGAGGTGGAGCGTTTTTGGCTTGCTCCGGTGATAGATAGCGATCAGCGTTTAGTTGATCGATACCGATGTTGAAGGTGATGTCCGGGTCGTCTAAGTTTGCGACCGAGAAGTCGCCGTTGATCTGAGATTGATCGAGCCGCATGGACAGACCTTTTAAGCTCAGGCTGTCGCGGGTGCCGGAAAACTTTGAGTTCAGCGCTACCTGTTTTAATACGTTGCGATCGGCGGTCTTGGGTACATCCTGATTCAGTTGTCTCATTAGCCGGCGCAGATCGAACGGCGCGACGTCGAGGTTGCCATTGAAAGCGGGTTGGTCCTGGATGCCGGTGGCCGCGACGTTGCCTCTAACGTTCAAGCCCAGGCCGGTGAGGCTGAAGTCATTGAGCGATGCTGTTTGCTTGTCGAGATTGGCCCGCGCGATGGCGTTCAGGGTCACGTCAACAAGGCCTTTGGGAATGTTCTTGCCGGCAAAGCTCGCCGTTGCTGTGATCGGGCTGAGGGTATAGTTACCGCCCCTGCCTTTGATGGCGGCGTCCGCCCTAAAACTATTGAGCACTTCGCCAAGTTCCGGTTGGCCCAGCGCTGTCATCAGTCCGCCTAGCTGCTTTCCGCGGATCTCCAGATTGCCGTTGATGGCGCCACGCTGGGTGTTCATCGCCGTGCCTTTGAGTTTGCCATTGACGTTTAGGCCAACGGCCTTGGCGGCCAACTCGGAGACATCGATGTTGCCACCCGCGATATCGGCGTCGAACGTCACCGCGATGTCGAATGCTTTGTTCCGTGATTTGCTCAGATTGCTGCCGAACTCCGCCAGCGAACGTTCGCCGTCCGCCTGAAACTGCCCTGCGACTTTCAGCAGCATGGGCAGATCCGGTCCGCGCGCTTTCAGCCGGCCTCTCACGGCGGGCGTTTCCGAGTCGAAGTTGCGTGCATCAACTTGCCCGGAAATCGACGCGCCCAACAGATCTGCTACGAGGTTGGACAGGCTCACATTACCCTGCGCAGCCGTCAGTCTGGCCGACAGATTGAAAGATTTGTCCCGCAGCTTGGCGAGCTCGCTTGCCAGTGGTTCAACTTCCAGCACCTTGAACAGCAAAGCAATGTTGTTACCGCCTATCTGCAACTCACCGTTAACGGTGGGTTCGTCCGAATCTATCTCGCTGGCGGCCAGTGTGCCTTGTACGGAGCTGCCGAGTGCGTTCAGGTTTAGATCGGAAACTATCGCGGTTTGCGCTTCCAGATTCAGATCGACCGCGGCGGTAAAGCGCAGTTGTTCTTGCCCGCTGGCAATATGTTTACTTTGCAGGGTCGCGGTAAGGTCGAGCGGTTTCAGGATGTAACGTTGTGCGTCTAGATCGTAGGACACGGTGCCGTCGATGCTGATGCCGCTCTTGAGTTCCGGCTGCCTCGACGCGACGTTCGCCGTCAACTTCATCGCTATCGGTTCACCATAAGTGAGCGGACCCGTGCTGATGGTCAGATCTGTTACCTGATACGCGGCTCCGCTGCTTGCATCGGTCCACGTCAAACGGGTGCGCTGGATATCGACGCCGCCAAGAGCCAACGCCGCGAGATCCAGTGGCTCACTTTCACTCTCTTCGCCGCTGCCGAGATCATCCCAGTTGTTGATGCCCTCGGCGTTTCTGGCGAGGTTGATCTCGCCGCCATAAATGCGAATGGTGTCGAGTTCGAACTGCTTGCGCAGCAACGGCAGGGTTTTAATGCGCACGGCGAGCTGTTCGGTTTTCAGGAACGGCGCGTCGCCAAATCCTGCTGCATTGCCGATCCTTACACCGGCCACCTCGATCCCAAGCCAAGGGAAAAAGGAATGTTTAATTTCTCCGGCAATCTCGACGTCTCGTCCGGTCGCCTCCTCAACGCGCACGACAATGGCATCTTTGTAATCGTTGGGATCAATGAAGGCGATAACCACGACTGCGCCGACGACCATCAACAGGCAGATGACGATGAGCCAGACGGTTAGCTTGAAAAGCGTCTTCATGGTTTCCTCTGCACTAGCCCGCCAGCCGCGAGCGCGCACGTTCGATGGCCGCTTTCACCTGTGCCGGTGCGGTGCCGCCGATATGCGCGCGTGCCGCGAGTGCGCCTTCGATAGTCAATGCCTCGAACACATCTGCTTGTATGACGTCGCTGAAAGCTTGGAGTTCATCGAGCGACAGCTCCGCGAGTTCCTTATTCTGCTCGAGCGCAAGCTTGACCGCGCGCCCGACTATGGCATGGGCATCGCGAAAAGCCACACCCCTGCGTACCAGGTAGTCGGCGAAATCGGTCGCGGTGAGAAATCCGTCACGCGCGGCGGCGAGCATGCGTTCGCGATGCACTTGTATGTGCGGCACCATGTCCGCATAGATGCGCAGGCTCTGTTTGACGGTATCGACGCTGTCGAACAGCGGCTCCTTGTCTTCCTGGTTGTCCTTGTTATAGGCGAGCGGTTGCCCCTTCATAAGGGTGAGTAGCGCCATGAGATTGCCGTAGACCCGCCCTGTCTTTCCGCGTACCAGTTCCGGAACGTCGGGGTTTTTTTTCTGCGGCATCATGGACGAGCCGGTACAGTAGGCGTCAGCCAAGCTGATAAAGTTGAAGGCCTGTGAGCTCCACAACACCAGTTCTTCGGAGATCCGCGACAGGTGCATTAGTACCAGGCTGGCGACACTCGCGAACTCGATAGCGAAATCGCGATCGCTGACAGCATCGACCGAGTTTTCGCATACGCCGTCGAAGCCAAGTTGCTCAGCGACGAACGCGCGGTCGATCGGAAAACTGGTGCCTGCAAGCGCGCCGGCGCCCAGAGGCAGCTGATTCATGCGCGTCCGGCAATCGGCCAGGCGGCCCCGGTCCCGATACAGCATTTCGAACCAGGCGAGCACGTGGTGACCGAGAGTGATCGGTTGCGCCGCCTGCAGATGCGTGTAGCCGGGCATGACGGTGTCGATCTCCTGCGCAGCCAGTGTAAGCAGTGCGTCGAGCAGACGATTGCATTCGGCGGTGATCGCGTCGATTTCATCGCGCAGATACAAACGCACGTCAGTGGCGACTTGATCGTTGCGTGAGCGAGCGGTATGGAGTTTTTTGCCGGCCGCGCCGATGCGTTCGGTGAGCCGCGCTTCGATGTTCATATGAACGTCTTCGAGTTCGCTCGACCAGGCAAAGTCGTTACGCTCGATGTCCAGGCGAATGTCTTCCAGACCGGCGATGATCTTATTGCATTCGGCTTCGCTCAATAGATCGACACGCGCCAGCATGCGTGCATGGGCAATGGATGCCGCAATGTCGTAAGCGTAGAGGCGGTAGTCGAAGCCGATTGACGCAGTAAATTCCTCGACGAACGCCGCCGTCGGTTCGGTAAAGCGGCCGCCCCAGGGCTTTTCGTTGGTTGGATCGGCACTCATTGTGCGGCGTCTCCCCGGCGCTTGATGGCACGCCGGCGGTCGGTTAAGCGTGGTTTTAACTGCGTCACAGTATACCGTAAGCCTTGCGCGCTGAATTGCGACCGGGTCGCGGTTTGGGCGAAGGGACCCGGGGTTTAAGCCCCTCGCCCCTTGGAGGGTGTCGCGAAAGGGGGATCGTTGCAAGGATCGTGAAGCGTTAAACTACGTGCAGGTACAAGATAGCGAGAGGCCAACGGTGACAAAAGCGCTGGGAATAAATGGGGATGTGCAACTGAACCTGTTTGAGGGGTTGTCCGATACTGGCGCGTCGCGGCAAAGCCGCAGAGCTGCGGGGCGTGTGTTCATTGATCCTGATCCGCAGCAGCTTTATCTGGGTCAGTTGTCGGTGAAGGCGCATCTGCAAGCGGCCGGCATTCGTGGGCCGTTAGTGTTACGAGCGCTATTGAGCGAGCTGGATTGGTCGGGTTTTGAAGACAACTATGCCAGGACGGGCCGCGCGCCGTATTCCCCGCGCAGCGTGTTGGGGTTAATCGTGTACGGGCTATTGCAGGGTGTGAGTTCGTTGCGGGGTCTGGAACGGTTGGCGCGAGTGGATATCGGTGCGATGTGGGTGAGCGGGGGGATCTGTCCGGACCATGCGAACATCGGTCGGTTTATCACGCAGCATGATGAGTTGCTGAGCGGGTCATTTTTTATTGAGTTAACCGGCCGTGTGTTACAAGCCACGGGCAGCAGCGCGACCCGGGTGGCGGGAGACGGCACGGTGATAGAGGCGGCGTGTTCGCATTATGGTTTGATAAAGGAAGAGGCGGCGAAACAGCGTTTGAGCGAGGCGAGGCAGGTGTTGGCGCAGGCACCGGAGGATAAAACCAAACAAGTGGCGTTGGCGCAAAGCCAGCAAGTGCATGAGACCTTGCAAAGGCGCAAAGCGGCGCGGGAAAGCAAGGGTAAGTCAGGCGAGAAGGTGTGTGTGAGTGCGCACGAGCCCGAAGCGATGGTGCAAGCGTTGAAACGCGGACGAGGCACGGGGCCCTCCTATAAGCCCTCGGTGCTGGCCAATGAAGAACGGGTGGTGGTTGGGATGGCGGTTGACCCCTCCAGTGAGAGCGCGGTGGTCGCGGGGATGCTGGCGCACAGTGAAGCGAGCAGTGGCGTGGCCGTTGAAGATCTGTTGCTGGATGCGGGCTACTTCAGTGACCGGATATTGCAACACAGCGTGGAGCGGGACATCAACCTGCTTTGTCCGGAGGGGAAAGTGGCGGGGCAAGCCAAGCAATCGCAGAAAACCTTTCCTAAGGGTGCCTTTGTCTATGACGCGTACCAGGATGCTTACCGCTGTGCGAACAATGAATGGTTAGTGCCGGTGGAGCGTTACGCGGGCACTGCCACACACAAAGGGTACGTGCGTTATGCCACCCCGGGCTGCGGTGCGTGTGCTTTGAAAGCGCAGTGTACGCGGGGGGAACGCCGGACCATCAGCCGCTATGGGGGTGATGAACTAAAAGATGCGCTGCGCATGGTGATGCAACAGCCGCAGGCGCAAGCGCTGTATGTGAAGCGCCAAGCGATGGTAGAGCCGGTGTTCAGCACGTTGCGCGAGCGACAGGGATTGAACCGGTTCCGGCGGCGCGGGTTAGCCGGGGTGAGACGAGAATTTGCACTGCATATACTCGCTTACAACCTGGGACGGGCGGTGTTGGCCCGTTTAGCCTGTATTGGTGCGTTGACAAAAGCCTGTTTGATGCGCTTGTGGCATCACCGTATCGTGCGCCGCGAATTATGGCTTTGGGAAACACACCTGCTGCCAACGGCGTGTTGAAACACCGCCAGTACGATATCCAGCATATTTATCGCCTTTTGCGACACCCTCCTTGCGGGTGAGGGGTTAATAATCCGCCTATCGTATTACCGAAAGTCGCCGAATAAGGTCTGCAAAGCACTGATCGCCGCCACCGCCGCGGTTTCCGTGCGCAATACCCGGGGTCCGAGCGACACGCTGTGAAAGCCTGCTGCTTCCGCGGCTGCCCATTCTGTTGTTGCGAGTCCGCCTTCCGGGCCGGCAAGCAGCACGGCACTGTTATTCACGGAGATCGCGTTGAGTGACGTCCCGGCATCTCCGCGCAATACCACTCGGGTGAGGGGTTGCGATGCGTCTTCAAGCCAGGTTTGTAGCGCGGTAACTTCGCCCAACTCGGCAATGGTGTTGCGTCCACATTGTTCGCTGGCGCTCAAGATTACGTTATGCCAATGCGCGTGACGTTTCGCCGCCCGCTCGGCATCGAGTTTTACCATGCTGCGTTCCGTGCTCAGCGGGACGATACGCTGCACGCCCAACTCGACCGCTTTTTGGATGGTGTAGTCCATGCGTTCGCCGCGCGAGATCCCCTGACCAAGAACTATGCGTAAGGGTGATTCGCGTTCGATCGGGTAATGCTCGCCGATCCGGGCGCTGAGCCGCATTTTATTAAAGGTGTCGATCTGGGCGGTGAATTCACCGCCCAGGCCGTTGAACAGCCGTACCGGATCACCGGAGCGCAGGCGCAACACCTGCGCCGCGTGACGCACGCTCGCGGCGGGCAGTTCCAAGCTCATGCCGGGTCGTAGCTCGATATCTACAAATAGTCGGGGTTCACGCATCGTCGTTCGCAGCCTTTCCGGTATGATACGGCTTCGATCGCGAACTCGCAGGAGGTGTGACCAAATGGCAGGTGGAAGCGCGAAATTTTCGGTTGGTCAGGTCGTTCACCACAAACGCTTTGATTACCGTGGGGTTGTCTTCGATGTCGATCCAATTTTTATGGGTAGCGATGCATGGTACGACCAGGTCGCCCAGTCGCGACCGCCCAAGGATCAGCCCTGGTATCACGTTTTACCGGACAGCGCTGGGCATTCGACCTACGTTGCCGAGCGAAATCTGGAAGTGGATGAGGTCGGTGATCCCATCGAACACCCGCTTACCCGGGATTATTTCAGCAGTTTTGAAAATGGCCAATATGTACGACGAGAGCAGGCGAATTGATGTTTATCAGTTTCCGACCAAACCGTCTCGAGCAACCAATTACATCGTGCCCGCCCTAATACCACTCCGTCATTGCGAGCCCCCGTACATAGGGGACGTTTCACGCAAACCACCTGTCAGCAGGATGTGTCGGCATGAGGTGGATTGCGTGAAACGTCCCCACTTTATGAGGGCTTCGGCATGCTGCGGATGCCTCGCAATGACGGGGGGACGATCACAATGCTCTCCGCGATAAAAAGCTTCTTCGTAGAACAACTCTCGAGCGCCGAAGTCAGTGAGGATCCTGAGCATCTTCTGCGGCTGGCTACTACGGCGCTGCTCATCGAGATCAGTCGCGCCGATGCCGAAGTGAGCGCGGACGAGGAAAGCAAAATTCTGGCGCTGGTTCAGCGCCATTTTGATTTGCCCCCGGAAGAGACGCATGCACTCATCGCGCAAGCGGACGACCACGCTGATGAGGCCGTTTCACTGTACCAATTTACCAGCGTTTTAAATGACCATCTCTCGCGCGAAGAACGTGCGCGGGTAGTGGAGTTGCTTTGGGAAATTGCGTTCGCCGACCAGTACCTCGACAAATATGAGGATTTCTACGTACGCAAAATCTCCGATTTACTGCACGTCTCGCACGCAGATTTCATCAGATTGAAGCACCGCGTGAAAGAGCGAGCGGGCTAGGAACAAACACATTGATCTCAGGCGCGGGTTCCCTAACCCGGCCCGAGCATGGCTTCGATGAGCTGATCCTCCAGATCGATGCGTTCGCTGAGTTCCTCCGCCAGCTTGGTCAAATCGTCGGGCAAGCTCTCGGCAAGGTAATTGGCCTCCATGCCCTCGTACTTATCGTTGAAGTCCACGGCGGTTTCGGTTGTCTCCGCGATACGTGGATAAAGATTTTCGGCCAGCTCGACTACCGGCTGGCGGCGCTCGCTGCGTTCGCCGATGCGCTGATAAAGACCGAAATGGCCGGCTGCGATGTAATCCATCAGCACCGCCATGAAATCGGTCAGCTCTTCGTTGGTTACCGGCTCGGGGTTGTCGGACTCCAGCCCTGACAACTTCCAGAGTTTTACCAGCATCGGCTCGCGCTGTTGCAGCATTGCTTGAATGAGCTCGCGCGTTTGTGGCCGGTTATGCATGCTATCAGTCATGTATCCTCCGCCGCTTCGTAACCGGCTCGTTTGGGCTGCATAGTGTAATGCAGATGTTAACGGGCGGTAAGGTGCCCTGGCGATTTGCACCGTGCTCGGGTGCCCTATCGCGAAACGTTCTGCGCACACGGCTATAATTCGACCTATGGAAATACCGGGCTATGAGATCAAGCAATCGATCGGCTCGGGCGGGATGGCGACCGCCTACTTGGCAATTCAAACATCACTGGGTCGCCAGGTTGTCATCAAGGCCCTAGACACGCAGGACAAATCCTCGGCCGATATGGTGGAGCGGTTCCTCAATGAGGGTCGCATCATCGCGTCGTTCAATCACCCACACATCGTCACTATCTACGATATCGGCATTGCCGAGGACGCAGTTTATATCTCCATGGAGTATGTCGAGGGCGGCGACCTCAAACAACGCATGCGCAAGCACCTGTCCACCGGACCCGAAGCCGTCAAGCTCGTCCAGGATATCGCCAGCGGATTGCAGGTCGCGCATGAGAACGGCATCGTCCATCGCGACGTAAAACCGGGCAATATTCTTTTCAGGCGTGACGGCACGCCACTGCTGAGCGACTTCGGCATCGCCAAGCAACTCACTACCGATCACGATCTGACCTCGACCGGAATTTTTCTGGGCAGCCCGAACTATATGGCGCCGGAGCAGGCAGAGGGCGGGCCTATAGACGGACGCGCCGATCTCTACGCCTTGGGTGTGATCTTCTACGAGCTGCTGACCGGTGAGAAGCCGTACAAGGCCGCGTCGGTAATAGATATCATCGTCGCGCACAAACAGGCGCCTATTCCGAAACTGCCGGACAAGTATTCTGACTATCAAGAATTTTTAGAGTTACTGCTCGCCAAGAAACGGCGCGACCGCTTTCGTGACGCCAAGAGTCTGATCTACTTCGCAGAGCACTTGACATTATCGCCGAGCGCGCCGCTGCCGCAGCCCGATGTCGGGGAGCGCACCGATGAAGCCAATATACCGACCGTCCAGGCCCGTATTGAGCTCGATGACGAGACCACGCTCGGCAAACCCAAGCGCAGACCGAAACGTATACCAGCGGTGCTAATGGTGTTGCTGGTGCTTGCGACCGTCGGGTTTGTTGGTGTGCACTATCTGGCAAGTCAGATGAACGAAGAACCGCGGCGAGATCTGACAAGTCTGCCGTTGCAGGGAATGCCAGTATTGAGCGTCCCCGAAACAGGTGGTAACACAGCTACGCCGGCACAATCGGCGATACTAGCCGGAGTTACCAAGGCGCCGGCGCGCGATGAAGTTATAACCGCGTTGAGTTGGCTCGGCCAGAAAAGCCTTGAAGATTTTCGCTTGACTGCGCCGGCCAAGGACAACGCTTATTACTATTACAGCAAGTTGCTGCAAATTGATCCGCAAAACCCGCGAGGTCAGCGCGGTATGTTGCAGATCGCTGAACGATTCGCGCTGCTGGCCGAACGCGAGGTCGCCAATGGAAATCCTACGCAGGCCATGCAATACGTCGGCATCGGGTTACAAATCGATCCAAACAATCAAGCTTTGCAGTCGCTTCAATCGCTGACCGGATCCAGCGGCGGTATCGGCGGTCTGTTTAAATAGCCGGCGTACAGGGGAATTAGCGCCGCAAACCGCTACGGTGTCACTCGTCCTGTAGCGCCGAATTGAGTATGGACTGCGCTTCTTCCGTACGTAGCAGGTCCCAGGCATTGACCACGTTGCGCAGCCGATTAATTGTCTCAGTTTCCTCGTCTCCTGCCTCCTGTTCGTCGGGCTTGGGCGCCACCACTGAGAATGTCGGCTCGGTGTCTTCGGAGTCCAGGGAATAAAATTCTTCTTCCTCCGCTTTGCCGTACAACTCGGCAAGCCGCGCCGCGCGCTCTTCGCTAAGTGCCTGTTTTTCTTCATTGACGAGGGAGAATGCGCGCCAGCGCAGATCCTGACGTTGGGCGTCATTGACGACGACATCGGTGTCGTCGATCAACTGGCCGCTATCGAATACGAAGACCCGCGGTCCGGACTGGCCACTGCGATACCATGACGGTGGTTTTCCCGATAATTGAGTCGAGCCGGAATCGGGATTAATCCACTGGTACATACGCGCCTCAGCCGGCTGTGTCATCAGCAAGCCGGTCATGACGAATAGAAAACCCCAGGTACGTGCTTTCATAACGTTGCGCCTGTTTCCTACACCTGATTCTAAGGTTACCTCAGGCGTTACCTGAACGCCATCCGGGCTGCAATCGGTGCGGGGATTGATGGCATAATCCGGTGTCCAGCGCACGCCCGGTGAATTATGGATCAGCACTGTTTTTCTAGCATCGCCGCCGGCGCCGTGGTCGTTACCGCCAATCAACGTCTGTATCGGGCGATAGTGGACGATTACGATGCCGCTTGTCTCGCTGATGGGCAGCGCGCCTGGGAAACTGCCGACGTATTGCCTTGGACACCGTGGCTGGAGCGCATGTGGCGCGAGGCGCCGCTGGAGGCGCGTGGCGGACAACGTTTGTTGTCCGATATGGAAGAAGCGCTGATTTGGGAACAAATCGTCGCGGCCGATCCGCGCGCCGATGGACTCCTGCAGCTCGCCAATACGGCGCAAGCCGCCCGCGAGGCCGCGGCCTTGTTGCACGCCTGGGAAATCGAAGTGGATGCGCTTACCGCGGGCAGTAACCGCGACGTGCACGCATTCCGCGCCTGGCAGCGTAGTTTTACCGTGGACTGTGAGCATAACAATTGGCTTACGCGTGGTGCGCTGTGCAGGCGCGTGGCTGGGCTCGTGGAGAGGGGCAAAATACAACGGCCGGCAACGCTGTGGCTGGCTGGTTTTGCCGAGCTCGCGCCGCAACAAACGTCACTCATCGCGGCGCTGCGTGCCGCTGGTAGTCGTGTAGAAGACTTTCCGCAACCCGTGTGTGAACCGGTGCCGCAGCGCGTTGCATTTGCCGACGCGCATAGTGAAGCAGTAGCGGTCGCGAAGTGGCTCAAGCAGACGCTGGCCGATGAGCCTCGCGCACGCATTGGCGTAGTGGTGCCGCAGATCGGTGCTATGAAGACGGTGCTACGCAATATTCTCGACGATACGCTGGCGCCGGGCGCGATTCTGCCGCAACCCACGGCAACGGCCTTGCCGTACAACATGTCGCTCGGTGATCCACTGGCGCACTATCCGATGATCGATACCGCGTTGCGGGTGTTACGCGTAGCAACTGGCCGATTGTCATTGGATGAGGTCGGGTGCTTGCTGCGCTCGCCGTTTCTGCGCGCCGCCGAAGCGGAGTTTGCGGGACGTGCGTGCTTGGATGCCGAACTCCACAAGCAGGGTCGCCGAGAGTTGGGATTGCCGGCGCTGCTCGCCGCGATTGAACGGTCCAAGTTCGCCACTGCCAATGCTGGATTGCAGGATTTGATCACGCGATTGCGCAGCGCCGCGCAGGCGTGGCCGCGGCGTAGCGCGCCCAGTGGTTGGGCCGGCCACTTCGCGGCATTTTTGAATGCTGCAGGTTGGCCGGGTGAGCGCGCGCTCGACGCTGCTGAATACCAGACGCTGGAAAGCTGGCGTACGTTACTGGATCGTTTCGCCAGTCTTGATCCCGTGCGACCGTTGCTTGAGGCACGCGAGGCTGTGGGCGTGATCCGGCGGCTGGCCGGCAAGCATATCTTTCAGCCACGTTCCCCCCAGGTGCAGGTGCAGGTGCTTGGTCCGCTGGAGGCGATCGGGCAGCGTTTCGATTATCTGTGGATTATGAATCTGCACGACGAAGTGTGGCCTGAATCGCCGCGTCCCACGCCGTTCATTCCGATCCGGCTGCAGCGCGAGAAGGGCATTGCACATGCATCCCCCGAACGTGAACTGGAATACGCGCGCGCGGTCCTCAGCCGTCTGCTGGCGACCGCGCCCAAGGTCGTGCTTAGTTATCCATGTAATGACATTGATCGTGAATTGCGGCCTAGTCCGTTGATCCGTGGCTACCCGGAAAGCGAACCGCCGGTGAGCGATGATGCTGTTAACTACACCCAGCAAATACAGGCCTCGCGCCAGCTGCAATGGTTGCACGACGCGGCAGCCCCATCAGTCGCAATGGATGCGCAGGTTCGCGGAGGTACCTCGCTGCTGCGTGATCAGGCGCTTTGTCCATTTCGGGCGTTTGCACATCACCGGCTGAATGCGAAAGCATTGGAACAGCCAGGCAACGGACTGGACGCCTCGGAACGCGGCCAGTTGGTGCATCAAGCACTACATTTTCTGTGGGCGGATCTTCGCGACCATGCGCGCCTGGTCACGCTTGATGAGGCCGCCTGTCAGGAGCGGGTTGCGCGTGCCGTCGAGCGGGCCATCGACGCGTTCCGGCGCCAGCGACCCGATGCATTCGGTGCAAGATTCACGGCGATGGAGCAGGCCCGCTTGTCCCGGTTATTGATGCAATGGCTGGGCGTGGACCGTTCGCGCCCGCCATTCACTGTAACCGGCGTCGAGACCAAGCACGCCGCAGTCCTGGACGGGATGACCCTGGACACCCGCATTGACCGTATCGACAAGTTAGCCGATGGACGAATCGCGATCATCGACTACAAAACCGGCAACCCGGAGCGCGTAAGGATCGGCAATTGGTTCAGCGAGCGCCCGGAAGATCCGCAACTGCCGCTGTATGCGATAACGACGAAAGGTCCACTAGGGGCTGTACTGTTTGCGCGCGTAAGCAAGGGTCGTTGCGACTACATTGGCGTGAGCGAGTCAGACAATGTGGTGGTGGATGTCGGCGCGTTTGAGACAACGCGCGAGGCGAACGATGTTGGTGATTGGCAGGCTTTGCTAAATGGTTGGTCAGAGGTAATCAATGCAATCGCGCAGGAATATCGGCGCGGTGATGCCCGCGTTGCGCCCAAGCGCGCCAGTGTGTGCGACACCTGCGATCTGCATAGCTTCTGTCGGATCCGGGATCGCGAGGCGACCCCGGCATGAGCAATAACGATAACGCCGCCCGTGCCCGCGCCCTTGATCCCGGCACTTCATTCATAGTGCAGGCGCCTGCCGGCTCCGGTAAGACCGAGTTGTTGATCCAACGCTATCTGGTGCTGCTCGCGCGGGTAGAACGCCCTGAAGAAATCGTTGCCATCACCTTTACCCGCAAAGCCGCCAACGAAATGCGCGCGCGCGTGAGTGATGCTTTGCACGCGGCGCGCGTTGGGGATATGCCGCAGTCCCCGCAGTTGCGTCACTCCGCACAACTGGCGCAGGCGGTGGTTGTGCGGGATCGCGCACAGGGCTGGCAACTCGAATCCAGTCCCGGCCGTATGCAGATCCAGACTATCGATGCATTGAACATACGACTGACCCGCACGCTACCGATCCTGTCGCGGTTCGGCGTGCAGCCGGAAACCTTGGATGACGCACGCGATCTATATCGGGAAGCCGCACGCAATACTTTGTTGGAACTGGAAGGTGATACGCAATGGTCGTCGGCCATTGCAAGTGTGTTGACGCATATCGACAACGACGTCGCACGTCTGGAAGCGTTGCTCGCGCAAATGTTGCAGCGCCGCGACCAGTGGCAACGTCACATTGGACCGGGTCGCAAGCAGTTGGAAACCGCGATCGCCAACGCCGTAAGCAGCGAGCTTGCCGTATTAAGCGCGTTGTTACCCTCGGCGCTGGGTACAGAACTCGCCGCGCTTGGACGCTTTGCGGCGAGCCGCGTTGATGCTGTAGCCAATCCACTTATCGAGCATTGTGCTGAACTGGATGGGGCACCCGGGGCAACGCCGGTCTCGCTCGATAAATGGCAGGGTGTCGCAGAGTTGTTATTGACCCAGGCGGGCAGGTGGCGTCGCACGGTCACGCACAAGCTGGGATTTCCTTCGCCAAGTGGTGTAAGCGGCGCGGATAAGGCGCTATTTAAACAGATGAAGCAACGCCACAGCGCACTCGTTACGCAACTGCAAGACATCGCCGAATTTGAAGAGCGTCTCGCGGCCGTGCGCAAACTGCCGCCTGCGACCTATACCGACCAGCAATGGCAGGTGCTGGAAGCGTTGTTCGAAGTTTTGCACCTGGCGAGCGCCCAGCTTTGGTTGGCGTGCGGAGGCCGTGGGCAAATCGACTTTCAAGGTGTGGCGTCGGCAGCGCTCGATGCACTGGGCGAGCTTGACGCGCCCAGCGATCTGGCGTTGGCATTGGATTATCAGATCAAACACATTCTCGTCGATGAGTTCCAGGACACTTCGGTGACCCAATTCGACTTGCTGCAACGGTTGACGGCCGGCTGGTCCGAAGGCGATGGCCATAGCTTGTTTCTGGTCGGTGATCCCATGCAGTCGATCTACCGATTTCGCGAGGCCGAAGTCGGCTTGTTCGTACGCACGCGAACGCGTCAATGGCTGGGCACCGTGTCGCTGGAGGCACTGACGCTTACGGTCAATTTTCGCTCGGAGTCGGGTGTTGTTGACTGGGTCAATACGAGCTTTGCCGCCATTTTCCCGCTGGTCGCCGACGCCAATTCCGGCGCGGTTGAATTCGTGGCCTCACAAGCAGCTCGTGAGCAGGGCTCGGGCGGTGTGACCGTGCACCCGGTGTGGCCCGAGATCATCAGCGAGGCCGACAGTATCATCGAGTTGCTGGCCTGGCTCCAAAGCGAGAGGCCGACGGATGAAATCGCGATCCTGGTGCGTAGCCGCAACCACCTCATCGAGTTAGTGCAATTGTTGAAACAGCGGCGCATGCGCTTCAAGGCCGTTGACATCGACACACTGGGTGAACGCGCGGCAGTGATGGATCTGCTGGCGCTGACCCGCGCGCTACTGCATCCGGCGGATCGCATTTCCTGGTTGGCAGTGTTGCGCGCGCCCTGGTGTGGAATGACGCTGGCGGATCTTTACGTACTAGCGGCGGACCGGGTTCATGCCACGGTCTGGGAAAGTATTCGCGACCCTGAGCTTTGTGCCCGCCTCAGCCAGGATGGTCGCGCGCGACTGGATCAGGTGCGCACCGTCCTTGAAACCGCCATCGCCGAGCGTCGTCGGCGTGCCTTGCCGAGATGGGCGCAGGGTACGTGGCTTGCACTCGGGGGACCGGCCGCGGTCGAGAGCGCCACTGATCTGGAAAACGCCCGCAGCTACTTCGAGCTATTGGAGCGTGAAGAGACGGCTGGTGATCTTGTCGATATTGCCCGTCTGCAACAACGCGTCGCGGAGTTATATGCGGTGCCGGATCTGGGCGCCGATGCGCGCCTGCAGATTATGACTCTGCACAAAGCCAAGGGGCTCGAATTCGATACCGTGATCATCCCCGGTCTGGGACGCCGTGGCGCCAGCGACGATGAGCGCTTACTGGAATGGATCGAACGCCCCAGCGAGGCAGCTACTGAACTACTCATTGCACCCATGCGCGAAGTTGGCGGTGAGCGCGATCGTACTTTTGATTTCATCGCGAGCTTGTCTCTCAAACAGTCGCGTTTACGAGGAGGCGAGACTGTTGTATGTGGGCGCGACCCGTGCCCGCCGCGCATTGCACTTGTTCGGTCAGGCGAACAAACATATCGACAATAACAACAACGTGAGTGTGCGCGTGCCAGGTGGCTCGCTGTTGCAGGTGTTGTGGCCGGCGGTGGCAGCGCAATATGAGCAGGCCGTCGGTCAACTTGATCTGAACGAGCCAAGTCCGCCGGATTATGAGGTGGTGGCGCGTGGCATAAAGCGTTTCGCCGCCGATTGGCAATTACCCGCACCGCCGCCCGGCGCGGCGTTGTCGATCGGCCCGGACCGAGACGCAACGGAGGTGGTTGAATTCGAATGGGCGAGCCCGGTGATCCGGCATGTCGGTATTGTGGTTCATGCGCTGCTGCAACGTATCGGTGAGGATGGCCTGCCAGCCTGGGATCCTGCGCGCGTGGTCGGATTGCGCAGTGAGATCGGCACACAGCTAGCTGCGCTTGGGGTCGCAAAAGAAGAACTCGACGCAGCCGGCACGCAAGTCGAGACCGCGGTGTTGCACGCACTACAGGACGAACGCGGACGTTGGTTGCTGGACCCCGACCACGAAGCGTCGCGTCATGAATACCGGCTGACCGGCCGCGATCGAGATAAGCTGGTCAACGTTCGCATCGACCGCACCTTCGTTGACGAGACCGGCACCCGTTGGGTAGTCGATTACAAGACCAGCGCGCATACCGGCGCCGATCTCGACAGCTTCCTCGACAACGAACGCAGCCGCTACCGCGCGCAACTCGAACGTTACGCCCGCCTGCTGCGCGCCATCGACGAACGGCCGATCCGTTGTGGTTTGTACTTCCCGCTGTTGAGAGGCTGGCGCGCGTGGGATCCGGGTGTTTGAGGTTGTCCATTGAGCGGAATCGCCAGCCGAAGTCCGTAAGAGGGACGCTTTACGTAACCCACCTGTCAGCGAGATGCATTGTTACTACGTGGTGGAGTTACGCCTCGGACAAAGGAAAGTGAAAGCACACGGAAAGCGTAGTTCGAACTGGCAATAATCAAAAACAGAATCTCGATATACAATAACCTAAACAGGTCTCCCACCCAATTATGTCAATCTTTGAAATATTCGCAGTATTGATCAGCTTCACTGCTGTTTTCAGTTTCCTCAATCATCGCTATCTGGGATTGCCGACGACCATTGGGGTGATGCTGATCGCATTGGTATTCTCGTTGGCGTTGATCGGTCTGCATGAGCTGGGTTTTCGTATCGACGAGCAAGTGGCGGCGGTACTCGAGCGCATCGACTTCAACAAGACTCTGCTGCAAGGCATGTTGAGCTATCTACTGTTCGCTGGCGCGCTGCACGTAAATCTGGACGACCTTGCCAAACAGAAATGGGTGATCGCGACGCTGGCAACGTTTGGGGTCGTGACCTCGACCTTCCTGGTAGCTTTTCTTACATCGCAAGCACTATCGCTGCTGGATATCGAGCTGCCATTTATATATTGCTTGTTGTTCGGCGCTTTGATCTCGCCTACCGATCCGATCGCGGTGCTGGCGATCTTGCGCAAGGCCGGTGCTTCAAAATCGTTGGAGACGAAGATCACTGGCGAATCGTTGTTCAATGACGGCATTGGTGTTGTTATTTTCGTGTTGCTTTTGAGCATCGCCAGCGGCGAAGCGGAGATTTCCACCAGTCACATCGCCATTCTGTTTGCCGAGGAAGTGATCGGCGGGGTCGTTTATGGGCTTGTGCTTGGCGGGCTAGGCTACTGGTTGTTAAATCAAATCGACGATTACCATGTCGAGATTCTGTTGACCCTGGCGTTGGTTACCGGCGGTTACGCGCTGGCGGCGCGTTTACATGTATCCGGACCCATCGCGGTGGTTGTTGCCGGGCTCATGATTGGCAATCACGGCCGGCTGCTGGCAATGAGTGATCACACCCGTGAGCATGTTGACACTTTCTGGGAACTGATCGACGAGATATTGAACGCTGTCCTGTTCCTGCTAATCGGTCTGGAGATCCTGGTCGTGCGCCTGGGTACCAGTGAATTGCTCGCCGGTCTGCTGGCGATTGTCATTGTCATGACTGCCAGAGCCATCGCCGTGGGCGTGCCGATAACTATGCTCGGTTGGCTTCAAGACTTCAGTCCCAAGGCTATTCGCATCCTTACATGGGGAGGTTTGCGCGGCGGGATCTCAGTGGCGCTGGCCTTGTCGCTGCCGGCCGGCGCTGAGCGCGAGCTTGTGTTGACGATGACTTACTGTGTCGTGGTGTTCTCTATACTGGTGCAGGGCATGACTATCGGCCGGCTGGTCCGTTCGGTCAGCGCACCAGCCGGCGGCGATTGATCCGTGACACTGCGACAGATTATCTCCGGGGGTCAGACGGGCGTGGATCGGGCGGCGCTCGATGCTGCGCTGGCAGCCGGGTTGCCATGCGGCGGCTGGTGTCCACGCGGGCGACGCGCCGAAGATGGTCCCATTGCGACTCGCTACCCGCTCACGCAAACCGAACGTCCCGATTATGAAACCCGCACCCGACGCAATGTCGATGACGCCGATGCCACGTTGGTTATCACGCTCGGCGCGGTCGAAGGCGGCACCGCGCTGACCGTGGCGTACGCACGCCAGGTTGGCAAACCGCTTTTGCTAATTGATCTCGATGAGCAGACAGGCGTACAGCCGGTGGCCGCCTGGCTGAATACGGAGAATGTTGGTCTGCTCAATGTCGCCGGTCCACGGGCAAGCAAACAACCAACGATTTACCAGCGAGCGTATCAATTTCTCGGCGAGTTGATCAGCAGCAACACTTCTTTGTTCGATCTGCAAGGTACGGGGTAGAGTATGGCTGCCGGCAAACGCCGCTCGCCGTGGCTGCGGCGCATTTACCGCAAGCTGGTGCGTTCCAATTACGCCAAGGATCTCCAGCTTGCGCTGCAACTCGCCGCGCGCGACGAGTCTGTGGCCTATGTTAAAGAGCACATGGCGCCGGCGATCGTGTGTTCGGATCGCCACGCACTGCACCGACTGGCCATGGATCACGCTCCGGAAAATGGATTAGTGCTGGAGCTGGGCGTTAAGAATGGCGGCAGTATCCGCGATATTGCGGCGATGACCAGGCGCACTGTGCACGGTTTCGATTCTTTCCAGGGGTTGCCCGAAGACTGGGCGGGCACACCCATGCGCCGCGGCAAGTTCAGCACCGGCGGCAAAATACCAAAGGTGCCGGCTAACGTGCGCCTGCATCCCGGTTGGTTCCAGGAGTCACTGCCGCTTTTTATAGAACGCCATCCTGACTCAATTGCATTCATGCATATCGATTGCGACCTTTATTCGTCCACCGAAACGGCGTTTGCCTGCCTGGGAGCACACATCGTTGTCGGCTCGGTGCTGGTGTTCGACGAATACTTCAACTATCCGAATTGGCGTGAGCACGAGTTTCGTGCTTTCCATGAATTCGTCGACGCCCATGCCATCGAGTATGAATATCTGGGATTTGCATCACAGGCCGGTTGCGTCGCGGTCAAGGTGACGGCGCTCGGCAACGCCTGACCAATGATCGTCGATGTCGATGCGTTGATCCGCGATCTAATCGCACAACGCGATATCGATGCACGCATCGCCGAGCTGAAAAACCTTGATGCCGCCGCGGTTGACCGCGTGCTGGTGTACGCGCAAAACGACGATAAGGACGCGCGCAAAGCAGCGTACTTCGCTCTGCAATATTGTTGGTCCGATGCGGCGCGCGAACTGGCCACGGCCAAACTGAGCGACGCCGACGCCGATGTCAGGCACATGGCGGCCATCGTGCTCGACCGCAACGAGGGTCGCGCATTTTTGTTGAAACACTATGCGGCACTCATCGATCATCCGGACGCCGCCATCGCTGGACCAGCAATCGAGCGCGTCGAACAGCACGCGCCGATGCTCGAGCGCATGGTGGATGCGCTCGCCGCCGGGCGCCTGGTGGATTATCTGGCGCCGTATCTGCCACGTTATTACGCGCCCGCTCTGTTACCGGCCGTACGCGCGCTGGTGCCGGTGGATGATTGGGAGATCGCCCGCCCGGCAGCGCTCGCACTCATTAACTTAAACGATCGGAGTGTGGCGACCCGCAAGCTTCTGCAGGCGTGGCTGTTGGATTCGCGGCCGCAGCGTCGTGAAGTTGCGGGCGAATATTTCTGTTGGCACGGTGTGACCATCGATGCGCCAATGTTGCAAGCGGCCGAGGATCAGGAAACCGATCCGCACGCGAGAGCGAATCTGCAGGCCGCACGGCAAGTCATCCGCCGTCGCGCCGAGCGAGGTGGGGAGTTGGGTATTGGTGCAACACCCGCGACCGCGCTGAGCCGGATCAGTTATGCCGGTGTGGAAAATCTACTGAAGCGCGATCCGCCCGACACAGCAGAGGCGTACGCGCGTTACTGCGCCATCGACGCGTTCGAACCCGCGTGGGTTTATCAGGGCCGGCGCGCGCGCCGGCAACTTATCGACAGCCGCGAGCAACGCTACGCCGTGCAGGCAAAACTGTTCGGTTTTGCCTGCGTCGTCAATGCTGACGTGCAAAGCGACGAAACGCCATATTCCACCTCGGCAAGCACCCGGCTGGTTACGCCGGTGCGCGATTATCCGTTCGAGGTCAAAGAAAAGCCGTCGTTTGGTTATCGCACGCAAACGGGTGATCGCGCGTTTTCAAAAGTAGTGCATGTCGCCGAGGATGTTGGTTGGGACCAGGATCAGGCAGCCGTGGTCGCAGTCGCCGACGGCTTGATCCGTGAGGTGAGTTGCAGCGGTAGTTGGGGACATATGCTGGTAATCGAGCACATTGTCCAGCGCGAGCGCCTTGATATCGATGCACGGATCTGGACACGGTTTGTCGACTCCATCGAAGAACCGGTGTTGCTCGCCGATGGCGGTGTGCGATTTTGTTCGCTGTACGCACACCTGGGGCCGTTTATTTATGTGCGCCCGGGCGAGCGGGTGACGGCAGGCCAGAAGATTGCCGCCATCGGCCGCGCACACACTTGGGAGAACGGTGGCTATTTAGCGCATCTGCACTTCGGGCTGCACCTGGGCCCCTATCGTCAACGCCCGCGCCCCGACAGCCGGGTGGACGTGACCTTCCAAAGTAAGCGCTATCGAGGCAAGGTTATCGAAGCCGACTATGAGACCACCTGGATCCGCATCGGTCGCAGCAATCCACGCGAGGTAGAAAAACACACTGGCTGGTTATGTGGTTACATCTCTCCCTGGTACTGGCGCGCAAAATCGCACGGCTGGTTCGAACCGCGCCGGGTATTTGCGGCATTACAATAAAGGCCAACCGTCAGCCCCTCTCCGATAAAGGAGAGGGGCTTTGGTCTTTACCGCGACCGCTTCAACTCGGATAACCGTCGATACGAAAACAGCAGCGCCAGTCCGCCCAATAGCAGTAACCATGACTGCGGTTCCGGCACGGGCGTCGACAGAGTTTGTAGCTGACCCGTCAACGAGAAGTTGTCGATTCTCCAGGTGCCGCTGGCCGAACTTGCACCACTGCCAAACAGTGCGACCGGGATTAAGCCACTCAGACCTGACAGTGACAGAGGCTCGGCGAGCGATGTGAAACCGAGGCTGGTCAAACCGCCGGTGAGCGGTATTCCGCCGATCGACAACTGCCAGTCCAGCGGTCCCGAGGAGGACGCACGTTGGTCAAAGGCGAATCCGTCCAACGTCAACGCGAAGCCAGGCAGTACCTGGATCGCGAATCCCAGCTCATTACCGTCGTGCCAATCACGTGCAGCAACCGCGCGCCCGGGGTTACCTGTGAAATTCGTCAGCGTGCCGTCTAGGTCCGACCAAGGGTTGATGGTGATTCCCGCAGCTGCGAGTTCGGGTGCGTTCTCGAACCCGCCGCCTGGCCCGTCGAAGTCGAAGACCACGATAGGGGTGGCGAAACTTGTGCTGGAAACCAGGAACAATGCTGCAACAAAGATGCGGGCAGCCGCCCGCGGCGGATGGGTTGTGTACATTCCATGTACCTCCTAAGTCCTTAACATCAAGCGCGACGCCTTGTCGTGCGCAGACTTCCTGTCGCGCGGCGTTGCACCAACCGTACCAGTTGTACTCCAATTCAACGCGCCTCTCAAGGCCGATCTGCTGTTTACCCCGGAGCGTCTCCCGTATACTTTTTATGAGCACCGCGCAGCTCTCGCCGCGTCCACCTGTTGTCACAATGCCATGAGTCCCAGAGAGCATCGTAATTCGCTACCGCCCGACTACCGGCTGATGTGGTATGTCGTCGAGCGGGTTTTGGGCCAAGGGGGCTTCGGCATCACCTACCTTGCGGCCGATACCAACCTGGACCAGCGGGTAGCCATTAAGGAATACCTGCCGAGCCAACTCGCGGTTCGCGAGACGGACTCCTCGGTGCATCCGGCCTCGGACGGCGACACAGAGCGATATCGCTGGGGCTTGGATCGTTTCATCCAGGAGGCACGCACACTCGCCAAATTCAAGCACCGCGCACTCGTTCGGGTGCTGTCCGTTTTTGAAGAGAACAAAACCGCTTATATGGTGATGGAGTACGAGCGAGGCGACAGCCTGCAATCCATACTCAGTAAACAACAAACGCTTGCCGAGGCGCAGTTGAGAGCCATCGTGATGCCGATCCTCGATGGACTGGATGTCGTCCACGGCAAGGGTTTTATCCACCGTGATATCAAACCCGACAACATATTTATCCGTAAAGACGGTACTCCGGTACTGCTCGATTTTGGCTCGGCTCGACAGGCGCTGGGTCAGGCAACGCGGACGCTCACGAGTATCGTGTCGCCGGGTTATGCGCCGTTCGAACAGTATTATTCCAAGAGTGACAAACAGGGACCGTGGACCGACATTTACGGACTGGCGGCAACGCTCTACCGAGCCACGGTCGGCACGGCGCCGATTGATGCCCTGCGACGCAGTGACGGCATCCTGCGAGAAAAGCACGACACGCTCAGCGCCGCTGAAATCGAGGCTGAAGGGAGCTATTCCAAACGCTTTCTACAGGCCATCGATTACGGGCTCAAATTCAGCGAAAAGCAGCGTCCGCAAACCGTCGCGCAGTGGCGCGAAGAGTTTGGCTCGGAACCCGCCATCACCGCGCCGCCCGCGCCGCCGACACCACGCACCTTCGACGTCGTGCCGGTGGAGTCCGAACAGGTGCTGGACAGTGAAGTTCTGTTTGCACCAGTGGAAACCCCACAGATCCCTCAAAGCGCACCTGCTCAGCCCGGATTCACCGGCGGCTACGCCGAACCTGCGCAAATCGTGCGCCGCCGGCGTTGGCCGGTGGTTTTGCTGGTATTGGCTGTTTGCACAGCCGGCGGGATTTACTTCTCGATACAGCAGGGTTGGCGGCTGGAAGTGGGTGGACCGCCACGTACGTCGCGGCCTGCGGGCGGCATGAAAGATACCCGGGACGTAGCGCGGCCAAAATCCAACGCGATCCGGTCGTTGAATGACGATCCGAGCACCCCGATAGATTCGGCACGAAGGGCGCGTACCGTTGCAGCGTTGCTCGATCAGGCCAAGCTCGCGGTCAATCGTGATCTGATTATCGAACCACCTGGCGAGAGCGCCATGAGTCTGTACGAACAAGTGCTGGAGCTTGAACCGGATAACGACACAGCGCGCGCCGCAATGCGAGGCATCGTTGATACTCTCGCGTTGCGCGCCGGTCGCGCTGCGGCAAGAAACGACTTCGTCAAAGCAGAGGCGTTGCTTAACAAGGCGGCGCAACTGGAACCGGGATCGCGCCCTGTTGCATTTGCCAAGGAGCAGCTCGCCAAGCAAAAGGCTCAATGGGAGTCCGTAGAGGCTGTGCAAACCCGGATCCGCAAAGAGCTTGAAGCCGCCGAGGCGGCGCTGGCGGCCGGGAGGCTGGGTAGCCCTGCCGGCGATAACGCCAGTGAACACTTTCAAAACGTATTGGATCTGGATGCCGACAGTGCGTCCGCCCACGAGGGTCTGTCCCGTATCGTCGATATGTATGTTGCCCAGGCAAATGTTGCGATCGACAAAAAGGACTTCGCGGCGGCGGCCGTGGCGCTGGCCGGGGCCTCGGAGATCCGGCCGGAAGCAGGCAACATCAAACGCTTAAGCGAGCGCTTAATGCAGGAGGAGGGCGCGCATCAGGCTCGCCAGACAAAGATCCGCAACATCGAATCGCTGCTCAATGCCGCCGAGGACAACCTCAAAGCGATGCGCTTGAGCAAACCCGCGAAAGACAGTGCACTGTATCGTTATCGACAGGTGCTCAAGCTCGATCCGAAAAACCGCGAAGCGCGGCGTGGGCTGGAAATCATCGTCGTGAAATATCTCGGGCTTGCCGAGAAGGCGCGCGCTGCCGGCGACACCAACGCCATCGCGGAGCATGTGCAGGCGGCGAAAGCCATATTGCCGAACGCGGCTAATATCAAACTGTTTGAACGTACGCTGGCCGCGGACAAGGTAGAACAGGCGGCTCGTGAAGAACGCGAAAAGGCGGAGCAGGCGGCCAGGGAAGAGCGCGAGGTCGAAGCCGATACCCGGCGGTTGTTACTCGATGCGCAGGGCAGATAGCACAAGCTTAGGCGACAAACGGGGTTTGCGGTAGTGTCGAAACAAGTCGTATCGAATGTCAGCAATTTGATGAGGGAACAATGAATCAGGAAATAACCGCCATCCAAGGCCTATTCACCGCCGGCATCGAATTCGGCGTCAGCTACGGATTCCAGATTGTCGGTGCCTTCATCATATTAATTATCGGTTTCTGGATCGCAAAACGCGTTGCCGGCGGGTTGGAGGCCTTATGCGTAAAGAAAGGTTTCGACGTTACTTTGTCGAAATTCTTCGCCAATGTGACTCGCATGATCGTGTTGGTGTTCGTAGTGATCATCGCGCTCGGAAAATTCGGCATCACCATGGCGCCATTCATCGCGGCACTGGGGGCAATTGCATTCGGCGCCAGCCTCGCTTTGGCCGGCCCCTTGTCGAATTACGGCGCAGGGATCTCGATTATACTCTCGCGCCCGTTTGTGGTCGGCAACACTATCAGCGTTAAAGGCTTCAGTGGCGTGGTCGAGGAAGTGCGCCTGGCGGCGACGTATCTTAAAACCGAAGATGGCGAAACCATCATCATCCCGAACAAGGAAATCGTCGGCGAGCCCCTGATTAACTCGTTCGCTAACAAAGTCGTGGAATTGGTCGTGGGTATAAGCTACGACGATGACCCCGACAATGCTGCAAAAACCATTCATGGCGCTTTGGCTGGCGTCGAAGGTGTGGTCCAGGACCCCGCCCCGCAAATCGGGATCTTGAAATTCGGCGACTCCTCCATCGACATCGCTGTCCGTTACTGGGTACCGACCACCCACTACTTCCAAAGCCAATTCGCCGCCAACAACGCCATCTGGCAAAGCTTAGGCAAAGCGGGTATCAGGATCCCCTATCCCAAGCGGGAACTAAATATAGTTAAAGGGGAGTTTTAGGGACGAAGCAGCGGATCGTGTGACCATTGGTAATTCTCATATCCATTCCACCTCAAGATTCAAAGCCGCCGGCCCCATCTCAATGCGATGCACCAGCTCCGACTGACGCCTGCAACCCGTCTTCACCAACACGCGTTTCAGGTGAGTGCGCGCCGTCAGCACTGAAATATCCAACTTCCGCGCTATCGCATCGACACTCATGCCGTTAACTACATGCCCGGCGAGCAGTGATTCGGAACGCGTCAATCCGTAAAGTTGCGACAGTGCATTGGGGTTGATACTTGAGTTGCTGCCGCCGTCGAACAGCAATAACACCGCTGCTGCATCGTTGGCTGTCACATTCGATGGCGTGGAAACCAACGGCATGGCCACGATTTCAACAGCGAGGCTTGCGGACTCCAGTAAGATGCCTGTGCACAGTGGTGGGCCTGCCTGTGTTAAGGCCACGGCGCGAGAGAGGAACTGCCGCATGCGTGAGCTGTCACGCGGCGCCGTCGCAGTGAGCGTCTCGTGGCGCAGGCGCAGGCTCGTGCAGGATCTCAGTGTTCGGTGCGCCGCTTGATTCGCAAGCGTGACCTTGCCGTGCGCGTCAAGAAATAACACCCCGAACGGCAGGCATTCGAAGACCGGTATGAGGGTTCTCAGCGTGTGCTGCGCAGCAAGCGCAACTGTGTTGTCACCGTCCATGGTGTCGCTCCGTTAGTTGAGTTGGTGGGCGGTTCGGAGACGCTAATCCATAGCCAAGCGCTACCCACACTCAATGTTCTAAATCCGATAAATCCGCACCGATCCCTTGCACTTGCCACTAAGGTTTATATACCAGAGCAGCGGCCTTTAAAAGCGACGGTAAAACCGCGCCTGCTTACGACTGCAGCGCGGCTAAATAAGCGTTAACTGCTGCGGGAAATCCCATACGCAATGCATCGGCGGTTATCGCATGCCCAATGCTCACTTCCGCCAGCATCGGTATGGCGCGCCGAAATTCAGCGAGGTTTTGCAGACTCAGGTCGTGGCCTGCGTTTACTCCAAGCCCTAGAGAATGGGCTTCGACCGCACATTGGGCATAAACGTCCAATGATTCCTGTGGTTCCCCGCGTGCATGCGCCGCCGCATATGGCTCCGTGTACAGTTCAATCCGGTCGGTTTTGGTGTCCGCGGCGCGGCGAACGGCCGCGACGTCGGCATCCACAAACAGCGACACGCGCATGCCTGCATCGTGTAACCGCGCAATGATGGGTATCAGCTCTGGTCCATGCTGCTCGAGATCCCAGCCGTGATCCGATGTGCTTTGTTCCGGCGAGTCCGGCACTAACGTCACCTGGTCGGGCTTTACGGTTGTAACAAGGGCAAGAAATTCCTCTGACGGATAACCCTCGATATTGAATTCAATCTGCTGCGCGTAGTGCTCATCCAGCATCGCGCGCAATACGAGCACGTCGGAACGGCGGATGTGCCGCTCGTCTGGCCGCGGGTGCACTGTGATGCCATGCGCGCCGGCGTCGATCACCAGACGCGCCATTTCGGTCACGCCGGGGTAGCCGACATCACGCTGATTACGCAGCAGTGCTACTTTATTAAGGTTGACGCTGAGTCTGGTGGTGTGAGGTTCGTTCATTGCTTGTTCAACTTTCATCCCAGCACTAGGCCGAAAATGACTCCTGCGTCATTGCCTCATTGTTTGGACGCGAATTGCCTGTCCCCTCTTTACCGGCGCGCGCAATAACTCAAGCAACAGTTCCCCTGCGTATGAGGACGCATCGAAAAAGTCACGTAGCCTGTGCGTGCAAATAAGACAACGATTTATACACCATATGGGTGATTTTTGTGTATCGATCAAGCAGTAAACTTCCCACCCAGTAGCGAAAACCAGAGCCTGAAAGGAATCATGCTCTGCGGCGCTGCCTAATAGCGGTAAATGTCAAGCAAGTTGTCGCCTAAGATTTATGCTGCCTTCATAACTTGTGAGTTTTCGGCTTTCTTAACTTTTGGTCGATAGCCTGTTAGGGATGTCGTACCTGCAGGTGTCCAGTTTCGCGTCTCACCACTCCAGCGCTCAGGGTGACCTCGCCGGGCCTGCTGATAGAGCGCATGTCGGCGTTGTAATATCTCCCGCTCCTGCCCGCTATGACGCTCGTGCGGTGTCACGAACCGGATCGCACTGTGGCGATGTTCATGGTTGTACCAGCGTACGAACCGCTCCACCCAGGCACGCGCGTGAGTGATGTTTTCAAAGGCTTGCTCCGGATACTCCGGACGGTATTTGAGGGTTCGAAACAAGCTTTCCGAAAACGGATTGTCATCGCTCACCGCCGGGCGCGAAAATGAAGGGATGACGCCCAGGCGCTCGAGCGTGGCGAGCATCGTCGCCCCTTTCATCGGCGAGCCATTGTCGGCGTGCAAAACCACTTCCCGTGCATCGACTCCCTCCACATAACAGGCCTCATGCGCCAACGCCGCAGCGTACTCGGCGCATTCACGCTCATGCACCTGCCAGGTCACGATCTTGCGAGAGTAGATGTCCATAATCAGGTACAGATAGAAATACATTCCCCGCACCGGGCTCGCCAGCCACGTGATATCCCAACTCCATACCTGGTTTGGCCCGCTGGCCACCCGCGCGGTGGGCTCATGGCGGCGCGCCGGTGCGCTGGCCTGGCGGTGGTGCAATAATCTCTCCTCGCGCAGGATCCGATACATCGTTGATTCCGAAGCGATATACTCCCCACGGTCCGCCAGCATCGCGACGACCTGGTTGGGGCTCTTGGCAGCGTGCTCAGGCGCATTGAGTACCGCCACCACCCGCGCAACCTCGCTCTGGCTCAGACGATTCGCCGGCATCGCCCGTGACCCTTTGCGCCGGTCCACCGACCCTGTGCGCTGCCACCGTTGCACCGTGCGTAGCGACAGCCCCAGCGTTTCACATGCCTTCACTTTACGACACCCTTGTTGCACCGCTTCATCGATTAACACCACTGCCTGTACTCGCTGTGGCTCGCTAATCAATCGTCCTCGGGCTCCCCCCAAATCGCGGCCGCTTTTTTTTCAGCACCAGCAACGCCGCCGTCTCCGCCAGCGCCTTCTCCTTGCGACGTAGTTCCTTCTTCAATGACCGGGTCTCTTCGCGTAAGGCGCGCAGCGTGCTCTGCGACCCCTTGCCCCGGTCCTGACCTTCAATTATCTCCCGGCGCCAACGCTCAAGATGATGCGTGTGCAACCCTTGACCGCGACACCACGCGCCCAGAGCATCCTCCGATAATGCACTGCTCTCAATCAGCGCGTTCAGTCGCTCCTGCGCTGTCCAGTCCTCAGGGCGCCTCTCTTGTTTCACCACCTCGCTCACTCCCGCTCTTCGATCTTGACGTAACCAATTCTGGATCGTCGAACGACCAATTCCAAATTCCTCCGCGACCAACCCCTGTGACCTCGTTCCTTCCAACACTTTCCTCGTTACCGTCTGTCTCAATTCCTGTGAATGTTTCATTAACCAATCTCTCTCGCCCCCTTGTTTTTCTCTCTCTAATAAAGGCGACATCTATCCTGACACAGGGGGATAGCGCCGCAATGTTTTCAGAAATTCTAGCCACGGAGGGCTTCAATGAAATTGCTTACACCGTTTGTCATTTCCTTGCTTTGTATGTCTTTAAGCGCACCAGTTCCGGCAACTGAAAAGTCGCTGCTCGAGGAATTGTTTTTAGGTCGTGCTGCTCACGCCGCGGAAAACTGTTCCGCTGGCTACCGGGAGATCCTGGTTCTCGATGGCGTCATCTACTGCAGTAGCACCCCGCCCGATTCAAAGCGCGGCAAATACGGTTGTGGTGAAGGCGGCACCGAACGTTGCAGGTTCAAACAGGACAATCCCTGTATGCAGGGATACCGGGCCTGCAAACCGCCAGGCGCGGACATGGCTAAGGCTTTTTGCTGCGCGCATCCCTAATTCCTGTGCATCGCCGAAAGCCCGGGAGTGCATCCGAGCCGCTAGCAGATGGCGTCTAACCACCTGATTTGACCTACAAGGATAGTAGCAATGAATCTCAAGGAACGAGGTTGCAGTTTTGTCATCGCAATCAGCTTGCGAGTCACCGTAGCGATGCTGTGCGCACTTTTATCAAGTCATGCTTCAGCTATAGCGGTGTCACCGTCACCGAGCAACACGGGCAATTACACCGTGTCCGGGCTCGGCAATTTAACCTTGCAGGAAAAAGTCGGGAACGGAAATTTCGCCACCGTTTGTTTTAACTGTGTGCCGAAAGCGTTCAGTGGCAAACCAGTTGGCACCTATCAATATCGTCTCGGCGGAAGTTACTACTGGGGCGGCTGGCACTGGTACAACGTCGAAGGTCCGGTCACCCACCAGGTACTGGTCAACGCGCCGCCAGTGCCCAGTGGTTTAACGATTAGCGGTTCCAACCCAAGCAGCACGGGGGATTACTGGGTAAATTGGAACTCGGCCGCCGGTGCGACTTATTACCAATTGCAAGAATACCCGCCGGGTGGGCCGTGGGCGATCGTTCAACACGGTGCTCCGATCACAGCCGGTTTTATCGACAAACCCAACGGCATTTATTACTACGTCGTGCGCGCGTGTAACGCCTCTGGTTGCAGCGCCAATTCGGCATCAAAGAATGTAACGGTATCGCTGCTGCAAGCACCCGGCGTTCCCGGTGCCATCAATACACCGTCAACGGACAACAACGGCGCCTGGACGACATCATGGAGTGCTGGGGCCGGCACCGTGACCAGCTATTCCCTAGAACAACGCGTCAATTCGAGTGCATGGAACACTGTCCAGAACACCTCCGCGTCAAGCAAAGCGTTTGCCGGGCAGAGCAACGGCATCCACGACTATCGGGTGAAAGCGTGCAACGCGGCGGGCTGCAGTGGTTGGACCGCGATCGCTTCGACAACCAACGCGTTGGTTCCCGGTGGGCCGCCGTCATTGTCAGCGCCGCCTACCAGTGCCAACGGTACGGTAAGTGTGACCTGGACGAGTGCTTCAGGTCAGGTAACAGCTTACGAATTAGAAGAGCGAAAAAATGGTGGGGGCTGGTCGAACATCTATAACAATACGGGTTTAGCAAAAATCCGCAGCGGCCTTGGCGACGGTATTTATGATTACATCATTAGAGCGTGTAATACGGTCGGCACGTACAAGTCGTGCAGTTCATATACTTCGTCGGTCGCAGCGATCGTCGCGCATACACCAGGAATACCTGCGACCCCGGTCGTTTCACCAAGCCCCAGTTCCAGCGGTTCACACGGCGTTACCTGGGCCGCCGCGAGTGGGGCGGTCACAAAATATCAGGCACAACAACGTCCTCTCGGAGGTGCTTGGACAACGATTGTTGACGGCAACCTCCTCAGTGTGGCCCGCAACGGGCTGACGACGGGTACTTATGAATACCACGTTCGTGCGTGTAACCAGATCAGCACGTTCCTAAGCTGTGGCGGTTACTCGGCTGTCGGCCAAGGTGTGATCGATGCAATTCCCGGTGTGCCTGGCAACATCTCCGGGCCGACGACCGATAGCGATGGGAACTGGACAATTTCCTGGGGCGCCGCGAGCGGCATGATTGATACTTACTCCCTGGATGAGCGTGTCAACGGCGGCAGTTGGTCCACCACAGTCGTTACCCATCCGGGCCTAAGTTACAACTATACGGGCAAAGGCGACGGCAGCTATGAGTACCGGGTCCGCGGCTGCAACGGCATGGGTTGTAACGGTTATACACCCAGCCACACATTGAACATGGCGACGCAACCGGGCGTTCCGGCCTCCGTAACCTTGACACCGACAACGAGCACGAACGGCACAGTTGACGTGTCCTGGAGTGCCGTCTCAGGCGTTACCGCGTACAAGCTTGAGGAGCGACTCAGCGCTGGAAGTTGGTCACAGGTTTCATCAGGGTTGGCCACCACTCATCAACGAACCGGACTTGCCGATGGCAATTATAGCTATCGTGTCAGAGCCTGTAGGACGGTTGGTATTTATACCCTCTACGGGGCTTACAGTTCTGCGGGCATCAGCCTTACCGTACTGTTCGCACCCGGTCTCCCCGGTAACATTGCGTTGCCGCCCAGTCCGGATGTTGACGGTGACTATGCTCTTACCTGGAGCTCAGCGTCGGGCCAAGTCGACCATTACCAGATCCAGCAAAGCACCAATGCGGGTAGCAGTTGGTCAAGCTCGCTCTATCCTGGAACCACCACGCAAATATTTAACAACCAGCCTGAAGCCACGTTTACCTATCGTGTCCGCGCGTGCAACACGTCCGGCTGCGGCAACTACCGAATCGCGGTTGGTTCCGTGACGGTGGACGTTCCGGCTGGCAGTGGTGGAGGCAACGGCGATCCATCCGGAATATTCACCATCGATCCTAACCCGACCGCCTACGTACCCGGGTTGACACCGGGCCAATTCAGCGTCGATGCCAGCGGCAGTGCCAACTACAACGTTCCCATCTCCGTTCCGTCAGGCACGGCGGGCATGCAGCCGTCCTTGAGTTTCATCTATAACAGCCGCCGCGGTAACGGACTACTCGGTATGGGCTGGAGCCTCGGCGGTTTTTCAGTGATCACGCGCTGCGGATCCACGATCGCGCACGACGGCAGCGTGGATGGAATCGATTTCGACGCCAACGACCGCTTCTGCCTTGAAGGCGAGAAGCTCATGCTCGTGAGTGGCACATATGGCGCCGACGGTGCCGAATACCGCACCGAAATTGACGGTTTCACCAAGGTCGTCTCAAAAGGCAGTGCCGGCTCTGGCCCGGCCTGGTTCCAGGTGCACACCAAGTCGGGTCAAACGCTGGAGTATGGCTATACGGCAGACGCGCGAATCGAAGCTATCGGCCGCGCAGAAGCGCGTTTGTGGGCTGTGAACAAAATTGCCGACACGGTCGGCAATTACCTCGCCGTCACATACGAAGAGAACACTGTGGCAAGCGGTGCGGGTGGTTACCGTCCACAGCGTATCGACTACACGATTAACGATAACGCGCCGGCCACCTCAGCCTACGCTGCTGTGGAATTCGAATACGAAGGGCGCAGCGACACAACGCCGAACTTCTATCTGACTGGCTCAGTGTTTTCGGTGGCCCAGCGCCTGGCTCATGTAAAGACCTACAACGGCACGACGTTGGTTCGAGACTACCGGCTGGCGTACGGCCAGGCCGGTGTCAACGACGCAAGCCGTGTTAGCAACATCAGAGAATGTGATGGCGCGGGGCTTTGTTTTCCGCCGGCAGTATTTAGCTGGGCAGGTGCGGGCACCGATCCCGTACTCGATACCGAAATCAGCAACAACTCCGATTGGAGCAAGTACAACTTCATCGCAGGGGATTGGAACGGTGATGGTCGCACTGATGTGTTCTTACAAAATAAGAATCTGACGGGCACCTCCAAGATGTACACCGCCAATGCCCAGGGGATTATGCTGGCGACGAACTGGGATCCCGCGGATTTCTATTTAGGTGCGGCTTCGACGAGCCCAGCCGTGCCGAAACACGTACTCATCACGGGTGATTGGAACGGGGACGGCAAAACCGATCTGGCGAAAGTCACGCACACTTTTTGGACAAACAGCTTCGACGGCGGTTTATATCTCGACTTGGAGCTTTACCAATCCAGTGGCACCGGCATGACGCTGATCCCCGGTAGTTTCTTGCGCCTAAACCAATACGGCGGGCTCACGATCAACGAGGAGAATAGCGACAAAATCGTGTTCGGCGATTGGAACGGTGATGGTCGCACCGACATGCTTCATTACAAACGACCGGGAAGTTGGGGAATTCCGGCAACGGCCGTAATGTACACAGCAAACGCCAGCAGCCAACTGGCAGTGGTGTCCGGTTACACACCGCCGCTGCCGACTCACTACGCTACCTATTCATTCCAATCTGGTGATTGGAATGGCGACGGCCTGGCCGATCTCGGGGCGTTCCGCAAAAACGCCGGCACGAGTTACTTCTACCTGTCCGAAGGCGCGTCATTCACTCAGACCTATGCGGCAACCGGAATGAATGGTGGTGCTGCCGAACTCATTCCCGCTGACTATAACGGCGATGGCAATACGGATCTGTTTCTAAAGGACAAGGAGGGCAGCGGCGACAGCTACATCTATCTCTCTGAAGGTGACGGTACCTTCGCCGCCGTCACTCATACGGTCTCTGGCTGGGGTGATTACGAAGTTCTGCTCGGTGATTGGAATGGTGACGGCAAGTTCGACTTAGGCCGAGTACACAAGACCAACACCAGCCTGACGGATTTCTATTACTCGACCGGACTTGGTCTTTCCAGCGCCATCTATTCTCCCGCCTGGGGTAAGGACTCCGATATCGTCATCGGCGATTGGAACGGCGACGGACTGACGGATCTGTTTCGGGTCAAAACGGAGCTGGATAAGGAAGCCATCCAATACAAGACCAGCCACAGCGGCTTTGATGTCATCGATGTGGTGACGGACGGTCTGGGCGCGACTATCGACATCACTTATGCCGCGTTGACCGACGGTGCTGTTCATAGCAAGAGCAGCGGCTCAAGCTTTCCGACACTGGATATTCAAGCGCCCTTGTATGTCGTTTCGTCACTTAAAGAATCCGATGGCCTGGGCGGACAAAGCGAGACGACTTATGCGTACGCAGGCGCCAAAGTTCACCTGCACGGTTATGGATTCCTCGGCTTTGACTCCGCGACAGCGACAGAAGTCGCCACTGGCATCATTTCAAAGACCACGTACAGCCAAACCTATCCTTTCCAAGGTCTGATGACGCGCGCGCAGGTACTGCAACCGGATCTGACTCCGATGAGCGATGTCAGTTCGACCTATGCATCGATGCAAACGCATACAGGCGTGTTTTTTCCGCACGCGGATGTCAGCGTCAATGAGTCATACGAGTTAGACGGTTCGCTGGTGACAAAGGTCACGACCGAGTCGGACTACGATGCCTTTGGCAATCCGACCAACATCATAGTAACGACGATGGACGGCGCAAACCCGTCGACACAAACGGTTACAGCCACAACCGCCAACGATTACAACAACGATACGGCCAATTGGTACCTTGGCCGTCTGATTTGCACAGGGGTTACGCAGACGCTGGCGGACGGCACGACGGCGCAACGCACATCAGGGTTTGAATATGACGCCACGAGCGGACTATTGACTCGTGAGGCCATAGAGCCAAAGTCCAGCGACAATGAGTCATACGAGTTAGACGGTTCGCTGGTGACAAAGGTCACGACCGAGTCGGACTACGATGCCTTTGGCAATCCGACCAACATCATAGTAACGACGATGGACGGCGCAAACCCGTCGACACAAACGGTTACAGCCACAACCGCCAACGATTACAACAACGATACGGCCAATTGGTACCTTGGCCGTCTGATTTGCACAGGGGTTACGCAGACGCTGGCGGACGGCACGACGGCGCAACGCACATCAGGGTTTGAATATGACGCCACGAGCGGACTATTGACTCGTGAGGCCATAGAGCCAAAGTCCAGCGACATTACGGAAACTGGTGGTGTAGCCAATTGTGTGACCAATAGTAATCATCTCAACATAACCCAGACTACCGATTACGCTCACGACCGCTTCGGCAATACCGCGACCGTAACGATAAACGGTGATGCCCTGACGGCAGCAAGGTCAACCACAACCACGTGGGGTGAATTGGACGAGAACGACACGATCATCAAGAACAATGGCCGTTTCGCTATCAAGCTCAGCAACGCCCTGAACCACGAAGAATATCGACAATACGATGGCAGATTTGGCTCAATGGTCCGCCTCAAGGGGCCTAATGGATTGCCAACCACTTGGGACTACGATTCATTCGGACGACGGCTCAAAGACACTCGCGCAGATTTGAGCGAAACCAACTTTACCCGGGCCTGGTGTACCGCGACTACTTGCTCAAGTAACGGTGTGCTCAAGCTAATTACCGCGACGACCGGCGCGCCTGCAACCGCTGTAATCACCGATCTGCTCGGTCGTGAATCAGTATCCGCACAGGTAGGTTTCGGCGGCAGCACCATCATCGTCGAAACCCAATACAACGCGTTGGGACAGGTCAAACAAAAAACCCTGCCGTACTTCGATGGCGATACAAAGTATTGGCATAAGTTCACGCACTATGATCTCGCCGGTCGTTCCACCATGGAACTGCTCCCGGACGGTCAGACCGAGACCGCGACCAACTACAACGGTCTTGAGGTAACGGTAACCAATGGTTTGGGACAAGTGTCTACTCGTAGCAGTAACGCGCGCGGTGAACTTATCAAAGTCACCGACGTCGATAGCAACGAAACCCATTACCGTTACGATCCCTTCGGTAATCTGCTGGAGGTTGAGGACAGCTACGGCAATACGATTACTTCCACGTTCGACGTCCGTGGTCGGAAAAGGACAATGAACGATCCGGACATGAGTGCGGGTCCGGGCGTAGATGACCGTTGGAAATACGAATACAACGGTGTCGGGGAACTGCTCCAACAGACCGACGCGAAAGGCCAGATAGTCTCAACGGATTACGACAGGCTCGGCCGTCCAACAGTACGCTCGGAGTCCGCGGGCGCAGCTGTCACTACCTGGATATATGACACTGCCGCCAAGGGTGTTGGGAAATTGGCAACAGTAACGGCCACCGGCGCCGATGCCATAACAAAGTCCTTTGCCTACGACACAAAAGGTCGTCCGCAATCCACAGCCACAAGTATTGATGGGGCACCCTATTTGGTGGACCAGACCTACGACAGTGCCGGACGCCTGCAGACCATCACATATCCGCAGCGTCCGCATGATGCCGGGCGATTCAAAGTCCGCTACGGCTACGACGCAAACGGCTACGAACTGGACGTGCGTAATGACGCGACCAATGCATTGTATTGGCAAGCGGAGATGCGGGATGCAGCAGGTCAATTGGAGGAGTTCACTTTTGGCAACGCGGTCACAACCTCACAACGCTTTGACGCCGAATCCGGGTTAATAGAAACCATCCAATCGTCATCGCCATTCGGCGTCTTCGACATCCAGGATTATCGCTACGAGTTCGATGTCATCGGTAATTTAAAAAAGCGTGAAGACATAGATCAAGGTCTCACTGAAACTTTTGATTACGACACGCTGAATCGATTACGAACCTCGACACTGGATGACGGTGGCACCCCCCCCCCCCCCCCCCCCCCCCCCCCCCCCCCCCGGTGAGCAAAAGTTACAGTTACGATACGCTCGGTAACATCCTGACCAAGACCGGCATCACTGGGACCTACCAATACGGTCAAAGCCACGCTCAGTGCAGTAATAATTCCGGCCCGCACGCTGTCACGACGGCCGGTGGCCAGCAGTTCTGCTACGACGCCAACGGCAACATGACCGAGGGCTACAACTTCACCCGTCAACGTTCCCGCACGTTGACATGGACGAGCTACAACAAGCCGAGGTCTATCAGCGAAGGTGCCGGCGCTGTCACACTCGATTTCTACTATGACGACGCTCGGGCGCGGTTCAAGCAGGTCAATTCAACCGGCTTGACCACGATCTACGTCGGCAGCCTGTACGAAAAACAAATTACTGCTGGGCAAACGACACATGTGCACTACGTGCGCGCCGGCGGCAGCTCAATCGCGATCTATCGCGAGCACGACGACAATACCATCGAAACACGCTACATCCACCGCGATCACATCGGCTCGATCACCGAGATCACCGATGAGAATGCCGTCCTTGCCGAGGAGCTATCCTACGATCCGCATGGTAAGCGCCGCGAGATCGACTGGCAGGACGCACTGACGCAGGTCGAAGCCATCGAGACCAAACGCTGCTTCACGGGTCACGAATACCTGGACGATGTGAGTCTCATTCATATGAATGGGCGCATTTATGATCCGGATCTGGGCCGTTTTCTTTCACCCGATCCGTTCATACAGGAGCCGGCGAACGCGCAAAGTCTCAATCGCTACAGCTACGTGCTGAATAATCCACTGAGTTTTACAGACCCCAGCGGATTTTTCTTTGGCAAGCTGTTTAAGGCTATCGGAGGTATTTTCAAGAGTGTTTTTAAAGCGATCCGATCGGTGGTCAGGGCGATTGCGAAAAATATTCGCGCGATCGGAGCGATAGCGGCCGCAGTCGGTGGTTACTATCTCTGCGGACCGGCCTGTGCAGGATTCGCCCAGGGTTTCGTCAGTAGTGGCGGAGATCTGCAGTCCGGTCTTATCGGCGCGGTGACCGGCCAAGCCTTCGCGATCGTAGGAGGCCTTGATTTTACCGCTTTCGGGGAATTGGCTTTCGCCGCTAAAGCCGTTGCACACGGAGTTGTAGGGGGAATATCCAGCGTCGCACAAGGTGGAGATTTTCTAAGTGGTTTCGCCGCTGCCGGTACCGCACAGTTTTTGGGCGGAAGCAAATTCGTCAGCCGGTTGAGCCCAGTAAGCCAGGGAATTGCCCGTGCCGTAGCCGGAGGCGCTGCGGCGGTGGTCGGTGGAGGCAAATTCATGAATGGCGCAGTAACGGCGGCGTTCGCGTATGTAGCATCAGAAGTTGGGGCTGAACAAGCGTTTCGTAACTCGGAAGCTGGAAAGCTGGGTCTGACAAGAAATCAGTACGCTTCTATGGTCGCCGATCTAACGTATATCGGGCCGAATACTCTAGCCACAAATTGGCCAAATCTTGCTTTTGGGATAGTTGATTTTACGTTCGCCTTTGGGGAAGCAGTCGGAGGAGTTGGGTTATTACTGGTAGGTACCGCGGCAGGCGTAATGGCTTGGCCAGCGTTCATTGTATGGGGCGGAGTCGCGGTTTATGGGACGATCGGTATGTACAACTCCAATATGCAGATGTTCAGTGCCGTAGATGGTGTTTATCGCGCGGGGTTCTTTGAGGGGACTGGCGGTTACTTGTTTGGCGAGCAGGGCACACAATTCGGAGCGACAGTTGACCTTGTTACCGGCGCGAGACCTGCTGCCGTCTTGTCAGGTAGCATCACGTCCGCAAGCGATCTATATCAAGTCGCTAGTGGAGTAAACACGCTAGGAAAGGCATTCGGGGAAGCCCGCTAACAGCGGGGCAAGTTAAGTCGCCATGGCCATACTGCAAATAGTACTGTTCAGCCTGAGTATAATTGGTGCAATTTTCATGTACAGAACCTGGAAGCAGTTGCGGACTCCAGGCGACAAACTGCGCGCTCATTTAATGTCTACTTCGAAATCGCTGTTTCGCTTTCTTCTATTTTTTATTCCGCTGATAGTAATTATGCTTTTTATTCAGGCATTCAACAGTACCCGGGCGTTGATCGATTTGCTGTTCGGCTAGGGGGAGGAGCAGGGGAAAGAGGTCAAAGATTGCGATGCTACAGGGCGATAACGTGATTGTGTTTTAACTCACTCGTTTACTTTACGCCGATAGCGATACTTATGTTTTTGATCCAGGCGCGTAATTCAGTCCCGTTACGATTTATCCCTAACGCCGCAACAACTCATCAAACCGTGCCGAGTCATCTACATCACTGTTCTGCTGCGGCGCGACCGCATGTCTGTCGTCGGTTAGATCGGCAATCATGTTTTGCAGATTGCGCGCGCTGGCGGAGCGGTCGCCGGTTTTTCTGGCGTCGTTGATCGCCTGGGTTGCCGCTGATGTTTCATGTAGCAGATAGGCCAGTGCGGCTGCCATGAACGCGTGCTCGCGGTTGTCCGGGTTCTCCTGGTAGGCGTAGAGCAATCCGTGCACGGTGGGCTTCAGATCCGCGTGAAGTTGTATGTTGGTCAATGCACCCGAGGCTTCGCGAAATGCGCGGCGCATCGCATAGACGCCGCGTTCGTAGTCGCCCGAAGCTGCGGTGGCGAGTGCATAGCCGAGTTTGGCGAGGCCGTTGTTGGCGTCGCTCTGTTCGGCCACGCTGAATTTGCTCAGTGCTTCAGTGGGGCGGCCTTTGGCGAGTAAGTCCCAACCCTGGCCGCTGAATCGCTTCGCGTCGCCGGGCGAGACGTACGCTTGCGGTTGGTAACTTGGATCGTACGCGGTAGAGGCGTAATCGCGGGTGTTGCTGTGTACCGGGTAGGTTGAGTAGCTAGGATAACTGTACGCGCTGCGGTAGCCCGGATAATAAGAGCGTCCGTAATAGCTCGGGTTGTAACCGGTGGAGAAGCCGAAATACGTGTTATTCCCGTAATACGAACGCGGATAGCTGTGCAGGCTGAAATAGGTACTTGGATAGCTGTGCCGGTAGTGCGATCGGCGATGGCCACGAAACGACCTGTAACCGTGGCGTGATCCCCGGTACCCATGGTGGCCGTAAAGGCTGGTGCCGATGTGCAGCCCGTTGCCGTGGTAGCCAATGCTCAGATAGGCTGCGGCTGGGAGCGGTGCCACGCTCAGCGCCAGCAACGCAAACAGTGCAGTAACGTGTGGTTTCAGCTCGTATCCAAAAATCTGCATCGCTCCGCCCCTGAGGCCTTGAGTTTCGAGTTACCCTTAAGTCTAGACCATTACAGCGGCCGCGTAGTTCGATGAGTAGACAGGAATTTTTCCCAACTTCCACGATTTTCCGCACAGTCAGCGCAAATGGCCTGCATTTCGACGTCGCGGAGGTAGGTAGTGGCGACAAATTGGCGCTGTGCCTGCACGGTTTTCCCGAGTGCAATGTGTCGTGGCGCTATCAAATGCCGCTGCTCGCCGAGCACGGTTACCGGGTCTGGGCGCCGAACCTGCGCGGTTATGGCGATAGTTCCAAGCCGTCCCGGATCCGCGACTACGTGATTTCCAATCTCGTCGCCGACATCGGCGCATTAATAGATGCCGCGAATTGCGACTCTACCTTGTTGGTTGCCCACGATTGGGGCGCCGCCATTGCCTGGGCGTGCGCGATCCGTGCGATACGACCGTTACAGGGTCTGGTGATAATGAACGTGCCACATCCTGCGCTGTTTTACCGCAGCATGCGTACGCTCGCGCAGTTGCGGCGCTCCTGGTACATGTTCTTTTTTCAAATCCCAGGACTGCCGGAGCGCATGCTAGGCGCTGATGGTGCCAAAGCTATCGCGCGCATGATCCGCGGCACCGCCTGCGACAAAAGTCGCTTCGACAATTCCTTGCTCGAGGTCTACAGGGCCAATGCCCGCCGTCCGGGCGCGCTGCCGGCGATGCTGAATTACTATCGGGCGTTGCGCTATCAAAGCGAGTGGCGGGATCTACGCAGTCACGTACGCACTATCGATGTGCCCACCCTCATGCTTTGGGGCGAGGAAGACGCTGCGTTAGGCAAGGCGACCACCATCGGCACGCAGCGTTATGTCAGTGATTTGACTTTGCACTATCTGCCAGGTGTATCGCATTGGGTACAGCAGGAAGCGCCCGAGCGCGTCAACGAATTACTGGCCGAATGGCTCGCGCAAAAGTTCACGAGCTAAGCGCCGAGTTTCTGATAACGCTCGACTAAGAAAATAAACGCGATAAAGCAGATATGCACCGGCCACAATCCGATCTCCGGGCTCAACGCGCCTTGTTTGGCGAGGCCCTTGGCGATGCCAAGCGTGTTGCTGTAAGTGAAGTACACCATCAACCCGGCCAGCACCGGCAGGTAAGCGCCCTGCAGTAAACGCACGCGGGCCAATACCACGGCGAGAATCGCCAGCAATAATGTCGCAATGGGCATGGCCACGCGCCAGTGCATCTCCGCGGCCGCGTGCGGGCCGCTGCGGCGCAGCAACTGCAACGTTGGCATCATGCTGACGTTCTGCAACAAGGCCTCATCCTCGGTATTGTCTTGATCGATTTTCACGCCGTAGGTTTCAAATTGGGTAACGGCATAATCGGCATCGCCCGCACGGCCGTCGTAACGCCGACCGTCTTCGAACACGACGAAGCGGCCGCGTAATTCCGCGTTATCTTCGATGTGAGCTTGTTCGGCTGCCAGCACGCCTTCGACGCCCTCGCCGTCGTCGCCTTGGCCGCGCACGCGCAGAAATACGGTCTGTAAGTTGCGGTTGTTCTCGGAGACTTCGGCGGCAAACATGACGCGATCACCGCTGGAAAATTCCTTGAACTGGCCCGGCGAAATACCGAATATTTCGGCTTCCTGTTTCGACACCGACTGCAAGCGGTGGACAGTGAGATCGGCCCATGGTTCGAAGATGAACGACACCATCGCGACCATTACCATCATGACCGTGCCGATTTCCATTGCGGCGCGGATATAAAACCGCGCACCCAGTCCGGCTGATGATATCGCCACCAATTCGCGGTCGCGGGTCATGGTATTCATGGTCATCAACAAAGCCAGGAACAAACACAAGGGTACAGTAATCTTGAGCGACACCAGCATTTTCAAACCCACGATACCGGCAATATGTTGAGGCGCAAGTTTTCCGGCTGCCGCGTCGCCCAGGTAGTCCACTCCCGAGTTGACGACGAACACCAGGCTCAGGATGCTGAACACCGCCAGGAATGCGATCAGGGTTCGCTTCAGAAAATATCGGCGCAGTAGCACGTTAGTCTTTTTTCGCCATTCACATCGAACCTGTACAAAGCCGAGGTTTTACAGATTTCGCCCGGTGCCTTCATGCTTTACTCGGGCCGATCTATTAGACCAAGGAATCAGCGCGCTCGCGACTTTGCGGCACCCATCGGTACCGCCAGCAACATCTCTTCAGTATGGGTGATGGTGCGCAGATGCAACGCAGTCGCCAGCGATTCTCTGCCCGGCAGCTGGGCAATCAATACCAGGGGTTCGCCGGCGAGCGCATCGCGATCCGCCGTGGCGTCCCAAACCAGGTTCGCTTCACGGCCCAAATAAAAGTGTGCCCAATCACGATGTTCACTTTGCCGGCGCGGCCCCGCGTCTGCCGTGATCTGGGTACCAACAATGGTCACCGGCGTATCCGCGGCGAGTCGTGTATCGACAAACTCGCGCATCTGCTGCAACGCCGGCCGGGCGTCTTTGAGCATCATGCCGGGGTTGAGCATTACGACCATGCCAATGCAAGCAGCGCCTAGCGCGCTGGCGCTTGCCCACGCAGGTATTCGAACACCGATTAGGCGCACCAGTGCCCAGGCACCGAGCATCGCCAGCGCGGGCAGCGCCGGATACAGATAACGCACATCGTGATCGGGTTTGAGCACCGCAAAGATCACCACCGCGGCGATCCAGCTCACTAGCAGCGCGCAGCGAGCCCGCTGACGGCGCGGCACTTTGCCATCCGATAGCTGCCGGCCCGCCATGTATAAACCGAAGGCCATGAAAGGCAGCCAGGGCCAGTAGCGCCGCAGGGGTTTCTCCAAATAGGAGTTGGCGGCCGAGGCCAGATGTTCGCCGATCCCGCCACCGGAGCCGCGCATAGTGTCGGCGGCCAGGTGCGACAGTGGCGCGAGCCCATGTTGCGCGGCCAGGTAGCTGAACCAGGCGAGGGGAATCGCCAGCAGTAACACGTAACGCGAGCGTGGCACAAGGGTGTGCAATGGTTGCCCCATGACCGCAGCATATGCCGGCAGAAACACCAGCGCGGCGAGCCCTGCCGGACCCTTGGCGAGAATCCCGAGCGCAAGCCCGCCGTAAAACGCCAGACCGCCGCGGCCTGGCCCGCGCGCGAACGCCCCTAGCACCGTCAACAGGATCCCGGTCAACAGTAGCGATTCCATCCGCAGCGTCGCCGTGAATTGATAAAAGGTACTGTTAGTGACGAGCACCAAAGCAGTGAACCAGGCTGTTGTGGCGCCAAACAAGCGCCGGGCGATCAGCATCGACAGCACAATGGCGACGATGCCGAATAGCCGCGAGAATAACGACGCGGCCAAGCCGGTCGGGCCGAGCACCTTCACGGCCGTTGCGGTCAACCACAACTGCAGCGGTGGTTTCAGCAGGTAAGCTTCGGTGCCGACGAAAATCTCCAGGGGATTACCCGCGTCGGCTATCTCGCGCGCCATGCTCGCGTAAAACAACGCAGTGCCGTGGATCTCACGCACGGCGGAATCGGCGAACAGCAACACGCAAACGGCCGCGATCAGGACGGCGTTGTTGAGCAGACGTCGGCTGCTAGCCCGCATATTGCATGAAGGATCCTGAATGCGCGCGCAGGACGCGTGCACCTGGGCGTCGCGAGCGCCAGGATAGCCGCGCGATGCCGTACAAACTGTATTTTTCCGCTATTAACATCTAGCCATTACGATAAGCGGGTTTCACGAGCATCGCGCGGAGCCTTTATGCAATTGACGGGTTAAGCGTTTTCCTGGGGCGATGCCAGAGTACGCCGATTCACCAGTGTCATGATATCTCCCTGAATGGCGACCAGTGATGGTATTACCAGCAAGACTAACAGCGTCGCGAGCGCAAGCCCAAAGACGATGGTTACCGCCATCGGGATCAAAAACTGGGCCTGCAAACTGCGTTCCATGAGTAGCGGTGTAAGCCCGCCAATGGTCGTCGCTGAGGTTAGCAGCACAGCCCGCAGGCGATCGCAGGAGCCGTCGATGATTGCTTCATTTAAATCCTGCACCGCCGCCCGTCGATCAATAGTGGTGACGAGGATGATCGAATCGTTAATGACGATGCCCGACAGTCCGAGCAGCCCGAACAAGCTGAGGATGGTCAAATCCATACCCATCACCAAATGGCCGAGTACGGCGCCAACCAGTCCGAACGGAATAATGGATATGACGACCAGCGGACGCAGATAGCTCGAAAACACCCACGCAAGAATAATGTAAATCATGATAATGCCGAGCAATGCGCCGACGCGCATGTCGGCGAAGGTATCGTTTTGCTCTTCGGCGCGACCGCCAAAACTGTACTGGGCGCCGTAGTCGTCCGCGATCTGCTGTAGGCCGTCGCGCTGCAAAGCTTCAATGATCTGATCGGTGTTTACACTGGTGCCATCGATGTCCGCTGTGATGCTTACCTGGCGTTTACCGTTTTCGCGACGGATGCGCGCAAAGCCGTGACTTTCGCGCATCGTTGCCGCTTCCTCCAGCGCAACTTCCGCGCCGCTGGGTGCGCGCAAGTACAGCGATTCCAGCAGCGCGGAATCGACGTCGGCGCGCGGGAATTGCACTCGGATCCACACCTCCTCGTCGCCGCGCGGAAAACGTTTCGCAACCGCGCCTTCAACGGCGTTTCGCACCTGCCGTCCAACGTTTTGTGTATTAAAGCCCAGTGCTCGCCCCCGCGGTGTGACTTCGATTACCGTTTCCGGGCGCCCATAGGGAAGGTCGTCCTCGATATCACCGAGATCCGGATAGCGATGCAACAGCGCGCCAAGTTCCACCGCCGCCTTCTTTAAGGTGTCCACGTCGGGCCCATTCAAGCGCACATCGATATCGTTACCCGGTGGCCCCGCTCGGGAGCCGCGGATTGTCAGCGAGCTCAGTCCGGCTACCGCGGGCACTTCGTCGCGCCAGGCTTTGATGAAATCACGCGTACGAATATCGCGACGATCGGAGGATATGAGTTCCACGACGACGCCGCCGATGGTATCGGTGGTGGCTTGAGATGTGCGATGCCCGCCACCCACCGGTGTGCCAAGCTTACCCAACGACATTACGATCATTGCGTTGTCTTCGCCCGCAAGCCTGGTTGCAGCTCGATGCGCCGCCTGCTCGACAAGATCGACCATCAACATGGTTTGGCTGCGCGGCGAGCCGGCTGCCAACTCCACGTTTGCGTAGACGCGGTCCGCTTCCGAGGGCGGGAAGAAAATAAACAGGACTCGGCCACTGGCAATAATTCCGCAAGCGATAAGAAAGGCGCCGACGGCGAGCGCGATAGTGGTGTAGCGCCACTCGACACATAAGCTTACAAGCCGACGGAAAGGTCCCTCACGAAATCGGCTGAACGCCGCGTCGAAGCGAACGCGAAATCGGCCGAACGCTTGCATCGGCCGATCGGTCTGTTCGCATAAGCGCGGTGCATAGCTGCGCAACAGACCCGGCTTATGTTCTCCGAGCGCGCCGCGTAGATGGCCCGGCAGCACCAAGAAACACTCGACCAGGCTTGCCAGCAATACTGCGATGACGACTAAGGGCAGGGCGGTCAGTATCTGTCCGATGATGCCGCCGATCAGCAACAACGGCAAAAATGCGGCAATAGTGGTCAAGGTCGAACTCACAACCGGCGCTGACATACGCTGTGCGCCGGCAATCGCGGCGTCCAGCGGCGCGCGCCCGCCGCGCGCATGTTCCGATGCCACGTGTTCGCCGACGACAATCGCATCATCGACAACAATACCCAGGGCCATGATCAAACCGAACAGGCTCATCATGTTGATGGTCTGCCCAGTGAACAGCATTATGGTAACGGTTGCCAGCAGCGCCGTGGGGATCCCCATGGCTACCCAGAACGCGACGCGTCCGTTGAGGAAAATAAACAGTATTGCCAGCACCAGCAATAGTCCGGTGGCGCCGTTTTTGACCAGCAAGCGAATGCGGTCGCGAATATACCCGGCCTCAACGTCGTAGCGTTCCAGCGTAAGTGCTTCGGGCAAAGAGGGTTCGATCTCGGCGACATAGGCATTGACGATCTCCGCAAGCTCCAGGGAATCGCCATCCACGCCGCGGCGTGGATGGATCTCGAAAGCGAGCTGGCCTCCGCGGCGGCCCAGTTTGCCGCGTTGCTCGAACGCTTCGGTCACGTTGGCGATATCACGCAATTGGATCTTGCGGCCGTCCTCCAACGCCTTTATCTCGATGCCGGCAACGCCGCGCGCGTCGCGCAGTAATCCGAGACTGCGTATTTGACGCTCGCCGCCGGCGAGTTCACCCGAGGGCAAGTCCTGCGAAGTCTCGCGGATGCGGGCGGCGACATCGTTAAGGGTCAGGTCCAGGCGGCGTAACGCTTCGCGATCGACCTCTACCCAGATCTCTTCATCGCGACTGCCAAAGATCTCGACTTTGTCGATGCCACGCGTCAGCAGATCGTCGCGAATACGTTTGGCTATTTGCTTGAGCGAGGCTTCCGGGAATGGCCCCGACAGTACCAGGCGCATGATAGTGTCGTAGCGCACCAGCCGCCGGATCTTAGGGCGCTCGGTGTCTTCGGGCAGCGTGGTAACCTGCGTGACGGCCTGTTCCACGTCCGACAGTGCACTGTCCATCGGGTGACCGGGGTAAAACTCGATGCTTACCGATGCCAGTCCGTCGTAGGAATTTGAGCGAACCTTCTTGACACCATCGAGAAAGCGCACTTCCGGTTCGATAGCCGCAACGATATTGGTATCGACGTCCTCCGCTGTGGCGCCTGGCCACTCAACGGTAATCTGTACAACGTCGATGCCGAATTCGGGGAAAAATTGCTTATTGATGACCACCACCGACACCAGGCCGGTCAGGATCATGGTGGCCATCAACAGATTGGCAGCCGTCACATGACGAGCAAACAGACTGATTATGTCGGTGCCGCGATTCGCGGTGGGCGGCGTTTCCGCTTCCGGGCTCACCGCACCGATACTCGGGCGCCTGGTCCGGCTTCCGGGAAGGGTGTCGTCACTACCAGCGCGCCCGCGGGCAGATCGCCAGTGACTAGAAACGTCGTTCCGACGCGCCGCAGTATCGTGACCTGCCGGGCAACGAGACGTCCGTCTTCAACGACATAGAGGCTGCCGGTGTCGTCGACGGCAGTGTCGGGTAGTTCAACCACGTCCTGGTAATGGCGATCGGGGATTGCTACCTGGACGAATGCACCCGGGCGCAGCGGTACTTCAGGCCCGGCGCCCTCGACTACGGCATATACGTCAACACCGCCGCTAGTGGCGTCAATCTCGGCGCCGACGCGTTCGATCTGGGCTTGATATACAAACACCTCGTTACCCACTTTCCATTGAACTTCAACCGGGCGATTCACCAAACCGTTAGCGCCCGCGGTTCCGGCATTCAACAGCCGCGCAAAGTCGCGGTTGTTCAATTGAAAGCTGATCTCCAGGCGATTGGCGTCAATCAAACGGGCAACGGCGTCGCCGTCGCGCACGCGTTTGCCCAAGGCGGCGTCTGTGTCAGTGAGAAATCCGGTAAAGGGCGCTGTGACCCGCGTGTGTTCCAGATCCCGGCGCGCACGCCGCAAGGCAACGTCCGCGCGTGAAATCAACGCGTCCTGTTGATCCGTGCGCGCGCCGAGTTGCGCTATCGATTGCTCGCGCAAGGTCAGACTTTGTTCGGCGTTGTTCAAGGCAAGCTCGGCGTCATCACGCGCCTTCTCGCTGGCGGTGCCGCGTATGGTCAGATTGCGCGTGCGTTCGAGATCGCGCTCGCGTAGGACCAACTCCTGCTGCGTATGTATGCGCAATTGCCGCGCCGCTTTCAATTCGGCACCGATCTCCTGTAGCCGTGCGTTGGCTTCGTTAAGTTCGGCTTCGCGTTCGACCACCGCGGTTTCGTAATCGAAGGGATCCACTACTACCAGCAGTTCGCCGGCTTGCACCACAGCTCCATTTTCCAGGTTTGGAGAGACCTCGACCAGGCGGCCGGGAACCAGCGGTTTGATTTCAACTTCTTTACCGGCCACCACCTCGCCGAACGCGCTCACGGTGGGTTGCATCGAAATGCGTTCGACCGCCGTCACCGAAACTGGCCAAACCCGTTCCTCCGGAGGCTTTGGCTGCGCTTCGGTTCGGGTGACCTTCAGATAGCCGAACGTCAGCACGGACGCCGCCAAAATGGCGACCGGGACCAAAACTTTAGGGCTGCGGTTGAGCATCTTCATTATAGTAGACCTAACAAACGCCCAAGGTTCGTAAAGAAGCGTAAATCGGCCGACGCTTCAGGACCTGGGTGGCCGCTTCTACCCCTCATCCATGGCGGTCGGGTGAGGGGTAATTGCCACCAAACTATTTATACCCCTGCGCCTGTAGCCTGAACAATTGCGCGTAGTGTCCGTCGGCCGCGAGTAGCGCCTCGTGGCTGCCGTGCTCGATGATGCGGCCCTGTTCCATGACGATGATATCGTCGGCCATGCGCACGGTTGAGAAGCGGTGCGATATCAGTATCGCCATTTTATCCCGGGTCAAAGTACGAAAATGCTGATACACGGTGGCTTCTGCCTTGGCATCCATGGCGGCTGTGGGTTCGTCCAGCACCAACAGATCGGCGCGGCTGCGCATAAAGGCTCTGGACAGGGCGATTTTCTGCCACTGCCCGCCTGATAGTTCCTGGCCGTCTTTGAACCATTTGCCCAGCGGTGTGTGATAGCCAGCAGACAAGGGTTCGATGAATGCAGCGGCCATTCCCTTGTCGGCAGCGTCGCGCCATTTCGCTTCGTCCTCGAAATGATCAACATCGCCTACGCCGATGTTCTCACCGACGAGTAAATGATAATGAACGAAATCCTGAAAGATCACGCCGATCCGTCGACGTAGCGCGTCAACCTCCCACTCACCTAAATCCAACCCATCGAGCAAGATCCGTCCATCGCTGGGCACATACAAACGCGTGAGCAGTTTGATCAATGTCGTTTTACCGGATCCGTTTGCGCCTACCAGCGCGAGGCTATGTCCTGGGCGCAAGTGCAGCGATACGTTTTGCAGGGCCGGGGTGTTGGTACCGGCGTACGTGAACGACACATCCTCGAAACGTACGCCGTCGCCCGGTATGGGGCCCTGCATCACGGTGCCGAGTGGCTCCGGTATTTCATATTCGAGGTATTCATAGAGGTTCGACAGGTACAGGTTGTCTTCATACATCCCACTGATGGCAGTGAGGCTGGCGGAGACCGCCGCCTGTCCCTGTTTAAACAGCAGCAAGTACATAGTCATTGCACCCAGGCTTATGGATCCGGCAATGGTTACAATGACGATCCAGGCATAGGCGCCGTAAAACGCCGCGGTACCAATCAGGCCCAACAGGTAACCCCAGAAATCGCGCCGCAGTGTGAGGTCGCGGTCCTCGGCGTATAACTTTGTGAAGATGTCTTTGTAGCGTTGCAGCAAGCGTGGTCCGAGGTTGAATAACTTTACCTCTTTGACGCTATCTTCGCGGGCGAGCACGACTTCGAGGTAGGCCTGCATGCGCGTCTCTGGCGCTCGCCAACGAAACAGTCGAAACGCGTCGCCGGAGAACTTTGCCTCGGCCAGGAATTGCGGCAGACCGGCTACGATCAGAATCACGACCGCCCAGGCGGAAAAATGAAATAGCAAGACGCTGTAGCTGATCAGCGAAATCGCGTTTTGCACAAGCCCGAACGCACGGGTTACCAGACTCAGCGGCCGCATGGAAGCTTCGCGCCGCGCGCGGGTCAGCTTGTCGTAAAACTCCGAGTCCTCGAAATGGGCAAGCTGAAGGGTCAGCGCTTTTTCCAGGATCATGGTATTAACGCGTTGTGCCAGCAGCACGCGCAATAACGACTGGCACACGGCAATCCCGCGTTGAGCGCCAGCAATGACGATGACAATGAATGCCTCCAGGCCGACCACGTAAAGCACGTAGCGGGTGTCTGCCGCCTCGCCGCGTGCGGTCTGTGCCATTGCACTGACGACTCCATCGACAATCAATTGCCCAACGTAGGCAACTCCCGCGGGTAGGATGCCGGCAACCAGCGTTAACAGACCGAGAATTACCGTAAGACGTTTACTGGTGACCCACACCAGTTCGATCGCACGCCGTGTGTAGGCGAACACGCCCAGATACTGGGCTATGACATTTGGTGCGTTAGGACTGCGAAGGGAATTGTTCGCGCTGTGGCCGCCGTCGTGCAATTGTTAGCTGGCGTCGACGCTGAAATTGACACCTAATTTGGTCACGTCTTTGCCAAAGTGGATCGTGCCGTTTCCGCTTAACGGCAGCGTCTCGCGCCGCACATAGGTCAGCTTGCCATCGTCGGCGACCAGGGACGTGCCATTGGTGCTGTAGTCGGTAATGGTGCAGCGCCCGTTGCGGATTTCGAGCCGGTAATGTTCGCGTGACACCAGATCGCCTTTGATCGCGATATCGTTATGCGGGCCGCGACCAACTGAGGCAGCTGGGCGCTTGTCACCGAGTTCCACTTCAGTGTCTTTAAATCGCAATACCACGCGCTTCACGGTCGTGCGCGCAGCTATCGCGATTGCCGCGGCGGCGGCAGGAGCGGCGGCTGTAATTCCACTCACTGCCCATATCAATTCATGAATAATCAGTTTGTTCGACGGAGCGCTGGGCCACGGCTCATCGTCGACGTAACGCGTCATCGCTTTTATCACGGATGACAAATCGTCGTGTACGCGCTGGGTGATCAGCGACTGTTCGGCTTTCGCAAGACCCGACAGGTGGCGGGCGATGGTAACGACTTCGGCGGTCATATCGAACGGGTCGGTCACCAGATCGCCTACCTGAATCCCAATGCTCAATTGCACGGCTTGTCTGCCGATGTCTCCAGTCTGGTCGACCTCAGTATGTACGCCGGCCTGCATTTCGTTAGCGGAGGTCGTCGCATTAGTTACTTCCGGGAAGCTACAGACCAGTTCGTCACCGACGGACGCCGTGACTGCACCGTCGTGGTCGAGAACGATCTCGGTGAGCCTATTCAGGCAATCGGTGATCAGCGTTTTGGCCCGGCGGTCGCCGAGCACATCGTACAAATGGGTGCTACCGACTATATCGGCAACGAGGATCGTGCGTCGTTCAGGATTCATGCGAGTGCTGTTCTCAAGGCTACTATCAGCAGGCAGGGGGTAATATACCATGTCACCCCGGTCCTCGTCGGCGAGCGGGTGCAGCTTAGGTTGCATCATTCGGGCAAGCGATCATTTTGAAATCCGTGATGTACTATTCTGGTTAACACTTTGTTAAGCCAATAATGTCGAGTTTAGGTTCGCGTAAATGAAATTATCCGAACTGCGTGCCGACCTGCGACGCCGCGCCAATGCGAAGATCGCGGCGGGCTCTGAGCGGATCTTCAAGACAGGCCCCGGAGAGTACGGTGAGGGTGACGTCTTCAGCGGCATACGGGTACCGGAATTACGAAAACTCGCGCGCAGCTGCCGATCGCTTTCAATACGCGATACCAAACACCTGTTAGCCTCGCGAATTCACTAAAGAGAGATTCCCCGCTTTATTATTAATGGTGGATCGTTATCGGCTTGGCGACGCGAAATCTTTAGCCGCCGTTTACCGGCTGTACATGGCGAACACTCGTTACATTCGCTCATTCACAAGGCGGTCGGTTGGATGCTGCGAGAAGCCGGTAATCGGGATCTGCAGGTCGAGGAGGACTTCCTTGTGACCCGTTACAAACACATGCCGCGCACCATGCTGCGCTACGCTATCGAGAAGTTTCCGGAGCGCCGCCGCCAGGCTTATTTGCAAGGCAAGCGCTGATCATTGGCCGCTCGCCGGTCCGATGAATGACAACTGCATCCTTGTTCAACGCAATGACGTCCGTGGGCGACACATTTTTGGGCGTCGACAAGCGTGATGAATGTAACATATTGAATTAAAAAGCTGATCTGCCTTGGCCCGAACCTTGCTGTGTAATTTTAAAACTGCTACCGTGCGTCTTTAACAGGGAGTGAGTGATGCAACAACCTGCAGCTGGATCAGACTGGCTGTCCGTCGCTGAACAGATCGCCGAGGAGATTCTATTTAATTGCGAGGCGGGTGCTGATCGAGAAAGCACCGAAGCGCTGGAATTCCTCCGCGAGGCGACCGAAACCCGCAAGGGCAAGCCGCAAGCCACCGATAGTTAGGGCCGAAAGCGCCCCGCCGCAACATTATCTTCTGCGCCTGCGGGCGCAGCGATTTCTTTCACGCCACAATCTGAATTCTGAGTCCTTAAAGTGAAGCCTGGGTTCTTCAGGCAATTACGGTGTTCATATGTTGCCGCTAATCCATCGATGACCTAACCTTGCCCGTCGGCCTTGCACCTGCCAGAGGAATCATGTCTGAACAAGCGTTGAGTGATTTGGAACGCCATGGCGTTCGCGCTAATCCGTTTATTGCCGGTCGCCGTATGCCAGCCAGCCGCAAGGGTATGGCCGCGACAGCGCATCCAACGGCCACGCTTGCCGCGATCGACGTGCTGCGTGACGGCGGTAGCGCGGCGGATGCTGCCATTGCTGCGGCGGCCGTACTCGCGGTCGTCGAGCCGGCAATGACGGGCATGGGCGGCGATGCTTTTTTCCTTTACTACGACGCCAACTCGAAAAAAATCTCCGGCTTGAATGGTAGTGGTCGTTCTCCGCGTGGTCTGGGGTTGGAGGAGTTCGCGCGGGCGGTCGCTCAGGGCATGTATTTCCGTGGCTGGCCGTCCGTAACCGTGCCCGGCGCGGTAGACGCCTGGTGCAGTTTGCACGAACGCCATGGCTCACTGAGTCTGAGTGCACTGCTGGCGCCGGCAATCGCGCTTGCCGAGCAAGGTTATGTGGTCGGCGAACGAGTGGCCCGCGACTGGGCGGATTACCACGAAGCGCTAGCGAACGATCCGGTCGCCAATGAGATCTATCTACTCAACGGGCGTCCACCGCAGTTTGGCGAGATGATGGTGAACCCCCGCTTGGCTGAGAGTTTGAAATTGGTTGCGGCAGAAGGCCGCGATGCGTTTTATCAAGGTCCGATCGCGGCAAAAATAGCTGACTATGCAGCGCAAACTGGCGGTTATTTGACGCGCGAAGATTTCGCCGAACACAGTTCGACCTGGGTGGAGCCGGTACATACAAGCTACCGTGACCATGAGGTGTGGCAATTGCCGCCCAACGGACAGGGTCTGGGCGTGTTGTTGATGCTCAACATTCTCGAAGGCTATGACTTGCCGGCAATGGAATTTAATTCGCCCGATTATCTGCATCTTCTGATCGAGGCTAAGAAGCTCGCCTATGCCGATCTGCATACCTATATCGCGGATCCTGATCTGCGAAAGCTGCCAATCGAAGGATTGCTGGCGAAGGCGTATTCGACTGAACGCCGCGCGTTAATCGATCCCGCCCACGCCGCTGACAGCGTAGACCCAGGTTTACCCAAGAGTGGTGACACCACGTATCTAACCGTCGCGGATGAACAAGGCAATGCGGTTTCTTTCATCAATTCGGTATACGCACAGTTCGGATCCGGTGTTGCCGGCGGCGACACCGGCATACTCCTGCAGAACAGAGGCGCCGGGTTTTCCGCTCAGCCAGATCACCTCAACTGTTACGCGCCGGGCAAGCGACCATTTCACACGATCATCCCTGGCATGGTGACCAAAGACGGTCGCCTGTATATGTCCTACGGATTAATGGGCGGACCGATCCAACCGCAAGGCCATGTGCAGTTTCTGCTTGCGCATCTTGATCATGGATTGCCCGTGCAGGAAGCCATCGATGTTCCGCGCTGGTTTCACGTAGACCGTTTGGATCTATTGATGGAGCACGGCACGCCGCGCGCAACCATGGATGCGCTGCGCGCTAAGGGCCACGCGGTGCAAGCTAGCGATTTCGCACCCTTCGGCGGCGCGCAGGCAATCGTGTTCGACCAGGTCACGGGCAGCTATATCGGCGCGTCCGATCCACGCAAAGATGGATTGGCACTGGGAGTTTAGGTTTGTTGTAGGAGCAGACCCTACGCAGATGTTGCCGCCGACACCGGCGTTCGCTTGAACTTGTTCGCCAGATCATCGAACAGGGTGTAAAACACGGGTATCACCACCAACGTCAATATCGTACTGGTGAACAAACCACCCACCGCGACGACGCCCAGTGGGCGTCGGCCCTCCGAGGCGTCACCAAAGCCGATAGCAATCGGCAGGATCCCGGCAATGGTTGCCATGCTGGTCATAAGGATGGGTCGGAACCGGATCACGCCGGCCTGCAACATCGCTGCTTTTGCGGACATGCCCCCGGCGGTGCGTTGGTTGGCGAATTCGACCAGCAAGATGGAGTTTTTGGTAACCAGTCCGATCAGAATTACCAGACCGACCTGGCTGAAGATGTTTATATTCATCGACGGAATGCGCGGCACGAACCGCGACAAGGTTTCTACGTATGCTGGGTGAGAGGGTGCATAGTGCATCCAGCCGTAAAGCATGTTGCCAGCGAAATCGACCCAACTGAGTGCATATAAAGCACCGAATGCGCCGAGGAACGCCATCGGCAAGGCAAGCATGACCGTAAAAGGATGAACCAGACTTTCGAATTGTGCTGCCAGTGCCATATAGACGACGACGAGCGCGAGCAGCATGTAGAAATATATATCGCCGCCGGTCTCTTTCAAATTGCGCACTTCACCTTGCCAGTCATAGGTAAATCCCGCCGGTAAGGTTTCCTGCAGAATAGCTACTGTTCGATCGACAGCGGTGCCAAGCGATACGCCGACGGGTGTCGCCTCGATGGTGGTAGAACGCAGCCGCTGGAACCGCTCAATCTTGTTCGGACCCGCGCCGTCAATGATATGTACAACATTGCTAAGCTGTACCAGATCACCATTACCACTGCGCACGAAAATGCGTTCCAGATCGGCTGGCCGCAAGCGTTTCATGCGGTCCAGTTGCACAATCACCTCATACTCTTTGCCTAGAAGTTTTATCTCGCTTAGATCTTCTCCGCCAAACAAAATTTGCAAGGTGCGAGAGATCTCCTTGATCGACACGCCAAGCGCACCGGCGCGATCACGATGTATCGATACTCGGATCTCCGGTTTCGTGAGCTCGACGCTGGAGCGGATATTGGTGAGATACCCCTCTTGCCACAGTCGTCCGATCAGGTCTTTGGCATAACGGTCGAGTTCTTCCAAATCGCCATGGTTTATCACCAATTCGAAGGGTTGCGCACCGAAACTGATCTCGACCGCCTTAGGCAGAATCATGAATGCGAAGGCTCCCTCGACTTCGTTGAACAAGCGTGCAGCGAGGCCGTTGGGTCCATCGACTACGTCGCGCGCTCGGCGCCGTTCTCCCTCCGCCAAATTGATGAACGACAATGCGAAATTTGCTTCGCCGGGACCGTTAAAAGGCATTGCCACACCGGAAAAACGGCTGGCTATTTCGGGTGCTGTCACAATGATATCTTCGGCCTGACGCAGCATGCGGTCGGTATATTCGACTGTGGAGCCCTCCGGCGAGAGCACCATCGCCAGTACCCACCCTTTATCCTCCTGCGGCAGAAACTCGCGTTCCAATTGAGTGAAGAAATAGGCCGATAAACCCAGCGTCGCAACCGCCAGGGCGACGATCCACACACGATGGTTCAGCGACCAGTACAGCGACCGTTCGTAAAAATTGCTCAAACGAGCGAAAGAGCGTTCGAAAAAATTGAACACCCATCCATGATTCTGATCGTTGATGGGTTTCAGCAGCCGGGCGGCCGCGGTTGGGGACAGCGTCAGGGCGACGAATGCCGAGACTATGACGGACACGGTGAGTGCCGCGGCAAATTCGATGAGCAAGCGTCCGGTGATGCCGCCGATAAAGGCAAGCGGCAGGAACACCGCAATCAGCGACAGCGTAATCGTGATGATCGCGAAGGATATCTCGTGCATGGTCACGATCGCTGCGTCGAACGGGCTCATGCCGTTTTCGATGTGTCTATGGATATTCTCCAGTACCACAATGGCGTCATCCACGACGATACCGATGGCCAGCACCAAGGCGAGCAGGGTAAACAGATTGATGGAATAGCCGAGCAGATACAGAACGCCAAAGGTGGCACACACGGAGATAGGGATCGATAGTACCGGCAGGATGGTTGAGCGCACGTTGCGCAGAAACATGAAGATGGTGATTACTACCAGGGTAAAAGCAATACCTAGGGTCTGGAACACTTCGCGCACGGCTTTTTCGATATAAATGGACTTATCGTAATCAGTCCGTATTTCGATATCTGCAGGCAAATTCTTGTGCATCTCGGCGATGCGTCGTTTGACGGTTTTTGCGACCTCGACGGTATTGGCACGAGACTGGCGCACGACGCCCAGACCAATGGAAGGCACACCATTGAAGCGCGCAATCCCCCGTTCGTCCTCGACGCCTTCCTCGGCATAACCGATATCGAGCAGGCGGATTGCGTTGGCGCCCTCCTGGCGGATGATGAGTCGATTGAACTGCTCGACGGACTTGAGCTGGCCACGCACCTGGATAGTCAGTTCGCGCTCCAGATTTTCAACCCGCCCGCTGGGCAGCTCCACGTTTTGCTCCTGCAACGCCCGCTCGACATCGCCTACCGTAATACCGCGGGCCGCCATGCGTTCCGCGTCGAGGCGAATGCGAATAGCAAATTTCTTCTCGCCTGCAATGATCACTGAACTTACGCCAGGCACGGTCTGCAAGCGATCCTTGATGATGTCGTCGGCGATACGGGCGACTTCCGTCAGCGGCAAGGTCTTGCTTGCCACGGAGGCCCACAAAATGATGCCGCCTTCGCCCTGCTGTTTGCGCACGACCGGTTCATCGATGTCGTCCGGTAGCTGGCCTCGTACTCCGGCGACCCGATCGCGCACATCCTGGGCCGCCAGATCAATGTCGCGACCCTGAATGAACTCGACATCGATACTACTGACTTCTTCGCGGCTGGTACTCGACAGGATCTTAATTGCCTCAGCGCTACTGATACCTTCCTCGAGCACCTCGGTAACCTCGGATTCGACGATCTCGGCGCTGGCGCCGGGGTAAACAGTCAACACGCTGACGATTGTTGGGTCTACGTCAGGCAATTCACGCACCGGCAGACGCGTCAAGCCAATAATCCCGAAAATAACGAGCGCGAGGCTCATCATCGAGGTCATGACCGGGCGATGTATGCAGATTTCGAAGAACGAACGCGGTTCGGCCATACTACCCTGCAGTCTAGATGACGGTGCTCACGAACACGGTCAGCCAGGCTGATCCGCGGCATCGGGAACCGCGATTCCATAGCGCTGGGATCTGGGCGAGATGAGGATCTGACTACCTGGGCCCATTTTCTGCGAGCCCTCGACGACGATGCGCTCGCCCACTTCAAGACCGGTCAGAATCTCGGCGAACCCGGATAAACGCAAACCCACTTCGACTGGGCGAAACTCCGCGCGTGCATCGGGGTTCATTACCACCACCGAGGCCTGGTCGCCCTGATAGGCGATTGCCTGCTCGGGTATGACGATGGCCTTGTCACGGGCGCGGAAAACCAGGTCCAGGTTCGCGAACATGCCGGGCTTCAAGCGTCGGTCGGAATTATCGACATAAGCCTTGACCAGAACGGTACGGCTGCGCTCGTCCAACTGCGGTGACACGAAGAACACCTTCCCGACAAAGTCGTCATCGTAGGCAACAGTGCGAATGGCTATGTTCTGGTCAACGTCCAGCTGTCCGAGATACCGCTCGGGGACGTTGAACTCAACGTCCAGCGGATGGATCTGCACCAGCGACGACAGCAATTGCCCTACGTCAACGAATTGGCCAAGGCTGACCACGCGCTCGCCCATTTGTCCAACAAACGGCGCAACGATGACAGCGTCGTCCATACGCTCATTGGCTAGCCGCAATGACGCGCGGTTCGCGTCCAAGGTCGAACGGAACTGATCGAATTGTTGCTGCGAGATGGTTTTCTTGGCGAGTAGAGATTTGCCGCGCTCGAAATCATTTTTCGCCAGCTCAAAGCGTGCTTTGGCCTCTGCAACCTGCGCCTGCAACTTGGCATCGTCAATGCGGAATAGCACCTGTCCAGCTTCAACCGACGCGCCTTCAGTAAATCCGATATATGCGATCTTGGCTTCGATTTCACTGCGGATATTGATGAACTCTTTCGCCGCCAGATTGCCCACGAGCGCCAGCGTCTCTTCCAGGGGTTCGTGTTTGACCAGCGCAACGACGGCCTGCACCGGGAACTCACCCCCTGGCCCCTCCTGTGCGGGCGGCTTGCCGCAACCAGCGGTGGCGAGCGCTGTAATGAACAGCCATCTCAGGTATTTTGACTTCATGCCGGAACGTGCTGCGGGTGGGAGCAAGGGCACCGTATTCTACGCCGTTTTGTGCGCCGCAGCGATTTCTAGCCCGCGGGCACGGCGTTTCCAATGATCACCGTTGATCGAAGCTGTCTTTGGCTCTTGAAACTACCCCTCACTCCAAACCCCTCGCCCCTTGCGGGCGAGGGGTTTGGAGTGAGGGGTCCTTCTAAGCCTGTTCAATCTCTATCAAGGTGCCGCAGAAGTCCTTGGGATGCAGGAACAGCACTGGTTTGTCGTGCGCGCCAGTCGCCGGCTCGCCGCTGCCGAGAACTCGGGCGCCGGTGGCCAGAAGTTGATCGCGGGCCTGGAATATGTCGTCAACTTCGTAGCATAGATGATGTACCCCACCGGCCGGATTGCGTTCAAGAAAGCTCGCAATCGGCGAGCCCGTGCCGAGTGGATGCAGCAGTTCGATTTTGCTGTTCGGTAATTCGACGAACACGGTGGTGACGCCATGCGCCGGCAGCGCCAGCGGCGCCGATACTGACGCACCCAGGGTTCCCCGGTAAAGTTCCGCCGCCGCGGCCAGATCCGGCACTGCAATGGCAACGTGATTGAGGCGTCCGATCATTGTCGTGTGCTGCTATGCGGTTTAGTTTCCGCACCGATCGTAATCAGCACCAGGCATCTTGTCATTGGGAACTGCATATTTATTTCTCTCGCCCGTTGCTCGATGCTATCGTACTCCAACGCTGTTTCGAGATCTCGACACGATGACCATCCGATATTTACCGCTGCGAGGCGGAGCGCGCGAACGCGGACAGCTGCATGGTACGGCCATGCGTGAACCGATCGCGGCCTTGCTGCAGCGTTGGGACGCGCATGTGCGCAAGACGGTTGGTCTCTCTCTCGACCATTATGTCCGGCGTTTCCTGCAGGATTGTGACTATCTGACCGCGACCGAACAGCAGGCGCCGCATCTCGTCGAAGAAGTGCGGGGCATCGCCGACGGCGCACACGTCGCCTTTGATACCGCGTTCGCATTGCAAATTTCCCTCGATGAACACTGGCATCACTTACGTGCCTTGGAGATGGAGCGGCCGCTTGCCGTTGCTGAGCGCTGCAGCGCGTTTGCCGTGCAGCAGCCCGGTCGTTCAACGATCATCGGCCAGAATCAGGATCTGCCGGATTATCTCGACGGTGCGCAGGTGTTGCTCGATGTTGACGATCGCGACCACGATGTCCGCACATTGCTGCCGTCATTCGCGGGCTTCATCGGTTTGCACGGTGTCAATGATAAAGGCGTAGCCGTTTGCGTAAATACCATGTCACAGCTGGCCCGCCGGACGCAGGGTATGGCGAGTACGTTCGTGATCCGCGCGCTGCTTGAGCGCCACAGTTTTGATGATGCCGTGCAGTTCGTAAAATCTGTGCCCGGCACGGTCGGACTAAATTACGTCATTGCCGATGCTGACGCGGTCATTGATTTAGAAGTGTCCGCGAATCAAGTCGTAGAAACGAGGCCACATCCCCGGCGCGTCTTTCACACCAATCATCCGCTGGCGAACGCGGATCTGCACGTACCCGAGGACGTTGAGCAGGATCGCGCAATCGACGTTGCCGGTACCACCCGGCAACGCCTGCAGGTGTTGGACCGGGAGCTGAATAACGACGTATCTTTTGATGTGAAACGTGGCAAAGAGTTGCTGGCCTGCCGGGACGCTTTTGTCTGTCGCCATCACGAGGACCCGATCCCGGCTTTCACATTTACCAGCGCTGTGATGGAACTGGATGCGCCGCCGGTGATGCATATCGCCGCGGGCCCGCCGACGCACAATGCGTTTGAACGGTTCACTTTCAATTAACCTATGGTGATTACATGATCCGACTGCACCTTTTTCCGCCTTGGAATGGCGTTCAACCGTCGCCGCCGTGTGGCAAAGTCGAGGCTTACTTGACGCTCGCCGGACTGCCGTTCGAGCGCGTCGAGAGCTGGGACATGGAGTCGGCACCCAAGGGGAAGCTGCCGTATATCGAGGACGGTGAAACCGTGGTGCCGGATAGCTGGTTCATAGTCAACTATCTCAAAGCCACGTACGGTGACCCGTTGGACGGGGGTTTGACGCCCGAGCAGCAGATGTTGAGTCACGCTTTGGGTCGGGTGCTCGACGAAAGTCTTTACTTCGCGATTGGATATTGGCGGTGGCTGGACGATGAGGGTTATGAAATTGCCAAGCAGGCTATGTTTGGCGCACTGCCCAGCGCGGAGCGCGATGCGGCAGCCAACGGCGTGCGCGAAAAAGCACACAACATGATGCACTACCAGGGGTACGGTCGACATAGCGCAGATGAATTGCTGGAGCTGGTCGAGGCCGACATGCAGGCTCTGGAAACTGCGCTGGGTGATAAGAAATTCCTGCTCGCCGATACACCCACAAGCGTGGACTGCGGCGGATTCGCGATCATCGAAAATACACTGAATAGCCCCGTATCGCCGCGATTGGGCCAGGTTACGCGAAAGCACCCGACGCTGCTCGCCTACCTGGAGCGCATGCGGAACCGGCTAACTGGCTAGCCCGTAACCGGGATTGCGTATTGCCGTTGCACTACTGGGGTGCGTTGTTAGAATAGGCGCCCAAGAACAGTGCGCCGCCTAGCCCGCTTCTTTTCTTAAATCGTTGTAAAACCAACTCGGTGTCCGTATCAGGGCATGGCACGGGTTGTGCAACGGCATTGGGTTCGGCGAAGCTATACATGACATTGGCAACCGCGCAAACCCGACGGTGGGTGCGTGCCGGAGCTTGGTAATTGAGAGGATGAAACTCTAGTAGAGGAGGTGTGCAGCATGTCGTTAGCCAAACTTAAAGACCTGATAAAGAAAAACAATATAAAAATGGTCGACTTCCGGTTTGTCGATCTTCCCGGTTTGTGGCAGCACTTTTCGACCACAACGGATGAGATCAATAAAGGGCTGTTTGATGAAGGCATCGGCTTCGATGGTTCATCGATACGTGGCTTTAAGGAGATCCAGGAATCCGACATGGTGCTGCTCCCGGATGTCGATACGGCGTTTGTCGATCCGTTCTTCGATCACCCGACGCTGGTGCTTCAGTGTGATGTTATGGAGCCAGGCTTGAAGCCCTATGCACGCAGCCCTCGTCAGGTCGCGAAAAATGCCGAGAATTATTTGAAGTCCACCGGGATTGCGGACACTTGCTACATCGGTCCTGAACCCGAGTTCTTTGTGTTTGATGATGTTCGTTTCGAGCAAAATGCCAGCACGGGTTTTTACGCCATTGACTCTTACGAGGCGGCGTGGAATTCGGGTCGTGACGAAGAACCGAATCTGGGATATAAGCCGCGACATAAGCAGGGCTACTTCCCGGTTCCACCGCACGACACATTGCAGGACCTGCGTACCGAAATGGTACTCAACATGGTGGCCGCGGGGATCCAGACCGAGGTTCATCATCACGAAGTTGCGACTGCCGGCCAGTGCGAGATCGACATGCGCTACGACTCGTTGCTTAAGATGGCCGACAAATTGATGATCTTCAAGTACATGGTGAAGAACACCGCGCGCCGTTACGGTCAGGTTGCGACGTTCATGCCCAAGCCGATTTTTGGTGATAACGGCAGCGGTATGCACGTTCATCAGTCGCTATTCAAAGGCGGTAAGAACCTGTTTTTCGCGAAGTCAGGTTATTCCTTGACGTCGAAAGTGTGCCAGTGGTACATCGGCGGGTTGTTAAAGCACGCGGGCGCCCTCATGGCCTTCGCCGCACCGAGTACCAACTCCTATAAACGACTGGTCCCTGGATTCGAAGCGCCGGTCAATCTTGCGTACTCTGCTCGAAACCGCAGTGCCGCGGTGCGCATTCCGGTCTACAGCGAGGCGCCGAATGCCAAGCGCATCGAGTTCCGCCCGCCGGATCCATCTGCCAATCCGTTCTTGTTATTTCCGGCATTACTGATGGCTGGCCTTGATGGTATTGCCAACAAGATCGATCCGGGCGATCCCATCGATCAGAACATGTACGATTTACCGGCGAGTATCCGGCGTAAAATCAAGACAGTTCCGGAGTCGCTCGGAGCGTCCTTGGATGCGCTGGGAAACGACCATGAGTTTCTGATGTCCGGTGATGTGTTCTCGCAGGATCTGATCGATACGTGGATCAGCTACAAGCGGGACAACGAAGTTCAGGAAGTGAATCAGCGCCCGCATCCCTGGGAGTTCTATTTGTATTTCGACTGCTGATCTGTAGCTGGCGGCGGCGCGGTAGCGTCGCCGCCGCCTTTTTCTGCGCCGCCTGATGCTATCCTGTGAAGGTGGTTGACTCTCTGAAACGCTGCATTGCCGGTGCGCCTGATCCGGAAAAGGCGGCCAACGCCGTTGACAGTCTGAATGCAGATCCAATCGCCCGTCGGCGCCTGCAGAAACTTTCCGCTGAAGCCCGCAAGACACTTGTTCAGGTACTCGGTCTATCCAATTTCCTGTTGAATTTTCTGTGCCGACATCCCGAGGCGGTATCGCTGGTGGGAAAACGTCCCAGCAAGAGTTTCCGGGGAAAACCGGGCGCAACCACGCTCGCAGCGCTGTATCGCTACAAGTATCGTGAACTGTTCAAAATCACCTGTCTGGATTTCGCTGGCGGCGACGACTACGAAAGCGTATTGGCGGCGTTGAGCGACACCGCAATAAGCGTGATGCAGGCAGCACATACGCTGGTCGGCGGCGAGGACGATCACGCGCTCACTAAACACGTTGTTGCCAATCTTTGTTGCCTGGGCATGGGTAAGCTGGGTGCGCACGAGCTCAACTACAGCTCGGATGTTGACCTGATGTTCATCTACCCAAACGAAGCGGAGATCCCTTTTGACTTCGAGGATTTTCATGTTGCAAGCGTACGCCATATTCGAAAGTTCTCGCAGGTGCTCGAACAAACGACCGAGGAAGGGTTTCTTTACCGGGTCGATCTGAAGCTCAGACCGTGGGGCATAGACGGACCGCTGGCGATGTCTATCGACGACATGGAGCGCTATTACGAGGAAAGCGCCGATCACTGGGAGCGCATTGCCTGGATCCGCGGCAAACCGGTTGCCGGTGATCTGGCGTTGGGCGAGCAGTTGGTGCAACGACTGCAGCCATTCATTTACAGGCGCGCGCTGGGATTTGATGACATCGACCGCTTGTTGGATATAAAGAGTCAAATGGCGCGTATGCGCGAACGCGCGGATCGATGGAACGTCAAACTGGGTCCGGGCGGGATCAGGGACGTGGAGTTCTTTGCGCAGATACTGCAACTGCTGCACGGCGGCAGCGAGCCGTCATTGCGAACGCGTAACACGGTAGATACGCTGGCCAATCTGTCGGAACTGGGATTGATCGAAGACGCTGATGCGCAGCAGTTGCGGGTGACGTACCTGTTTCTTCGTCGGCTTGAACATCGTGTGCAGATCCGCGATGAACGTCAGACCCACGACTTACCTACCAAGCGCCAAGAACGATTGGTCTTGGCGCGGTCATTAGGTAATCCCGAAGAGTCCGATGACGTCGTGCTTGATAAGTTCGAGGAAGAACTTGCGTTTCATCAAATGGTCGCTCGCTCGTTTTTCGAGCGTGTACTTCCGGCACAGAGCTGAGCAGGACGCAGGCAGCGTGATCGCAAACAGTTTAGAGGATGCAATTCGCGCGGCCTGGCGACCGGATGTTGCACGGGCGAGCATCGAGCGCTGGCAAACCGTGTGTGAGCAGGAAGGTTGGACGAGTTGTCCTCGGAATCTGCCGTTGTTAGCTACTGTGTTTGGTGCGAGTTGGTATTTCACACGCTACATATTCTTTCGCGGACGCGCCGTGGCACGGCTTTTCGATCGCAAGCGCATGCCCAGTTTTACCGAAGCCGCCATAGGTCAACGTCTGCGCCGGCTCGCCGGCAAGGGTCGCTACGATGATCCGATGGATCCGCTGCGGGCTGCTAAAAACGAAATCATGCTGGAGATTTTGATCGCGGATCTTCAAGGTCAGCTCGATCAAGAGAGGATGGAACGCGCGGTGACTAACCTTGCCGAGAGCGCGCTGAGATTGGCGGCAGAGATTGTTGCCAGCGCTGGCAACAAACGGGCAGCTAGCGATCTGGCGGTGCTGGGCATGGGGCGCCTTGCTGGTTTCGAAATGAATTATGGCTCAGATCTGGATCTCATCTTCCTGGCACTGAGCGAATCGGACGCGCGCTTTGCCGGCATCTCCCGTAACGGCCGGCAGCTGCTGCACGCGGTGAGCGAAGTTACAGCGCTGGGGCAGCTTTATCCGATAGATATGCGTCTGCGCCCGCACGGTACGGCGGGTATTCTGGTGACCGAGTTGTCGGCGTTGGTCGCGCATCATTGCGATGAGCGCGATATCTGGGAGCGACAGATGATGACCCGATGTCGGGTCTTATTGGATCCCGGACAGCGTGTGGGAAAAGGCCTGCAGAAAATTCGTTCGGCGGTATACGGACACTATCCACGGGGCGGCCTGGCACTGGCGATTCGGGAGATGCGCGCACGGGTTGAACGCGAATTGGGCAGCCCCACCGGAAAATACGATCTCAAGAAAGGTTATGGCGGTATTATGGACATTGATTTCCTCACTCATTATCTACAGCTTGCTAACGGTGAGGAGTTACCCGAACTACAAACCGCCAGTACCCGTCAGGCGCTGCGTACAGCGAGCGCCTGCGGATTGATCGACGAACTTTTGGCGGTTCGCCTGTTGCAGGCCTACGATTTTTTGAAAACGACTGAAGGGCGTCTGCGTGTATTTGATATGAAGCCCGAGCACATGTTTGCCCGCGAGGGAAAAGAACTGGTGCCACTGGCGCGTTCGATGGATTCCTCGCCGGTAGAGGAGGACGACGCAACTGCCGCGATAGAGCGCTTTATCGAAAAGTATCGACGCACCACAGGATTTGTCCGCGAGAGCTTTGACGAAGTCGTCCAGTGACGTCGCCGGACAGATTTTCAGCGGTACTGGTTGGTTGGTAGGCCCGGGTCACCAACGGCTATGATGAATTCGACTCGGCTGAAGCACATTTTCGCAATATCCCTGCCGATTATGGCCGGGATGGCGTCGCAGAATGTACTGAACCTCGTAGACACGGCCATGGTCGGTGTTCTTGGCAACACTGCGCTGGCCGCCGTGGGCGTGGGTGGTTTCGCCGCATTTTTGTGTCAAGGTTTAGTCATGGGTGTTTCCACTGGCGTGCTAGCGATCGCAGCACGCTGGAAGGGCGAAGGTCGCGCCGAGGGCACGGCCCTGATCCTTAACGCTGCGTTGGTCTGTGTACTGGTATTTGCGCCGCCGTTATCACTGGTCATGTTCCTGTGCGCGCCAGTATTGTTTCCGTACCTAAATGTAGATCCCGCAGTGGTTGCCGCCGGCGTACCGTATTTGCAGATCCGCATATTGGCCACGGTTTTTGTCGGAATTAATTACGCCTTTCGTGGTTATTGGAACGCGGTTGATTTATCCAAGTTGTATATGAAAACGCTGGTGATCATGCATGGGGTCAACATCGTGCTCAATTACATTCTGATATTTGGAAAGCTGGGATTCCCTGCACTCGGCGTAACCGGGGCTGGGCTTGCCACTGCTATATCTACGGCGGTAGGCAGCGCGATCTACGTTTGGCTGGCGCTGCGCCACGCAAGGCCGCAGGGTTTTCTGCGCGAGTTGCCGCGACTCGCCGATCTCGGCTTGCTGATCCGACTCTCGGTCCCAAGCAGTATTCAAAATACCTTGTTTGCCGCTGGGTTTACCGCAACCTACTGGATTATCGGCCTGGTCGGCACGGCTGAACTCGCGGCTGCCAACGTCCTCATGAATTTGCTGCTCGTTGCGATCCTTCCGACTTTCGGTCTCGGCCTTGCCGCGTCAGCTTTGGTGGGGCAGGCCCTGGGCCGGGCGGATCCCGATGACGCGCATCAATGGGCTTGGGATGTACTGCGGGTTGCGGTCGTGATGATCGCCTTCATTGCCGTGCCTATGTTGTTATTACCCGATCTAATTCTCAAGGCGTTTTTGCACGATGCCACGACGCGGGATTTGGCGCGCTTGCCCATGCGCATCACCGGCGCCAGTTTACTGTTCGAGGCCGTCGGCATCGTGTTCATGAACGCTCTGCAGGGTGCGGGAGATACTAAACGCACGATGCAGATCTCCGTCGCATCGCAGTGGGTGCTGTTCCTGCCACTGGCCTTTTTGGTTGGGCCGCTATTGGGTTACGGGCTGCTCGGGATCTGGTTGACGCAGGCGTTTTACAGGACGCTGCAGGCAGCGGTGTTCTGGTGGTTCTGGGAACGGCGAGGCTGGGTGCAGATTAAGTTGTAAAAAAATCCAAGAAACATGGTTCAGCGCCTTCATGCAGAACGCGGGTCAGCGAAAACAAACATCGAATCCAGCCGCCTGCATCTCGGTGCGAAGTTTGGTCTTCAGCATTTTGCCGGTACCCGTCAGTGCGATGGCATCGACAAACGCAACTTCTTCGGGCAACCACCAACGCGCGACTTTGTCGGCGAGATAATCGAGGATCTCCTGTTTGCCGACAGTGCTGCCTTTTGCGCGCACACAGATCAGCAGTGGCCGTTCCTGCCATTTCTCATGGGTGATGGCGATTACGGCCGCCTGTGTCAGTTCGGGGTGGCCGACCGCGATGTTCTCCAGTTCCACTGAACTGATCCATTCTCCGCCGGATTTGATCACATCCTTGGATCGGTCTCGTAGCGTGAGGTAACCATGCTCGTCCATGACCGCCACATCGCCGGTGTTAAACCAGCCTTCGGCGTCCAGCGGTGAGCCACCTTCGCCTTTGAAATATCCCGATGAGATGGAGTAACCCTTAGTCTGCAGATAGCCCAGTGTTTCGCCATCGTGCAGGACGGGCTGGCCCGCATCGTCGACGATGCGAATTTGGGTTGACCAGTTGGGACGCCCTGAGCGCGTCATGAATTCAATCTGGCTATCCACATCGAGTTCGCCGTGGCCGGGTTTCAGCGTACCGGTAGAGCCACCCAGACACTCCGTCATACCCCAGGTGTCGAGCAGATCAACGTCGTAGTCCCTTTTAAATTTTTCGACCATCCAACGCGGCGGCGCGGCGCCGGAAGTCAGTACGGTTTTGAGGTGTGTCAACGCCTTGCCGGTTTTTTCCAGATAATCGAGCAGGATCAACCACAGCGTGGGTACCGCACACATGAAATTGATCTGCTCGCCGTCGAGCAATTCAAACAGGCTCTTTGCGTCATAGCCACGCCCGGGCAGCACTAATTTGGAACCGAACGCGGGCGCGGAGTACGGCATCATCCAGGCGTTGCCATGAAACATGGGCGACACCGCGAAACCGATGGAGCGCTCACCGTGAGAAGACCGGGCAATAAATTCACGCAACCCGCCGGTCAGGGTAGTCAGTACCATTGCCCGATGGGAGTAAACCACGCCTTTGGGATTCCCCGTGGTGCCCGAGGTGTAGCAAATCGAAGACGCGGCGCGCTCGTCAAAATCGGGCCACTCATAATCACCGTCTTGCGCGTCCAACAACGTCTCGTAACAACACAGATTCGGCAGAGCCAGGTCCGCCGGCATGTCGCTTGCGGCGCACATCAGACAGTAACCCTGCACTGTGTTTAGTTCCGGGGCGATGTCCTTTACCAGCTCCAAAGTAGCGAGGTCGAAGAACATCCATTTGTCTTCGCAATGATTGATGATGTAAATGATTTGCGCCCGGTGCAGGCGCGGGTTGACGGTGTGCAGGACTGCGCCGGTTCCGGATACGCCGTAGAACATCTCGAAATGCCGATGCGTATTCCAGGCAAGCGTGCCGACGCGCTCACCCTGGCTTATGCCTAATTGCTGAATCGTCTGCGCCAGTTTTAGCGAGCGTAGATGAGCGCTTGTATAGTCGTAGCGAAACAACGAACCATCGATGTCGCGTGCCACGATTTCGGTGTTGCCATGAGCGTGTGCCGCATGCCGCAAAAACCTCGACAGCATCAGGGGCATGTCCATCATCAGGCCCTGCATTTCGTTTTCCTTCCGCTGGCTATCGCGAACTATGCTCGGATGTAGCTTTCGAGTTGCTGGATGGTGAATTGCTGCTCGGCGATGATGGTTTTGACCAGATCGCCGATCGAGACCATTCCCAGTAAATGATCTTGCTCCACGATAGGCAGGTGCCGAATACGTTTGTCCGTCACTAAGGCCATGCATTCTTCGATCGTCAGGTCTGGTCGTCCGCAGACCACGTTAGTAGTCATGATCTCGTCGACCTGAGTCGATTGCGATGAGCGGCCCTGCAAAATGACTTTTCTCGCATAGTCGCGCTCCGAGATGATGCCAACCATCTTCTCGTCACTCATCACAATCAATGCGCCGACGTTTTTGTCGGCCATCAGTTTGATAGCATCAAACACTGAGCTGTCTGGTGCGACGCTCCAAATCTCCGTGCCTTTAGCCGCAAGCAGTTCTCCCGCTGTTTTCATGGCTATCTCCAGTCAATCAAAATCGTGAAGTTGTTAGTGTAACGTCAGCCCGTGACCAGGCTTGGGTAAACCGTTTCGTGGCCTGGGCCGCTTCTGCATCACGATGCTGCGCGCGTAGACTTTGCGCCAGGCCATACAGCGAACGCGCGTTTTCCCGATTTATCTCCAGATCCCTGCTGTAGACGGCCTCGGCCTGAGCAGGCTGCTCGGCGTTCAACAGCGCTACGCCCAGGGATTGTCGGACAGGGTAGTACCAGTAGGGGGGCTCCATGTACGGTAGCGCATCTTGCCGCTCGACAGCCATCTTCAGCGCGTTGATCTGCTCGGAGTAAAGCCGCTCGGCGCCGGCAAGCTCCCCATTTAAAATATCTGTAGCAATAAAAATGAGGCTTTTGCCCATCAACAAGGGCACCTCCATTGCCTCCAAATCATCGGACTTGCTGATTGTTGTGAGTGCTGCCCCCTCGCCCTTGGCCGCAGCGAAATCACCTTGTGCCAGGTAGGCGAGGCCACGTGCGTAATGCCAGATAGCTGTCCAATAAATGAGCTCGCCGGGAGGAGCAGGCTCGGCCAGTATTTCGTCCCACTTGCCAAATTGCACCAGACCGAACAACGGCATCGGCAAAAAGAACTCGAGAAACGGCAGTTGCGGGATCTGCTCGATCGGTATGTTTCGCGCAAGTTTGCGGGCCGCTTCAATTGAGACGGCGCTGCGGCCCTCCATCGCTGAGCTGAACCACAGGAAGTGAATGTTGTGCGGGTAGTACAAGGCCGGATAAAACCCCTGCGCATTACATTGTGCGATGTAAGACTCATCCGCGCTTGCGGCCAGTTCGTTTGCTACCGAAGCATCGTGATAGCGGCCCACTCGAATGTAGATGTGTGAGGGCATATGTACGAGATGACCTGCGCCCGGTACCAAATTCCTGAGGCGATCAGCATACGGCTCGGCGCGTTCTGGCGTTGTCGACGCCTCGACGATATGAATATAGAAATGAATTGCGCCGACATGCGCGGGATCTTCCTTCAATATTCCTTCGAGTGTGGCGATTACTTCGCTAGTCGCGGGCTTGGGCTCCAGATCCTTGGTCCAATAGTCCCACGGCATGAGGTCCATCTGCGCTTCGGCAAATAGTGCGCGTGCATCAAGATCCTCGCCGTGGCGTTTCACCACGCCGCGCATCGCTTCGGCATAAGCCCGATCCAACGCCGACCGGTCGGCCACCGGTGCCGGCGCGTAGCGCTGCGCGAGCGCTTCGATATATGCCTGTTCCCGAGCACTGACGGTTGCCGACAGCGCAAGCGCTTTTTGCGCCGCCGCATACGCAGCAGCCACGTCGGCGTCATCCATGGGTTTATTGATGTTTGGTCCACGCACGAACGCCTGACCCCAGAAACACATTGCGCAGTTCGGGTCGAGTTTCGCCGCGGCTTCAAACGAACGCAGTGCTTCGGCGTGGTTGAAGCCATAAGCGAGGATTAAGCCTTGATCGAAGTAGCGCTGGGCGAGAGGAACATCCGTGCTGATAGCGTGATGGTGAGTGCCCAGGTCATCGAACAAAGGCGCCGAAAGTGGCTGCGTGGGCGATTTGGTCACTGAAGTGCAAGCCGATAACAATGCAAGAACTACGCATGTGATGGTTATTGTTTTCATTGTTTTGCCTCGCGTTCCTTCCCCCGTGATCCTACTCTTGAACCGGACCCCCGGGCACCCACGACGACGAAAAGGTTCACGTCCATAAGCATGCCGGGGTCTGTCGTTTCTGAATTGTGCTAGCCTAGCGGGATAGGCCGAACGCTGGCAACTTTCAAATTGCGGGTAATTTCATGATTTCTTTATCTCACGGCGGAACGTCAATTTACGCCTGTGCCGGTCCAGTACGGAAAATGCTGGTGGCGACCGTAGACGGTGTAGTTACCTTATCTCGCGACGCAGACGCTGCGCCGTGGCAGGTGAGCGCCGACGGGCTGCAGGGTAGTCATATTGTCGGCATTGCGATCGAACCTCAAAGCGGAGCGGTTATCGCAACCAGCCATAATGCCGGTGTCGCTGTGAGTGAGGATGGCGCGGCGACATGGCAGCCGCGTAATGAAGGACTGGCCCCGTCCAACGTCTACAGCGTTGTCTGCGCCCGTAGCAACGGCCACATGCGCCTGTACGCAGGAACTGAACCGACAGGACTGTATGTAAGCGACGATCTCGGCCGGCAGTGGACAGAAATGCCGGCATTGACCAGCGTTCCCGGCAATGAAGAGTGGATGTTTCCGCTGCCGCCTAATGATGCACATTTAAAAAACATCACGGTGGACACCCACGATCCGCAGGTGCTGTATGCGTCCGTGGAGCAGGGGGCGTTATTGCGCAGCCGCGACGCAGGCAATAGCTGGGAGATATTCGATACCGTCGATGCCGACGTTCACCGCGTATTACTGAAATCCGATAAACGCACGATATTCGCGCCCACCGGCATGGGTGTCTATCGCAGCGACGACAACGGCGCGAACTGGATCAATATCTCACAGCAGAATGATGGACAGTTATCCCAAATCGGGTATCCGGATCCCATCGTCTGTGATCCCAACAACGAACAATTGATGTTTGTCGCCGGTGCGGCGTCAGTACCGCCCACATGGATCCCGAACAAGTCAGCGAACTCGAAGATTGCGCGCAGCCGCGACGGCGGAGAGCACTGGCAGATCGTAAACAATGGATTGCCGCCCGTCATGGACGGTAACTTCGAAGCGATGGCGCTGGCCGCGTGGGATGGCGGCTGTGAGGTCTACCTCGGCACCACCGCTGGGGAAGTTTTCGCAAGCCACGACGAGGGTGAAAACTGGCACCAGATCGTCAACGGCATCCCTGCCGTATCCAAGAGCCTGCACTATGTAATCGCGCACGGCGATATGGAAATGGCGATCGCAACCCCGGACCGCTTTAAATAAATCGAAAATTTAATTGGGGTCTAATTTAATTGGGGTCAGATACACATTTTTGCAAAAAATGTGTATCTGACCCCAATTAAATTCGTGGCTTGGCCAGAGGCGCGATGCGGGTAAGTAATAGCAGGCTGATTACGCACGCGATCCAGATTGCGATGACCAACAGGAAACCGGTCCGATAACTCTGTGAAGTGTCGTAAATCAGTCCGATCAATACCGGGCCGATAAACCCTGCGAAGCAGATGGTTGTTTGGAAGTATCCGTATATAGCGCTGAACGCGCGTGTACCGAAACTGCGTGACACAACCATCACCATCATCGTGCTGACCCCACCGTAGGCGATGCCGAACAGCAGGATGTAACTTACGGCCCACCAGCCAGTGGGGCCGGCAAGTACAAATACTATCGCCAGGGCGCCGCAGCTGCAGGTGCTCGCAGCCAGACGATACGAATCGAAGTGATCGCTTGCCCAACCGCAAGACAGTCCCGAGAACATTGAGCAGACCATAATGGCGCTAACTATCAAGGAGGCGTCCTGCAATGAGTGCCCCGCATCGATAAAGAACGGCAATTGATGGGTGAGCATGGAGAAGATGCCAAACAGCAGGAAGAAGTAAACGCTTAGCAGGAACCAGAAACGGCGCGTGCGAACGACTTCGCCCGGCGTGGGTCCAATCATGTGCGATGGTCGTGGTGTTCCGTCGGCGTTGGCGACGGCGCCGTCGGGATGCAGTCCGGATTGCTGAGGGGTATCGCGCATCGCAAAAATTAGCAAAGGCAGCGCCAACGCCATCAACAATGACGCTATCAATAACGCCTCTCGCCAGCCTACGGACTCGACGATTAGGGACAATAACGGTGTAAACAGCAGGCCGCCGAGCGGCGGGCCGAGCAAGGCTATGCCGGTTGCCCGGCCGCTATAGCGATCGAACCAGTGAGTCAGGATAGACGTTACCGGTACGTGCGCCATGCAGGCGAAAGAAACACCCAGTAGAGCGCGCAAAGCGTACAGTTGCCACAGTGCGTTCAAGCGCGACAAGGCAAGCAGGATCAGAGCGGAGGCCAGCGTCGCCGGGATCATGACGCGGCGCGGTCCGTAGCGAGCGGTCAGACGGCCCGCAAACGGCGCAGTCAAACCGATCGTCAGCAAGGTTATTGATATGCCGCCGGCAATGGCTGTTCTTGACCAGCCGAACTCGGCGGCAAAGGGTATAAAGAACACCGGAAACGCAAGGTTGCAGATGCCGCTGGCAAGCGTCATTTGCACCAGGCATACGGCTACCATCCACCAGCCGTAAAAAATCCGCGGACGGGGCTGCTTAATGACTACGCTCTACGCTTGACCCGCCTGCTTCGGCTTAACTTCCCGCAAGCTCCCGATACACCATCGCGACAAAATGATCAGGACTGAAAAAGCCGCCGCCCCAGCGGGCGTCAAATTGCGCCGTGGGTTTCGCGGCAACAACCTGCTCCAAGGTCTTGCCTTGAGAGATCAATGCTTGCACTCGGTTGCGGATAGTTATCAGTAGATCGCGTACGGCGATGAGTTGGGCTTTGTCGGTGATCTCACCGTGGCCGGGAATGATGCGGGTAGCGGGCCCCGCAATGTCGATCGCCGTTTCAGTGCCTGCAATGATACCGGCGTAGCGACCGCCGTTGCCGGTATCGACGACGGGATAGCTGGTGGTGCGGAACACATCGCCCAGATGTAACACGTCAGAGCCACGGAAATGGATGAAGGTGTCGCCGTCAGTGTGTGCGGGGGCGATGCGAAAAGCGTGTACTTCCTCGCCATTGAGATGAAAGGTGATGGTGTCGCTGAAGGTGACGACCGGTAAGGCCGCCTGTAGTACCGGCGCCATTCGTTCATTGGTGCGCAGGTTCATGATGCCTGCCGCCAGCCGTTCACGTACGGAATCGCGGGCAAAGATCAATGCGCCACGTTTACCCATGTTCTCGTTGCCGCCGACATGATCGGGATGAATATGGGTGTTGATGAGAAACCGGATCGGCTGCGTCGAGATAGCGCTTACCGCGGCAACGATCTTATCGGTCAGCGGCGCGAATTGATCGTCGATAAGGACCACACCGTCATCACCGGCGGAAACGCCGATGTTGCCGCCACGTCCCTCCAGCATATACACGCTGCCAGCCACATGATGGGTTTTTATGTGTACGCTATCCCAGTCTACTTCCTGAGCACTCACGCCATGCGTGTTGGCAAGCAGAAGTAGTATTGCAATCACGGGGGAAATCCGCATAGTTGGTCTCCCAGGCTTCGCCGGAGTTTATAAGCTGATGTCCAATCATACCGCACCGACCAATGGTGACGAGAGCATGCAGTGGCCCGCCAGCGATTTTTCGCGCGTGCCCTATTCGGTGTATGTCGATCCCGAGATTTATCAGCGTGAGCAGGCGCGTATTTTCAAGGGTCCGCTGTGGAGTTATCTGGGGCTGGAAGCGGAACTGCCCGAGGTTGGTTCATTCATCGCTTCCAGCATCGGCGATACCAGTATCATCGTCTCACGCAACAAAGACGGTGAGATCCGCGCCTTTGTTAATCGTTGCGCCCATCGAGGCGCTACCGTGTGTAGGGTGCTGCGCGGCAAGACCAAGAATTTTCTCTGCGTGTACCACCAGTGGTCGTACGACTTAAACGGAGACTTAAAAGGGGTGCCCTATCGAAAGGGGATCCGTGGTGCAGGCGGCATGCCGGCAGACTTCGACATGCAGGAGCACGGACTGGAGAAAATACGCGTAGCGACCTACAAAGGAGTCATTTTCGGAACGTTCAGCGACGCGGCGGAACCATTAGAGGAATTCCTGGACGCGCCGCTGCGTAAGTATCTGGATCGGCTGTTTGATAAAAAAATTACTGTTCTGGGTTATACCCGCCAAGTCGTGTCGGCGAACTGGAAACTGTATGTGGAGAACACCAAAGATCCGTATCACGCGGCGCTGCTGCATTTGTTTCATGCAACTTTCGGTTTTTACCGCTCGACGCAGCAAGGTGGTGTGACGCTCGACAAAGCAGGCATGCATAGCGCCATTTACGCGAAGATAGGCACGGACGACAACAGCAGCTTGAGCGAGGCTTTTTCGGAAACCCGATTTACCAAAATCGAGGCCGATGACACCGATTTTAAACTCAGTGACCCCTCTATTCTGAAAGCGCGCAAAGAGTTTGACGACGGCATCTCTACATTGATCATTCACATATTCCCGAGTGTCGTCATTCAACAGATCAGCAACACGCTGGCGACGCGCAAGATCATCACCCATTCCAAGAATAAGTTTGAGTTGTTCTGGACTTATTTTGGCTACGCGGACGATGATGAGGAACTGCGCAAAATGCGCATCAAGCAGGCAAATCTAATCGGCCCTGCCGGGTTCATCTCCATGGAAGACGGCGAGGCCACGCGCCTGGTTCAGGCCAATGCAGAGCAGTCGCAACAACATCATTCCGTGATCGAAATGGGCGGGCTGGGCGAGATTGGTTCCGAGGACCATCTCGTTCATGAGACCTCTATCCGTGGCATGTGGCGACAGTATTGCAAATTGATGGATATCCACGTTGGATGACGACACGCGAAATCTCATCGAGGATCTAATTTCAGACAGCGCTCGGCTGATCGATGAGGATCGTCTCGAGGATTGGGTGGGACTGTTCGCCGATGACTGCGTTTATCGGATCACTACGCGTGAGAATTTCGATCATGACCTGCCGATCTCTATCATCGATTGCGAGGGCATCGGCATGCTGCGCGATCGTATCGTGTCATTGCGTCAGGCCAACATATACAACGTCCATTTTGATCGTCATCTGGTGACGAGTGTGCGCATCCTCGGGCAAGAAGGGAACCTCTACGAAGTGCATTGTTCCTACAGCGTTTACCAGACGACTCCGGAAGGTGAGTCCAGTCTTTACAGTATCGGTAAATACCTCGATAAGATCCGTATCGACGAAGGCATCGCGCGGTTCCAACAACGCATCGTCGTCGCCGACACGGCAGCTATACCTAATTTGCTTGCTACTCCCCTGTAGTTTTCCACAGCCTAACTTGCGCCAAACGCGCGCTCGACAATCGCAACAGCCTGCACTTGTTGCGCGTCCAACGAGTGCGCCACCGCAATCTGGCCGGCGGCGCGTACTTCATTATGTTCGCCGCGGGTGCCGTAGTGATCGGGATCCCAACCAAAGTAACGTTCGTTCAAGGCGTCAGCGCAGAATCTGGCCGCGAGTTCGATCAGGATCACCTGTGTGGCAGGCACGATCGAGCGCCATTCCTCATCGGTCAGTGCAGCGTTCGACGAGGCATATCCCTGTATGGCCGCTTCGAACAACGGCAGTGAGAATTCCGCATCACGTGTATCTTCGCCTTCGGGGTTGCACCAGGATCGAAATGCATCGCCTAATTCCAGTGGCAAAGGCATGTTAGTCAAGGTGTCGAGATCGATCAGACACAAGGCTTGGCTACCATCGGAGGTGAAGACAACGTTGGAGATTTTTGGATCGCCGTGAACGATCCGATCGTTAACGCTCGGCAGCGGCGGCAGATGGTCGGCCAATTCGAGTATCTCGCGCGCGAGCGGAGCAACGTTCTGGAAACGCGGGTGGTCGCGTTTGCCTGCTAGCGTTTCTGCGAGGACGCGTAAATGCCGCGCAGTATCGTGGACCCCGGCCCGGGGATTTTTGAATTCGTGTTTCAGATCGGCAAGCGCGGCGTGAAAACGGGCCAGCAGCGCGCCAGCGGAATGCGCCTGTTCTTTTGAGGCGAGCGTGTTGTAGCAGGATCCGACGATATACGTGAGCAAGCGCCAAACTCTGCCCTGCGCGCGCACGCTAAGCTTGTTATCGACGCTCGCAACCAGATGGGGTGTTAACAGATTTTTGTCGGCGAGGTGGCGGGTAACCGCGTCAATGTCCTCATGAACGCTGGGCGGAAAGATCGGATTTACACGCTGTAGTATCCATTGAATGCCCTCACCGGTTGCAACGGTGAACGTGCGATTGATGAGCCCGCTTGTAACCGGCTCCAGCAGCGCATCGTCCAGACCATAATGCGCTAGCACCGTCCTCGCCACAGCTAGTTCATCAGGGTTTATCTTCATCGTGCGCGCGTTTGATGACGTAAGCGTGTATCGCGTCAGCGTCCTCGGCAGAGAGATAGTCGGCGTAACCGACCATGCCGCGTGCCTGACGCAGTCCACCGAGGACGATGGGGATCCATTGTGCGTGCGTCCCAGCGGTCATGTAGCGCAGATCCGGCAGTGAGCTGCCGCTGATCGCGGCTTCGCCGTGGCAGCCGAAGCAAAATCGGTGAAAGAGCTTTTTCCCGGTCGCCACTGTTTCGGCCGGAGCGCTTGCCGGTGGTTGCTTCGGATTCGTCGACGCAAGTTCCGCAAGCGCTGGTAACGTTTCGGTACCGCCCAGTTTAAAAGTCAACACACGGCTGACGTTTGCGACATTCAGGGAGCGTGCCAGACGTCCGGAAATCAACCCGTAGGCAGTGCCCCAGCCGACCATGACCGTTACATATTGCTCGCCATCCAACGCGTAGGTCACCGGTGCTGCGAGCACACCGGACTGTGCATTCATCGACCACTGTCGCTCCCCGGTATCCGCGCGATAGGCGACGAACTCACCTTTCGCCCGACCCTGAAACAGCAGATTGCCGGCGGTCGCCAATATGCCGCCATTCCACGGGCTGCTATGGGGAACCCGCCAGGCTTGTTTCTGGGCAATCGGATCCCACGCAATGAGTGAGCCGCTCAAGGTCTCTAACACGGCCTGTTGCACACGCGGGTCCTCCGGCATGGACATTGTCGCGTGATCCAGACCGGTATTGGTTACGCCGGGTTTGTACTGGAACCCCGGGTCTTCGAGGTAGGGGAAGGCAAGATCTGCAGCGGGTATATAAACGAGTCCGGTCCCCGGGCTGTAGGCCATCGGCTGCCAATTGTGTCCGCCCATGGGCGAGGGTTTGGTTAAACGCGGATCCGCGCGCTCGCGTACGCCGGCCGATTCCACCGGACGCCCTTGCGCGTCTATGTGGGTGGCCCAATCCACCGGTACATACGGTTTAGCGGATATGAACTCGCCAGTGGCGCGATCCAGTACGTAAAAGAAACCATTCTTGGGGGCCTGCATGATGACCTTGCGGACTTCGCCTTCCATCTGCAGGTCAGCCAGGATCATGTGCTGTGTAGCGGTGTAGTCCCAGGTTTCGCCAGGGGTTGTCTGGTAGTGCCACACATATTCGCCGGTGTCAGCTTTGAGCGCGACAATCGAGGCCAGGAACAGATTGTCGCCGCCGCCCGGACTGCGCAGCTTACGGTCCCAAGGCGAACCGTTGCCGACGCCGACGTACAGGAGATCCAGCTCCGGATCGTAGGCCATCGAATCCCAGACTGTGCCGCCACCGCCCATCGTCCACCATTCACCCGTCCAGGTTTCGGCGGCGCGCTCCATTGCCGCAGATTCGAACGGTAGTGACGGATCGCCGGGCACTGTGTAAAACCGCCACACTAGCTCGCCAGTGTCTGCGTCATACGCGCTGACGTAGCCGCGAACGCCGTACTCCGCACCGCCGTTGCCGATCACGACCTTGCCTTTCATCACGCGCAGCGCGCCGGTAATCGTATAGGGTTGTTGCGGATCGGTGGTTTGTACATCCCAGACCGGTGAGCCGGTAGCCGAATCCAGTGCAATTAAGCGGCCGTCGATCGTGCCGACAAAGAGTTTGTCTTGCCATAAAGCCACGCCGCGATTGACCACATCACAGCACGCAAACGCGCCGCTGGTGCGTGGAACCTCGGGATCGTATTGCCACAATTGCTCGCCGGTCCCGGCATCCAGGGCATGTACGACACTCCACGATTCGGTCGTATACATGACGCCATCAGCGACCAGCGGTGTTGCCTCGATGCCGCGCGTGCTCGCAAGGTCCACGTACCACGCAAGGCCCAGCTCGCCGATGTTTTTGTCGTTTATTTGCGTGAGCGGGCTATAGCGCTGTTCTGAATAAGTACGTCCGTGGCTTAGCCAATCCTCCGTTTCGGGGTTCAGCAGACGCGCCGCGCTTACCATTGGAGTCGCGGATGTTACGACTGCCGGTGCCGAGGGCGGTGCTACCGGTTGGGCGGGTGGGGCCGGCGGTGTTGCCGTTGGCGGATCCTTTTCACAGGCGCTTAGAAACAAAAACAGCGTCGCGCAGCACAGCTTTTCCAGCATTGATCGTTCCATGGCGGACTCTGTTACAATAATATGCCGAACTCTCGGTAGGCGCGAACGGCAGGCAGGCAAAATGTTTTATATGGTGGCGAGTTTCAATTTCAATCTTGAAAACTTCGGCGACTTGGAAGAGGCCGAACGACACTATCGCGAGTACCACGTCCCGTTAGCAAGCCGTCTGCCGGGTTTGCGCCATTATGTGATCGGTTTCCCCGCGGATTTCGGCGTCGCAACGGCAAATCGTCATCGCGCTGCATTACTGGCTTATGACGATGATGCAGCGGCGCGGGCGGCCTATAAATCTGATGTTGGCCGTGAGTTGCGTGCCGATGAGCAGCGCCTGATTGCGGATCCCGTTGTGTATTTTATGAATGCCGAAGAAGTTGTGTCCTTGACGCGTTAATGAATAGCGATAGTGATTTGACCGTCGTGCTGACGGTCTTTATCGCCTACCTGGTCGCGCTGTTCGGCTTTGCAATCTGGGCGCGGACCGAATCGCGCAGCGTGGAAGGCTATTTCATTGCCGGAAAACGGCTGCCGTACTGGGTGGCTGCCTTCAGCACGAACGCAACGGGCGAGAGCGGCTGGCTGTTGCTGGGACTCACCGGCATGGCTTACGTAGTCGGTGTTCACGCCTTGTGGGTGGTGTTGGGTGAGGTTGTCGGTATTGCGCTGAGCTGGACTTATGTTGCGCGTCGGCTCAAGCGCGCCACCGATCAATACGATTCGATTACCATTCCGGATTATCTCGAAAGCCGCTTCGACGACCAACGCCATATCCTGCGTCTCATCAGCGTCGTCATCATCCTCACCATGGTTGCAACTTATGCGACGGCGCAAATGGTGGCTGCCGGCAAAGCCTTCAGTTCGTTTCTACACATGAGCTACGGCAGTGGTGTGGTGCTCGGTGCGGTGGTCACGTTACTGTATACGACGGTCGGTGGTTTCAAGGCGGTGGCCTATACTGATTTGCTGCAGGGGATCATGATGCTGTTCGGTTTGTTGCTGATCCCCATCGTCGGCTTCTCGCTTGCCGGTGGCTCGGACGTTTTCATCCAGTTGCATGGCGTTTCACCGGCCTTGTTGAGTCCCTGGGGTGAACATGGCGCCAGCATTGCCGGACTCGTCGCGGTGGCGAGTTTCGTCGCCATCGGTTTACCGTTTCTAGGTGTGCCGCAATTGATGGTTCGCTACATTGCGATCCGAGACGAAACAGAAGTACGCAAGGCGCGCGCGATCTCGGTACTGTGCATGATCGGTTTTGGACTGGGTGCGGTTTTCACCGGCATCGTAGGACGGGTCCTGGTGCCGGAGCTCAACGATCCGGAAACGATACTACCGGTGCTGGCGCAACAGCTGTTTCCGCCGGTGATAACAGGCTTGCTGGTTGTCGTGGTGTTAGCGGCGATCATGTCGACCGTGGATTCGTTGTTGATCCTTGCGGCATCGTCAGTTGTGCGCGATGTGTTGCAGAAGGTTGTACGGCCGGGGCTGAGTGAACGGCAGTTCGCTATTACTGCCCAAGCTGTCACTGTAGTCGTGGGCCTTTTCGCCATGGCTTTTGCGCTCACCGAGAATCGATTGATCTTCTGGTTCGTTTTGTTCGCCTGGTCGGGTCTGGGGGCGGCGTTCGGTCCGGTGTTGCTATGCTCGCTGTGGTGGCGAGGTACGACGCTCGCCGGCGCCATCGCCGGGATGGTTGGCGGATTCGGCACTGCGATGCTGTGGGTAGTGTTTGCGAAAGCGCACACCTATGACTTGTATGAGGCCATTCCCGGGTTTGTTGTCGGGTTAGTGCTTACTGTATCAGTGAGCGCCGCGGGCGCGTCCCGCTCAAGCTAGGTAACGTTTATTACAGCCACTGAAACATAAACGGCTGACTCGCAGTCTCGTCACGATCCCCTAAGTCCGGCAGACTGCTAGGACATGAATTTATTCACGTCGACGGGATTGATGAGATCCGGGGTCTTCCAGCCGTCGAGGTCATTTTCGTCCATACACTGCTCGGCAAACTTGATCAGCTCTTTGTCCAGCCCGGCGCCTTGAGCAGAAAGCAAATTTTCAAGCCGGATGTTCTCGTAGTTACCCGCATAGTTGCGCTCGTAGAGTTCATGGCGTGTGCCGAATTCCGTGCCGATAGCGTCCCACAGCAGGCGCATTATTTTCACTCGCTCCTCGGCGTCCATGCCGAAAGATCCGCACAGATATTTGTCTAAATATGGTCGGATCTCAGGCGTTTTAAAGTCCACAGCATGCGAGTTCACATAAATCAGACCGCTTGCTACAACGTTCTCAATAATCTCCCGAACCCGAGGGTAAACCACAGTTGACAGCATGCGGCTTGCATTAGCCCCAATGAGGGCGGGCTGACCATTGCCGTTTGTCGATCGACCGGCGGATTGACGATGGCATGATTGAGAAACAACACGCGCTCCTGCGCGCGTCGATACCATGCGCGTGCGTCGTCCTCATAAGGCGCATAAAACTGGGGATTCATTCCCAAGGTCCCAATGAAGGAGGCCTTGTAATCAGGGGAACGTCCCATCCAGCCGTAGGTTATTCTTGGCCACTCGACGATAGCGTCACGCCCGCGGGCTAATTCTTCTGCGGATTTTGGTACGCGGAAGAACGAATGCGTGAATCCGCCGTTGCCGGTATCGGTAGGGCAGGTGAGAGCGCTTTCTTGTCAGGCGCGTGTAAGGCGTCATAAAGTCGCGCAACCATGCGCGCCCGATTTCGAGACGCCGGGTGAACCGTAACATCTGCAACGCGCTCGCCGTAGATCCAGACTTCTCGTGGCTGGCGAATACTCTCTAAATATTCACTTCCGGTGAATGGCAGCGTTGATTGGACGATCTTGCACCTCCTGCGGTTGATGATTTCTAAGTAATTTCGTTGGGCGAAGGTTCGCCAACCGTTATAACGGCTTGTCGGAATCAGAGTTGTTAGCCACCAAATCGTAATTCGGATGCCAGGCTCCAGGGTTCATTTCAGTAAAAAGGCCGGTTTTTGTTCCCGCGAGTGTCTTCAGCATTTCCGTCTTGAGGTACGGGGTTTTGCACAAAAGCCCAAAACTCGCATCCCGGATCCATGCGGCCAGGTTACTGTCCGATTGAAAGAACGGTGTTAGCCAGCGACTGGCGAGTTGATAGAAAGCAATGTGCCGCTTGCGAGTGCTTGTATAGTCCCTCAGTGCGGCGTTTATAGTTTCGTGCTGTTTCAACACGGTGCTTAAAACCAGTGCGTCGGCTAATGCCAAATTCGCACCCTGACCGAGTTGCGGACTGGTGTTATGTGCTGCGTCGCCGATGAAGACAAGCCTGTCCTCGTCCCAGCGTTTCATAACAATGTCGCCATAACGTGCGAACGTGAGCGCGTCCGTGCCTGTGAATTGCGCCATAAAGGGCATTAGTTCCGGCCAATAGGCCAGCACACGATCCTTCCACGGTGCTAACCCCGCCTGTAACCACGTTTCATAGCCCCCCGGCGGTAGGCTCCAGAAAAACGCTGCTTTGGGCATGGCGCCTCCAGGCTCCGTACCGATCGGTAACATGCCGATCATGATGCGAGCGCCGTCATAGCGTTGTTGCAAATAGTCGGTGCCGAACGTTTGTCCAGGGTCATCGACGACGCCCCAGATAGCCGCGTAAGGATACGGCTGCTCGAGCTTAATCCGACCGAGTTTGCGCAGTCGCGAACCCATGCCGCTGGCATCGACAAGTAGATCAAACGGACCGTGTTCTTGAGCATTGCTGTCGGTGAGGAAACGCTGGCCGGCGCGCAGACTGCTGTTGATAATCTCAAACCCGGTCTTAATGGGGATGTTCAGACGCAGAACTTCTTCATGCAGAATGCTGAACAAAGCTCCCCGGTGAATGCCCAGGCCGAAGTAGCGGGGTTTTAGGTTGCGATAAGAAATATCGAAGACGACTCTGCCATTGGCGGACTTTCCAAATAGATTGTTAATCCGCGCTCCGTATTGAAGCGCTTTGTCATCAAGACCCAGTTTGCCAAGACAGTCAAGTCCAGTGGGTTGAAGCAGCAATCCTGCGCCAAGCGGCCTGGGGTGTTCAAAGCGTTCAAATATCGTAACGTCGAAGTCAGCTCTGCTTAAGAACGCGGCTGCCGCCAAGCCGGCCGTGCCGCTTCCGACGATCGCGATTTTGAGCGATTTGAGCATGATTCAGGTAACGCTAAATCACTCGCTCTAGATCTTAACGCGCATATCGCGGCGCCTTTATGCAAAATGTGGTTACGCGTCTAGCCGCCGCCATCGATAGAGAACGCGGCTCCGTTGACGTAGGAGGCACGTGGGGAACTCAACCAGACCACGGCTTCCGCCACTTCCTCTCGTGTGCACACACGACCAATGGCGAGTTGCGCGCCAAAATTCCGCTTCGCCTCCTCGTTGCCGCCCATCATGCGATCCAGCATCGGTGCGTCAACCGCGCCCGGGCACACAGCGTTGACTCGTATCCCCTGGCTCGCAACCTCAAGCGCTGCCGACTTCGTCAGACCAAGAACTCCGTGTGCGGCAGCGCAATACGACGAGTGATTGGCGAAGCCGTGGAGTCCGAAGGTGCCGACCATGTTAACGATACTGCCGCTTCCCTGGCTTTGCATTTGTGCAAGCTGAGCGTGCACTCCGCGCCACACGCCGTTTAGTTTGATGTCGATCATGCGCAGCCAGTTATCCTCGGAGACAACGGCGGCCGGCTCTCCGGTTCCCTCCCAACCCGCGCAGTTAAACGCACAGTCGAGGCGGCCCCAGGCCTGGACCGTTGCGGTGACTGCGGCCGTGGCGCTATCGCTGTCGCGAACGTCGGTGACGACAGCGGCGGCGTCGGCACCGGAGTCGCGCAGTTGCTGCGCGGATTGTTCGCACGCTGCCAGATCCAGATCAGCGATCATGACGCGCGCGCCTTCCCGCGCGAAGCAGCGCGCCGTGGCAAAGCCGATGCCGCCGGCGCCGCCGATGATGAGCACGCCTGCGTCCTCTACCAAACCGTTACCGTTTTGATTGTCCATGATCGTTTCTCCGTGGTGGTCGCGCACCGCGCCTTGCGAACAAGTCTAAAGTGCTATGAATAAACCAATCAAATTACGACAGAGCGCTAGCCTAACGGTCTGCGCGAGCGGCGTCACATCTGCAGCTGCCATTGACGGCACAGGCTGGCAACGCATAATGTCTCGACCCGACACGGGAATGGAGCACACGATGATAGAAATCGGCATCTTGCACAATGGCGCGTCCGACTTGCCCGGTATCACGACCGCTGAGGGCGTAGTGGTTAACGACGGATCGCTGGAGGAGGTGCACCAGAGTACTCAGCGTGTGTTGGTCAGCCAGGTGCGGCAAGGGATCCTGGCGGAACGTCTCGGCTTCGACTACTACTTCATGACCGAACATCACTTTGAACAGGAAGGGGCCGAGTTCAGCCCCAGCCCGATGCTGGCAGAGACAGCCATTGCTGCCCAGACCAAGCGCATTCGCCTGGGCCAGATGGCCAACATCATTTCCTGGTGGCATCCCATCCGCATTGCCGAACAAGCGGCGATGCTGGACGTGATCAGCGGTGGACGGCTCGAGTTCGGTATTGGCCGAGGTACCCAGCCGCGCGAGGCTGAGCTCTTCGGTGCTACCTACGGCTCCAGCGTCCAGGACCAGGAGCGCAATCGAGCTTATTTTCAAGAAGCCTTTGAGATCATCATGAAGTCGTGGACGGAGCCCTCTTTCTCACATCACGGTCAGTTTTTCACATTGCCTCCCACGTATACCAAGTGGCACCACAAGTCGACGATGGCCTATTTCGACTTGCCCAAAGCCGGCCGCAAGACAGAGGATATCCTGCAGATCGGCAAACCGGATCTGTACTCCTCGGGCCCGCCCGTCATGGCGGCGACGACAACGTTGAAAGAGATCAGCGTCTTTCCGCAACCACTGCAGAAGCCGCATCCGCAAGTGTGGATCCCCGTGACCAGCGAACGCACTATCCGTTGGGCAGCGCGCAACAGGATGAATGTATACACCGTGCCCGAACCGATCTCGCGCCTGAAGCGCAATATCGATATTTTTTATGAAGAATCCGAGAAAAGCGGCTGGCCGGATCGTCTCGATCGCGGTCCATGGAAATTCGGATGGGACGCCGAAAAGCACCGCGGCTTCGGCACCTGCCGCTACGTCCACGTGATACCCCCCGGCAAGGATGAGAAACAGCGCATAGATCGTTACAAGAGTTCACTTGAACAGGTGTGGGACTACCTTGCGCCGTTCGGGTTCGCGATCGTGCTGTCGGATTTAGACGAGCCAATGTATGACATGGGCATGAAGGTCACTGCCGATCTGCTCATCGACAAACGCATCGCTATCGTCGGCACCCCGGAACAGGTCACCGAGCAAATCATGCATATCAAGCAAAGCTGCGGCTACGATGATTTTTTTATAAACGCATGGTTCGAAGGTCCGGGGTACAGCACGCAGGAGACTGAGGAGACCATGCGACTGTTTTCCGAAGAAGTCATGCCCGAGTTGCGCAGCGCCTGCGGCGGTGGCCCATCACTACCGGAATCTAAAGCGCAGTTGGTGCCTGCATAAAGCGCATCGGCCACTATTGGCGATGCTATCGGTGGTAAGCGGTCTGACCGTGACTGTCTGAGATCGGACAGGAGCCGATAATCTCAAATGCAAATGATGCTCGTTAAAAAAGCGTTTCCGCGGAGAGATTGAACGGCCGGACCCGGCCAACTCCGGTCGCACAGCACTATCTTACGAACGGCTGGTTTATCCGCGAAAGCAGTCATACAGCGTTGGGGGTTGCTTACTAGAGGGTCCGTATATGCTATCCAAAACCCGCTGGCAATGTATCGCCGTCGGAGTTCACATAATTGTAGAGAGCACACCTGCCGACGATAAAGCCTTAGCGTACCGTGGGGGCTGATGCTTTTTCGCTTGTTGCGCGTTTTAACTTACGCTGCGGATACCTTGGAGTGCTGCTGCAGCCTTTCCGGAAGTATCTGCGTTGCGAAGACGTCTTCGATCGTTTCACGTCGCCGGATGAGATCCGGTTTGCCGTCGTGCACCAGAACAGCGGCCGGTTTGGGCATGGAGTTGAAATGGATCGCCATCTGCTCGGCGTACATGCCCATGTCCAGCACGGCCCCCAGATCTCCGGGTTTCACATGCGGCATATCGAAGTCGACCTTTATTCGCCTGTCTTACCAACTTTTGCAGTGGGTCGAGGGCTATACTTTCAGCATAAGAGAAAGTTCTTACGTAAATAGATACTGGCTCATAAGATGACTAGTTTCGTTTATATCCTTATCAGCCCAAGTATGCCGGGCTTGGTAAAGATTGGCCGGATAACGAAAAGGCCATCTAAACGCGCTGCCGAGTTCAACTACCGGGGTGTCCACATGAGATTAGCGCACCGAACTGGCTTCACTTAAGCACTTGCAACGGTCCAAGTTGATGCGGGCGCCTATAGGCACGTTCGATCCATGCCGCGCATAACCAGAACAATCCTGCGCGAACCACTGGTTCACTTCTTTCTGCTGGCCACGTTGCTGTTTGCCGCCGATTACTACTGGTGGGCTAAGCAGAAAGAAAAAATCATCGTTGACCAGCGGACTGCCGAATTCCTGGTGAAACAACGAGAAGATATCGCGCTGCGGGAACTGTCGCCCGAGGAACGCCGCCAGGTCATCGAATCTTACGTCGAAGATGAGATCCTCTACCGGGAGGCTTACAAGCGTGGCATGGATAAGGGGGACACCCGTATGCGCCGGAACATGATCCTGAAGATGCGCGGCCTGTTAGTGGGCGAGGTCAGGGAACCGAGCGAACAGCAACTGCGCGCTTTTTTCGACGAGAACACCGACCGGTATAGGCGGCTGGCCACCATAACCGTGGAACACTTTTACTATGCCCGACCCGACCGAGGTACCCGAGGGCGTTCTTGAGCAGCTTCAAGTGGCGGTAAGCTCTGATGGTTTCGGCGAAGTGCTGCTCGGCTACGATACCATGCTCCGGGACCTGTCGAACCGGGACCTGAGCGGCATCTTCGGGCCGGACACGGCGCGGCGGATCCTGGAGCTTGGCGACAACGATTGGCACGGACCCTTCGATTTTCCCCGCGGCGTGGTGTTCGTACGCGTTGTCGACCGCCAAGCTGCGAAACCCGCCCGTTCCGACTATGTCTGGCAGTATATTGCGGACGATTGGCGCTTGGCCAAGAGCCGGCAGGCTATCGAAGCGGAAGTCGAGCGGCTCAGCGATCAATATGACGTACAGATTGACGCAGAGGGTCTGTACCCTTGAGGGGTTTCGTTGCCATTGTTCGTGCTGGCGGCATTGACGGCAGCGCAGCCGGCCAAGGCCCATGACATCGGCGTGTCGCAAGCCGAGTTGGTCGAACATGGTGCCAGCCGATATTCACTGCGGGTGCAGGTGGCCCCGTCTTTAGCATTCATGTTCGGCCCACCGCGGTTGCCCGCTCAGTGCCAACCGGACGGTAACCCACGAGGCATTCAGGGTATCGGCTGGCGCAGTTTCGACTTCCAATGTAACGAGCCATTGACTGCTAATGATGCACTCGTGCTGCCTTGGCAGCGCGACGGCATTATGCTGACGGCCCGCTGGCTTCACGGTTACGAGTCACGCCAACTGTTCAGCAATAAGGCGGGCGTCATCACCGTGCCGCTGGCGCAACTACACGCCGGCTCCGGTTCCGGGTTCGACTCGGCCCGTCGTTACACCGGGCTGGGTATCGAACACATTCTGCTGGGTATCGACCACTTGCTGTTCGTGTTGGTACTGCTCATCATGGTGCAGGGGCTCTGGCCACTCGTTAAAACCATTACGGGTTTCACCGTTGCCCACAGCATTACCTTGGGTCTGGCCACGCTGGGGTTTATCAATGTGCCATCCCGGCCGGTCGAAGCCGCCATTGCGCTGAGCATCGCCTTCGTTTGCGCTGAGATCATCTATGCGTACCGGGGTAAGGCCGGATTAACCTACCGCCATCCCTGGCTGGTCGCGTTTGCTTTCGGACTGTTGCACGGGCTCGGATTCGCAGGTGCCCTTGCTAAAATTGGCGTGCCTCCCAATGAGATACCGATGGTATTGCTGTTCTTTAATATCGGCGTCGAGATTGGTCAACTCTTATTCGTGGCAGCGGTGTTGGCCGTGATCGGTTTGCGGAACCGCCTGCGACTGGATCGATGGCGCCCGGCGCGACTTGTGACGGCTTACGTCATCGGCGTATTAGCGACTTTCTGGTTCGTGGAACGCACGGTAGCTATTTTTCACTCGAGCTGACAGCAAGTAACGACAAGTGGCGCGGTGCCCCGCCACTTTTGTTGCTGTTCGGTCTGCTTACCGTACCCCGTGATCCAGAGATTCGGGGTGTATGTAGTAAGGGTCCGTGATCCCCTTCTTGCGTGCGGCAATACCAGCGAGAGCTGTGCGCATCAACCGGTCCACCAGAATGCCCGTGCTCATATGACGATTCATCAAACAGTGGGCTGTACTCAGTGAACTCGATGGCCACGACCTCGTTCTGTATGGGTACGCTGCGCAAAATGCGCATGGCCTGGATACTCGTCAGGCCGCCAATATCCTGGGACGCGACTGCCGGCGCGTAGGCTGGATCGATACCGTCGATGTCGAATGAGATGAACACCTTCTTGCCTTTGAGTTCCTTTAAGACCCGCTTGAGAACCTTGTCAAAACCGTCACGCTCGATCTCCGGCATCATGTGATAGCGCACTTTGTTGTCGCGTATCCATTGAAGGTCATATGCAGAAGGGACTAAACCCCGCAGACCGATCTGGACGACGTCCTCGCCCTTGATGATTCCCCTTTTCTATGGCGCCGCGGACCATGCTGCCGCTGTGGACATAGTTGCCTTGAAAGGACGGCCAGGCGTCGAAGTGCGCGTCAACGTGCAGCATCGCGAAGTTGCCGGGACCGTATTTGTCTGCGAGCGCCATCAGCACCCCGTACATCTGTATGTGCGTGCCGCCCACCGTCATCGGGACCGCATCCGCTGCCAGAATCTCGCCCAGTACGGTACGGATCTCTTCCAGAGTACGCTGATGGTTAGTGTAGTGTGCGGCGATGTTGCCGTAATCGGCAATCACGAGGTCGACCAGGTATTCCGTGCGTAAGTACTGGTCGGTGCCGAAGCTGTCGGCACCAAATGTCATCCAGTCCGGTAGAGTCCGCATGACGTTAGCGGCTAGTCGTGCGCCCGGAATAATATGATTTTCAGCGGCCATGCCGACCACGGCCACGTCAACCTTGCCGGCCTTCAAATCGTCGGTGGTGAACGCCATTGGCGCACCGAAGTAGGTTGGAAATCCGTACAAGGATTGAAAGCCGGTTTGATAACGTTGTGGATTGACCAACCCCGGTTCGCGCTGCGGATCTTTCGCTGTGTCCCGGCGAGCATTCCAACCAGCGTTGGTCGGATCGTCAGGATCCATGCGATGCACGCCGACGGGGTCATTGGGATCCTTCCACGGCATCCAGGGATCCGCCTTCTGCTCTTGCGAAAAGGCGCCTGTGCTGGCCAAAAAGCTGAGCGCTGCAGCGAGAGCAGCAAGGCGTACTCGAACGGATGACTTAGTTGCGGAGTTTCTTGCTAACGTCACGATACATTCTCCTTTTTCGATTTTGGATTTTCGGAAGGTGAATTTTGAGGCGTTGCACGGTCATCGTGAACACATAGCGATCAGACCTGCGTGATTAGTGATGTATGTAAGAATGGACAAACCGATGAGTTCAGTCTGCCAGCACGAGCGCGAGTGCCTGCTGACGGAACTGTTCATTAAATTTCTTTTTGTTTGTTGGCCTTGTTTTCTCATTGCCGAAAAGTACGTATAGCCCTTCAATCAGGGCCATCAACAGATAGGCCCGCTGGTTAAGCACATTAGGAATCAGCTTTGGATTAACATCGGCGCAGAGTTGCCGGGTAATGTCATAAAACTGGGCGTAAGCATTCTCCCTGCACTGAGCGACAAAGGGGTCATGCACGGAGATGGCCCAGACCTGATAAGAGAACTGCCGCGATTCCGCATTGCGAATATCAATCAGTTGGTAGTCCATGCAGGTCAGGAAACGGGCCTGTGGGTCGGTTGGCGCCTTGCTCAGCGGTTCTCGCCAGACCGTTCGATACGCCTCTAACATATCATCCAGCATCGAGCGGAACAGGTCATCTTTCGACTCGAAGTAGTAGCTGAGATTACCCAGGCTGATGCCGGCCGCCTGCGCCACATTGCGCAGGGAGAAACTAGGGTAGCCCCGCGTAATCAGCAGCTTTCGCGCGACTTTCAGTATCTTTTTCACTCGATGGCGGCCGCGGCTGCGCAGGGCAGTGCCAGTGCGAACGCGGGAGGGGGTGATATCGGTATTTGAAGCAGTCTTCATGTCAAGCGCTAGGCCGTGTTGGTTCAGTTCCTCACGTTATCGCACGAAAAAATTGGCAATTTAGTAACAAATGTCCTATAAATATATCATAGGACGTATGTATCTAATAGCAAGACAGGTTGATTTTGGCAATACCGATACATCTTTCCGCGTCTTACGTAGTTTTGCATTGTCTCTAATTAGAATGTATTTGCACCGAGATATAGTTATTTTGCTATTTCTCGCAAAAAAGTTATCAGAGGGAAGCCATGTCAAATCGAATCAACCCTTTGCCAAGGGAAACCAAGCCTGAATGTGAAACTGCTTTTCAAACCTTTGAAAAACGAATGGGCTTTGTGCCAAATAGTGTTTTAACCATGCAGCGCAAGCCCATGTTAGTAAATGCCTTGATGGCATTGAGTAACTCGGTTTACGCAGATCCTGAAGCATTGCTACCAAACAGCCTTAAGGCCTGCATGGCACAGATTGCCAGTACGGCAACTGGATGTCTTTATTGCCAGGCGCACTTTGGCGGTATAGCGGAACTCATGGATACACCTGTAGAAAAGGTTGAAGCCCTATGGGAGTACCAGACCAGCCCGCTATTTTCAGAGGCCGAAAGGGCCGCATTCGACTTCGCGGTTGCAGCAGTCCAGATCCCAAATGCAGTCACTGATGAGGATTTTCAGCGATTGCGGCAATTTTACAGTGAAGATGAAATTGTCGAACTAATGACACCTCTGATGCACACGGCTTTCTTAAACCGGTGGAATGACACAATGGGCACGCCAATAGAAGAATTTGCCGTTAGTTTTGGGGAGAAGCATCTGCAAAATGCTAAATGGGAAGCTGGCAAACATTCGAGTTTATGAATTTTTGAATTGAAAACACTTAGCCAGAAAGCTTCGAACTGGGCACGAATTACTTTGGTTCTTCAAGTATCCGTTGGCACGCTCTTTCGTCAATTCGCTGCAGCCGTGGAGCCGCTGGTAAGACAGGATTAGATTGCCACAACTACAACTTGACAATGGAGGCGAGCATGGCGGCCCATCGCGACGTACTATTCTGCGGCAGCATCGGACTTGAAGACGCCGAGGCGGTATTTTGCGCCCTTGCGCAAACGGTCGGCGATCGCGCGAAACGCTACCCGGACGGCGAAACTGGCGTCAGGCATTACTGGATATTGTGGCAGCAGCCCGTATTCGCGGATCACCCGAATTGCGAACTCGGTATGGAGGTTCCCATTACCCGGTGGGGGAACAAGTTCGAAAATCGGCCTTACTATAAGATGCGCGACGGTTTCGATCCTGGTGAGCTCGAATTTCCTGCCATTGGCTACGCCAGAGAGGCGATTGCCTCTTACGAAACATTCAAGCGTCTACGCGATGCGGGAACGATCCCTGACGGTGTCCGCTTCCAGGTGGCATTGCCGACGCCGACGGCCGTCATCATCTGTTTCATCGTCGAAGAGCAACGGGCGGCATTCGAATCCGCTTACGAGAGGGCGCTGCAAAAAGAGGTTGCAGCGATGGTGGCGGCCATTCCGCACAAAGACCTCGCTATCCAGTTGGACGTGTGTCATGAAATCCTGGGATACGATGGTGGGCCGGAGCCGGTGTTCTACGACGACATTCTGGGTGGCACGGTGGAACGTATCGCTCGGATCTCCAGCTGGGTTCCGAACCCGGTCGAGTTCGGGATCCATCTTTGCTACGGCGATCCGGGTCACAAGCACATCAAAGAACCAACCGACACCGGCAGTGCGGTACGTTTTTCCAATGCTATCTGCGAAGGTGTAGACCGCGTGGTGAATTGGATCCATTTACCCGTACCGCGCGAGCGCAATGATGATGACTACTTCGCGCCGTTAGCGGATCTGCGCGTGCCGGCTGAAACCGAGCTGTATCTCGGGCTTGTACATTTGACGGGTGGACTCGCCGGGATCCAGGGTCGCATTGCCACAGCGGAGCGCCACACCGGGCAATTCGGTATCGCAACGGAATGCGGCTTTGGACGCCGCGACTCGGCGACTATTCCTGCGCTGTTGCAATTGCACACGGATGCCGCCGGATGAGCACCGGTAGGCGCTGACCCGCTCACCGGCGATATCGGCTTGAAGCGGGTAAGGGCGAGAGCGAGCATGGCACTAGAACCTAGGGAGACAGATAACGATGCTTGAGGTTTACTATCATGAAGAGGGTGACTCGATTTGTTCGAATCGAGTCATGATGACTTTAGTAGACAAGGAGATCGAAGATTGGATACCGCGCAAGATCGTCCTCATGAACCGCGATCAGTTCAAACCCGAATACCTGGCACTCAATCCCAAGGCGCAGGTGCCGACGCTGGTTCATGATGGCAAGGTGGTCAGGGAATCCTCGATTATTTGTAATTACCTCGACGATTTGAAACCGACGCCGGCGCTTAAACCAACAGATCCGGTTGAACGAGCGCATATGCAGGAATGGATCAAGGATTTAGATGAGTCGGGATATCAGGCAATCGCGTCCATCAATTTCGTAACTAAGTTCAGACTGGCGATCCCAATAGACAAAATGGAGGAGCGCTGGAAGGAAGTGACCGACATCGACCGTCTGCATCGCCAGCAATCCTGTGTGCGAGAAGGACTCGACTCGCCTTACGTGCTTCGTGGTATCGGTGCCTGCGACCGGATCCTGGCCAAGGCGGAGAAGACGTTGGTAGATGGGCGCCCCTGGATCATGGGAGATCAGTACACATTGGTTGAACCCAACCTCGCGCCGTTCTTCAAAGTTCTGGAGATGCTCCGGCTGCTACCTCTGTGGTTGGAGGGGCGGCCCCACGTGCAAGCGTGGTGGTCTCGGTTGACGAGCAGAGCGAGCTACGAGGCGCTGGAAGAGTACCCAGGTCAAAGGGAGGACGATGATGCACCGCATGCCAAAGCCGGGAGTGCGGTCGCGGATAAGTTCGAAGAGCTTCTGAACCGCTACAGAACCACTATTCCTCAGCTGTAAAATGTCGAAGTCGGCACCACCTGCTGCTGCCAAGCTCGTGACCGGCGCCTGACAGGAACCAATACGGTAAGACTCGATTGAACGACCTTCTCTTTTAGTTGGTACGGAGATCTACGTGACCTACAAACTTCATCAAACAGACCTCGATGCATTTAGCGATGCTGGCGCCGTTGCGCTTCGGCAGGTAGTTGGCGAGGGGGATTTAACAAAACTTGCCGAAGCTATCGAAGACGATATTCGTAACCCGGGTCCTTTCTATCACGGTTATGATTCCGATGAAGGGCGATTCCACGGCAATCTTAGATTGTGGGAGACTCACGATACGTTTCGTGAAATCTGCTGCAATTCAAATCTACCGGAAATCGCGTCGGCATTTCTTCGGTCAACGAAGATAAACATGTTTTACGACCAGCTCTTCGTAAAAGAGGCGTCCATGAGTCAACGCACACGCTGGCATAACGATCAGCCGTATTGGCCTGTTCGAGGTTGGCAATTCATGTCGATATGGATTGCCCTAGACCGCACTACTGCAGACAACGGTCGGGTCGAATTCATACGCGGTTCGCATCGGTGGGATCGCTGGTTCCAACCAGAAGTGTTTGGCAAGACTGCGGCGATCGACCAGTACGAACGCAATCCGGAGTTCGAAGATATTCCAGATATCGAAGCGGACCGCGACAGCTATGACATCCTATCGTGGGATCTGGAGCCCGGTGATGTTTACGTGTTCCACGCGTTGACGGTGCATGGCGCGGGTGGCAATGCTCTGACGAATCGCAGACGACGTGGATACACGGTCCGTTACACCGGTGACGATGTGGTTTACGAGGCGCGGCCGGGTGTCTCCCAGTCGTTGCTATTTGACGAGCTAGAGTCGGGAAGCCCGCTGGACTCGGAGCGCTATCCGGTTGTGCTGTAGGCTCGAAGCGTTAGTAAATCGGGGCCGGTGTGCGGCGCCGCTTCGAAAGCGAGCAAGCCGATGAGGTTGAAGGTGGTGGCAAGATAGAGGGCAGCCTCCGGCCGGGGGTCGGCTAGTTCTCGCTAGCACACGTATGCCATCGCCTGGGCCACCTTTCAGTTTTTCATGCCGATCATGCTCCAGCGAGCAGCCCTTTTTTTGTTCGATGACATCGGCGATGAATGCACGAAACGTACGTAGCCGCGCTGCGTCTCTAAGGTCCGGATGCGACAACATCCAGATGTCAAAGTTGTAGTACGGCTTGCACTTCGGGATCCGTGTCACGCCTTCGACGCTATCGCCTAGAAAGCACGGGAGTGCCGCGAGCCCCATTCCACAGCGGGTGGCTTCCGCCTGTAGTAGGACATTGTTCAACCTAACGTAGACAGGAAATTGGGGAAACGGGGATTCCCTAACCCACTCCGGAAATCGCTCATCATCGTCCCAGCCGATCCATCTGGCGTCGCAATCGGCACTCCAAAGATCGTTCTTTGCCAGATAACTGTCGCTTGCGTAATAGCAACTGCCCATCGTCGCGAGCTTCCGGCCAATCAGATCCTCTGGTGGATTGGATCCTACGCGCATGAAGCGAAGCGCTACATCCGCCTCGCGCCGGCTCAGGTTGAACGGGTCATCGGAGATGAGGACGTTTAAGTCGATGTCCCGGTAGCTTGCGCTAAATTCCACCAAGTGTGGCATCAGCAAATGTGTGGCGATGACGTCTGACATAGTCAATCGAATTTCGCCGGACAGTTGTGCATCACGACCCTGCAGCTGTCGTCGCGCAGTCAACAGCGCATCTTCAGCTCGTAAAGTGGACACGAGCATGGTCTCGCCAGCGGTGGTCAAACGATAACCACGCACGTCGCGATCAAACAACTTCACACCGAGATCTGATTCCAGCAGGTCAACTCGCCGAGTTACGGTCGAGTGACTCATTCCTTCTTTGGCAGCGGTCGCGCGGGCAGACCCGCTGCGGGCCAGGGCCAAAAATAGTCGGATGTCTTCCCAATTCATGGTCTATTCATGCAACACACCGGTCATATTATAGCTATATCGGTTCGTAGCTGGTCCACCTAGACTGACCGCCAGTCAATTAGGAGGAGGTGAGCGATATGACAACAAACATAGGCCGTGCACCTGGGTTCCTGAATCATCCCAATCTCACAGTGCGTATTTCGCCCAGTGCTCGGCGGTGGATCGGCGGCGTCGGGGAAGCCGTCTTTGCGACAAGCGAGAGAGCACTCGTCCTCGTTGAACTCGTAGAAGAGTCATCAAGCATCGAATAATCGGTGTGTTGTCCACTAACAGCCGACCGTACGACGAAACGATTAAGCCTGAATTTAAATTGATTGGAGAAAATCATGCACAACGTAACAGTGAAACGCGCCACTATAAAAAGCCTATATCTAATATTTTTAGGTCTTATATCTACGCTGCACGTTGGCTCTGCCTATGCTACCGAACAAACGATCGACGATCCGGTCATTGGCCCGAAAGGCTACTACGTGGACAGCTATGGTGGTGGCGCTTACTGGATCACTGACGGTCTCTACAACTCGATGTTTGTCGTCACCAATGATGGGGTTGTCGTCGTCGATGCGCCGCCGTCCTACGCCGATCAACTGCCTGCCGCCATTCGTGAAGTCACTGACAAGCCGGTGAAGTACTTTGTTTACAGTCACCATCACAACGATCACACGGGTGGTTCTGCGGTGTTTGGCGACGATGTGATCCGGGTGGGACACGAGCTTACGGCCCAGGAGCTGCGTCGAAAAGGCGATCCCAATCGACCGGTGCCGACGGTTACCTTCAGTGATTCCTACACCCTGAAACTCGGTAATCAGCAGGTCGAGCTTCGCTACCCAGGCTTACAACATTCGCCAGGAAACATATTCATATATCTGCCGACGCAAAAAGTGCTGATGCTGGTGGATGTGCTCTATCCGGGTTCGGTGCCATTCAAGGACTTCGCCGTCGCCGCAAGCGTTTCTGGATACTTTCATGCTTTCGATCAAGCGAGAGAATATGATTTTGAATATTTTCAAGGCGGTCACGTAGGCAGGCCGGGAACGCGTCGGGATTTCGAGGATGCGTACGGGTATATCGTCGATGTTCAGGCAAACGCCGTTAAGGCGATGCAAATCACAAATCCCGCGCTTTCCTTTACCAGCGAGGATAATCCGATCAAAGAGCCTTACTTCCTTATCAACACCTATCTGGAAGCGGCTAGTGAGGTGTGCGCCCAGATGACATTGGAAAAATGGAGACAACAATTGAATGCTGGGGATTTGTATACCAAGGGGCATTGTTGGACCACGGTCCTCGACCTGATTATAGACTGATGGACGTTGCGAAATATTCTACTGTGCAGGAGCTATTGCACACACAATCGCTGCGCTTCGACAAACCCAGACCACAGCGTTAGGCGATTTCTCGACGACAATTATCAAAAGGAATAAAGGTAGATGGACTTTAAGGAATTTAACAAATCGATTATCAATGAATTTCGCGCAAATGGTGGTGTCGTTGGCGGTTATTTCGCCGATGTAACACTACTATTGCTAACCACTATCGGAGCCAAGACTGGGTTAACCCGGGTAAACCCATTGGCATGCCAAATCGATGGAGAGCGCTGTATCATCATTGCGTCTTACGGCGGTGCGTCTACGAACCCACCTTGGTACCACAACCTTCTCTCAAATCCCGAGGTCAGCATAGAGTTAGGTAGTGAGCAATTCACAGCTAGGGCGGACGTGTTAGACGAACCCGAACGCACCGATTTCTACGCAAAGATGATTGAGATAAAGCCCGTATTCTCTGAATATCGGAGTAAGACCACGCGCGTGATTCCGGTTGTTGCGCTAACGCGCTTGTAAGCTCGCCCAAGATTTAGAGAACGCAGGTCATCATGAAAATATATCAAGCCGTCACTTCGCCCTTTGCCGTACGTGTACGCATCGCCCTCTATGCCAAGGGAGTGACACCGGAGTTCGCCGCCCCGCCAGATGGCATGGGCTCAGAGGCGTACCGCAAGATCACGCCATTGGGTAAGGTTCCGACCCTGGTTTGCGACGACGGCGCCGTGATCGCGGAGTCAGCCGTTATCAACGAGTATCTGGATGAGCAATTTCCCGATCCGGCGTTGCTGCCTGCCGCCCCGCATGGGCGGGCCCGTGTACGCATGGTGGTGCAGATGACCGACGCTTATGTGTTTGCCCGCTATCTGCCCTTATTCACGACCGCCAGAGCCGAAGGCAAGGAGTCGCCCGCTGTCGCCGGCGGTATCGATGGGGTGAAAGAGGGCCTAGGGGCGGTGGAGCGGGTCGTCGATGACGGGACCTATGCGGTGGGCGACAGTTTATCGCTGGCTGACTGCGCGCTGGCCCCGGCCCTCTACTACGTTATGGAATACGCAGAGGAATATTTTGGCGCTGGCGATGCGTTGGGGCACTGCCCGAAGCTCAAAAGCTACTGGACGCGCATCCAAGCCAACCCGCACGTTGCTCGGGCACTCGCAGATAGATAAGCACGCGGGACGTACAAATATTCTACCGCGCAGAAGCTATACATAATTTGGGGCCGACCGCATTTGGAAGCCGCGCGAAAGGTGTTCGCGTACGCGGACAGGCTTGAGAAGGGCTGTCTAATAGTCAACGAAGATTCGATCGTCAACTTGTTCAATGCTTGCCGACTCTCGGCGGGCAGTGTTACCTCTGCTGGTGTTCTTCCATTAATTTATCCAGATATTTGTAATTGAGTTGATAGAGTGGTGTTTTTTTGTCTTCTTCATAAAAAGTTACGCCACCATAGCTGTGAAATAATATGGTTACCTCGGTCATGAACTTCGTCGCATGATGGTACGCGGCAGGCGGCTCAAAAAAGTAATCTCCAGGTCCAGCTTCTCCATCAGGAAATTTACTGATCCCTTCAACAACCCAAACAATCGAAGGTGCGTGATGTAGGTGATATGGCAAAACAGTTCCTGCTTTTGCTCTTTGCAGGATTGACCAGTGTCCCGATTCCGGGTTTGTATAAAGTACTTTGCAATCGACGCCCTCTTGAATCTGTACCCAGGGGAGTTCAGCAGATTTAATCTGAATGGGATGACCGTCGTGAATCAGTTTTTCGATTTCGCGCATTGTATGTCTCCTAACAAAGTTTTTCGTTAATGCGGCAGTCGAGGGGTAATCAGCTCTATTTCAAAGACTTGATATTACACCTTTTGCCTATTTTGCCTTATCGCGAGTGTCCGCATCCCTGATGCTGACCCTCGCTTATCCAACTATGAAGATGGCTCTTCCCTGGTCATCCGGATTAGTAAAAGAATCGGTTGCAATCATCCTGTCCAGATCCAACACAAAGGAAACATGCCAGAGTCCGGCGAAAAACGTCGTAGTGGTTTCCGCCGTTGACTCCGGCTCGGACCCACGTAAGCAGATATATGTTTTCCGCGATTTCGAACGCCACGTAGGGGTTTGTAAACACGGTAACCACAGGTTTAAAACTCACGTTCCCGGAGTCCGCAGCGTTACGATCGTGTGTTGAATCGTTTGTCGGCGTGGAGCGTGAATGCTGTGGGTTTCTGAACTTCACGATTTCGCTGGATTGCGTGACACGTCCTTCATTCAACTACTCGCGATCAATCTTGACCGGATTAGTACTGTTCCACCACGGCATATCAGAATAGGCGCGAATATCAATTTCGTGCGTCCAGGTCGAACGATGTTGCTGCGCGAGATGAAAATAAGTATCGGCAACCCGCTCCGGCAAAATCAAGCCGTCGTTCTGCCCCTGACTCTCGCGAAGCGCCTGAAACCGCTCGGATCCGAGCAGCTTGCCCAGTGTGTCGGGCGCATCTACGGCACCGTCGATAACAATGTGCACGATGTGCACGCCCTTTGACGACAGCTCTGCATTCAGCGACTGACACAGCATTCGTCGACCTCCCATGGCAGCGGCATGTGAGTGTTGGCCGGCATTACCCCGCACCGCCGCCGTCGATGAGGTAACAAGTATCGTTCCTTTGCTACGCTCAACCATGTGCGGCGCGACCGCATGAGCCAGACGATACAGACCAAAGGTACCGAGCCGCCAACCGACTTCGAACGTTTTGTGCGGCGTATCAGCAAGCGTGCGATTACCGATTTGCGCGCCGAGGTTATAGACCGCAACCTCAATAGGCCCAATGTCAGACTCGATCGATGCAACGAGCTCCTCGATAGTGTCGTCCTCGACCGCATTCACCAACGTTCCCGAAGCGGACCCATCTGCAGCTTCAATCTCCGCGACCAGTTTATCCAGACCTGCTTGATCACTGCGGCGGCACAAACAGGCGTGATAGCCGGCGCTTGCAAATCGTTTGGCAAACGTGCCGCCGATACCGGCGCCGGCGCCTATGACTAGGCATACCGGTTTCAAGTTCTCAGCTCCAAAGGAAAGCAACCATCAGCAAGTATTGACCGTAGTTTGTCCTCCATTTCCTCTACCCCAAATCCCTGGATATATTGTCCTTCCATTCCTTCGAAAAAACGAGAGCGTCTTTTTCGTACACAATTAAGTCGGTCTTGATACAGAAAGTTTTCTTATCTGATGTTAATTCAAAATTAGAAATCGTTTTGATATCCCAGTCATCTCTTTTCAATACGATCGAGTAGTAACCACTCCAGGATGCGCTATTCGGGTCCGTTTTCTCTATCGTCGAGATCCAGTCGTATTGCACCCGCGTTTCGGTGCCGGTTTGATTAATTAGTGCGCCGCCCGAGTCACTGAAAGTCCGCACCTGAATTTGTCCTGTTTCATCGGGCCCAGTTATCTCCTGTCTATAGTTACTGGGAGACTTACGTGTGACTGATAGTTGATCTGTCGGAACTGGCTGTGTAAACACCAGATCTTCCAGATCGTTTGTCCCAATGGGTCTTTCGGGTAGCACCAACTGGCTCGCACCAGTGTGTATTGTTAATTCGACAGGCTCTGGTGATGGCCACATGATTGGCCAGTAACTTTCTGATATCGAAATCCTGATTTTGTGTCCCTTCTTAAACCGATACGCGACGATATTTAGCGGCAATTCAATTTTGTAGATCTGACCGGGTACTAGCGCTTCCGGCTCTGCATGTCCGTCTCTATGTGTCAAATTGAGATAACCGGATGTCACATACCAGGAGGTACCGTCGGGCTGTAGTTCATTCAATCGTATCGCGATTTTTGCAACCGGTTTATTCACAGACAATGAGAGTTTGACTGTTGGGTGGCCACAAATTTCAATATCCTTTTCAAGCTCCGCAGAGTCGAAAGTCAGAGACTTACTGTCATCCTCTGATTGATCTCGTGGGAGCTCTGTTTCCATTGCAAAGGGAAGCCATGCAGTATTGGACAGCCCAACAGTTTGATCCGGCGCTAGCGTAACGGGTTTTTCGCTAGCTGACGTTTTAGCTAAACCCGCAGGATTCAAAAAATAGTTATTATCCTTGATACGATCAGAGGGCCAGCTTCGCTCTCCTACCCAACGACCTGGGACGTCCTGCGGATAAACCTGCCCAGGTGCTTTTTCCTGCATGTACACCTGTAGCATCGGTTCTTCCATCATGCCGGTGTCTATACCTTTTAACCAATGGTCCCACCAGCGGACTTCTTCATAGTAGAAACCAATCGCAGGACCAGGGTTTGCGCTGTCTGGAAAATCATGTCCCTGGGGTCCGATCAATCCTTTTTTAGGTGAATCAAGATGCGCTAACAGGCGTGAAATTGAATTCGTATAAGCGTCAATAAAACCACCAACTGCAAAAACGGGGCATCGGATCTGACTGTAGTCTTCACAGACAGATCCATGTTGCCAATAGCCATCCCTTCGTTGATGTCGCATCCACTTATGTGTTACAGGCCCAACTGCTTCGAGGCGTTTCAGCCATTCAATGTTCCAGTCGGGGCCGAACAATTGCGGGTCAGGCGGGAGGGACAAGACATTCATGAATAATTGCCCCCATTCGAAATTGGGTCGACTTAATGAACCACCCACATAGTGGGCATCATCCGCGTAACGATCATCGGTGCTGCCGTGAGTGATAATCGCCTTTAGTTCGGGTGGATTGAGAGCTGCAATCTGAAGTGAATTAAAACCGCCCCAGGAAATACCGCGCATACCGACAGAACCACTACACCATGGCTGAGCAGCCAGCCATTTTATAATTTCAATGCCGTCGAGCTGTTCCTGTTTTTCATACTCATCATTGATTATGCCGTCAGATTCTCCGGTACCACGGATATCTACCCTTACACCTGCATAACCACATGCCGCAGCGTAAACATGCGCAGGTTCATGGCTGTTGCGAGCCAGGTCACGCTTACGATAAGGCAGATATTCCAGGATGGCGGGTACCGGCGATGCTTGTGCATTTGTTGGTAACCAGATTCTTGCTGCCAGTCGTCTGCCATCCGGCAGTGGTATCCAGAGGTGTTCGATATTGCGTATGGCCAACTTTTTCTTGAGCGACACCGCACGCGCGGTATCAATCGCTCTAGGGATTTTGCCGCAAACACTCAACGCGCTGACAGAAGCCAGCGCCAACGCAGACTTCAAAACAGCCCGTCTTGAACGAAGATGTTTGTTTGTGGACATCGCAAGAAGAATTCTTTTTTAAAGGCGCGATGAATTTCTCTGGTCGCGCTCGGCGCGCGTTCGCGCCGTTTGTACCTCATCCACGATCAGAGTGCTCGGATCCAGCACCACACCATATAGCCGCTCAGCGGCATCCAGCGAGACCTTTTCCTCGATTACGTCGCGTCTTACCGCTGCCGAGTCGCGCTCCAGGGGATTACCGACACCACAACCACCCTGGGTTATCACCTGCAGGTGATCGCCGTTTTGCCATGGATAACTGATCAATTCGTTGGCGTTGATCACTTTGCCTGCCGCCGTTGTAATGGACCGTCTGGCGGGTTCCGGTTGGGAACCGCCGGCGATGACGGGGACGGGTCTGGCGGCAGGCGAAAAACCCTGACCGCCGCTGTGCAACCAGCCGTCACCGCCCAAATTGGTGATCTCGGTGCGCATTGCTGTGCCGCCGCGCCAGCGTCCCGCGGCGCCGGTGTCCGGTTCGATTTCCCAGCAATCCCAGCGGTTCGGCGTAAAGTCTTCGTAGGCTTCAACGTCCGGATAACGAATGGAGCCGCTACATACCTCCGGCGCACCGGTCGACCAGCCATCGGTTCCCCATATGGCGCCGGTGCCGCTCGCCGCGTTAAAGAAATCGATCGCCGAATACTCCATGTTTTTGCGGGGATCGAAGCCGGTAAGCACCTCGAAAGGTATCGAGCCCCAACCGGACGGCGTTTGCTCTGGCACGACCTTCGCGAGCGCGTCCCAAACACAATTGATAATCTGCTTGGCGGCGAAATTGGTCGCCGAACTCACCGGCGCCGGCAGTACCGGCTCGGTGACGGTGCCGGGTTTGGTGACAATGGTTACGGCTCGCTCGAGGCCTTGTGAGATGTGCTCGATGTTGCGTGCGAATGTGGTCAACAGCGCAATCCATGTGGCCCCCGCGGTGTTGGTGAGTGGACTGTTGATGTAACTCGGCACTTGCGGATCCGACTCGCTGAAATCGATAGTAATGTCGCTGCCTTTGATGGTCACGTCGCTGCGCACGGTAAACGTTGGACAGCGGGGACCGCCTTCGCCGACAGACTCACCGTGATACGTGCCGTCCGGAATTTTTTCAATCTCCAGGCGAATAAGCCGTTCGGTATAGTCGAACAAATCGTCGAAATAATCCTTGATGGTCGGGACGCTAAAACGATCGACGATCTGCTGGATCTCCCGCACAGCGATCCGGTTAGTGCCGAACATCGCAGCGAGATCACCTTTCTGCACTTCGGGATAACGCATGTTGGCAAGGATCATGTTGAACACGTCCTTACAGATCTCGTCGTTGCTGATCACCCGTAGCGGCGGATAGCGCACCCCCTCCGTGTAGATATCCGTTGCCGCGGCGTTGTAGCCGCCAGCCATCGACCCACCCACATCCATCTGGTGGGCGCGGTTGCCGGCCCAAAACAGCAGTTCACCGTCACGGAATACAGGCACCAGAATATTAAAGTCAGGAAGGTGTCCGCTGGCGCCGCCGGAGTAGGGATCGTTGGTCAAGAACTGGTCGCCGGGGTGAATGTCGTCCCCGAAAAAATCGATGATCGCGCGCACCGAATACGGGATCCCGTAAACATGTATCGGGATGCCTTCGTAGATGGCAACGGTATTGCCCGCACCGTCGAACAACCCCACGGAGTAATCACGTGCTGCGAAATACGTCGGTGAGCGCGCAGTACGTTCCATGGTTGCCGTCATGCGTTCGGTCACTGAGCGGAGCAGACAATTAATGATCTCGAAATCGAGCGGGTCTGTTCGCGTGCTGAAAATCGATTTACTGCTCATACTTTGCTTGCCTCAATGAAAAAGTCGCCCAAGTGAGTGACTTTAAGGGACCACCCGGGCGGCACAACGACGGTGGTTGTTTCCTGCTCAACCACACACGGACCTTGCACCTGTGCGCCGGCGGGAATGGCATCACCGTCACAGACACGCGCATCCGTGAACCCGCTTTCCTCAAACCATACCTGGCGGCTACTGCGTAGATATTCGCGAGCCCCGCCGCCGTCAGCGGGCCATTGCTGAGACTTTACACTCGCCACCTTACCGAACGCGGTCAGCTTGAGATTAGCCACGAACGTTGGTTCAGTTTTGTCGTGATGCGCATACAGCGTTTCATGACGCTCGTGGAAGCGTCCGGTGATCGTCCGCAGATCTTTTTCTGAATACCCCTGGCCATTGACCGGTGGCCAGGGGATGTCGATCTGCTGATATTGACTAACATATTTCATTTCGGCCGAGAGACTGTGCTGGCGCGCCGCCGGCTCAACCTTCTCGGCGTCGAGCATCGACTCGGCGGCTCCGAGCATTTCCCGGTACATCTCATTTATTCGTGTCCAATCAAGCTGATCCGTCGGTGTCTCCACGCTGAATACCTGATCGTGCCGGATGTCTGATATCAGGCACCCCAAGGCACACAATATACCCGACGCGCGCGGGATCAAGACCGTGTCGATGTTCATCATTTTGGCGAGCTCGACCGCATGCCCGGCACCCGCGCCGCCGCCTGCCATCAACGTATAGTCTTTGGGATTCTCGCCGCGGCGCACGCTTATTACGCCAATCGCGTCCGCCATCTTTACCATGGTCAGCGTGACTATCGCCCGCGCCATTTCTTCTATGCTCATACCCTTGGGTTCGGCGATCTTGGCAATCGCCTCGCGCGAAGCCTCAACTCCGAGTTGGATCCCGCCGGCAATGGCACTCGCGGGATTGAGCCGTCCCAGCACCAGGTTCGCGTCTGTGACGGTGGGTTCAGTGCCGCCCTTCATGTAGCACGCGGGACCGGGCGCCGCCCCGGCGCTTTGCGGCCCGACGTGCAGGCCGCCGGCCTGGTCCAGCCAGGCAATGGTGCCGCCACCGGCGCCGATTGCATGAACGTCTACCGACGGCAGGCCGACATGGTAGACACCGGCGACTGTCTGTTCCGAGCGGACCGAGATCTGCCTGTTCTTCACCAGTGAGGCATCGAAACTGGTACCGCCCATGTCGATCGTAATGAGATTGTCGATGCCGTATTCGTTGCCAAGCCAGATTGCGGCAACGGGACCGGATGCGGGCCCCGACGCAAGTGTGCTGACCGCCTTGGTGACAATGGCATGCGGACTCATGACGCCGCCGCTGGAGCTTACGATTAACAGTGCACCTGCATACCCCGCCGCGTGGAGCTTGGCTTCGATGCGGCTCATGTAGGTGCTGATAATCGGCCCGATATAAGCATTGACGGTGGTGCTTTGAAACCGCAGATACTCGCCCAGCGTTGGCGAGATTTGATGGGAGAGGCTCAGGTACGCTTCGGGATACTCCTCGCGGCAGATCTCAGCAGCCCGCAGTTCGTGCGCCGGGTTGCGTAACGACCAGAGAAAACAAATTGCGATAGCCGCGACATCCTCTTTAGCGAAGCGCTTTAACGCGGCGCGAACGTCCTCCTCGTTTAGCGGAGTGAGGACAGAGCCGTCCGCTTGAATGCGTTCGGTAATCGGCCGACGCAGGTTTCGCGGACATAGCGGCCGCGGCTGCGGATAGGTGTAGTCGTAGAGATATTCCAGCTCGCGCATGCCGCGCCTGACTTCGATGGTATCGCGCACACCTTTGGTGGTGAGCATGCCGACCTTGGCACCGGCGCGTTCGATAACTGCATTGGTCGTCACCGTAGTGCCATGACAGATCCGGCTGACGTTGCCGAGGAACTCGCGCAGCGTCAGCTCGTTCGCGGTTGCGGCCTGCTCCAACGCATCGGTAAACCCGATTGATTGATCTGCCGGCGTGGTCGGTGTTTTGACGAGAGTGCGATTACCGTGTCCGTCGATCGCGACGAGATCGGTGTAGGTGCCGCCGATATCAATACCGACGTCGAAGCGTTGATCGGTCATCGGCCCATTCTACCGAAATAGAAGGCCTACTCACCATTACGATTGAGCATTGGTCAGTTGATGATCACTCACATATTTGCGCTCACTTCCCCTTTCTCCCACATCTGGCGTAACGCGAACTTCTGAACTTTGCCGGATCCGGTGAGCGGAAACGCGTCCACGCGTATCCATATTTTGGGTACTTTATGGGCGGCAATCTGTTCCCGTACAAAACCGCTTAACGCTTCGCCGTTGACGCTGGAACCCGATTTAATACGCAAAAAGGCTGCGACTTGCTCGCCCCATTTATCATCGGGTATGCCAACCACGGCGACATCGATTACGTCTGGATGACTGAATAGAAGTTCCTCGATTTCGCGCGGATAAATATTCTCCCCGCCGCGCACAATCATATCTTTTAGCCTGCCTGTCACGCGGCAGTAGCCACGCTCGTCCATGCTGCATAAATCTCCCGTATGCAACCAACCATCCGCATCGACGGCTTCGGCCGTCTCGTCAGGCATGTCGTAATACTCTTTCATCACACCGTATCCGCGCGCACACAGCTCACCGGATCGGCCGACGGGCAGAGTGCTGCCGTTGTGTGGATCGACAATCTTCACTTCGGTTTGCGGCAAGGGGTAGCCAATGGTTTCGGATTTGTCCTGTGGTGTATCTTCGAGGCTGGTCTGGGTAATGATCGGTGAGCATTCGGTCAAACCGTAGACGTTAGTGAACCCTTCAGTTACTAATTCCTCGTAGCGGCGCACGAGTTCGGCGGGCGCGATGGATCCACCGGTCAGTACTGTACGCAGCGACGTAAGATCCCGGGTTATAAAGTCAGGATGTTCCTCGATGCTCACAAGCATCGTCGGTACGCCGCTCACAACGTCCGCGTGCTCGCTTTCGATAAGCTCCAGTACCAGCCCGGGATCGAAATGCTCCACCAGTACCAGAGTCGCCAACGACTGATGCGCACCCAGCGTACTGCCGACACATCCGGAAGCGTGAAACTGTGGTAGCGGTGAGACGAGAACCGAGCCGGCGCGCATACGCCAGCGTTGGGCCACGAAGCGGGAATTGTTGGTGATCCCGTGATGCCGCAGTACCACCCCTTTGGGGAACCCGGTGGTGCCGGAGGTGTACTGGATCAGTGCAGCGTCATCCGTGCTGACCGTGGGTAAGGTTTGCGCGGAGTCGCCGCTTCGTAGGAATTCGGCCCAATCTGCGAAATCGAAGGTTTCGCGTAGTGCTGGTAATTTGGCTCGCACCGCCGCTACGGTCTGCGTCATTTGATTGCCGCGAAATTCACTGACATGGAATAGACCTGCGGCGCGCGATTGACGCAGTACGTATTCCAGTTCCTTTGGTTTATACGTTGGGTTCGCCGTGACCAGCACGATTCCGGCCAGACCGGCGCCATATTCCACAAACACCCACTCCGGAACGTTGTTGGCCCACACTGCGATGTGCTCACCGGGTTTGAAATGAGCGAGTAAGGCGCGGGCAACCTGTTCGGATATCTCGAACAGCTCTGGAAATGTCCAGCGATGCCGCAGCGCCACAGTCGTCGCTCCGGCAACCAGCGCGGTACGCTGTGGCGCAGCAGCCGCGGCGTCACGTAATACGCTGCCAATGGTAGTTTCGAAGACCGGTTCCGATGTGTCCGCCGGCCAGTGGGACTCGGTTAAATTCATGCGCCGGCGTATGTCCACAAAGAAATGATTAAGCTTGGATCATTGCCGCTCCCATCGTCAAGCACAGCGACAGCCTGTGCAAGTAACGAAGCGTTCAACCTGCGTAAATGCGGTATGCGTAAATGGCGGATCTGAATTAGTTTTCAAGGCAACGGTTTGTGAAATTTTTAATTACTCGGGCATACTTCGCAGATGATCACGAGTGAATTGAAGGGCGAGGTCGAGGTTCTCACGCTGGATCGGTCGCCAGTCAACGCGTTTAATTTTGGGATGCTGGAGCGCGTTACAGAAGCGATTTTCTTGGCGCCCCAGCGCGCTGCGGCCGTGTTGCTTACCGGCTCGGGCAATTGCTTTACTGCCGGTCTGGATATCAAGATGTTTAACAAACTTAGTGCCAGTGAACGCGATGAACTACAGAGCAAATTGGACGAGATTGTTGATGCATTCGCGCTGTGCCCAATCCCCATTGCGGCAGCCATCAACGGCCATGCGATAGGACTTGGCGCGATATTAATCGCGTTGGCCGACTATCGGGTTGCGAGTCAGGGAGAGTTGCAGATATTTTTACCCGAGGTCAAAGTAGGGCTGGTACTGCCGCAGCGGGTCCATAACATTATTAGCCGTCTGGTTGGTAGCAGGCGCGCCGACCGCCTAATTGTTGAAGGTTTTACGCTGTCGTCCGAACAGGCTTTAGCGTGGGGATACCTCGATGAGCTGTTACCAGCCGAAGGGCTGATGCAGGCTGCGGATGCCTGGTGCCGGAACATCTTGGCGCTGCCTCGGGAAATTATGCTGGAAACACGCGCGCAGGCACGTGCCGACATCCGAGCCATTGTTGAAAAGACAGTGTGACCGCTCGCGCATTGGGACGCGGCGGAACGGTTTGTTAGCACGGGGACCGATGGAGGACCGAGAGCTGGCGGATATCATTCTGAGAGGGTTGGAGGACACAAGAGTATTGTCTCCACCGGAAAAAATCGCTGCTTATGCGTGGATTTATCTCCTGCTGAAAACGGGTGAGCTCGCCTATATGCGTTATCGTAAGACCAGAAAGCTTGGACCCGCGGCGTCTGTTTCGAACCGTCACAACGGTTCAAAATTCTCCCTTGGAACCTCGACCAGACTTTTCTGGTCTGCGATAACCGACGCCGCCCGTACGGCCTGGGAATGTGCTTGCAGACCTGGCATGTCGCCTCCGGTCTGGTTCGCCTTTGCGGCTCTTAACAGGCGCCGTCGGGTGACAATGATGCCGTCATCACTGGATACCAGATTCTCAGCACTGCGATCCGCAACTCGCCCCTGACTTTCCTGCACCGCCGTATCCTGCATCGCAAAACTTGGAATGCCGGTGAAGCTCACCCCGGCGCGCTGTGCTTGCCGATCTTGAAGGTAGTCGTTGTTACGATTTGCGTTGCCCTGGTGAGTCCCGGGGACGAACTCCACATGCAATCCGCCGCCGTTGCGCATTGCCTCACGCTCCATCGTGCTGAACGGTCTATCAATGTAGTAATTGACCGCCCAACTCCAGCACGAGTAATCATCAACCGGTACCCATGCCTGAGCGTTGAGACTGAGATCTCCCAGGGGAGCAATGATGTTAAAGCAGGGGAAAATAAACTGGGTGACGCGCCAGTAATATTGACCTTCGCCGGCGTCACGACGCGCACCAAGCATCAGGCCACCATCGGTTTCAAGCGTTTCGTAGCGCGGATTGTGATCGCTTGCGAGGATATCGAGGATGCGCGAATCCTTGCCTAATCCTCCAGTCCCCATCACCGGATCGTCGCTCAATGTACCGCGGTGGAGAAAAGAAAGATGACTGGAGTCGAGCCCACCTTCCATTACCTGCAGATAGTTACACTCCTGAAGTCGCTTGGACACGAACAGGTTGTCGACGGGTAAGCCGGCCCATTCCAATGCGGGTGGCGACGGTCGTAACGCTGGCGCACCCATGTATACCCAGATAACACCGCCGCGTTCGAGCGTCGGATATGCGGTCAGGCGTATCTTGTCTCTAAACTTGTTCTCGGCCGGTTCCGACGGGACATCCAAACAGCGCCCGTTAACGTCGAAGTGCCAACCGTGGTAGGCGCAACGGATCCCGCAATCTTCGACCCGGCCAAAGTATAGAGACGCTTGCCGGTGCGCACAGGCCTCCGCGATGATACCGACATTGCCCGCAGAGTCGCGAAAGGCCAGCAGTTGTTCGCCGAGCAAGGGTATGCGTACCGGCGGGCAATCCGGGGTCGGTAGTTCCTCTACCGTCAGCGCGGGCAACCAATAACGCCGAAACAGCGCACCCATCGGTGTGCCTGCATTGGTGCGCGTTAAGGTGTCGTTGTTTTCGTGCTTCATTGGCTTAGGCTGGCGCGCACTGATAAAGGCGAGCGTGTGGAATATGCCAACAGTTGGCGAGCCGCACCCGCGCGCACCGTGCCGATACTAATAAATGTAAACGTATCGGCCGTGCTTTACCCTGCCTCGACCGATAAACCGATAACAACCGCCGTGGAGCAGTGATACACCGCGCTCTTGGTGCCCAGGCACCAATCGATGTCGTTGCTCTTCTGGGGACGGTACATCGGCTCTTCACGCTCGTTGCGATTACAGACACAACGGCCACAACTGCTCTTGCCACAACAATCGTTATACGAAATGACGTAATCCTTGCCATCCGCGGGGTTGAGGCAGGTCCCTATCCAGGTGATGGGCGAGGGCTCGGTGCCAGGTGGGCATTGCGTTTGTGAACCGCCGCAACAGGCGCACAGGAAACCATCGATCGCACAATGGCGCCAGTATTCGCAGGTCCCCGGATCACCCGGATCTTCGGCGGGCCCGGGCGCGCGTGACGGCGACTCTGCGCGTGCGATCGGTAATACAGGAATGGTCGCAGCGCCGACCATGGCGGTGCCGAACTTGGATAGAAAACTGCGTCGGGAAGTCTGCCGTGCAAGGTTGCGTGAGAAACGTTCGGACCAACGGTCTAACCAGTTCATAGTGTGAAGCCTCGTTGCGGTAACAGATTGCAGTCTTAGGGAGTTTGGATCACGGTCAGCGTACTGGTCGCGCTCAGTTCAACACCGCGCAGACGTTTACCGGTTTTTGCGTCTAACACCTGTAGTTCCGGGCTTTCCAAATTGACGGTATACAGTAGTGGTTTGTCGTCGCTGCTCACGTTGACCGAGGTCGCATGATGTTCTAGTTCGATACGCTGCACACGCTTCTTTGAGACAAGGTCGTATACCCAGATCTGCTCGGCCGGTGCTTTGTGTGAGCCGGGCCCGCCCTGATGCATAAGCACGTACATCCTTTTGCTCGCGCTGTGGATGGCGAAGAGCTGATAGCCACCAGGCAGCCAGTTGTCGGTGCGATCAGCGTCTGTTTGCAGTGACCATGGTTTGGCCAATTTCGGGGTTGCGCCGGCGCCGTCGAATGCGTAGACATCGCCCTGGAAGGATAGGAAATACCACGTCGAACCGTCTCTTACCGCATCCTCATTGACCAGATCCTTGGACGGGTCGAAAAGCTGTTTGCTCCGCGACTTCTTCGCCGCCTTGCCTGTATCGTCCAGCGTAATGGTCAGCAGGCTGCCGTCGGCACAAAGCATATGTACGTTGCGCGCATCGCCCGGGTATACGAAAGCGCAGCCGGCCGTGTCGATCTCGCCAATGAATTTGCGCGCTTTGGTATCGACTACGGTCACAGTTTGCGCCGGCGTGAAGTTGTAGCTGAGCAGAAAACGGTCGTCGTCGGTTAAACCCATGTGCACGAGCGTGGGGATACTCAACAGTTGTTTCGGCGGCAAGATTACCTCGCCAACGGCGTCCAGAGTCGTTGGATCGAAGATGCTGAGTACGTCCGTGCGTACCCCGCGGGTGCCGCGCGAATAAAATGTATCGGTCGAATAGATGACGCTGTAGTCCGAAGGCATCAGCAGCGCATCGTGGAAGCCGCCGGTGGACAACATGCCCAGGACGGAGCCATCGTCTGCGTTCACCAGGTAGGCGCGACCGTCGATCATGTTGAAAAAGGCGATGTCGTTAACCCAGACCCAGTGCGGGTCGAGTTTCGCCGGTAGTTTGGCAACGCTGATCTGTTCAGGTTTCAGTTCCGCCTGTGACACCGATGACCAGAAGATCAAACTTAGCGCGAGGACTGAGAATAGTCGTGCCATAGTGCTATCCGCCTAGTGTGGTGAAGCTGAGAACATGAATTGTCGTGGGTTCACTCGTGCGTATCAAGTGGTTGCCGTACCAGCAGGCCGGCGGGCCAGATAATCATCAAGCTTGCTCCCACCAACTGATGACCTGCCAGGTATTGCCGTCCACTGCCGGCAACGCCCGTTCGCCGGTTTTGTAGTCCGCCAGCCAACTCAGGGCAAGCGTTTCACCTTCGCGCCACGGCAACGTTGACAGTCGAATTATGTAGTCGTCGTCTGCAGAATCGCGCTGCGTGTAAGAGAATTCGCAATCGACCAACGCCCTCACTACATCGAGATCCTCTTTTGCCAGCTCTGCCAATATCGGCAGGGCAACTTCGGCATCGATGGGTTGCACACGATCGCGCGCGAACACTGCGTGCGTGTCGGTTACCAACAGGCAGGTCTTCGACGCAGCGTTTTCCAGTACGAGGTGTGCGGCGAATGATTGCGATGCAGATTCCACTCGCCAGTCTTCTTCGTAGGCACCACTTGGCGCCCACTCGATCATGCAAGCGTTGTTCTCGCACCATTGGAACCAACCCGGCTCTGGAAAATTGACGACGGGTTGCAGCGTAAAACCATGCCCACCGGGCGCCCAGTTCGCGGTCGGATACGGCTTCGCGTCCACGTCGCAGGTTGTTATCACACAGGAGCAATCTTGCGCCGCCAGTGCCAATAATTCGTCATAGTTGCACGCGGCGAGCGCATCACGGTCGGACAAATCTGGACGGTCCGCGGGGATCCGCATGTCGGCGGCTGCGGACGAGGTTTGCAACCACAGCACGCGCGTGGAGGTGTCTTCGTCACCGTTTTTGTAACGAATGTATCGCCGTCGCCAGCAACCGATCATCTCGGCGGGGACGGTGGGGGCGGCCTTATTCTGCATTTGATTCTGTTTGATCGAGGGAAGGTTTTATTACCCCTCACCCGACCGCCATGGATGGCGGAAATGCAGGTAATGCAGGAGCATTTACCTGCCAGCCCTCTCCCGCCAAGGGAGAGGGAGTTGTATAGGCCTCCCGCAAGGGGAGAAGGGACCCGTGGTTTTAGCCCCTTTCCCTTTGCGGGAGAGGGGTTGGCAACCGCTTCTCGGCTCTAGCTCCTGCTTCGCTCTAGCTCCTAGGTCCTGTAGTCGTGCGTTGTCTGCATTTCCGCCATCCATGACGGTCGGGTGAGGGGTCTATCTATTTTTTCCCAGCAAGATTCTCCGCGGTCAGGCAAAGGATCTCATACATAATTTGTTTCCCGGCTTGCGCGGTATTGGTCGTTGCGTCGTATTCTGGTGCGACTTCGACGAGGTCGCCGCCGATGATGTCCAGTCCGCGCAAACCGCGCAGGATCTGTTGTGATTCGCGCGTGGTCAGACCACCGGTTTCCGGCGTTCCTGTCCCGGGCGCGTACACAGGATCCAGGCCGTCCACGTCAAAGCTGACATAGGTCGGGCCGTCGCCCACTACTTCGCGTGCTTTGGCGATGGTTGCGTCAACGCCCATTTTTACGAAGTCCTCTATATGAATGACCGTCATGCCCGATTCGTAGGAAAACTCCCAATAGGGTTCGGCCGCGCCACGAATACCGATCTGGATGGTGCGTTCGGGATCCAGCACGCCAGCGAGTACCGCGTTACGGAACGGACCACCGTGGTGAAATTTGTGATCATCAAACCCACCCATGGTGTCGCAGTGCGCGTCGAAATGGACCAGCCCGACCGGTTCGTCGCGGCCCAGCGCCTTGAGAATAGGGAAGGTAATCGAATGGTCTCCACCGGCGGAAACGCACCTGATGCCTTTGTCCATTACACCGTGGTAATACTCTTCGATGGTGGCGATACCTTTTTCCAGGCTGAAGCCGAACAGCGGCACATCGCCCGCGTCCGCGATCTTGCACAGCGCGAACGGATTAACGGTCGTCTGGTGGTTGTACGGCCCGACCGACATTGACATGTCACGGATGGCCCTGGGACCGAAGCGCGCGCCCGGGCGGTGGACGACGCCGCGATCGAAGGGCACGCCGATGAGAGCGATGTCTAATTCGTCGAGGTTCTCGTTGTAGTCGGCGTCGAGCAGCGTGCGGATACCAACATAAAGCTTGCCGGCAGTTAGCATAGCTGCGGCGAACTCCGGGTTGTCGACCTCGTCTAAAGGACGATCAGCGTATTTCGCTCTTAATGCTTCCAGTTTCTTTTGATCCATAGCCTCGTCTCGATTTGTTGCGCATGGTTTGGATGGGTGTCTGCGCCAATATGCGCCAATCGCGATACGCCCGCCAGCGACAAACTACCCTTTGTCCGGCGCCTTCCAGATATCGCGCTCCTGCATAAGTGCTATTTGGCGATCGCCGATTTCTTGCTTGTACCAGTCATGGTTACCCGGGACTTTGTCCAGGTAAAGATTCTTGGGGTAAATCGGCTGTTCGTATATGAGTTGCGCCATCTCGGTCCGTACGTCTTTCATGAAGTTGGTTATCTGCGCGCTGGCCCGATGATGCCGTAGCGCTTCAATGTTTATCGGGCCTGACACAAACGTCGAGCCGTTGGTATCGCGCTGTTTGCCGACGATAGTGCCACGGTAATCGACAATCATCGATTGGCCGCCACCAGCGTCAATGCCGGTTTCGCTGTCCGGAAACAAGTGATAACTACCGATGTTCGGCGCGACGACATACATGTTGTTATCGAGCGCGCGGGCGCGGTTGGTTATCTCGAACGCATCGTTTTGAGTAAATGGCGCTGGGGTGGATCCTCGATACACGACTTCGGCGCCGTTCATCGCCAGTCCTCGCCCGTTCTCCGGATAACTGCCCTCAATGGCCATCATGATCCCAAGTCGTCCGATCTCGGTGTCCGCCACCGGCCAGAAGGCATTGAGAGTGCGGCCGTATTTTTCGACCCACCAGTCGAACAGGTCGTGCGGCGATACCGAGCGTTCGCAAGGTGCCAGTGGCGTGACTTTGTGATGCTTTAAGATCACCTCGCCGTGGGGATCAATGACGAAGCCGACGTTGAAGAATAAATCTTTCCAGTCCTCGTGCCGGGCTTTCGCCTGGGCCATGATGTAGACGTTGTACTCTTTGGCAAGCTCGCCTAGCTGGTCGGTTTCCGGACCTGGAATATCGATGGCGCAGGTTCGAGTGTACTCAGCATGGTCGGCGTCCAGCGCCTCGTCATTGAAGCCCTGTAGAGCGCCTTCGGGTATGACGAGCAGACGCACCGGGATATCGAGGTTCGACAGCCAGAACGCGGCTTTGGTCAGACTTTGCAGATGATCTAGGTTCTTTTGAATGTCTTCGCGCTTACGGATCCCCCAGAAGGTGGGGATGAGGCCAACGGCGTTATACGGTTCGATCATTGTCAACTCCTCGAATAATCCTGCACTCTTTATATATATGCTGGCACCCAAGCGCTACCAGCGCGTCTCGCCAGCGAGTATCGCGCCGGTTTACACTTAGCTTTCACGTCCCAGAGCAGAACAACAATGACCAACCTTTTGCCCTCCGAATTCGCTGATCTGGAGCCCTACCTGGTTTGGGCCCAGTCAACGGAACTGGCTCGCCACCAGGTTCGCGTTTCCCGATCCATTGAGGAGATCCGCGCATTTTACGACGCCGTGCTCCCCCGCATCGAGGCGATCCTCGAGTATTTGAACGCATTCCCCTTAGACGACATGCCAGAGCAGGAGCATCGATTGCTGGAGTTGTCACTGGGTCTGGTCGAGGCCGCGAATGCGGTCGAGATGTTCGAAGAGCCGGGCATGCGTTACGGCTTCCCTATTGAGCGATTTACACCAAAGCACCACAAGACCGTGCAGGCACGGGGAGATTGAAGATGAACGCTGAAACTCACCCTTTTACCAGCGCCTATCCGGAACTCGGTACCGGGCCAGTGCCCGTTGAACCTTATATCAGCAAAGACTATTTCGAGCGGGAATGCGCGCAGATATTCGCCCGCACCTGGATCAACGTCGGCTGCGAAGAACAGATCCCCAATCCAGGTGACTATTTTGTCCGCGAGCTTGCCGTTTGCAACACGTCGGTCATCGTTATGCGTGGCAAGGATAAGCGCGTGCGCAGCTTCCACAATATGTGTTCGCATCGCGGTAATCCGGTCGCCTGGGAAACGCAAGGGACCTGTAAAGGCTTACTTGTCTGCAACTTCCATGGCTGGAGTTATGACACCGAGGGAAAGCTTGCATATGTCACCGATGAAGAGCGGTTTTTCAACGTTGATCGCGCCAAAAATGGGCTGACCGCAATAGCCACCGATACCTGGGAGGGGTTCATCTTTATTAACCTGGCGCCAGAGCCGCGCGAAAGCCTAGCGGAGTTTTTGGGGCCTGCGGCGGCGGCGATGGATGGCTATCCTTTTTCGCAATACTCATACACTTACGTGTATGAGGTGGACGACGGGGTTAACTGGAAAGTACTGACCGAGGCGCAGCTCGAAGGTTGGCACGTACCGGTGCTGCACAAAAAAACGCTGGCGAAATCAGTGGTCAACAAAGGCGAGCTGTTTCGCCACGCGGCGTTGCAGCGTTATGGCCGGCACGCACTGGTTTCCTCGCATGCACCTGAGGTTTACACGCCAACGCCAGTTACCGCGGTCAGTATGAAATACGGTGTTGGAACATTCGACGCCTTTTCCGTGGAATCCGAGAACAGCGGCAATCGCGACATGAAATGGCACGGCGCATTCGACCTTTACCACGTCTTCCCGAACATGTTTCTGGGCCTGCTGCGCGGTACCTATTTCACTTACAACATCTGGCCGTTAGCAGTTGATCGCAGTATGTGGGAGATCAGGGTTTTCTACCCGCCGGCGGCCAACGCCGGGCAGTTATTCAGTCAGGAATTCGGTAAAGCGGGGATCCGGGATACCTTACGCGAAGATGCATTTACCCACGAGAAAATCCAATCGGTGCTCAAGTCTGGGGCGAAGCGGCAATTTCATTTGCAGGACGAAGAATTGGTGGTAAGACATTTTTTGCGTGTGGTCGACGATTACGTACAGGGAAATTACGAATAACGAACAAGAGAGGGTGTTATGGACAAAGAACTACAAGAACTGAAAACGCTGTTGCTGGACGTCAAGCAAGGTCTCGATCAGCTGCAGGATGTCGACGCTTTGCAGCGATTGATTGTCAACTACGCGCGCGGCTGTGATCGCGGCAATGATCCAAGCCTGATCGGTCCGCTGTTTTCGCAAGATGGCACCTGGGAGTGTAAAGGCTTCGGCAAATACATCGGTCGCGACAAAGTCGCAAAGGGTCTGCACGGCATCGCCGGTGAAAAAATATGGTGGTCGTTGCACTACATGATCTCGCCGCTGATTGACATCGCGCCTTCGGGTGATAGCGCCACGGGGTTCTGGTATCTGTGGGAGGCCGCCACCATACCGAACGAGGAAACCAACGACGCAGAAGCACACTGGATCGGCGGCACCTATGACACGGAGATGGTAAAGCGTGACGGCGAATGGTTCTTCAAGAGTATGGAACTGAAGTTGCACATGGCGAGCGGCTACGACCATGGCTGGGTAAAAAAGCGCTTCCCAAATGGGACCCGCAAACAACCGTATTTCGAAAACCTGGATGCCGGCAGCTACCATTGGTGTGCCTGTGGCCGCTCCAACAACCAACCGTTTTGCGACGGCTCGCACAAAGAGACCAAGCGCACGCCGCTGGAATTCAAAGTGGAGGTCCAGGAAAACGTTGTGCTGTGCGGTTGTAAATACTCCAAGACCAAACCGTATTGCGATGGCTCGCACTTGAATCTGAACCTAGATGGGTGATCTGCAGCAATGAGAAAAATACTGCCCCCCGGCATTGACCAGACAACCCTGACTAAAGCACTGGACGCCTTCGCGGACGTGGTTGGCGAACAGTGGGTGTTCGCCGACGAAGCCTCCGGATTAGAGAGTTATCTCGACTCCTACGCCATTGTTGAGCCGGATTACTACGCGCCGTCCGCGGCCGTTGCGCCAGATAGCGTTGAGCAGGTGCAGGCGATCCTGAAGATCGCAAACGAATACAAAATTCCGATCTGGACGATCTCTACCGGCAAGAATCTCACCTACGGCGGGCCGGCGCCGCGTCTGCCCGGCAGTGTCGTTCTGGATCTGAAACGCATGAACCGCATTCTCGAGGTCAATGAGGAATTCGGTTACTGCCTGGTCGAACCGGGGGTCAGCTATTTCGACCTGTACGAATACCTGCAAGAGAACAACATCAAACTATGGCTCAGCGTACCCAGCCCGGGTTGGGGCAGCGTGCTGGCAAACGCGCTCGAGCGTGGCGGCGGTCACACGCCCTATGGCGATCACTTCGGTATGCAATGCGGTATGGAAGTGGTTCTCGCCGACGGTGAGATCGTGCGTACCGGCATGGGCGCGCTGCCTAACAACAACACCTGGCAGTTATTCAAATATGGCTACGGGCCGTATCTGGACGGCATCTTCACGCAGTCCAACTACGGCGTGGTAACCAAGATGGGAATGTGGTTGATGCCTGAGCCGCCAGGATACCGCCCGTTTATGCTGACGTTTCCGCGCGAAGACGATATCGAACCGCTGGTCGACATCATGCGACCGCTTAAGATTGCCGGTGTCATACCCAATGCGGCAGTGATCGTGAATGTGCTGTTTCAGGCAGCAGTGGACGTTAGCAAGTCAGAATACTACGACGGTACTGATCCCATTCCCGAGAGCGCCATTAAGAAGATCATGGCGGACAGGGACATCGGCATGTGGAACTTCTTCGGTGCGCTGTATGGCGATGAACGGATCATGGACGCGCAGTGGCAAACTATTAAAGACGCCTTCTCGGCGATACCTGGTACCAAGTTCTATCTGCGGGAAGACCGCCCGGACGATCCTGTGATGAAGTATCGCGCCAAAGGTATGTCCGGTGTGCCCAATCTTTCCGAATTCGGTTTCATCAACTGGCGTGGCAACGGCGGTCATATTGATTTCTCACCGGTGTCGCCTTCCACCGGCGCCGACGCGCTAAAGCAATACCGAATGATCCGCGATCGCTGTCATGAATATGGTTTCGATTATCTCGGGGTATTCGTGCTCGGGTGGCGAGAGATGCACCATATCTCCACGTTGGTATTCGACAAAACCGACGCGGCTGATAAGAAACGCGCGCACGATATGTTTGCAATTCTTATCGAAGAGGCCGCTGAGCTGGGATACGGCAGTTATCGAACGCACTTGGAGTATATGAATCAGGTTGCGGAAATGTTCAGCTTCAATGATCACTCTCTAATGCGCTTGAACGAACGACTCAAAGACGCGTTGGATCCGAATGGCATTCTCGCTGCGGGTAAGTCCGGGATCTGGCCTAAATCCTTGCGCGAAAACAGGGGTCCGCTATGACTCAACAAGCACACGTCAGTAACGGCCAATGCCCCATCGCCTTGGAGGAACTCGAACAATCGGCGCAGGATTTCACCACTGCGGTGGTGCTGCCGTCCGAATGCTATTCGGATCCGGCTTTTTTCGATTTCGAAATGGAGGCGATATACACGCACGAATGGATCTGTGTCGGCCGCGTTGACCAGATCCCGGAGCCAGGGGATTTCTACACCATCACGGTAACGGGTGAACCCCTCATCGTCGTGCGCAATCCCGATCGCGAGGTGCGCGTCATGTCAGGTGTGTGCCGTCACCGCGGTATGGTGATCACGGCGTCGGCGCAGACGACTCCGGAGCATTGGACCGATCCGCCCGCGGAGACCAAGGGCAACTGCCGCAGCTTCCGTTGTCCCTATCATTGGTGGAGTTACGACCTGGACGGCAACCTGGTTGGCGCACCGCAAATGGAGCGCACCACGGGTTTTGACAAGAGCAAGAACCGTCTGCCGTGGCTCAAAGTCGAGATCTGGCAGGGATTTATTTTTATCAATTTTGATGACAGCGCGGCCGCCTTGGGACCGCGCCTGGGCAAGCTCGAAAAGTATCTGGCCAATTGGCACATAGAAGATATGGCTTGTGTACATCCGGAAACCATCCCCAGCCTTCCATTTAATTGGAAGATCATGGTTGAGAATTTCATGGAGGGTTACCACCCCTCGCGCCTGCATCAGGGTCTGCACGATTGGGCTCCCAGTTCCGGCGCAGATTTTGAACCCTACGAAGACGGCGACGCAGCGATTTTCGGTGCCATGAACACAACGGTCACCGACGGTGCGTTCAATGTCACGAAAAAAGTATTGTTCCCGGTGATCACGACGCTGACCGAAGCTGAGCGTAACAAGGTACCGTTCGTGTATATCCCGCCGAGCCTGTTGATCGGCCTGCAGTCGGATTCTGCATTCTGGTTCACCGTGCTGCCGACCAGCGCCGGCACCCACTCATTATCCATGAGTTACATCTTCCCGCCGGAAACTCCAAAACTGCCACTGTTTGGCGAGTTATTGGAAGCAGCCGTGCAGGGCGTCACCTTATTCAATAACCAGGATCTACCGACCAACACCGCGGTTCAGGTTGGCATGCAGTCACGCTTCGCGCCGCGTGGAAATTATTCCTGGCAGGAAGAGGTGTGCGTGCATTTCAACCGCTGGCTTGTGGAACGCTATCGGGCGCGAGGCTGAAAATGGCTAAGTTGTTGCATTTGCGCCACACAATGGGTGGCATTGAACGCGGTTTTCGCAGTATATTGGCGGGTAATGTATGGACACGACCGCGTGACTGGGGGGAATCAATGGGAAACAAAGTGAGCCTTTTCGACAAGATCATCGGCGCATCAATCGCAATCGCCTTGTGTGCACCAATCAATGCTGCGGTTCTCGAAGAGGTTGTGGTCACCGCACAGAAGCGCGAGGAGAACTTGCAGGATATCTCCATCGCCGTGACCGCTTTCAGCGCCGACGACATGGCCGCCTTGAACATGGACAACCTTCAGAGCGTCTCCTTTCAGACGCCGGGTTTCTACGTCAAAAATCAGTTCAGCACGGAAGGCATGGTCATGACCATGCGCGGCGTCGGCACCAACGACGCATCCACGGTCAACAGTCCGACGGTCAGCGTCTACATCGACCAGGTGTCGTTGCCTTACCATATGATGCTCGGCTTTCAACTGCTCGATTTGGAACGCGTCGAGATTCTCAAGGGTCCGCAAGGCACACTGTACGGCCGCAACAACACCGGCGGTGCGGTGAACTTCATCACCAAAAAACCCTCCCAGGAGTTCGGAGGATTCGGACGGGTCGACTATGGCACGTTCAAGACGCTTGAAGTCGAGACCGCTGTGGGCGGCGGGTTGACCGAGGATCTCTCCGGTCGCATCGCATTCAAGACGACCCAGCGCTACAAAGGCCACCAGCGCAACCGCGCCAGCGACGCCAACGGCAACGGCCCAGGCACAGGTCCCGGCGCTTGGGGTGAACTCGACCAGATGGCGGTCCGCGGTCAACTGCTGTGGGAGCCTACTGAGAATTTCGATGCCTTGCTCAGGCTTACCGCAGGCAAGCATGACGATGAACAGTTCCAATTGGAACACCACGGGACTCAGGACCCTGCGGCGCAGATAGCGTTTGGCTTCGGGGTTCCGGGCGGACCGCTGTGCGCCCCGGGCCTGGCCGGCCGGCGCGACGAAGGCCCGTGCACGGACGTGTTCTTGTATTTCGACCCGGATGATGATCCCAACACCGGCGACTGGAATTCCGAGTGGATCAACCAAGGCGCCAATCTGCATTCGTTGTTCACCTCACTGGGCGCAGGACTGACGATGAACTGGGAGTTCGATCGCTTCACCGTCACGTCCGTCACTGGTTGGGACCGCCTGTCGCGGGACTCCACCGAGGACAGCGATCAGAGCCCTTTCATTGCGTTGGAGGCGGGCTTTTTCGAGGATATCGACTCCGTGTCGCAGGAGATCCGTATCACTTCAGATGACTCCTGGCCCGTGGAGTGGATCGTCGGATTTTTCTACAGCACCGACGAGATCACCGGCGATGTCGTGTTCCTGGCGACCGACTCGCTATTTACCAATACGCAGCACCAGTACGTTCATGACACCGAGTCCTATGCGGGGTTTGCGCACTTTACCTGGCCGTTTCACGATCAGTTCCGGTTCAAAGGCGGGATCCGCGTGACCCATGAGACCCGTGATATGGATCAGACAGTTTTCGATCTGAATCCGCTCGGCGTCAGTCTGTTGAGCCCTGTGGCGCCGCGTGTCCCCGTACCGGGCGGACCGCCGTTGAATTTCCTGTGCTTCATCGGCGCAATTCCGCCACCATGCGCAGGGCCGCTGGCGCCGATTTTCGGCACCAACACACTCGTTGACCAGGTAGCTGGGATCGACGTTACCGACATCTCGGGCGATGTAGGCATCGAGTGGCTGCCGACCGACGACATCATGGCGTATGCGAAGTTCTCCAAAGGCTTCAAGAGCGGTGGCTTCAACTCTCTGGTGGTGTTCGCACCCGGTGACGCGCAGCCGTTCACGGAGGAAACGATCTTCTCCTATGAGGGCGGGATAAAGGCGACATTGTTGGATAACACACTGCGCGTCAACTTCGCAATGTTCTATTCGGAGTGGAACGACTTCCAGGCGCAAATCGGCCAGCCAGGCGGCGACTTTCCGGTTGCCAACGCCGGCGACGCCGAGATATTTGGTTTTGAAGGGGAGCTGTTCTGGGTGCCGCTCGACGGACTGGATCTCCGCTTCGGTATTGGGTATCTCGACGCAGAAGTTGTTAGATCGAATCCGGATCTTGCGTTTGATCTAAAGGGTAATCGAGTACACAGCACGTCCGAATGGGTCTTCAACACGCTGGCGCGCTACAGCTTCCCAATTCCGGTCTGGAACCTGACCGGGCATCTGCGGATGGACGCCTACTGGCAGGACGATCAGTTCTATGAGGTCAAGAACACACCGCCTATCTTTGAGCAGCCGTATTGGCTACTCAATGCACGCGTTTCGGTGACCAGCGCCGACGAACGTTGGGAGCTGGCCATCTGGGGCAAGAACCTGACGGAAACCATTTACGCGTCTGAGAACTTCGACTTTACCGGCGTTAATGGCACCGGCCTGCGCGTACCGGGTTTCCCGCGTACTGCTGGTCTTAGCATCGCTTATAGCTGGGAGTAAAGGTCACTGCAAAATCCCGAGGGCTGCACTTGTGGCCCTCGGGATTTTTTTGCGAATTCGATAGAGCATCTCGAAACTAAATTTGACTGGGCGTCATTTAGTTACCCCTCATCCTGTCCTTCTCCCTCAAAAGGGAGAAGGGACCCGTGGTTTAAGCCCCTCGCCCCTTGCGGGAGAGGGGTTGGCAGACAACCGCTCCTCGGCTCTAGCTCCTGCTTCGCTCTACCTCGTCCATCCCTGGACTCGTGCGTTGTCTGCATTTCCGCCATCCCTGGCGGTCGGGTGAGGGGTAATAAAGGACAATCGATCTTCTACGCAGGATCTTGGCTCTGCCGTGAATCAGCGAAGTGCGCCGAGATCCGTCGCGCAATAAACGATTTCATCAACTCCAACGCTAACGTCGTATTAGTCCCCGGCTTGCGCATAAACGCGTGGCCCTCGCCTGGGTATTTGGCGAACTCTATGAGTCCTCCCGCACGGCTATAGCTGTCGACAAAACGTTCGGCAACCATGGGATTGATGAGCGTGTCCTGTGCGCCTTGCACTAATAAGGTCGGCGGTAGCTGAACGGATTCGCCGCGCTCCAAGATCAATTGCGGGTTGCCGTCACGCAGGCCGTGTTCGTCGACGAAATAGCGTCTCGTCGCATCACGCAGATCAGCGGGTCCGTGCTCATAGCGATCGAGAGGATCGATGGGCACCCATCCCATGATGAGGTAGTCCAGGTTCGCATCATGCGCATCGCTCTCGTCACGTGACAGGCTTGCGTAGCGCTCGTCGTGTGGTCGCATGGCGCTTAACATCACCTGATGTCCTCCGCTGGAGATGCCAAGGCAGCCGAGCGGTGCGGGACTCGCGTTGAACGCTGCCGCGTTTTGTTTTAACCAACGTGTCGCGTAATTGATGTCCGCAATGGATGCCGGATAAGGCGCTTCATGCGAAGAATGAAAATCAATCGCGGCAATGACAACACCACTGCTCGCCAAGTGTTCGATGATGTCGTTATCACGCAGGCGGTCGAAGTCCTGCCAGGCACCACCGTGCACTTCCAGCAGAGCGGGAAACGGACCGATCCCTTGTGGCTCCCAGACATGCGCAAGCCAGCCGCGCTGTCCGTCATGTCGATATTCAACGTCACGCGATTGCACTTCGAAATGCGCGGCCGGATCGTAGTAACAAGAAGTCATCGACGTCGCTGTCCTGCCGGGTTCCGGTCCGTCCGCCGCATCACTGGGAACACGGTTGCGCGAGCACCTGCACGGGTAATTTGACGTTGGTAACGTAAGCAGCGACTTCGGGAATCGCGTCGCGCACACCGGAGTCAACGATATTTATATGTTCCACTTCGATCTGAAAGCTACCGTTGGCTTGCAGCAAGTCGCCGAGCAGTGTGTGTTCAGTTGCCGTGTGATGTATGGCCGGTCCCCGCCCGAAGTAAGGCAACGGACTACGACGGATGACGGTGCCGTCGCTGCGACCGAATTTCACTACGATCAAATCATCCATCACTGCGCGCGGATCATCCGCGGCGCCGGCGAAGGCAGTCCAGACTACTGTGAGATCGGTCTGCGGGTGTATCTCGTTGTTTGCAACCGCGCGTCCACACTGTTTCAGAGACAGGTTTGGCGGTGATGCCATGGCGAGAGCGTCGCCATGGCGGGTAAAGGACAGAATATGTCCTGCGAATTCACCGCTCGCGGTCTGCAAGGTGAGCGCGTAGTCGCCATCGGGGAATTCGCGGTCCAGAGCCTGCAGCGTGCGCTGAGGCTCACCAGTGAAACGCAGGTTGCGCCCCGGATATTGGTCGCCGTCATCGCCGAGTTGCATTTCAGTGCCGCCTGGCAGCGGGCCGGCTAGCGTGGCTGCACTGATGCGTCCGTCGGCGAAAGCAAAGATTTGTGCGCCGTAACCGTAGTCGAGGAGGGACTTCGTACCATCGCTACCCTGAGCATAATTAGACCACTTTGCGACATACACAAATCGGACATCCTGGCTTGTTGTACTGTCACTCGCGCCGGCGTTTGCGGCAAAGTAAATTACGCTCAGCGCAGCAAGCATGAAGGTAAATCTGATTAGTTGGTGCATAAGTGTCTCCGAAACCATCTTTGCATGATATGTCGATATCTTCGAATCGAAAGACTAATTTAAACCCAGTAAATGGCGTAGTCTTCATTCTTAAACGTTTACACTGAGTATCGTCGCGGAAATCATCAGCGTATGGCAAAACCTCCAAAAGCTTCACCGGGCCGCCGCAGCACCGACAACCCGTTGCACGGAAACGAATTTGGTGACGTCAGCAAGATGTTGCGATATGTGCTGGACGCCACCGACCTGGGGATATTGATGTTGGATCGCGACCAGCGTGTAGTCACCTGGAACGAACGTTATTGTGAGTTAACAGGTAGTCGAGACCTGATCAAGGAAGGCTTGCCGTTGAAATCCTTGATCAGTTTATACGCTGAGGCCGGACATCTGGGCCCAGGCGATCCAAAGGAACTGGCCGCCGCGCACATGCAGCGGATTGCCACCGAATCCGGTCCCACTGACTCGGAAGTTCATCTCGCCGACGGTCGCAAAATCCTGATCCATCGCCGCGCTACCTCCGACGGTGGCCAGGCGAACATATACCGGGACGTCACCGCGGTGCGCGAGGCGGAAACCGAATCGCGTGCCATCCTCGACAGTAGTCAAATCGGAGTTGGCATCACCAATCTGGGCGGTGACATGTTGTATATGAATTCGCGTGCCGCGGAAATGCTGGACATGCCGATTGACGACCTGGCAGGTATCGACAGCCGCACGTTTTATTACGATGAGGATGATCGGCGTCGGGTAATCAAGGAAGTAAGAGAAAACGGTTTCGTCCGCGATATGGAGTTGCACGTGCGCGGTGTCGACGGGGAGCCGTTCTGGGCGCTGATGACCATCCGGCAGTTGACCTTCAATGGCGAGCCCGCGTTGGTCGGCTGGTTTGGTGATATCTCCAGAACCAAGCAAGCCGAGGGTGATCTGATGAGGGCGCTGGAGAGCAGTCAGATCTCGGTTGTCATTACCGATCCCGACGGGCGATTTCTGTTTCACAACTCTCGCGCACTGGATCTGTTCAATATTTCCGAAGCCGATGTCGAAAACGCAACGACGTATGAATTCTATGTGAATGAAGAGGATCGCAAGCGCTTTCTCCACTCGCTCGCTGAAGATGGCTTCGTGCGTGACCGGGAAGTCCTGTTGCGCAAGCGCGGCGGGGAGCCGCTGTGGGGACTGTTTTCCACTACACCGGTGATCTATCAGGGCGAGGACGCGGTCATGAGTTGGATCGCCGACATCTCGCTTCTGAAAAAATACGAACACGAGTTGGCCGAGAAGGAGTCGCAGCTGCGCAGCGCACTGGACTCGATGACCGGTGCATTGTTCATGACGGACAAGGCGCTCACATTGCAAATCTTCAATGAGAATGCAGCTGAGATGTTCGGTGTGCCGCGCGAGTTGATCTATAAGGGAGCTTCCATTGCGCCCATGCTTCGACATCGTGTTGAACGCGGCGATTATGGCGAAGAGGATCCGGATCAGCTCGTTGCCCGGCGGCTCGATGCCTACCGAAGACCGGAGGTATCTCGAACTTTGGATCGCCTGCCCGGTGGAAGGGTTGTAGAGGTGATTCTTGCGCCGACCGATGACGGCGGCAAAGTAGTACTGGGTAATGACATTACCGATCTGTTGCAGGCCCAGGCGGAATTAAGCGATGCCAGAGATCAGGCGGAAGCGGCAAACCAATCAAAGAGTGCGTTTCTGGCAAACATGAGCCACGAGATCCGTACGCCCATGAGTGCGATTACCGGAATGATCCAGCTTGCCCTGCAAACAGAACTTACACCACGACAGCGCGACTATCTGTTGAAAGCCGAAAATGCTGCGGATTCCTTGCTAAGGATCCTCAACGATATACTGGATTTCTCCAAAATCGAGGCGGGTAAGCTAACGCTGGAATCAACCGCCTTCAGGCTTGACTCTGCATTAGAGGAACTGACCAACATCGTGCTGGTACCTGCCAGCGCAAAGGGTTTAGAACTTGTATTCGACATCGACCCGCGCATACCCGATGTCATGATAGGCGATCCCCTGCGATTGCAGCAGGTGTTCATCAATCTCCTGAGTAACGCCGTTAAGTTTACCGAGACAGGGGAAATCGTGTTGCGCGCGAGGCGCGGCGTCGAGAGCGAAGGCGCGGTGGAGATTGAGTTCGTTGTTACGGACACCGGTGTCGGCCTGACGGATTCCCAAATTAGTCGTTTGTTCGACGCATTCACGCAAGCAGATGAGTCTACGACCCGCAAATACGGCGGTACCGGTCTCGGACTTGCTATCTGTAAACAATTGATTGAAATGATGGGGGGCGAAATACACATTGAAAGTAGCCCGGGGCAGGGTACCGCGATCCATTTCACCACACGATTCGCACTGGATCCCGAGTTTGCGTCTGCACCCTTGAGCGCGCCAGATGCGCTTCGCGGTACCCGTGTTTTGGTCGTTGATGACAACCGGACAGCGCGAGACACGCTGGCTGCAATGCTTGCATCCATAGGGTTGTCAGCATTCACAGTCGATTCCGCCGAAACGGCGCTCGCGGAACTGGAACGTGCCGCCAGCGCAGATCCTGCCGAGCACTATTACGCGGTTTTAATGGACTGGCGCATGCCGGGTTTGGACGGGCTAGAGGCTGCTTATGCGATCAGCAAGAGCGAACGTCTACCGGTAACCCCGGTCGTCATCATGGTGACCGTTTACGAAAAGGAAGAAGTGATGCGGCAGCCCAATAGCGATCTGCTCGCTGACTGTCTGACGAAACCAGTGAATGCTTCTTCGCTGTTGGATACGCTCATGGACGTATTCGGCGTTGAGATTACGCGCATGTCGCGAATCAAAAGCACGGACGACTCGGCTGCGCGCATACGCGCGTCACTATCCGGCGCTCGTGTTCTGCTGGTTGAGGATCACGATATCAATCAACAGATCGCGACCGAGATCCTGACTTCCCAGGGAGTCGAAATCGTTATTGCGGATAACGGTGAGCAAGCCGTTAACGCAGTGACGGCAGATCCGTCGTTCGACGCAATTCTTATGGATCTGCAAATGCCGATAATGGATGGCTACGAAGCAACACGGATCATTCGCAGCAAAGGTATGGACATACCCATTATTGCCATGACCGCCCATGCTATGTTGGAAGAGCGCCAGCGCTGCCTGGAAGCCGGGATGAACGACCACGTCAGCAAACCGGTCAATCCGGAACAGCTGTTTGCTTCACTGTCGAAATTTCTCGTTAGTGACGGATCAGAACACCGGCTGGAGACAATTGCGGGGTCGGCTGGCTCTGAAAAACCGCCGGCGATGGTGTTACCGCAATCCCTGCCAGGTATTGACATAGGGGCGGGTGTACGCCGCCTCAATGGAAATGCGAACTTGTACCTGCGATTGCTTGGGCAGTTCTCTACCAGTAGTCAGGATGTACTGGCGCAGATCAGCGCGGCCATCGATAGTGGCGATTTAGAGGCTGCGCGACAAGCAGCGCACGCCATCGCGGGTGCAGCTGGAAATGTCTCGGCCGATGAAGTGGCACAGATTGCCAAACGTCTCGAATTACAATGCGCCGCAGGAATTAACGCTAATGAAGAGCTGATGGCAGAGCTGCAAGCAGCCTTTGCCAGCTTACTACCTTCAATTGCCCAGCTCAGCGAAATCGAATTTGCGGCGCCTGAAGTGTATGACGCGAAACCACGCGTTGTTCCTGACGCACAGACACTGGCCCCTGCCCTGGGCAAACTGGCGTCTCTGTTATCGACCCAGGATCTGGCGGCAGAGGATTGTCTTCAAGCATTGAAGGCACAATTTGATTTCAGCGGAGTTAAAGCGCTGATCGACGCAATGGATGAAGATCTGGACGCGCTTAGATATCCGCACGCATTGGAGTCCTTACAGCGCCTTGCTGTATCCTTTCAGGTTGACCTGAGCGCATTAGAGAGGGAACGGTAATGAGTCTGAAAATTGGCCTCGCAGATCGCGGCGACAAGGCAAAAATGGTCGCGCTTACCGGGTCACTTGATGCCGAAACTGCGGCGTCGTTGGAGACAAAGCTGGATAAGCTACTCGGCACGCCACCGGCGATCTTGATTTTCGATCTGGCGGAATTGAAATACATCAGCAGCGCCGGCCTGCGTGTGATATTCATGGCCATCAAGCGGGTATGGGAAATAAATGGTGAGACCTTGCTGGTCAATCTTCAGCCGCAGATCGCCAGAGTACTGGAAGCTCTCAATGCGCCCGGAACACCGGTGTTCGACAGCCTGGAAGAATTGGATACGTACCTGGATTCACTACAGAGCGACGACGAACCCACCGTCAAGGAGTAACCGCTAAAACGAAGCGGCTTCAATCGCTACCGTATTTGTCCCTATAAGCCGCCACCGCAGCCTCGAAGCATGCGAGCGGAGCGCGCACAATACCCGCACCAATCTGACCACCGTCACGACCGGCAATGCCGATGTCCATCATCGGCAACACACCCGTTTCCACCACTCGGAATATATCTATACCGGTGGGAGTGCCGCGATAGCCCAGATACGGGATCTGGTAATCGGGGTTTTCCCCCAGCGTGATGTCATAAAGTTCCAGGTTGCGTTCCACCATCGCTGCGGGCGAGCCACCCTGGTATTGCTGTAGCGGAAAAGCAGCTGCCTGGGCAAACCCGCCCAATCCAATGGTCTCGGTGATCGGGCTTTCGCCCCCCATCCACGTAATCTCGTCTTCCGTGTGGCCATCGAAGAGCTTTGCGTCGATGCTCGCGTGTGGACCCAGAAACCATTGGTCACCCAGACCGCTGACGCGGATTGCAAAGTTTTCACAATTGAAACCCATGGCAGTGACCATACTCGATGCTTCGATGCCGTGCGCCGCGTCCGCCGTTGCCTTGGCGGCAGCCATCGACAAACGTAGGAAGAAGTAGTGATCGGCGGTCAGAGCCGCAAGCGCCTGTTCGACGCGCTCAGAGTTGGCCGCGGCCAGGGGCAGCAGCTTCGGCACGAGTTCGCGCGTGAACAGTAGTGACGCGGCGGTGCTGCGGCTGTGCAGCTCGTCACCCATATGTAAGGCGCGGCGCATGATCGGTTTCAAGGCCATGCCGCCGCCGTTTTGCAGCGCTTGCGCGATAACGGGTGCGACGATCTCTTGTACGACTAACAGGCGTTCGTGTACACCATCGTCGTAAACGCCGTAGTTGAGACGGCGCGGATTGGTACCTTCATACATGTTGCAGCAGCCAAAGTTGCCGCGGTCTTTGTTTTCCACCACGAATACCGGCATGGATGCGGTGTAAATTCCTGCCAGTGATCCTACGCAGCCGTAATCGTGGCAACCATCGACGCGGATCTCCCCCGAATCCAAGCGTCGCTGCGCTTCGTCGCGATCGCTTGCCAGTCCCTCGAACAGCGCGCCGCCGATAATCGCGTCGCGCTGGCCTCCCGTATACGCATCCCAAGGCATGGGTGGTCCGGAGGTCAGAATGGTTTCCGGGGTATAGCCCGGCAGTATCTCGCCGGCGGGTTTGATATCCGTCAGCGTGGGTTCGGATGCGCCCAGGCGTTCGAACGCGATCCGGTTGGCTGCCTCCCTGATCCGGGACGACATGCAGCTTAAGCCGGGCCGAACAGAGATTCGATCTGATGGTTGATCATATGGTGGATGGTTCTCTCGTAGACGGACATTCGCCCTGGTTTGTAGGCGCGTGAATTGAAGCCGCGCTGGAGTGACTGGATCATCTCGATGTCCTCTGAGGCAACGGCTTTTTCGAAGTCTGTGTAGACCTTCAGCTTCGCTTCGAATTCAGGATCGTCGAAGTGCGATTTGTGAAAAGTCATGTAGAAAATTATGCGCGTCTTATCGACGCTGACCGGCCACGCGTTCCACATGAACAAGCTGTCCCAGCGACAGAACAACATGATATTAGGATTGATATGCTGCAGGCAGGCGGAACTCGATGGCAGACCGTCCCAACACGGTAGCCCGCCAAATCGCGACACGTTGTCCGGGGTCATGACACCGCCGACGTGGCGGCAGAAAAACTTACCGTTCTCCAGCAGTTCCGGGCGGTAATTGTCGACATCGACCGCTTCACCAAAGGTGTCTGCGTGCAAGACTCGCAGGTGATAGACGTCCTGAAAATTTTCGACCACGGTTTTCCAGTTGCACTGCAGATCGAATTCCCACTTGTTGGCCAGGCGGCAGTCTTCACCGTGGACGAATTCGAAGCGCTCGGCTGAGCTGCCGAGAAAGCTCAACAGATCGGGCGCGTCCGTGTCGAAACACACGAACAACCAGCCCTGCCATTGGTCCAATTGCAGCGGCCGCAAACGGCATTGGTCGATGCTGAAACCCTCTGACTGATCCATGTGGGGCGCGTTCTTGAGGCGGCCTTCAAGATCGTAAACCCAGCCGTGATAGGGGCAGCTGAACATTTTTCGGTTGCCCTGACCCGCGGCGATCGCAACACCACGATGTGCGCAGACGTTGGAAAATGCATGCAGTGCGCCGGCCTTATTGCGGGCGACGATTAGCGGTTCGCCGAGGATCTCGAAAGTCATGTAATCGCCCGGATTCTCCACCTCCTCCACACGCCCCACGCACAGCCAATCGCGCATGAAAAACTGTTCTTTTTCGCGCTGCAAGACTTCTGGATCGGTATATACGTAGCCCTCGAGATGCCGCGCTTGGTGCAGCGGTGCCTGGGTGCTGTCGAGACCTGAATCAATTGCTGGGAGTTTGTCGGGGTTCAACATTTTCTGGACCCTCCTCGATACAGATATTAAATGACTATTTAAGGCAAAATCCGGCCAGGAGCAAGCAATTCCGGGAATACAGGGTAATGGATTGACCTTGTTGACTTAATTAATCGTTTAATTTAGTTTCGCTGTGAGCTTCACACGAGGAAAGCCTTTTGGCCGACAAGGCCTCAATTAGCAAGCCTGAGCGCAACCCGTCTGTGCGCGCCGAACGTCTCACGGAGGCGGCATTGGATCTTTTTGCCGAGCGTGGGTTTGCGGCGGTCACCATCAAGGACATTACCGCCGAGATCGGTGTCAATCCGGCGCTGATCTACTACTATTTCGACGGTAAGGAAGATCTTTTCCGCGCCACAATTGAGCAGGCGGTGTCGAAGGCGCTTCGCAACTACACGCAACTGCGTACTAAGCACGATAACCCCGTGGCCCGCATTGACGCGTGGTTCACCAATAACCTGCAGTTGTCCGGGCCACTGCGAAAGCTGGTGAAGATCATGCTCGACTACACAGGTTCGCCTATGCGCTTTCCCGGTATCGACGCCACCATCCAGGAGTTTTACGCGTTCGAGTGCAAAATCCTGGCTGAGAGTATCCGCGCTGGCGTTGACAGCGGGATCTTCAAATCGCAAATAGCTTCCGACCGTCTCGCCCAGTTTGTATCGACACATCTCGACGGACTCATGGTCGCATCGGTAATCCGCGCCGACTTCGATCTTGAAGTTGCGATGAACGATCTGAAAACAATTTTGTGGAGCTATCTGGGATTGGTTGAAGAGTCTTTCGAACAACGTGAGCAATCCCGCGGTTTGGCCACAGTAACGGGCTGAAAGTATCCGGCTTTAAGGAGACATAAATGACAAGCAACGTTGCAACCGCGCCGCCAAAACTGGAGCAAACTCACACGCGCGAATCCAAGGACAGTTTAATCGCCAAGGGGGTCGTGCATTGTCTGGCTGCCTATGTCGATGTTCACGGAATTCCCAAGGGCAAAGCGGTGCCGGTCGAGCATTTCGATCGCATGATGCGTGGCTCCGAGTTATTTACCGGCGCGGCATTGGATGGGCTGGGGCAGGGACCGCAAGACGATGAGCTTGCGGTACATCCCGATCCCGACGCGGTCACCATACTGCCTTGGCGACCTACCGTTGCATGGGCGCCAGGTACTCTCAAGTATCACGATGAACCCTGGCCGATGTGCTCGCGCGCGGTGTTGGCTCGACAACTCGAGCGTGCCGCGGCGATGGGGATCCGCTTTCAACTCGGTATCGAGTGCGAGATCTATCTGGTGCAGCGCGAGGGCGATCGGATCCTGCCGGCCAATCCGCTCGATGTGCTGCCCAAAGCGGCGTACGACGTTGTCAGTTTGCTGGAAAACCTGGAATGGCTGGATCAGATCGTCGGTTATATGAATGCGCTGGGTTGGGAGGTGCACTCTTTCGATCACGAAGACGCCAACAGTCAGTTCGAATTTGACTTCGCCTACGCCGATGCCATGGTGATGGCGGATCGCTACGTATTATGGCGACTCATGGTCAAGGAGGTCGCGCGTCAGTACGGATTCGAGGCGACCTTCATGCCCAAACCGTATGCCGATCGAACGGGCAGCGGCGCCCACTTAAACATGTCGTTTGCATCGCTTGATACCGGTGAGAATCTGTTTGGCGCAGGTGCGGATCCACGCGGTTGTGGCCTTTCCAAGTTAGCCTATCAGTTCATAGCTGGAATCTTGGCACACGCACCGGCGGTAGTTGCGACCACCTGCCCATCGGTGAATTCCTACAAGCGTCTGGTCAAAACCGGTTCCATGACCGGTTTTACCTGGGCGCCAATCTTCGTCTCGTATGGCGGTAACAATCGCACGCACATGCTGCGCGTGCCGATGCTGCGTCCGCAGATCGAAACCGCTGGTCATGGTGTAAATCTGTCGACCGCGCGGATCGAATGCCGTGCTGCTGATTCCTGCATGAATCCCTATTTGAGTGCGGCCATGATATTGGCCGCCGGTCTGGATGGCATAGAGCGTGATTTGGATCCGGGCGATCCGGGCAACATAAACATGTACGAGTTAACCGAACAGGAACTCGCGCAGCGCGGTGTCAAGCAGCTACCGCGTACGCTATTGGAGGCGACTGAAGCTTTCAGCGCCGATAGCCTCGGTGTCGAGGTTATGGGCGAAGCACTTGCAAAGTCGTTCATCGATTTAAAGACCATGGAATGGTGGGACTTCCACAACAGCATCTCGACGTGGGAGTTGGATAATTATTTGACTAAGTACTAGGATTTTTTTCAGGAGGTTGCTATGGCAGTCGCGGAAAACAGTATGGTATTGAATCACGCGAGACCGGAATTCGAGAAGGTCTTGACCTCGCTCCCGGATGCATCGACGTTGCCGCCGATGTGTTACACCTCCCAGGAGTTCTTTGATCTGGAGCAGGAGCGGATCTTCACCAAAGAGTGGCTCAATGTAGGCCGTGTCGATGAAGTGCCCAACCCGGGCGACTATTACACGTTGAACTTGCTTGGCGAACCGCTGGTCGTCTGTCGCGACGAAGACGGCGACATCCAAGTGATGTCGACTGTGTGCCGGCATCGCGCCGCGGAAGTGGTGCAATCGGGCCGCGGTAATCTCAAGCACTTCGTATGCGGCTATCACTTGTGGACGTACTCGCTGAAGGGAAACCTCCTCAGTGCGCCGGCGATGGACAACACCAACAATTTCGACAAGAGCAAAATCTGCCTGGCAAAGCTGCAGGTCGAAGTGTGGGAAGGGTTCATTTTCGTGAACTTCGATCCCGATGCTGAGCCTCTCGCTCCCAAGCTCGCGCCGGTAGCCGAGAGACTCAAGCGTTACCGCCTTGGCGAACTGCGCTGCAGGATCCTCGAAGAGCGAGAGTGCCCGTTCAACTGGAAGTTGTTGATGGACAACTTCATGGAGTTCTATCACGTTGGCGGCTTGCATGCCGGGTCACACGATCCCATGCCCATGCACTTGTCGCAGGCGGAGGATTATAACGGTAGCTATGCGCACTCGTGGGGCTCAATCCCGGCGGAGCGTGGCACACTCTGGAGCGTCACCGGAGTCGATGCGCCGATTCCACCGTTCGCGGGCCTAAACGACGAAGAATTGAAGATGGGTCAGTTCTATCTCATTTTTCCGCATACGCTGATGTTCCTGTCGGCGGAAATGGTCGGTTACTATCGTGTACTGCCGGTCGCACCTAACAAAACGTCGTTGCGGATCTACACGATGTTCCGACCAGAAACCTTCAACGAGAAGAATTTTCCGGTGCGTGCCAAGGTATCGGAGGACTGCCTGGCGTTTATCAATAGTCAGGACATGTGGGCGTGCGATTCCATGCAGCGGGGTTACGAAGGACCGTTGATGAAGCGTGATCGCCACCAGGGACGCCTGAGCGAGTTCGACAAGCCGTGCCACAACATTGCCCGTTATGTGCTGGAACGTGTCCATAATGGGGAGCTAAGCGGGTAAAGCTGGAACTTGATTAGGGTCGAGGCGGCTGGCAGACTCGTCGCCTGCCTCGTACCATGCCGGTGGGCGTGGGCATTGATTCGGAGGAACGTATGGACAATTTTGTAGCTGCGCCTTTGCCGGATGTTCAATTGACGGATCACATCCGGGAAATACTCGATAATCTCGACGCTTCGGCCGTGGAACTGGAAAAAGCGGTAGCCATGCCGCCGGCGGTCTACACTTCAGACGACTGGTTCGAGTTTGAGAAACGTGCGGTGTGGGACCGGGAATGGATCTGCGTAGGCCACCACGGGCTCATTCCTCAGCCCGGCGACTACGTCACTATCAATGTTAATGAAGACCCGCTCATCATCCAGCGCGGCGAGGATGGGCAGGTCCACGTAATGTCGGCAGTCTGTCAGCACCGTGGTTACGTATTGAGTGAAGGCCGTGGTAACGCCAAAGTCTTCACCTGTCCGTTCCATGGCTGGTCCTACGACATGACCGGCAAGCTCATTAGCGCGCCGGAAACGACCGAGCACGCGAGCATCGAGGAACTACAGCAGAAATTCTGTTTGCCGCGGATCCGAGTGGAGATCTGGAACGGCTTCATCTTCATCAATCTGGATGGCAAAGCGCAACCGCTGGCGCCCCGGCTTAAGCGCCTGAGTAAGGAAATCGAGAATCACCATCTCAGCGACATGGGCGCAACCGAGACCAGCGACTGGGGACCCAGCCCCTGGAATTGGAAGTTCATGCATGAAAACGCGATCGAACCGCATCACACGCGTTATTTGCACGCCGGTCCGCATGACTTCGCGCCCTCGAAGCTCGCGACATTTGTTGAATGGGATGACGCCGACGACGGCGCGGTCTTCCATCCAACCGGATTCAGATATTTGGACGGTAATTTTACGGGTTCATTCAAAAACATGTTCCCGCACATCGAAACGCTGACCGACGCAGAGCGCCAACGGGTAATGTTCGCCTGCGTAATGCCGAATCTTTTCTTCGGCTGTGTGCCGGACGGTTGCTTCTATTATTGCATCCTGCCCAACGGTGCCAATGCGATGACCATACGCGTCGGTTATGTCTATCCGAAGTCGACTCTGCGCTTGGATACTTTTGACATAACCCAGACGTCGGTGGTCACGGGTCTGTCGATCTTCAACGATCAAGACACAACCGCTAACACCCTGGTCCACAAAGGCCTGAGGTCACGCTTCGCCAACCGTGGCCGCTATGCGCCGAAAGAGGCTACCCTGCCTCAGTTCAACCGCTGGTTGATTAAGCGTTATAAAGCATACGCAGAGGGACTCGCCGGGCAGAAGAGCGGACGCCGAAGCGCCGCGTAATCACTACCCCTCATCCGACCGCCATCCCTGGCGGTCGGATGAGGGGTAGTTAGTCTCTAGAGCGAGTCAACGAACCGCCAAAACCAGCTTCCCGCGCAAATGCCGAGACTCACTGACCGCGTGCGCAGCCGCCGCCTCCGACAGCGGGTAGACCGTGATTGGCGGGACCTGTAAAACGCCGGTAACAACCAACTCCATAAGACGCTCCAGGTGCGGCCGATCTCTGGTCACGTTTGGCCGCAGCGATTGAATATCCGCCCGGGGTGGCGTTGGCGCAGTCGGCCCGGTGGCAATAAACGCTGCACGGCCGCCTGATTTGAGTACCTGAAACGATCGTTCGGTGACATCTCCACCGACTGTATCGAAAACGGCATCGCAGTCGGATACGACTTGTGTAAAGTCATCGGTGTTGTAATCGATGATTGTGTCCGCGCCTAGGGTGCTTAGATATTCATGGTTAGACGGGCTCGCGGTGGTGATGACATGCGCGCCTATATGTTTGGCAAGCTGGATAGCGAGATTCGCAACGCCGCCGGCGCCACCGTGGATCAGAATGGTCTCACCGGCTTGCAGTTTTAGCGTGTCTTCGAGGGTGATCAATGCCGTCAGGCCGGTGACCGCGACGGCCGCGGTGTTTATATGCGACAGGGTCTGCGGTTTACTGGCGACAATGGCTGCTTTGATCGCAAGCTGCTCAGCATAAGCTCCCTCCCGGCTGACTTCGCAGACACCGAAGACTGAATCACCGACCTGAAAATCCTCGACATCGGCGCCCAAGCTACGAACCACGCCGGAAAAATCCCGACCTAAAACATACGGGAAATGTGATTTTGGACCGTTCGTGCCCAGACGTACTTTCCAATCTGCCGCATTGACACTCGCCGCATGCACGTCGACGATGATCTCGTCTGCGGCGGCTTGCGGATCCGGGACGTCACCGTATTGCAATACCTCGGGTCCGCCGTGTTCCTTGAAGAAAGCTGCCTTCATAGTTGATTCACCCGTTACCGAAGATTGTTCATACTACTGCAGGTCGCAAACGCGTAAACGGTTTGCCAGGAATTCCATTAAATTGCCATGTTGTTGCGAGTCTTAGTCATCTTATTGTGTAACGCAATAGCGCAGTCGGCTCTGTGTGGCACGCCGGGATTCACCGAATTTGCTATGCCTGAGCGCGTCACTATCCTCGGTTACGCCGACCATGCCATGGAGCCGTTTATCAGCGCCGATGGTCGCTATTTGTTCTTTAATAACTCCAACGATCCGGCAGTGGATACCAATCTTCATTATGCCGAGTACCTTAGTGATCTGACCTATACCTATAAAGGTCAAATCACCGGTGCGAATACCGACGCGCTCGAAGGCGTCCCGACCATGGACTCCGCTGGAAATTTCTACTTCGTTTCCACGCGAAGCTATGAGCAGACATTGTCCACTATTTACGGCGGACAGTTTATCAACGGTCTTTTGAACAATGTCGCTCTCGTCCCGGGGCTCTCTAAACAAATCCTCGGGCAGGTCAACTTTGACGTGGAGATCAGCGCCGACGGCAACTTCATGTACTTCGTTGACGGACTTTTCTCTGGCCAACCGTTTCCGGACGCCGCCGATCTGGTATTAGCCATTCGCAATGACACCGGCTTTCAGCGCGACCCTGCAAGCGCCGCGATATTCGCCACTATCAACACAGCAGCCCTTGAGTACGCGGCGGCGATCTCAAGCAATGGCACAGAGCTGTTCTTCACGCGTCTTGACGGCATGCAAACTGGGATTTATCACGCGTGGCGAGCAACGGCGGATGCCCCGTTTGGTGAGCCACAGCGGATCAACGTCATCGATGGTTTTGTGGAAGCGCCAACGCTATCTGCCGACGGGCGCCAACTTTTCTATCATCGGCGCGATGGCGCCCTGTTCGTAATCTATCGTGTCACACGCGAGCCACGTAGCGCCAGCCTGACGACAATTTTACAGTTGCTGTTGGATTTATAAGGCGGCAAAAAAAGCTGCTAGAAAAAAAGAAGGGCCGCACTATGGCGGCCCTTCGCGAGATCGGGTATCCCCAACCCCTGGATCGGCATCAGGATCCGTGCGTTCCCCTCAAACAGCGAAGGTTGCTCCGCAGTCCGCATGAAACGCGAGGTTGCTTCGATACCTGCGAAATCTCACTAGACATTAGATCACCCCCTTTTACGTTGTTTGCCGGACTTGCGATTATGAGGCTCATTGTTGCAAAAGCCAAGATCTCGAGTTCTTACCTAAGCATCCATGCTGGTCGGAAACTTTGGCAGGCTTAACAATAGTCCAACCCCAACCGCGAACACTGCGATGTTGGCCCACAACAAAGCATCGTAGGAACCCGTGCGTGCGTGGGCAAAACCCATAAGCGAAGGCCCCACTGCGCTGGCTATGATGAAAGCGCTGTAGAAATAGCCGAATATTTCGCCGAACGCGCGCGTGCCAAAATAGCGGCCGGTAAGATAAGCCAGTAGATCCCCTTCAGCGCCGGTCGCGATCCCAAGTAATACCGCGCAAAACATCAACACGACAGTGTTTTCTCCGAACAGCAGAATGAAAACCGCGATGATCGGAAAGGAGAAGGCCAGCGCTCCGACCCTGGGGGCGAAGATGCGATCGAACAGGTAACCTGAGATAACACGGAAGACCAGAGCCGTTACGCCCATCAGCGCGGCTGCACCCGCCGCAGTCCGACCTGACAAGCCTTTATCAACGAGTGCGGGTATCAAGTGGATCTGGATGCCGTGCAGCGCCACAGCGACCAGAAAAAAAACGCCGGCGATGGTCCAGAATTCTCGTGTCTTCGCAGCCGTGGCCCGGCTCGGCCCGTAGATTTCGCGCGTTTCGCTGCCGGAGGCCGATAGGATGCCGTCATCCATAGAGTGCCCCGCGCTCGCGGGTGAGTCGCGCAGCAACAGCGTAACGATGGGTAGGCCGATAATGACAATGTAGATTGCCAACCCGCAAAAGGCAGCTCGCCAACCCATCTTCTCGATTAACCACTGCGCAATCAATGGAGTAATTGTGGCGCCCGCGCCGATGCCGGCAACTGCAATCCCTAGCGCCAGCCCGCGCCGGCGTTGGAACCATTGGGTAACGGATTTGGAGTAGCCAACGGTGCTGGATCCTGCGCCGACAATGCCGATCAAGGCGGCGATAGTGTACAGATATACAATTTTACCGCTGTTGAGCGACCACGCACCGATCAACGCGGCGAGCAGACACATGCATGGGATAACGACTTTTCGCACACCCAAACGATCAATCAAAACGCCGGCAATCGGCATTGAAACCGCCAGCGTTATTGCCAGAATGCTAATGGCCAGGGATATCTCACCGCGGTCCCAACCAAATTCCGCCGTCAATGGGATAATGAATGCCCCAAACGACAGAAATACGACCGGGGTAATGCACACGGCTGTGCCGACGAACGATGCCAGCACAACCCACCAGCCGTAATAAATTGGAGTTTTCACTGAGATAGAATGATGCTGCATGAACGATAAGAACACTACTTCGGGCGAACCCGTGAACACTGCCAGTATTCCGACGCCATTTGAGCGCATTGGAGTCGTGGAACCGGAATGGATCGATTCCAACGGCCACATGAACGTCAGGCATTACATGGACGTCTTTTATAATTGTGCCAATAGTGTGTTCGAGTACATCGGCATGCGTTTTGATCCGGTTGAGAATCGTGACAATTCGATAATGACTCTCGGCTTGAATATCGATTACACGGGCGAGTTGTTGTTGGGTGAGAAAATCGTGACCAGCGCGCAATTGCTCGATACAGATCATAGTAAGGTTCACCTGTATTTCGAAACACACAAAGAGCAATCCCGCCAATTGTCAGCGCGTGGTGCGATACTTTTTATTCATGTCGATTTGAATAGCCGCAAAAGCCAATCATTTGCTCCGGCCATGCAGGAGCGGCTCAAGGCACTCGCGCAGGCGCATCAAGTACTGGGTGAGCCCGAGCATGCCAACCGCCAGTTGGGTATTCGCAGGTAGTGAGCGGCCATTTCTCACCACCAGTGAGCGCCGTCGAGGCAAATGCTGGTGACAATGCAGGTCAGTGAGCGCGATCCCGTTCGCAACATTGTCGGCACCTGCGCAGCACAAACTTCCGCTATCGCCGCACCCCTGCTGGCACCGCTGTTTATCGGCGCTCTCATGGTCGGCTTCGGCGTTGGTGAAACCGAAGTTGGTACTTTAATCACAGTCGAGTTGTTCGTGATCGGCGTCGTCAGCATTGCAATCGCGTCCAATATGCACCGCGTTCCGCATCATTGGTTCGCCATTGGTGGCACCGTTGTTATGGTCGCCGCCTGTTTGCTGACCGCGGCTACCGAGAACTTTGCTCAGCTGTACCCGTGGCGGATCCTCGCTGGCCTGGGTTGCGGTATCGTTGTTGCAACCGTCAACGCGGCAATCTCCCGGGCGCGCTCTCCCGTGCTGCTGTTTGGCCTGGGTTGGGCCAGCGCCTACGTGGCGATTGCCATCATCGCTGTTGCAAGCACGCACGGCGTCGATGTACTGAGTTTCGAGCGATCGTATACTTGGCTGGCTGGTGCGTTGCTTTTGCTGATACCAGTGTTGTGGCTGGTGCCGCGGCATGCGCGTGTATCCACCACTGTTGCGTTGCCGAAAGGGACCTTTGTTCTGGGCTGCGTGTTGTTAACGGGCATTGCGCTGATCGGCGCCAGTATGATGGCCTACTACGCTTTCGTTGAACGTTTGGCACATGCTACTGGTGCGAGCGCTGAGATTTCCGGACGCATCGTCGCAGTCGTGCAAGTCGGCGGTATCGTCGGCGGCCTCATCGCCGCGCCGCTCACCAATCGCTTCGGATTAGTCCGTGCGCTCGCGGTTGGTACGGTATTGCATGGGCTGACAGTCGTCTTGGCAATTCAAGCCGTCAGTGCGCTGATGCTCGGCATTGTCGCATTCGTTGAAGGCGTCACCTTTATTTGTATAACGCCGATGATGCTCGCGTTGGCAGCCGAAATTGATCGGCAGGGTCGATGGGCTGCGGCAGGTGCCGGCATGTTGACTTTAAGTACCGCCGTTGGCCCGCTTTTGGGAGGCGCCTTGATCGAGGGATTCAGCTATGGTTCCTTAGCGTGGCTGCAGATCGCGACGATACCGGCGGTACTCGCCTTTCTGTGGGTTGGCAACGGCATTCAACGCATTCAAGCTCAATCCCTGTGCGCACCGTGATTTTGGGATAGACCGTCAACAATGAAGGTATTTTTGATTATGGTTCATCGATGTTTGTTGTCGTTGCTGTTGCTGATTAGTTCGAACCTGTTGGCGCAATCAGCAGAGGACTTGAACCGCGATGCGCAGACGCCCGAAGACGTCGTTACTCTTGGTATGGGCCATGGACTGCAACGCTATAGTCCGCTCACGGAGATCAATACCAAGACGGTAGCGAACCTGGTACCGGCGTGGACGTTTAGTCTGTGGGATGACAACGGCCAGGAAGCACAACCACTGATTTACGAGGGATTGATCTACGCAAATACGTATCGTGCCACTTACGCGGTAGATGCGCGCAGCGGGCGCCGCGTCTGGAAGCACGATCTCGATATCCCCGCCGGCAGCCTGGCAATGGCCTGTTGCGGCATAGTCAACCGCGGAGCCGCGCTGTTTGAAGGTCGTCTTTATCGACAGACTTTGGATAACTACGTTATCGCATTGGATGCGAAAACGGGTGAGGAAGTCTGGCGTCAACACGCTGCCAAATTTGAAGATGCGTATTCGATGACCGGCGCGCCGTTGATTGCGAACGGCGTTGTCATTACCGGCGTGGGCGGCGGCGATTACGGTGCGCGCGGATTCCTCGATGGTTGGGATGCGGCCAGCGGCAAACATTTATGGCGGAAGTACACCACGGCGGCGCCCGATGAGCCCGGCGGTAACACATGGGAAGGTGATGCATACAAACACGGCGGTGGACCGACCTGGATAACTGGTTCCTACGATCCTGAACTGGATCTCGTCTTTTGGGGCACGGGAAACCCGGCGCCGTGGAGCGCTGCCAAGCGCAAGGGCGACAATCTTTACACCAACTCGGTAATAGCATTGAGACCCAAGACCGGTGAACGCGTCTGGTATTTTCAAGCAACGCCGAACGACACTTACGATTTTGACGGTGTTAACGAGCTCATCCACGCCACGCTGGATATCGACGGCCACGCCCGCAAGGTGCTCATGCAGGCGAATCGTAACGGCTACTTTTATTTGCTGGACCGCAAAACCGGTGAACTCCTGCGGGCGAATCAATACATCGACAAGCTCAACTGGGCGCAAGGGATTGACCTGAAAACCGGGCGTCCAATACTGTCGGAATTAACTAAGCGAATGTTAAACAATGGTGATGAGATAGACGTCTGGCCGTCCAATCTGGGCGGCAAGAACTGGGCGCCGGCCTCCTACAGCACCGACACGGGGCTGGTCTACCTCAACGGCATCGAGCTGGCGATGCGCTACAAACCGGTCGACGTAGAGTACGTCAAGGGTGGATTCTATCTCGGTGTCGAGTACGCCTTCCTAGTTCCCGAAGACGGTTCCAAAGTCGGCCGCCTGCGTGCCATCGATCCCCTGACCGGGCGTCGGGTATGGGAGACGGCTATGGATCCCTGGGCGAACGGCGGTACATTGGTCACGGCGGGCGCGCTGGTGTTCACCGGTCTACAAACCGGCGAGCTCGCGGCCTATCACGCGGAAACCGGCGAGCAGTTGTGGAGTTATCAAACCGGTAGTGGAATCATAGCACCACCGGTAACCTACACGCTCGACGGTACCCAGTATGTCGCAGTATTAAGCGGCACCGGCGGCCTGGGACCGCGCTTCGTGCCGCAAAAGGAATTCATGACGATGAATAAAGGTGGTCTGCTGACGGTCTTTAAATTGTTCAGCCCCTATCGTTAATTGGCTACTGGATGCCCTCACCCCGGCCCTCTCCCAAAGGGAGAGGGAGAAGGGGCACGGGGTGAACAACTGAGGAAATAACTATGGAATTCGGAGCATGTGTCGCCAGCAAGATTGATGACTGGCAGTTGATAGTGGAAGTCGAAGCGCTCGGTTATGACATGGCCTGGCTTGCCGATTCACAGATGATCTGGTCGGACGGATTCGCGACGCTGGCACTTGCTGCCCAAAACACGTCACGCATACGTCTGGGTACCGGAATTGCCCCCGCGGGTACGCGCCTTGCGCCGATCACGGCGAACGCGATCGCATCAATTAATCGTATTGCGCCGGGGCGTGTCTTCCTTGGCATCGGCACCGGCCACACCTCGATGCGGGTGATGGGGATGCCGCCCATGCGACTTGGCAAGTTCCGAGACTATCTGCGCGTTGTGCGCGGGCTGCTGAATGGGGAAGAAGTTGAGTACACACTCGATGGTGAGACACGCGCTATTCGTTTCCTGCACCGCGACTTGAATTTTCTTAACCTCGACGATTACATCCCGATCTACGTCGCGGCCAACGGACCGAAGGCCTTGATGACGGCGGGTGAGTTGGCGGACGGCTGGATCTCCGGCACCAAGCCCGGCGCTGAAGCCTTCACCCGCGATTTCACCCAGGTACAAGCGGGCGCCGATAAGGTTGGACGCAGCCTCAGCGCTGATTTTCTCACTGCGGGGATAACCGCACCGGTCGTGCTCAAATCCGGAGAACCCGTGAATTCCGATCGAGTGATCGACGCGTGCGGCTCGCAGGTGGCGTGCGTCATTCATTTCATTTACGAGATTTTCAATGCCACAGGCCAGGAAGCCGTCGTGCCGCCGGCTTTTCACAGCTTTTGGGATGAGTTCTGCGACCAGGTGGACAAAATGAAGACCCCGGTAGAAAAACGTTATCAGGAAATTCACGACGGTCACTGTACATACTTACGACCCGAGGAGCGTCGTTTTATGACGGCCGAAGCCATTCACGAAGCCTGTCTGGTCGGTGAGCCTGATGACATCATCGAGCAACTGCGTGCCGCCGAAGCAGCCGGACTGAAACAGGTCGTCTCCCTGCCGCCCATGGCCGCCGCCCGCGAAGTGTTCAAGGATTTCTCCGAACAAGTCATCGCCCGCTACTGAGCGGCAATTACAAGAGAACCGAGCAAGCGATTCTCCCCCGTTTGTCGTATCTCGAACGAAGGTCCCTTCTCCCTTAGCGGGAGAAGGACTGTTGCACCGTCATTGCGAGCCCGCGTAGCGGGCGCGGCAATCCACGGATGCCTCGGTGCCGCGACGTGGATTGCCGCGCCCTCGCGTTGCGAGCGCTCGCAATGACCCGAGTTTATTCCCTGTTTTGTGGGGATATCTCAAAGGATAGGATGAGGGGAAAGACCGGTTCAAATGTCTGTGGATCTGTTAGCTTGTCCTCCGTTAGTGTTTGCCATCACATTGCAGGAGTCCTTAACCATGCCCAACACACCCCCCATCATCAACCTGGACGCTTTACAAAAAGAACAGCACGGCGACGGAGAGAAATTCTCAGCTCTGCTTGCCCCCCTCACTACCATACTGGGCATGAAAAAAATGGGTTGCGCGGTCGTTGAACTTGAACCCGGAAAGCGCGGCTGGCCCTATCATCTGCACTACGGCATGGAGGAGCTCTTCGTCATTGTGGAAGGCGAGGGCACGCTTCGCTATGACGATGCTGAGCATCCGATCCGTCAGGGCGATGTCATTTTCACGCCTACGGGAGACAACACAGCCCATCAAATTGTCAATACATCTCAAGGCCAGCTTCGCTATCTGGCATTGAGTTCGATGCAAGATACGGAGCTGTGTTACTACCCGGACTCAAAAAAATATCTAGGCGGGATAATTGATGATGAACAGGGCAAGAAGATTGTCTTTATGGCGCGCGAAGAAGCGGCGGTCGATTATTGGGATCGTGAAATAGACTAGGCTTTAGTCAGAAAAGAAAGAGGCTCAAAACCATGAGCGACAAGCAAGCAGTAGGTGTTCGCCGGATCGTCACGGGCCATGATGAAAACGGCAAAGCGATCGTGATTGCCGATGGCCCAACGCCTGGTGTCAAGACGACACCAAACCGACCCGGTGTGGTGTTTCACAATATTTGGACAACGAACAGCACGCCGTCTCGCTTCGATGGGCCCACGGAAACGACCAGCGTTGATCTGCCGTTGCCGCCTCCTAGCGATGGCACTGTCTTTCGCGTGATCGATTTTCCGACGGAGAATGAAGTTGAGCAGGTCGACGAAGAAACCGCTAAGAAAGCTTTCGCGGAATATGGTGCCGACGGCGCCCTGCAGCACGGCGAGTCGGGCCAACAGAAAAAGCGCCATGCCTTTATGCATCGTACCGATACGGTCGATTACGCCATTTGCCTGTCGGGTGAAATCACAATGTATATGGACGATTCCGAGGTCGTCATGCATACCGGTGATGTCATGATCCAGCGCGGCACAAACCATGCCTGGGTCAATAAATCGAACGAATATTGCACCATGGCCTTTGTTTTGATTGATGCCGAAGGTAAGCGGGGCGACGAATAGGGACCGATTGCGTGTCTCGATTCGCCCCGTGCGTATAATCCGCCCTTTAAATTACGGGTCTCAACGCGGTGCTCTAATGCATGAATTTCGCGGGTGATTTAATCCTACAGGCGCCGCGCGAACGGGTTTTCGCCGCGCTCAACGACGTGCCTTTTTTTGCCTCCTGCATCGAGGGGGTGGGCGAGCTCGAGCAGCTTGAGGGCAATCGTTATACGGGCGTGTTTGAAACCAAGCTCGCGTATATGCGCTTTAAGTTTAGTGTGACGGTGGAAATCGTCAGTGCTACGGTGCCCGCGCAAATTGAAACAACGGTGGAAGGTACGCCGCTTGGCATAGTCGGGCGCTTATCGGCGCGCGCCGTCACGCGGTTAGTGGAACACGGCGATGCGACGCAAGTGCATTACGATATCGATGCTGCGCTGACCGGGAAGCTGGGTAGTCTCGGTCGGCCCGTGTTGAATGCCAAAGCGAAACAGATGGAAAAGCAGTTTGTCGATAAGATAAGCGCCGCGTTCGAAAATGGCGCGCAATGAAACGTCTAAGTATTTCAAGTACTCTGATTGAATGGATAACCAGCCATAAGGGAGGATACGAATGAAAAAACGAAGCCTACTGATTGCGATCACTTTATCTGCCATGCTTATCGGCGCCCAAGCAATCGCGGAAGATTCCGCGCTATCTGTGGCTCAAAGCGACACTATTGCGTCCGTGTTGAAGCAACAGGTGGGCAAGAGCGCGACATTGAAGCTGGCCTCAGGTCAGGATCTGTCCGGCGTTGTGCGGCAGGTCGGCGACCATGTCGTTCATTTGGGCGCTCTGAAAGGAATGGAATTCTATGACGCCGCAGTGCAACTCGATGACATCGCTGCGGTTGTCGTGCGTGCCAGGAACAAATGAGTTACTAAGTAACCGCTTGCCCGGATTCCGCTATTTACCCAGTCATCCGCCATGCGCCTGGGGTTTCGGGGCTAGTCTTCCAGCAGCAGCGGTAGCCACGGCATCGCCCGGTTCGGCGTCGATTGCGGGTCGTTGGGATCTGAACCGGCGGTAAATTCATCCAGGTTCGTAAACCCGTCGCTGTCTGCGTCAGCCGTTGCATCCGCTGGGTTGAATGGGTCCAGAGCATTTGCGATCTCAAAGGCGTCCGGTATAGCGTCATTGTCGTCGTCGAGATCGGCGTTGTTGCCAGTTCCGTCTGCATCGGCGTCTAACGACTCGTTCGGATCGTTCGGGAAAACGTCGGCATTATCGCCGACGCCATCACTGTCGGTATCGGCTGATTCTGCGGGGTCGAGCGGAAAAGCATCCGCGCCGTCCGCGACCCCATCGTTGTCATCGTCCGTGTCGCAGGCATCACCGGCGCCATCCGAGTCCGTGTCCAACTGATCCGAATTGGCAACCAGTGGGCAGTTATCGGCCGCGTTAAGTGTGCTGTCGGCATCCATATCCGGTGCCAGAGCGTTGAGAGCAAGGACCGCATCCGCGCGTCCGGCGCCAAACACGCTATCGACCCCGGCCACACCCAAATCGACGGCATTCGCCGTCAAAGCCCCACGTATCGCGGCTGAATTTGCGGACGGCGCGGCCTGTTTTAATAGCGCGGCAATACCCGCAACATGGGGCGCAGCCGCCGACGTGCCGAAAAAAGTGCTGGGGAATCCGCCTGCGCCGGTTACCGAAATGCCGTCTATGGCAGTGAGATCGGGTTTAGGTCGGTTCTGGATGCTTGGAAAATCGATCCTGGCTGGACCTTGTGAGCTGAAGAATTCGATCTCGTCGTGGCCGGGATCGGCTGCGTTAATAGCGCCGACGGCGAGGACGTTCGACACACTGGCATGACCGAAGACACTGCCTGCTGGAGTCACATACTCCTGAACCTGTATACCCCCGCGCACGAACATCTCCAGTCGCTTACTCACACCGCTGGCGCGTACTACCGCCACCTGTACCGCCTGAGAGGCGCTGGTATTGTTGAAATAGCAGATAATTTCTAACGGATCCTGCGAGCCCGTCTGCAACCCTACACCTGCGCCCAGGACGTCCGTGCCTGATCCGTCAAGCAAAAACACATCATAGTCATTTGCCGAGCCGCCGAACGGATCATTCCACTGCAGAATGGGAAGGATGAATTCGCCAGGGAATAGCGTGACGCTCATGGTAACGTCGAAGCCCTGGCCTGCGGCCGCTCCGAAACCGTGAAAATCTAAATTTTGAAAGGAGGTCGGCTCATAACCTGCTTCGTAGTGATTATGTGCACCGTTGCCGGCCGCCGACACAAACACCACCTGATCGGCAACAGCAGCAACGGCTTGAGCAAGATCGCCGTCAGCGAAAAAAGGTACGCTGCTGAATCCGATGTCATCAATGATCACATCTGCATTGAAGGTATTGGCCAGGTCGTCCACCCGTTGGATGAAATCCAGGGTCGTGAGACCCGATCCGAATGCCAATTGCGCGGCCGGTGCGATATCGTGGATGATCTCGAGTATCGCGGTACCTTCCGTACAATCGAGGCCGGGATTACATTGGGCCAGGTTTCCGGGTTCCGGCGAACAGGTTCCGAATTGTGTGACGTTGGCGGGGAGATCACCTGAGCTCTGCGCCGTTTCCTTGCCGACGGTCCCGTCTGAAATGACTCCCACCTTGACACCGCTGCCGTCCAGCCCGAGTTGCCGGATCATATCGGCGCGTAGAATCGCATCTCCCTCCGTTGTAGTGCCGCCGCTGCGGGGGCGACCGTATCGCGGCGGCGTTATCCGTTCGACAAACGGTAGCGCTGCAACCTCCTCCAGCCGGTCAAAAGGGATCCATGCCTGGACGATCTTCAGTTTTTGGTTGGTTACCTCTATATCGCTTTCCAGCTCATTCAATTGAGCTAACTGCGTCGCACCAATTTTGAACAATCGGATATAGACCTGGACCCGTCCCGCCGGGCTGATGTGAACACTAAGGTTCGACAGCTGCTGAATGCCTTTAGCGCGGGCGTTGGCGCGGGTTATGTCGCGTGCTTTGGTGGCTGAAAGTATCGCGCTTAATGCGGGATTAATCTTCGATGGTGTTCGTTGGGTGTTCGGTTGCTTGAGCGACAGACCACGATTTCTCAGAATTTGCCGGATATCCAGCGGCGTTGTTTCACCTGCGTTCGCCTCGGCTTTGCTTGTTTCCTGAGCGCTCGCTCGCGCGGTGTACACACAGAACCCGATGGTCAACAGGGTTACAAAAATAATGCTTTTAATCGTGCCCAACGCAGGCACCGTACATCGCGGACACACCATGTGGAGTCCCTGGCGATGGCAAGTGAACCAGTCACCCCAGTGTAGCGTAATCCTTGCGTCGTTACGTTCGTAGTTCCAACAAGCCCCGATAGTTAACCGCTTTGTACTGGCAAATAAACATCGGTTTCCCACTCTTCGGGCGGCAGCGTGTCGGGATCGGCCATGTAATGATTGTAGGTCGGTTGCTCTCTTAAGACATGACCGGAGCTACTCAACCACGGGCCGTAAAGATAAGCGTATTTTTCCTCCAGCCCTTCGTAAGGGCCTACGTGACGCGTGACGGCATACAAGCCGCCGCCGAGAAACCGTTCCGAGTACCCATCGCTCGGCGCCGTTGCGGCGCCCAAGTCAAAACAACAATCAAATTGACACTCGTGTTCGGCAGATCCTTCAAAGTCCTCGAGTGGAACCCCGTAAATTCCTTTTAAACTTTGCGCTTTGCCGCTCTGCTGAGCCCAAGCGAACAGTTCGCCGAAGGTCTTGAACATTTTTGAGTGCGGGCCAACATGGCGATTAGCGATGACCTTGAAGGGCTCTACGGAGACCAGTTTGACATCCAGCATGCCAGTGTTGCGGTCATCTCGACCGGGTGGGTTTGACAGGGAGGCTACCACCTCGGCGAGCTTATCAGGACGCTCGCGCAGATCGCTTGCAGTCGTGCCCGTCATATCGCGAAATGCCTTGGCAAAGGCTTGAGAGGAATCGTAGCCAACATCAAAGGCGATTTCGGTGATTGTTTTTGCCGTTTCCATCAACAGCACAGATGCTTTAGCCAGGCGTAGCCGCCTGACGGTCCCAAACGGAGTCTCGCCAGTGACAGTTCTATAAACGCGGTGAAAATGAAATGGTGAGATTGCCGCTACAGCGGCAAGTTTTTCCAGCGAGGGGGTAGTTTCAGCATGCTCGTTTAAAAACTGTAAGACCCGGTCAATCCGACTGATATAGTTTTCCTTGGTCGAAGTTTTCATATCCATATCCTTAAGGGGTGTAGTAGCAAGTTACGCCTGTAAGGAGGAATTGATGTTTCCGGGATTGCTTTTTTTGGCAGCGGATTTGCCGGTCCTGAAAGCTCGCGGAGCAGGCACTGCAAAAACTGTAGCTTGCGTGCGCCACACTGCTGCATCCGGCCGAGACCCTCGGTACCTGCGACTAAGCACCACAGCGTCTCGCGCCGGACCGGCGCTCGTTACTTAGGCGAAGCCGAACTTCTTCATGCCTTCGGCCAATGCGTTTGCCTCCATGACAATGAGTTCGCGAAAGTTATCGCGCATCTCCCAGGTGCCATTAAAGCCTTTGGGCACGACAAAAGTGTCGCCGGTTTTGAATTCCTGTGGCGAACCGCCGGCTGCAGTCAGTACCGACGTGCCGTTCAATACGTGCACGAATTCGTCGAAAGGATAGTCATTGAATTCCAGCAGCCCATCGTCAGCGTCGTACACCATACTGACGATTTCTCCGGCGAAGAATCCGTGGCTTCTGTGACTCTGCACACCTTTTTTCAGTATCTCGGGTGGCCATAACGGCATCTCATCCAGACCTTCGCCGGCGAGTTTGCTCTTGTCAAATGCAATCGGGGTAGCGCTCATGGGAATTTTCTCCTTTGTTTTTTTGTGCTCATTGGCCGCACATATATTAGCAGCAGACGGTAACAAAGGTTGGTGACCGCCGGCATGAAACACAGTCCCATCGACTCTGGATTGCGAACATACGCGACCCCGCTAAATTCCTTTGGCGATAAGACTCGCGCCCGATACAAGTAGCAGTATCGACAAGGCCTGACGAAATCGGTGGTCCGAAATCCTGCCGCGCAAGCGAGTGCCGATCGCGACACCTACAAGCGCCGGCAGCAGGGCGAGTGCCGAAGCAAGCAGAATGAACCGCGTGTATACCCCGGCCACCGCGAAACTGAAGTAAATCGGCAGCGGATTAAGCAGAAAAACCAGGGCGCAGGTTGCGACGAAAGCGTCTTTCGCCAGCCGCAAATTGAGCAGATAGACGATGAGGAGCGGACCGGCCAGGCTGGAGAAGCCGTTGACCAGTCCCGCCGCAGTGCCGACCGCGGGTGATAGCCAGCGCTCCGCACGCGGATTAATGGAGAATTCGACCCGGCGCAAGTTGAGTAGACCAGAGCCGAGCACGATCGCTCCGAGAATGATCGAAGTCGTGTCGGTCTTGAGCTCTGCCAGCAGTAGCGAGCCGGGTATCGTCGCCAACAGCATAGTGACAATGAAAGGCCAAAAGCGCTTCAGGCTGGCGCCCAAGTTGCCGGTGTGGACTGCCTGAACCGCGTTGGTGCCGAGGATCGGGATGGTCATGATGGCGATAGCAGTGACCGGATCGGTTATCGCGGCAAGTGGCGGCACGGAAATCAGTGGCAAACCTGCGCCAAAGGCGCCTTTCACTGTGCCGGCACCCAGTAGTACGGCCACAGCAATGAGTATTGTCGTTGTTCCAATATCGGGAAATGGCATTGCTGCGTTCTCGCGGTTGGCGATCGGCCATCCCGTTGCGTAATGGAATCTGTCTGCACTGAACGTGCAGCTGCATTCGGTGAAGTATAAAGAAAATCAGTCGCCTTGCGGGCAATGCAAGCTGGCTCCCGTGAGCGTAAGCCGCTTCAGCTCAACGGCTCGATGAATAGATTGCCAGAAATGCCGTCACGGCGGCGTCCGCCTGCGCTTCTACCTCCACAGGACCGGAAGCGGCCGTAGCGCCTGCCGTCTGTGCCACCAGTCGCTCCATGAACAACAGGCCCTTTAACTGCTTGGTCGCCTGCGGATGCAAGGCCTGGGAGACCTCTAATGCGATGTCTTCAGTGAGGGCAGCAAGTAGGCCTTCTTTGCTACAGTATCGTATAGGGAGCATACAATAGTGCTGCACCAGACCTTCGAGGAGCAAACCATGATCCGCACCGGCAAAGAATATTTGGAGTCGATCCGCGATGGTCGCCGCGTGATGTGCGGCGGCGAACTCATCGACGATGTCACTACCCATCCTAAAACGCGCGGTTACGCTAAACAGGTCGCCGCGTTTTACGATTTGCACAACGATCCGGAACATCAGGATGCACTTACTTATATTGACGATGACGCAGTGCGCCGCCCGAAACACTGGAAGTTGCCTCGTAACATCGACGACGTAGTCGAACGCCGCATCTACTTCGATTACATATTTCGCCGGTTCCACGGTGGCGGATGGACCCGGCTGCCGTGCAGCAACAACGCCACCATGATGATGCTGGTGGACGATCCGCAACCCTGGCAGGAGCAGAGCACCTACGGTGTCGGTAAGCCGTTCGCCGATAACATTAAAAATGCCTGGCAGGAGTTACGTGACGCTGACCTGGCGGCAGCGCCAATGTTCATCGATCTTCAATACGATCGCACGGCGACCGACGAAGAGCGGGTGCCGATGTTGAGTATTGTTGAGGAGCGCGAAGACGGTATTGTTGTTGAGGGGTGGAAGGCCGTTGGCACCGGACCGGTTTTCTCAAACTGGCTCAATATCGGTGTATTGTGGAATGTCGGCACGCAGCCTGATCAAGTGATCTTCGCACGGGTGCCGGCCAACGTGGCAGGACTAACCCATGTCGCGCGTGACTCCTACGCGAAGGATGACGCGGCTGTCTATGATTCGCCTTTTTCGCAGCTTGGCGACGAGCTGGATTCCATGGCGTATTTCGACAACGTGGTCATTCCGTGGGAGCACATCTTTCATCTGGGTAGCGTGGAGCACGCGAAGCACTACCCCCAGCGACTGTTCGATTGGATCCATGTTGAAACACAGATCCGGCACGTCGTTAATGCGGAACTACTGACGGGCCTTGGTCTGCTGGTGACCGAAGCACTCGGGACCTCAAAGCATCCGGTTGTTGCCTCTCAGGTCGCCGACATGATCCGCTTTCGAGAGACTTGCCGAGCCTTCACGCTGGCCGCGGAAGGCTCCGGCAACGTCACGCCTGGCGGGCTGTACAAACCCAATAATATCTTCGTCGATCTGGGTCGTGCGTTTTATATAGAGAACAACAGCAAGCATGTTGAAGTGCTGACGGATCTGTGTGGCCGCAGCATCATGCTGCAACCCACGCAAGGCGATCTCGACGATGAATACATTGGGCCGCATCTGGCCGATGCGCTGCGCGGTCGCCATATCAGTGCGCGCGATCGGATGAAGATCGTCAAAGTGATCCGCGACCGCTATTACTCGGAAGCTGGGGCACGCCATGAGATTTTCGAGCGATTCAACGGCACGCCGCTGTTTCTCATTAAGCTGCTGACGATGCAGCGTGTGGAATACGCAGTGGACGGACCGTTGGTGGAGCTTGCCCGCGAGGTGTGCGGACTGGGCGACGCCACCGAGCTAATTGCTCGCGCTGCCGACGAACGCAAGAAGACGCAAGATAAACAACCGCTGCCTGACTATATTCGTGGCCAAGACGTAGAGACGGTGTAGCAGGGTAGCGCCGCGGTTAACCCTCTACTTCGCGGCGCCCTCGTGACCACCCAGGATCCCTAAATGCAATAAGGGCGCTAGGCTCCGCGTTTTACGATTATGGCCGTCATGTCATCGGCCTGCCGGCTGTTGCCGACGAAGGCGCGGACCGCATCGTCTACGCGTTCGAGAATGATCTGGGCGCTTTGCTGACGCTGCTCAGATACGACTTGCTGCAGGCGCTTAAGACCGAATTGTTCGCCGTCCGCGTTCGCCCATTCGTAGAAGCCATCAGTGAACAGCACGAGAACGTCGCCGGGCGCCAGCTCCAGTGTTATCGCTTCATCGATGATGCTGTCTTCCATAAGTCCGAGCGGCACACCTTGTGCGTCGATCGTGCCGATGGCATCGGTTTTCCCGTGCACATGTAGCGTAGGTGCGTGACCTGCCGATAAATAGACTGCCGAATGGTTGTCGGGGTCGAGCTCGAGCAGTGCCACCGTCACAAAACGGCCGGCCTGCATGTCGTCGAACAGCAGTTTGTTGACTCGTTCTATCACCGTTGCGACCGCGACGGAGCCGCCGACACAGGCGCGCAGGTACGCGCGGCAGGCCGCGGTCACTAGCGCCGGTCCAATTCCATGGCCGGTAACATCGGCAAGCGACAGCACGACCCGGTTTCCATCAATGGCTTGCCAATCGTAGTAGTCGCCGCCCGCTTGATCGGCAGGTCGACTCATCGCGGCGATTGTGTAACCCGCCAGCACCGGCATAGTCTCGGGTAACAGGCTGCGCTGGATCTCGCTGGCGAGATCCAGGTCGCGTTGCAGCTGGTCGCGCTGGCGGCGGGTTTCCCCTTCACTCACCGCGATAAGGACATAGCCGCGGACCCTGGCGGTGACCAAGGTGATGGCTGCAGTTGCGATCGCCAACATCAGCGTCAGATTCAAATACACAAACGGGTAATCCGTGTGAGCTTCGGTTGCGGTGAATACATAGATGACCAACAGCGCGTAGCCGACGGTTCCGGCGCTGCCTGTGAGTGCGGCACCTTTGGGATCCATACGCAAAACGGATAAAGCGATGATGACGATGATGAAACCGTAACCCACCGATCCGAGCAATACGAAAGGATCCACTGGTGTCAGCGTGATGATCAACGCCAGGCCGATTGTGGGGAACAAACACTCAGCGACTGCTTGCGTCCGCCAGGCTGTACCCCGTATCAAACCACTATTAGCGGTGTTACTGGCCAGACGTTGCAGCAGCACCAGTTCCGCAACGACATAGATGAGCGTTATGCCCATTATGAGTGGTCCTGCCAGCGGCGACTCGGACAACGGAACGACGGTACGGAAGATGCCAATCGTAAGTACTAATGCGAAGGCACCAAGCATGCAGCGGATACGCAGCGTCTCGCTGCGCAAAAGGGCAACTTCGAAGGCTTCGACGTCGAGACGACTTGCATTGTCCATAGTTAATCAGCGGTTTCTCTCGACCTTAACATTGTTCTGCAAAAGTACTGAGCACGATCCCTGGGTCGCTAACCGCGGAAAGAATGGGAAGATCAATCCCAGCCTGACGGTATGTGTCCAGCCGTTGCCGGCATTCATCTATAGTGCCGGCTATCACCAGGCGTTCGATTACGCTGTCCGGGACTGCGGCAGGACCATCGCTTGGAATTGCGTTCAGCACGTCCGTCGCCACGCCGGTTTCCTTCGCAATGTTGGGAAATCCGACGAGATAGTTGGCGACCAAGGGTCGAACAGCTTCGCGGGCAGCGGCGCCGTCCGTGTTTCATCGAGATCACCAGCGCGGCGGGCGATTTCGGGCTGGGCGTTGCCGCTGCGCATCGCGCCCTCATTGATACCCTCGAGCGCCCGGCACGTCCTTTACGCTATAAGACTCCCCGGCAACGAGGTGCTGCAACGGGAGATCGCCCCTCTGCTCAGGAGGCCGGTGGGCAGGCCGCCGAAGCGTCCTGTGATCCTATACGACGACTTTTGGTATCGTGCCGGGAGTTGGGACCGCGCTCGGCGGGTGGTGGCCAAGGTGGAGTGGCATAGGGGAGAGCTGTTCCCTCGGGTGGGCTTCATCGTCACGAACATGACGGCTGGCCCCGAAGGAGTGGTGCGATTCTACAATGGTCGTGGGACAGCCGAGCAGTGGATCAAGGAGGGCAAGTACGCCCTGAACTGGACTCGGCTGTCGTGCCATCGGTTCGTGGCCAACCGGGTGCGTCTGTCTCTGTTCGTCCTGGCGTACAACCTTGGGAACTTCCTTCGCCGGCTGTGTCTGCCCAAGGCGGTCAAGCACTGGTCGCTGCGGAGCGTGCAGGTCAAGCTGATCAAGATGGGAGGCCGTCTGGTGCGGCACTCCCGGTGGTTGATCTTTCAGTTGTCCGAGGTGTCGGTTCCTCGACGGTTGTTCCAGGGAGTGTTGGATCGTATCGGCCGGTTATCGCCGGCGCCAAGCTGAGGGAGGGTACAACCACGATCTTGCCAAGAGGGGGAGAGCGCTCCAGGGAGTCGCCTTGTCTTCAATGCGCTTTCACCCCACTGGCAGGGGACACGAGGACGATGAAGACGGACAAGAAGGGTGCTCTACGACTGCAAACGCATCTCTTATTGGATAGACCGGCGATTGACTGGCCTTGCAGGACCTGACTATGATGCTACCATCTCGTTTGGGCTGCCCTTTGAGCCGGAAGACTCCCAATATGGGAAATACCGGGTAATGTCTCGGCGGAAACAAACCGGCGCGCCGAGCGGGGAAGGAGGTCGGGCATGGAAATAACGTCTACAACATCATGCCAATCGACGAGGGAGACCGCCGCCGTGGCCTCGAAAAAGCTGTACTCTGGGCAACCGAAGTGAAGCCGAGTCCACATAGCAGATCTCCAATTACAGCGGGCGAACTTGGCACAGTTGTCTCTGTGAACAGGGGACTCTGCGTCGTGGAGATCAATGGGGTCCGGCTCCAATGCCGGATACGAGGCAAACTAACAGCGGCCGAGACTTCCTTCACAAATGCAGTGGTGGTTGGCGATGAAGTCAAAGTGAGTAGCGACGGAATGGAATCGGGTAGCGGCATCGTCGAAGATGTCGTGCCACGCACCAGCCTTTTGACTCGAGCGGATGTCTCCTATGGCCATCTACGACAGTTAATCGTTGCGAACGTTGACCAAGTGCTCATAGTCTCCTCGTGGCGCGAGCCGCGGTTCTGGCCTGAACTTGTGGATCGGTGCATCATCGCCGCCCAGCGTAGCGGACTTATGCCGATTGTGTGCATCAATAAGGTCGACCTTGCAGTCGATGCGGCGGAGACCCGAGATGCCCTTCAACCCTACGAGATACTGGGACACCGCATCATCACGACAAGTGCCGTCACCGGTGAAGGCATATGCATGCTACGGAAGGTGCTGCGGGACAAGAAGACCGCGCTGGCTGGCATGTCGGGAACCGGCAAATCTTCGCTGATATCAGCGGTGCATCCAGGACTCAGTCTACGAATCTCACATGTAAGTAAGTCAGGAGAGGGCAGACACACGACGACTCAGGCTACGATGCTGGGTCTCGATATTGGTGGCTTCGTGGTAGACACTCCCGGCATACGTGAGTTTGGGCTCAGTGGACTGCGGCGGCACGAATTGGCGGCCTTCTACCCGGAGATTGCGCCCTTAGCGCTCAAGTGTCGATTCAATAACTGCTCGCACGTTGAAGAGCCGGGGTGCGCCGTGATGGAGGGCCTAAGGAATGGCGCCGTGTATTTGAGCCGTTACCACTCTTTTCGAGCAATCCGAGGCACGCTGTCGGAGTAGGGAGTTCCTCGATGATTCGTCAAGTTGACAAAAGCGGAGGTTAACCTTGCACCAAACGAAAGAGGCGCTGGCAAAGGCATTCAAAGTCGACGAGTTCCCTCGTTCGGCGAAATACGAGGTCACGTCCCGTCAAGTGGTGTAAGACTCTATCCACCGTACCTGTGTTCTCAGTATATTTCGCCTCTCTGCTCAGACAAGGGGAATTAGCGCTATAGGTCCTGGCGATCTCCCATTCTACTGGTACATACCTCTTGGCGTTTGACACGACGTCGACCGTACCGACGTGGCGGCAGTCGCGCCGCTAGGCTCCGGGTCCGATCTGGTCACGGGCGGGCAGGATTCAGCGACGGCACCGGCGCCGCCGGCGGAAGTCCCTTGGTCTGTCGTGCAAGACCGCGCCGCCGGCCGGCCAGCAGGGCGAAGGACCTCAAGGGCGGGCCGTACAAGCTGCCTCAGATCGTGGTCGTCTCGGAGCGCGCTTCGAGACGGGGCGGCGGTCTCTAGGGAGTCCCCGCCGCCACATGCCCCCGGCCCACAAGAGGGGGTTAGGCCAGTTGTTAGTTGCTATATATCCCGGATCTGCTCATCCTCGACGACCTCGGTCTCCACAGGATGACCCAACAGCAGTCCATAGACCTCTACGAGCTGGTCATCGCCAGGCATCGTACCGCCAGCTTCGTCATCACCTCCAACAGGGCTGTCGACGAGTGGCTCGGGCTCTTCGACGACCCCATCCTCGGCAACAGCGCCCTCGACCGGCTCGCCAACGCCAGCTACCAGATCGTCATCGAGGGCCAGAGCTACCGGGAGCGCTTGTCGCCCCACAGGGCTCTGCTGGACAGACTGGATGCAAAGGAGGTGGTTGACCCTCAAACCGCAGGGTGATAATAGTCCGCATACCACGGTGTCCAGGGGCCGTCACCCACCTGACGAGGTGGTATATAGGTCGTGATCACGGTAGTATATAGGTCCTGATCATCGACAAGCTATCCCTCCACAGTATTGCTAACGTTGTTCCGGCCAGGAGAAGCGACATGAAGAACAGCCACAATGGTGCCAGGAAGACTCCACGAATACGCGCATCCTCGGCTCTAGCACCATCTACATTAGACCTAGAGCCGAGAGTATTGTCTAGCAGCAGGAAAAGCGATACACACCAGCTACCGCCAATTGCAACAGCGCAAGCGCCGAACACAAATGCAAGCGGATGAGACACTCCCGCACTCAAGAAAAGGAACAAGAGCGCAACTGCAACAGGCCCGAGCAACCAACCTACGTACAGCAATACGTATGCCACCCATATGCCACCCCGTCCACACCTTGTAGTTACGTAGTCTGGCTAGGAAATATAGCCAGGGTACAAAAAAAAAGTGCAGAGTATACGACACCGCGAAGGATGTAGAGTTGACGCAGTTCTGTTCCCCTGGAAGCATACCTTGCGGACAATGCGGCTCCGCAAGGCGCCCATAGAATACAGGCTCCTAGTCAATTCTACAACCAACACCCTGAAGGAGTTCTTCTACGATTGACAAGGACCAAATAGCTCCAGCCAGCGATACACACGGCAACGGACGGCGCAAGTACTATCCATAGTGCTATCCGTTTCCAGAGCACCCCGCGACCATGTTTCAAAGTCATACGGTCACGCTCCCGTTTGCTGATGCGCGAAATTTTAATAGTTGGGAAATGCTAAGGCAGCCACATATTCCGGATAAACAGCGGGCCCAAATCGTTGCTCCTCGGCAGCAATGTGCAAAGAAATGTAACCCGGGATTTCCCATATTGGGAGTCTTCAGGCTCAAGGGGCAGCCCAAACGAGATGGTAGCATCATAGTCAGGTCCTGCAAGGCCAGTCAATCGCCGGTCTGTCCAATAAGAGATGCGTTTGCAGTCGTAGAGCACCCTTCTTGTCCGTCTTCATCGTCCTCGTGTCCCCTGCCAGTGGGGTGAAACCGCATTGAAGACAAGCCGACTCCCTGGAGCGCTCTCCCCCTCTTGGCAAGATCGTGGTTGCATTCTCCCTCAGCTTGGCGCCGGCGATAACCGGCCGATACGATCCAACACTCCCTGGAACAACCGTCGAGGAACCGACACCTCGGACAACTGAAAGATCAACCGCCGGGAGTGCCGCACCAGACGGCCTCCCATCTTGACCGGGATTTCCCCATATTGGGAGTCTTCAGGCTCAAGGGGCAGCCCAAACGAGATAGTGGCAGCATAGTCAGGTCCTGCAAGGCCAGTCAATCGCCGGTCTATCCAATAAGAGATGCGTTTGCAGTCGTAGAGCACCCTTCTTGTCCGTCTTCATCGTCCTCGTGTCCCCTGCCAGTGGGGTGAAACCGCATTGAAGACAAGGCGACTCCCTGGAGCGCTCTCCCCCTCTTGGCAAGATCGTGGTTGTACCCTCCCTCAGCTTGGCGCCGGCGATAACCGGCCGATACGATCCAACACTCCCTGGAACAACCTTCGAGGAACCGACACCTCGGACAACTGAAAGATCAACCACCGGGAGTGCCGCACCAGACGGCCTCCCATCTTGATCAGCTTGACCTGCACGCTCCGCAGTGACCAGTGCTTGACCGTCTTAGGCAGACACAGCCGGCGAAGGAAGTTCCCAAGGTTGTACGCCAGGACGAACACAGACAGACGTACCCGGTTGGCCACGAACCGATGGCACGACAGCCCGAGTCCAGTTCAGCGCGTACTTCCCCTCCTTGATCCACTGCTCGGCTGTCCCTCGTCCATTGTAGAAACGCACCACTCCTTCGGGGCCAGCCGTCATGCTCGTGACGATGAAGCCCACCGGGGGAACAGCTCTCCCCTGTGCCACTCCACCTTGGCCACCACCCGCCGAGCCCGGTCCCAACTCTCAGCACGATACCAAAAGTCGTCGTATAGGATCACAGGACGCTTTCGGCGGCCTGCCCACCGGCCTCCTGAGCAGAGGGGCGATCTCCCGTTGCAGCACCTCGTTGCCGGGGAGTCTTATAGCGTAAAGGACATGCCGCTCCTCGAGGTACTCATAGATGTCCGGCTTAGCGAATGCGGCATCGGCACGAAAGTACCGCCGCACTCCTGTCGCCCCGTAGCGGGACAGGATCGGATCCAATACATCACGCCACCTGTGCGCGCTATGTACGTTCCCCGCGCGGAGCATCGCCCCCTCGCAGTCACCGAACTGGTTGAACACGAACAAAGGGTGATAGCACGTGCTCCCAAAGTGACCGTTGTACGACGCTCCCTCCTGTTCTCCATGTACCGGACTTTCCGAACTGTCCATGTCCAAGATCACCTGCCGGTGCGCTGTGTGCGTCATCGCCCGGTCCACCCACGTAGCGTTCACTCGGCCCAACCCTTCTACGTTGCCGTCTTGGGTAAGCACCTCGGTCTCGAACCGGCTCATGGTGTTGGTGCTGGCGCCCGGTCTCTCAGGACCACCTCGCCGCCCAACGACTACCCGCATCGTCGGGTCCTGGGCCAGCCGTTCAGCGTCGTTGGTATCCTCGTAGCCCGCCAGACGACTGTACACCGACTGCCTGAGAAGGCCCACCAATCGGTGCTGCACGTTGCGACCGCCCCGGCTCTCCTGCAGACAGTCACTCGCCGTCTCCGTCAGTCCCAGTGCATCATCCAGCTCGCGACAGGCCAGCAGCCCGGCATCTGAGGTGATGGTGGCACCGTGGAACTCCAATCGTATGCGGCGGTCGAAACGGAGCTTGGCGCGGGGGTTGGTGCTTTCACCCATCGGGTGCCTCCGAGGACAGTACGTTATCAAGAACTAGAGTAGTCGCTCACGACCAGTCTAGCACTCATGATAACCACTGTGCTCTGCTATTCGACTACATCGAGCATAGCCGTTGCTGATTACGGCAAGCCCTGCAGGGTTGATATGGGAAATGTGGGCTCAGACCATTGAGAATGAGGTTGAGGACGTGAAGCGGAAGCTGGACCGCGTCTGGCGCCACATCGAGACAGTCGACAATGTCGAGACGGTTGACGCCTCGGCCCGCCTCAGGGAGCACAGGGAAAGGCGGGGAGCGTCTTGAAGACGCGGCGGCCGATGCGAGGGCCACTCTCTCCCAGCGCAGCACGGTCCTGGACGACGTGGAGACCATCGCGGCGTACGCCGTGGACATGAGCGAGTTCCTCAACCGGAGCGAGATGACCGAGCGCAGGGCCTTCGTCGAGACCTTCGTCAAGGAGATCGTCGTCACACCTGGCAGTGCTCTGCTGCGTTACACAATCCCCATGCCCGACGATAGCCTGATACCTGGCAGGAGCGCTGAGGAGATGGCGTTGGACGGCTCGGTTCTGTCTACCCGTCAATAAGGTTTGGGCCTCAGATACGAAAGGCCTCTGGAACGCTGAGTCTGCGTAGCTTGTCCCTTCCAGTCACTGCAGCGGTGGGGGACACGAACAGCGGCTCATCTGAGTTGTTCGCCGAGGCGGTGGAGATTGACGTCAGACTGCGGGATCGGCTCGCCATCGGCAAGACCCCTTATCTACATTCACTGCGGATGCCCCCTGCCCCAGCCGGTCGCGCTCGACGTGGCTGAGGTGGGAGCGGAGGGCAGGCGGACGGGTTCGACAACGAGTGCGAGGGGCGTCGTGGGGTGTTAAAGGGCTGGTGGAAAGGCAGGACGGTGACCTACATCTACCTTGGCCACACACGACAGAGGATTCTTGACACTCCGTGGCATATCTTTCACAATTGCAGCACTATGGCTCAGTCTGCATCCTAATGGAGCTTTGATTGGGTATGTCCTATAGACAACGGCTCTCAGTCAATCTTTCAGCCGAGGAACATCACCAACTTGCGGAGCTTGCCGAAAGGCTCGAGTCTCTAAGGCTTGGCTTGGTCGACATGCGATTGCCGAACTTCTAGACCGATACCGAGAACGCGAGTTCCTACGCGCGGCGCTACCATCACCTCGGACGCCGGACTGCTGGCCTGTCGCGAGCTGGACGATGCACTGGGACTGACGGAGACGGCGAGTGAGTGTCTGCAGGAGAGCCGGGGCGGTCGTAACGTGCAGCACCGATTGGTGGGCCTCCCGCTGACTTCTACGGTGCAGGACAGTGAGCAGGTCAACAATGATTCTGAATTCAGTTAGTTCCCTATAGATGTGAGTGTGAAGCAATGATACGCAGGTTTCAGCTTGGAGGCAAAGCATATGGGCAGAGCATACGTCACTGAACTAAAGCGTCTGAAGCAGACGGTTGGGTTCGCGTGTAATGCTGACATAGAGCCTATGACTGCCCTGCTGGTTGAGTTGGTCACACGTAACTTGATATTTGTCGGATCCGGAGGGTCATATACTGCTGCTACATTTGCCGCCGCCCTACATGAGCAATATACTGGCCGCTTGACTAAGGCCTTAACGCCGCTAGAAGCGGTCCATCGACCTTCCACCAACAACACAGCAGCCGTACTCATAAGTGCGCGAGGTTCAAATCCAGATATTATCAAGGCTTTCCATTCGCTTCGCTTCAAGGAACCAATTGCTGCTATATGCGCCAATGAACGGAGCACCCTGCTGCGACAGATAAATGACAGCGGCATTGGGGTCGGGTACGGTTTCACCGTTCCGGGAGGGAAGGATGGTTTCCTAGCCACGAATTCGTTGCTGGCGACTCTAGTTTTGCTTTCTCGAAGCTATGGTTCCCTCTTTCGATTGCCGGAGATTGACATGGCAGGCATAGGTGATGTCTCCACAGGACTTGACAGCGACTCACATCTCTCCGCCGAAATGTCTCGACTGGCAAGAGCAGATACCATCATCGCACTTTCCAGTGGATGGGGATGGCCTGCGGCGACAGACTTGGAATCAAAGTGCTCTGAATCGGGTCTAACGAATGTACTACTGTCTGACTTCAGGAACTTTGCACATGGTCGCCACAATTGGCTCCGGACCCGAGCTATGTCTACAGCTGTTGTGTCAATTGAAGATAGGGACAACACCGAGCTGGCCAGCAGCATCCTTCAACTTGTACCTGATGAGGTTCAAAAGGTTCGGCTATTTAGTGACAGAACTGGCCCTGGCGCAGCCATAGATCTAGTTGGCCAAGTATTGCATCTTGTAGGGTCCCTGGGAGCCGCATCTGCGATTGACCCCGGTCGTCCTCCCGTTGAGCAGTTCGGCCGAAAGATGTATCGAAATGGCTTCAAGGCTTCAAACAGTAGAACAGCTCGTCACACTTGGATTGCCAGAAAGGCAGAGGCGATAGGACTTCTACCCCACGAAAGCGATGAGTTGTTAGCCGAGTCCTTAGACTGTTTCCTGACGCGACTTACCCACACGCCCATACAGGCACTTGTGGCGGATTACGATGGCACTCTCTGCGGCCCACAGGAGCGATACACAGGCATAGGTCACGAAGTCGCGGGGTTATTGAATTCTCTTTTAGGTGAGGGTTTGCTTTTAGGCATTGCCACGGGACGCGGAAGCTCGGCGCATGAAGACCTACGTCGGGCAATTGCCTCCACACACTGGGGCAAAGTGTTTGTGGGTCTTTATAACGGAGCCATCATATTGCCACTAAGTGAAGAGGTTGACGAGCGGGATAGCAACCACACCTTGGAACTAGATGGTATTCGCACGGCGCTGGTGCCACTGGTTCACGCACTGTCGATGGAAATGTCGGTCAACGAATATCAGTTATCGCTCAGACCATCGACTCCGATGGACCTAGAGCTGTTACGCCGTTCCGTCACAGAACGACTTCACGATTTTGCAACCCCAGTCCACGTCCGCAGGTCAGCCCACTCTGTGGATATAGTTCCCGCCTCCATCTCTAAGGACCTAGTGCCACGGGCATTGGCACATTCCACAGGAGTCGATGAGGGCGCAATTGTCCGGATAGGGGATCTAGGAGATTGGGGAGGCAACGACTTTGAACTGCTGAACGAAGGTTTGTCATTGAGTGTAGACCGAATATCTTCTCGTCTAGATGGGTGTTGGAACCTCGGGTTGCCGGGTTCCAAAGGTGTTACAACCACCATTCATTATCTCCGTGCACTTAGACCGGCGGCGGCGGCATTCGTGATGGAGGTCCCTCTTCTCCGACGGCGTGCGGGGGAACGTCAACGGTGAAGGACTCACTAGCGGACGCCTTGCTTGGTAAAGTCATGGGGTGGGGTGACCTAGACTCCCCCACCGTCGAGGCCTTACGACGTCTACAAGTGATGGCAAGGCACAAATATGACCATTACGAACGGTTTCGACTAGGCCGGAGGTTTATAGAAAGCCTTGCAGACTGGTTGGGACAATTCGAGCCTGGTCGCGAACGAACCACCGCCTTCGAGTTCATTCAGACCAAGCTAGTCTTCATTTCAAATAGGGAGATGGAGCAACTGGTGGGGATCCTCTACCAGAAAAAGATTCGTCCAATCATCCGCGAACATGTTAGCAACACATTGGGATTGCCCGCGTATGCAGTGTCCCAAATAGAGAGCACGCCTGAGTTTACCCGAACGCGTCGCCGCAGTCTGTTTCTGGGTCTCAGCGATGGTGCCAGGATTGACGAGTTCCGAAGAAGCAATCGAGACCTCAGCAACGAGCAGGTATACGCTACGTATGAAGTGGCGGGGCCCAGGCTTGCCGAAATGAGATCGCAGCTACTTAATGACCAGAAGGAAGACCCCTCCGACCCAATTCAGTTTGAGCTTGTCTTTTTGCTTGATGATTTCGCCGGAAGTGGCAAGAGCATCTTGCGAGAGAGGAATGGCACATTTGGAGGAAGACTGCAGAGGTTCTCGGAGTTGCTACGCATGGATGCTCAGGAGGAAGCATCAGTGTTCTCAGGTCCTCAGACAGAAATACACATCTGTCTCTACGTAGCCACCCAGCAAGCGGTTGACCAACTTACTCAATCAATTGGAGACTACACAGCCTCAGCTCCTTGGGAACATGCACCTGTAGTACATGCAGTCCAGCTGCTTGATCAAAACCTAACAATCGAGCCGTCCAGAGATTCTGGGTTTTGCCAATTGCTCGACAAGTACTACGACGAGAGAATCGAAGATGCGGCGAAGCGGGTTGGCGGTTCATCTTCAAAGTACGGTTTTGCTGAAGGATCCCTCCCATTGGTATTGTCTCACAATACTCCGAACAACTCAGTTTCGCTTCTGTGGGCTCCTTCTCCAATGAAGGCGCTCTTCCCAAGATTCGAACGTCATAGTGAGACAGTCAGTTGGCGGAGCAAAGTACGGTTTTGCTGAAGGATCCCTCCCATTGGTATTGTCTCACAATACTCCGAACAACTCAGTTTCGCTTCTGTGGGCTCCTTCTCCAATGAAGGCGCTCTTCCCAAGATTCGAACGTCATAGTGAGACAGTCAGTTAAGATGGTGATGCAAAACCCATTTCGCTTCAGGGCTTCCGAGCAGGCCACTCGGGACGATCAGTTTTTGTCCCTCGTCGGCCCATACGTACTTGAAATACTTCCGGCGGATCAACTCTGGGACCGGCTCGTTATTATCGAAAGTGCCCCAGGGGCCGGCAAGACGACGATCCTGCGCTTATTCACGCCGAACTCTCTTCGCTCGCTCCAGCGCCTGAGTGAACAGGAGGCGTACCGGCCTCTGTCTCAACAATTGAGGCGTTTGGGAGTGCTGACTTCTGAAGGCCCCACCGTCATAGGGGTTCTCGTCAACTGCCGCGAGCAATACGCAACCATCCAAGACATTCCAGTGGACCAACCTACTCAGCTTAGGTGGTTCTTTGGTTTGTTGGACGCGCGCGTCACGTTGCTCACTTTACGATCCATCTTGGTTCTGCACGGGCTAACCTATCCGGGTGATGTGGGGCGTCTAGAGGCGCGACCTAACGAGAAGTCAACTGGCATGGGCAAACCAATCAATGGAATGGAACTATACAACAGGGCGAGTGATGCAGAGCGAAACCTCACCAATTCGTTAAACAGCCTGGTAGGTGTCAACAACCTGGCTAGTTATCTCGTCAATGGTCTCCAGAGCCTACGGTTTCTTTCCACGTGTGACCTATTTCTGGATGATGCCCCTCTGACCGAGCAGCTCCTGGTTATGTTTGACGACGTGCATGAGCTGACGTCTGAACAGCGGGAAGCCCTGCGCCGCGACCTAGAACAGCGGGACTTGGCAGTTGGCCGATGGCTTGCACGGCGCTCTCAGGCTCTAGAGCCTGTGGAACTCCTGGCTTCTGCACGAACAAAGGGGCGAGACTTCGAGGAAGTGCAAATAGAGGAATGGGCGCAGGGCGGCAGAGGAACCGGAAAGAGGTTCTTCGACCTACTTGATGAAATCGGGAATCGGCGCACCTTGAGGGCACAAATTGACGTAGAAACCTTTGACTCCTGTCTAATGACGGACTCTACTAACCAGGAATTGCAACGCGCCTCCGAAGCCAGAGACACAATTAGAGATCAAGTCTATGGCCAGTCCAAAGGACAACTACGATTCAGCGAATGGATTGAGAAAGAGACAGAAGCAATAGACAAACTCGCCAATCCAATTGAAGCGGCCCTTCGTTGGCGGAAATTGCAAATCATGATGCAATACCGCCTGCGCAGAGGTCAGTTGCCTCTTGATATCCCATTGCCCTTACATGAATTGGAAGCTCGGAGTCCGTCCGCGATTGAGACCGCAGCGGAACTTTTCCTAGCTAAAGAGTATCGGCTTCCTTTCTACTACGGCGCAAGGCGAATCAAACAGCTGAGCTCTTGGAACATTGAACAGTACCTTCGGGTTGCTGGTGACCTCTTTGAACAAGTCCTCGCGTCACGAGCTGTGTCTCGCAATAGGGGTAATCAACTGTCAGCTACGCAGCAGGATTCACTTTTACGGACCATTTCCGAGGAGCGACTGTCTGCTCTGGTGAAGGAGGTGCCATTTGGACCTGATGTACATAGGCTAGTTGAAGCGATAGGCAACTATTGCCAACAACAAACACATCGACCCACAGCTCCATACGCGCCTGGAATGACCGGTGTTGGTATCAGCAACGCAGAATTGCATCGATTAACTGATAGTTCAGAGTCAGCCCAAGAATCTCCGTTAAACCGCCTGTCTCGTGCAATTGCGGCGGCTATTGCAAATAATGTCTTGGAGGTTAGACAAGACGTCAATGTCAAGGGCGGTACCTGGACAGTATTCCACTTGAACCGTCTCTATTGCCCCGCGTTCTACCTACCTCTTGGGTACAGTGGCTACAAGCAGAATGTAGGGGTCGACGCATTATCTTTATGGGTCACCCACGGATCTCAAGGTGAACGTGCAATGGGCTTCGACCTATGACATCAGACGCTTTGCGATGGGATTCTCACTTTATGGCTAGCGGAGATCAGTTCCTCCCTTTTTGGAGCCAACTCCGTGACCATGCGCCGCGTAGGCTGCTTATCATCTGTGGCGCTGGCTTCGATCCCCGAACGCTGGCAGTGATAGAGGGACTATTTAGTGCGGGCCTATGCATAGCTGAATGTCGGGTCATTGAATTCAGTTCTGGGTCCGGTCTAGCTGCTAAGGAGGAGCTTGACAGGGCCGACAAGCACAGAGAGATCTTGCAGAGGTTGTTCGCGGGGAATGCCCTCAACTCTGTGCAGATTCCCATGCGCACGCTGGACGGCCGTGGCATAGGAGGCACCCGTATCTCCGAGGCATTTCGTCGTCCCCAAAGCTATACTGGCTTCTCTGATGTGGTGGTAGACATTACCGCACTCCCGGCTGAACTGTATTTTCCGCTAATCGCGACCCTACTGGAAGTATGGCGTTCAGGCATAACTGCTCCTCTGGCCCTCGGGAACCTGCATGTCGCCGTTTGCCACAATCCCGAAGTGGATAGCATGATCTCACCCGAGGGGGGAGACAAGGCTGAACTAATGTATGGATTCCCTGGAACTATGCAGCGGGCATCGATCGGGAATCCCATACCGATCTGGGTTCCAGTTCTCGGCGAAAACCAGTTTGGTCGCTTACAAAAGATCACAGAGTTTGTTGGGCCAGAGGTGATTGCACCAGTTCTGCCGTTTCCGGCAAGAAACCCGAGACGAGGGGATGACTTGCTATTGGCGTATCGGAGCCTAATCTTTGAAACGTGGGAGGTCGATCCATCAGACATCATCTACGCTGATGAGCAAGACCCCTTTGACCTATACTCCAAGCTGTGCGCGCTGTCGTCGAACTACGAGGAGTCGCTGCAGACGATTGGAACCGCACAGATGGTAGTGTCATCCCATTCAAGCAAGTTGCACTCACTCGGAGTGTTGCTTGCTGCCTGGGAAAAGGAAATTGGGGTCGCACACGTCCAACCGACGGGACATGTTGTTAATGGACGGTTCGGCTCCGAACACAGTTTCGGTGAACTGTTCGAGATATGGCTTGCTGGAGAACCTTACTCGAATGCATAGCGCGAATCGTTTACGAACTGTTGCCGGGTGTGGTTTCCTTGCGCTGGATATTCTACTTGGGAACAAACAAGAGTGGCAGTTACACCGACGCGCTGGCGGCACGTGTGGTAACGTTCTTGCAATCTTGAGCTTTTTGGGCTTCGAGTCCGTACCTATTGCACGTCTGGGCACCGACAAGGCTGCCGACGTCTTGGTTGCTGATCTCCAATCTGTTGGCGTGGACTGCCAACACATCCAGCGTGATTCTGAAGCGAGAACCCCAAGAGTGATTGAGTTTCTGCCTCATGAACCCGGAGAGGCCCACCGTTTCGCGTTCACATGCCCAATGTGCCAGCGGCGCTTTCCGCGGCGCTCCGAGCCGGTGTTTGACCGAGCAAATGGGTTGATTCGCGATGTGCACCCTGCATTGTTCTTCTTTGACAGATCGGGGCCGACCACTGTCAAGCTGGCGAGTGAGGCCCGTGAGAATGGTGCCCTGGTCATGTTTGAACCAGACTCTTTTACGGACGGCAAAGGTTTCAAACAAGCACTACAGGTGAGCCACATTGTCAAATACTCTGCCCGACGCGGACGGCAGTCAATAGAACCGTGGCTTCACAAAACAGATTCAGGACCTCGGCTAGTGATTGAAACTATGGACGGAGGAGGATTGAAATATGCGATCCGCCCCGGAACGCCGTCCGAGCTAACATGGCGTTTTCAAACAGCCTTTGCAGGAAGAGAGCTAGTTGACCAAGCTGGGGCAGGAGACTGGTGCTCTGCTGGGCTAATTGCGCGAATCCTCACCAATGGCCCGAAAGGACTTTGGCGAGACCGCACCATCGGGAGAGCTTTGGCATTTGGGCAAGCACTTGCAGCGGCCAGTATATCGTTTGTAGGCCCGAGGGGGTATCTGGAGAATGCGTCTCAGCGAACGGTGCTTCGAGCGGCCGTCTCTACGATACGGCGAGGCAGGGTACCTGAATGGATTTCTCAAGACACAAAGCCGCTTGGCGAGCCAGTAGGAGCAACTAAGTCAGGGGATACCTGTGCCCTTTGTTTGGGTCCTATCGATAACGAAGAATCATCGTGAACTTTCGGCAGTTTGGTGGCCTAGTCGGTGTAAGGGCCTTACTTGGCGTTGTCCTTGCCCACCTGCTTTGGCAGGCGGCTCGGTCCGGGACTGCTCTGAAGCGCACAGCGGAAGAGCACAGAAGCTGAGTGGCAGGCGTTTTCGGCCTGCCTCCCTCTACTCACGGTCTGGTCTTCCCCGATCCCTACTGTCCCTTCGTCAGTCCTCGACGCTGAGCAGTCCGCAGATGACTTCCTGCGCCAGAGGGATCCGGTAGGGAAGCGGAGGTTGGCGCCGGAGGATCCATTCTTGACAAACGGAGGCTGGATTGTACATGAGTGGAGTATGACAATGTAGTACTACTGACGCGAGAGGAGCGAATGCCCACTCCCAGGAAGTCCAAGGTCATCACCTTCTCAATGCCCCTGGTGTCAACGCCGGATTAGATTTGACCCACTATCGCCGGGTTAGTATTGACCCACCCCTGGCTGTGATTTCGTGTTTTGGGTTTCCTCCGATGATGGATTGAGCAGCTGTTGAGAGGTCAACAGACCAGCCTGCCGCTTGTCCCTGAGCCTGTAGCTTTCACCGCGGATGTTGAGCACGTGGCTGTGGTGCAGCAGCCGGTCAAGGATGGCGGTGGCGATCACGGTGTCTCCGAGCAGCTCTCCCCACTCTGCGAAGCCCTTGTTGGATGTGAGGATGATGCTGCCCCTCTCGTATCTGGCCGAGATCAGGCTGAAGAAGGCGGTGGCGGCGTCGCGGTCGTAGGGCCAGATGCCGAACTCGTCAACGATGAGCACCTTCGGAGCCAGGTAGACCCTCATGCGTCGGTCCAGCCGGTGCTCGGCCCGGGCTTTCCTCAGGTCCTCCATCAGGTCGTAGGCTCGCACGAAGTAGGCTCCGTACCCGTTCTCGATGGACCGTAGGGCCAGGGCCACTGCCAGGTGTGTCTTGCCCACTCCCGGAGGACCCAACAGCAGCAGATTGGTGGCCTCGGCGACGAAGGCAAGGCTGGCCAACTCCCTGACTTGGCGCTCGTCGATGGAGGGCTGGAAGGCGAAGTCGAACTGCTCCAGTGTACGCCGGAAGGGCAGGTGGGCCATCCGTGTCCTGGTGGTCAGATACCGCTCTCTGCGGGCCGCCACCTCGATACCCAGCAGGTCCGCCAGCATGTCGGGGTACGGCATCTGCTTACTGGCGGCCGCGTCGAGTCTGCTGTCGAGCACCTCGACAGCCTCAGTCAGCCCCAGGCTCTCCATGTACTGACGCGCCTGCTCCAGGGCGATCATCTCACACCCCCTGCCGCCGCCAACTCGTACACCTCCAGGGACCGACGCTCTACCTCGCCTGCCGACACCTGAACCTACGGCCTCCCTCCTGGGACCCTCATCCCCGTTGACCAGCCCGGCCCACTGGCCCGGCAGCGTCAACCGCTGCCCTCGCCTGTGTGCCCTCGGATGCACCGCCAGCCGGTCGGAGCCCAACCATATCTCCACCGTCCCGGACCCCAGCCCCACCTGCACAGTCCTGCCTGCCCACGACCACGGTACGCCGTACCACGCGCCGTCCCAATGCACGTACCCGTCACGGCCCACCTTCCGCTCCTCTCGAAGATACGGCGCCAGACCGGACCGCTCAGGCAGAGCCAGCATGTGCGCCCGTTCCTTCGCAAGCAGCACCTTCGGCCGCTGCATCGTCGTCCCGTGCACACGCTCGTTCGCCACCGTCTCGCACCACCCCATACCCTGCCTGTTCATCTCCGCGTCGTCGCTGAACCGGACAGTGGGCCACAGGTTGCGGCGAACGTACTTCACCCCGCTCTCAACCTTACCCTTCGTCTGAGCACGGTACGGTCGGCACAACCTCATCTCGAAGCCGACCCGCAGCGCAAAGTCCAGCATCCGGCTGTTCCACTCGGGACGACCCCCATCGTCGCGCCCCAGCACCACCACCTTCGCGTTGTCGTACAGACATCGGCGAGGCACGCCGCCGAAGTACTCGAACGCATTGACGTGACAGCGCATGAAGGTCGCGACGTCGGCACGGCGTACGAACTCCACGTAGATGGCCCGAGACCAGCCCAGCACCATCACGAACGCCCACACTCGGCGCTTGCGACCGCCCTGTGCGACGTACGCCAAGCTCCCCCAGTCGACCTGAGCCTGCTCACCGGGACCAGTCTCGAACCTCACCGTCGCTCGAGGCTGCCTGCGGCGACGGCGCGGCTGAACGTAGTCCTTCAGGATCGTGTACCCGCCTCTGTATCCTCGGACACGCAGCTCACGCAGCAACACCACGCAGTTGTCCAGACCTTCAGACAGGCGACCGTCTATGTACTCTGCGTACGGGTCCAGCTTGGATGCCCGGCGACTCCTCGGCTTCTCCCTCAGCACTCCCGGCGACCTCAGATACCTGCGCCCCGAGTTCCGAGACACTCCCAGCTCCCGCGCGATCCCACGGATCGACCTCCCCTCACCCTTCAACTCGTACAGCTCTTTCACTGTCCCTCCTCTTAGCAATCTGTTCGGCACCTCCACGTCGGGATTCTCCCAACGCTAAGGTGCGCTCTGCTAAGGGGTGGGTCAATTCCATTCCGGCGCTACTGGGTCATTCTTACACCGGCGGTGATGTAACTGCTCAGCGATTATGTCCTCGCTAACTGTCAAGGGAAAATGTCCGCATGAAGGAGCATGTGACATTGACGCAGAGAGAGCAGACAAGGCTTCAGGTTCTCAACAGTTTGATGGCGGACCATATGACCACGGAGCAGGCAGCGACTTTGATGGGAGTGAGCGCGCGCCACACCAGGCGTATTCTGGCGGCCTACAGAAGGGACGGCGCAGCCGCACTCGCTCACGGCAATCGAGGTCGCAGACCGGCCAACGCTACATCGGACCCGTTGGCGACCGACGTGGTGGTCCTGGCGCGGACCCGATACGCGGGAGTCAACCACACGCACCTGAGCGAGTTGCTGAGGGAGCGAGAGGGCATAGACATCGGTCGTAACACGTTGCGCAAGATACTGACTGACGCCGGTATGAACAGTCCTCGCCGTCGCAGGCCGCCGAAGCATCGTGTTCGACGGCAGCGGATGACTCGCGAGGGAATGCTGATACAGATCGACGGCAGCTACCACAGATGGCTGGGAGAAGATGGCCCCTGGTTCACGCTACTGCTGGCGGTCGACGACGCTACTGGCTGTGTCGTCAATGCCCTGTTCTGCGAGCAGGAGAACACCCGCAGCTACTTACTGCTGATGCGGGATCTGATACGGAGCTACGGCATACCGCTCGCACTCTATTCAGACCGCCATGGCGTCTTCAAGCACACGCCGCCGTCGGAGACCGCCGCCGCTCCCACCCAGTTCTCGCGCGCTATGGGTGAGATCGGCGTACAGTTGATATTCGCACGGTCTCCACAAGCCAAAGGCCGCGTGGAACGCACCGCGGGCACGCTCCAGGACAGATTGGTCACGGAGATGAGACTCGCAGGCGCGACCACCATCGATGACGCCAACCGCGTGCTCAACGACTTCCTGCCCCGCTTCAATGAACGCTTTCGTGTGCCGCCGGAGAACGCAGACACCGCGTATCGGGTCCCAGACCCGGGGATGTGCCTGGACACAGTCCTATGCCTGAAGTACAGGCGCAGGGTTGGCAGGGACAACACGGTGAAATACCGCTGGCGCACCCTGCAGTTGCTTCCCGACAAGTCTCGGCCGAGCTATGCCGGGTCGGTGGTGGAAGTACTCGAGGGGCTGGACGGCCGACTGGCAGTGCAACACGAAGGGCGTACCGTCGCCTCCCAGCAAGCACCTCCACGGCCAAATATCCTGCGCAGCTTCGACACGCGGACCGTGCACACGGCTGGTCCCAGCCGCTACACCAACGGTGTCACCAGGAGGTCGGAGGACGCGGTGGCGTCAATGGGCACAATGCTCGTAGTGGACAGACTCCGCGACGATGCCGACCACAACGGCGCCGCAAGAGTTCGCAGGACTGCGACTCCGCGATCCAGAAAGCCCACCCCACTTCAGACGGCGAGATGGAAGGCGGTCCAGAAGGCGAAGCGCAAGGGGCTGTCCATCCGTGGGATCGCCCGGGAACTGAGCATACATAGAGACACCGCGAGGAAGTACATGAATGCCGAAAGCCCACCCATGTCGCCCGCCCGCGCAACGCCGGCAGCGCCTTAGTCTGCTAGCATGGCAATCTACTTAGAGGACATTTTCCCTTGACACTTAAGCGGACATAATCGCTGACCATCGACAGCGGTGACACTGGACATGGCCGAGCAGGTGCAGCAGGTGGTCAGGGAGGAAGGCCGCACGATGAGCGAGTTCCTCCGCGAGGCCATCCGCCTGTATATGGACGAGCTGGAGTGGCTGCGGCAGGAGCGCCGCCAACGGGCGAAGGCTCGCCGGAACGAACAGGAGTGAGTAAGGAGGACGCATCAATGAACCAATTCACCAGCTACACTCCCGTGGCCCTCTACGCAAGGGTATCCAGCGACCGTCAGGACGTGGACCTGTCCATCTCCGCACAGCTGCGGGCGCTCAGGGACTACGCACGGAAGAACGGCTACATCGTCCCCGCGAGTACGTGGACGAGGCCGAGAGCGGACGCATCGCCGACCGCCCCGAGTTCCGCAAGATGATCGACGAGGCCGCCAGGCCCAACGCCGCGTTCCAGGAGATTCTGGTGCGGAGAGTCCTCCCACCAAACGCTTCAGCGCCAAAGAGCGTGCCAAGGCGGAGGCGCTCGCCGCATCGATGGTAGCCGCGGATTAGCCAGGGTGACATTTTCGCTTTTCACTTAGGGTGACGTAATCGCTGGACAACAACAGATGGACAAGAAACATGATTCACGGCAAGAATAGCATCCATTATCGGATAGACTGGAGATTGACTGGCCTTGCAGGACCCGAATATCATGCCATCATCTCGTTTGGACTGCCCCTTGAGCCTGAAGACTCCCAATATGGGAAATCCTGGATCAGTTGAGGGATTTCGCTACCAAGGACTAAAGATGAAGAGTGAAGGATGTATCCACATGGACATTCATGATCCCATCACAGCCCAGCGATACAGACCGCCGCCCAATCCGACCATGCTCACCGACTCCCGGGCCAGAGGTCACATAGCCCGCTACGGCCACTAGTCGTGGGGCTGGACGCGCTGGAGCCACGGGTATTGGACGAGTTGGTCAGCGACGCCATCGAGAGGCGAATGGGCCCAGCCTTGTACGACGAGGCGATTGCAGAGAAGGAGTCGGACAGGGGGCTGATCCAGCTGTCGGCCGCATCGGTCCGGGGCGGAGAGGGCCAACGGGCATGGTAGAAAGGGTAGACACAACCAACGAGAGGTGACAGCCGATCATGCCCACTCCATACTGTCCCACCTGCGGTGCGGAGCAATATCTCGATGAGGACACTTACGACGGATACGAGGGTCCCGTCACGTGCGGAGCGTGCAAGTTTCCGTATGAGGTCACCATTTCCACCGCGCACCCGCTCATGGGCTTCGGGCAGCCCGCCAGGCTGACCTCGCCTCCTAGATCCGTGATCCCGGCCGAGCTGCTGGAGGAAATCCCACGCGTCCCTGGCAAGATTTGCCCGACCCTTGTCTCGGCAGCGAGGTGTCTGGCGTTCAACGAGCCCCTTGCGGCCGCGGTTCTGTGTCGCCGCGTGGTCCAGCACGCGCTGCTCGCCGTGGGCCTAGAAGACGGGCCGCCGACCAAGATGGTCGAGCGGGCGCGCAGTCAAGGCCTCCTATCTGAGATGGCCTACCGCAACTGCATGGCCGCCGTGTTTATGGGCGGCAAGGCGGCCCATCCACAGGCCGATCCCTTGGACGAGGTGATCAGAGACGACGCCAGGCAGGCCCTGCTGGCAACCCGGGCGGTCCTCAGAGAGCTGTTTCGATCTAGCGGGCAGAGGGGATGAGTGATGCGCCACGGCAGTGTCCAGGGCGAACTCCGACGGAACGCAGGGGCGGTGCGACGCCAGGTGCCACAACGCGCGACAGACGCAGAGCGACTGCATGTATGGAGGCCGCTATCGCGGCTAGGTTCTCACAGAAACTTTCGAGGCTGTCATCTGAACAATACGAAGTCATCGATCGCAAGGTAGGCGGCGGCGACTGTTCGGAGCCGACCGCCTTCCCCGTGGCCGTGCCCCACGAGATCGTTCAACACATGCAGTTGCGGCCACCGAACTGACTAGAACCTTTACGTTGAGGTTCGTCATGGACCTGTACTCAGGCGCCAGTCGCCATCCCACGGGGAGGGCGCGGCCCCGAGCGTTTAGGAAGCCACTGCTTATATTCCCGTTAAGCCCCCGCTCCGGCATCCACTTACTGTGCAGTCCCTCGCCTGCCACGCCCCTATCTAACTCCAACTGTAAAGGGCGGAGTAATAATGGACCGGCGAGGCGGGGGTGAGCGTGTCGATGGTCAGGATAAATGTCCGGCTAAGTGGCCAGCATAAATGTCACTTGTGCTATCCGCGAGGTTAACAGATGGATCCTACCGGACACGATCTGGGTACAAGAGTGGACTCTCGGCCTCCATGTACTTCTTCGCCGTGTCCCGATGTATGCCCAGTTCCCGTGCAACTCCTCGAATCGACAGCCCCCTGCGCTTCGCCTTCTGGACAGCGTTCCACCTTGCCGTCTGAAGTGGAGTGGGCTTCCTGTGCTGCATGGCAGGTGCCTTGCGGACTCTAACGGCGCCGTTGTCGTCAGCATCGCCGGCGTCCACCTCAGCGTCGAGTGCCGCCAGAGCCGCCGCCCAGCGCCTGCCCAGACCGTTGAGACCGCCATGTGCGGGTGGCCCGTGTGAGGAAGAGCCGTTGAAGCTTCGCAGCAAGCCCGGACGGGGTGGGGCCTCCTGGCTGGGGATGATTTCTCCCTGGTAACGCACAGCCAGATGGCCGTCCTGGCCTTCCAGCACATCTACCACCGCTCCCGCATAGCTGCGCCGCTCCGTCCCTGGCAGCAGTTGGAGCGTTCTCCAGCGGTACTTCACAGTGTTGTCCCTGGCCACCCTGCGGCTGTGCCTGAAGCAGAGGACAGTGTCGAGGCAGGCTCCCGGTCCCAACGGGCGGTAGGCAGTCTCAGGGTGCCGTGCCGCAACGCCGAAGCGAGCGTTGAAGCGGTCAAGGAACTCCTTCAGCACGGCGTTGGCCTCCTCGATGGTGGTTGCACCAGCGAGTCTGAGCTCGGTCACCAACCTGTCCTGGAACGTTCCAGCGGTGCGCTCCACTCTACCCTTAGCCTGCGGTGACAGGGCGAAGACCATCTGTATGCCGAGCTCGTCCATAGCACGACTGAACTGTGTGGGTGCACCGGCGCGCCCCGACCCGGGCACGTTCTTGAAGACGGAGTGCCGGTCGGTGTAGAGCGCGATGGGTATGCCGTGGCGCTGTATCAGGTCCCTCATCAGCAGGAAGTAGTCGCGGGTGTTCTCCTGCTCGCAGAACAGGGCGTTGACCACGATGCCCGTGGCGTCGTCCACGGCCAGCAGCAGCGCGAAGGGAGGACCATGGTCTCCAAGCCACCGGTGGTGGCTGCCGTCCACCTGTATCAGCATGCCCTCGCGGGGCATCCGCTGCCGGCGAACACGGTGCCGGGGGCGGCCGACGGTGGCGTGGGCTCTTCAGAGCGGCACTCGTCAGTATGCGCCGCAGTGTGGTTCGACCGACCTCTATGCCCTCGCGCTCCCTGAGCAGCTCGCTCAGGTGAGTGTGATTGGTTCCCGAGTAGCGGGACCGCGCAAGGCGCAGCACCTCGGACCTCAGCGACTCTGGCGTCGCGTTGGGTGCTCGGCGTCCACGATGACCGTGAGCGAGTGCGGCTGCTCCCTCCTCACGGTAAGCCGCCAGGATACGCCTGGTGTGGCGTGTGCTCACTCCCATCAACGTGGCCGCCTGCTCCATAGTCATGTGCTCTGCCAGCAAGCTGTTGAGGACCCGTAGCCTTGCCTGCTCCTTCTGCGTCAATGTCACATTCTCCATAATGTGACATTCTTGCTGGCCAGTTAAGGAGGACGCTTATGCTGGCCATCGACAGGTGAGCGTTCGGGAGTGGCGCTGCAAAACTGGACCACCCGCCGCCTTCTATAGAGTTGGAGGCAACTCGATGGAAGGTGTGAAGGATGTACAAAGTGGAATAAGAGATGCGTTTGCAGTCGTAGAGCACCCTTCTTGTCCGTCTTAATCGTCCTCGTGTCCCCTGCCAGTGGGGTGAAACCGCATTGAAGACAAGGCGACTCCCTGGAGCGCTCTTCCCCTCTTGGCAAGATCGTGGTTGTTCCCTCCTTCAGCTTGGCGCCGGCGATAACCAGCCGATACGATCCAACACTCCCTGGAAGCCTCGCAGTACTTGTTGAAGTTGTCGTCTAGCATCATGCCTGGCCCTCCCCTGGGAGGAGATCGTCCAAGATGACGATGGGCAAGTCCTCGACACGGCGAAAGTCGGTGTCGTTGGTGATGAAGAGCGCACAGCCAGCGCGCAGAGCTGTCGCGGCGTGGAGTGCGTCGGGTGTCGCCAAGCCGGTCTCGGCACGCAGGCGTGCGGCATCTTCGAACACCGCGTATGAGGCCTCCAGCAGTCTCACCGCATTGGCCCCGAACAGCTCACGGTACTGCATTTCGATCTCCGTGTTGCCATCCCGAATCGGCTTCACCAGCGCCTCCACCACAAGGACGGGGCTGCTGACGATGGTGAGGTTGCCGTCCTGTGCTCGCTGCCACATCGGTTCCAGAATTGTGCGGTACGGCTCCACACGTTCCACGCTGTAGATAAGGCTGCTGGCATCCAGGTAGACGAGGCCCGCAGAGGGTAGAACTAGCTGTTCCACGACGCCTTCTCTTGCGCCAAGTAGGCCTTTGCCTCTTCGGCCGTCTGGAACAGGCGGCGCTCAGGGCCGCTGTTGAGAATTTCCATGACGGAGCGGCCCTTCGCGTTGGGCTCGTGCAGCACCACCACGTCTACTGTCTGTCCCGCCTCCAACTCTGGGCTGGTGAATTCCACCCTGCCGCCCGGCTGGACTGTCGTTTTCATGTGCAGTACCTTTTGCATGGCTAAATCTCCTTTCTACTATCTTCCACACGCCCAACATGACTATCGCGAGCTACCTAATAGCCCTTCACAGGGAACTCCCGTATCCGGTACGGCGGCTCGTAGCTGGAAACGGATGGATCTGTCGTGAGCAGACACCTTAGATTGCGAAGCGCCTCGTATACTTTCCAGACAAGTTCGTCTTGACGGTCGTAGAATTTCCTATCGTAGGTATCCTGTTCGACCTTATGTGATGGCTTCTGTCGTAGCTTTCTGACTTCCCTCAGGGGCTTGATGATTGCGGACCTTTCCTCAGGAGACGCAGTCGGGTATCGGAGAGAAAGCCATTCATCCAACATGGAGATCGAGGCTTTCGGGCGCAATTCCAACTCGCTGACACTGATTCTTATACGTTGTTGCCGCTCAATGTCTCCACCGAATGAGGCAATGTTCAAGTTGTCTGAGAGCATCTTGTCCAGCAATTGGACGAAGTTCTTGTAGTTGCCTTGAGTGGGCTTCACGAAGAAACTAAACTGCGGTGGACGCTTTTCATCGTAGGTGTCCCGAAAGAGTGGTAAGCGGCCCAAAAGCTCGAAGAGCTTGTTGATCTCAACCTGCTCAAAGACTATGGCATCGTAGACGGAATTAGCCTCAACCGGCTGTCCGTCTAAGGTGGCGGTCATGTAGTCTTCAGACACTTCAACCCGGCCGTCAACCAAGAACTCTTTCCAGATGCGTTGAAGTTTCCCAGACAGCCTATCGAGCCGGTATAGGTAGACTACGACTACCCTATCGCCCTCCTCTTCGTAACCTAAGCCGAAGGACAAGTCAACCTTGTAGGACTCTTCGAGATAGTCACGGTATTCGTCAAGCATTTGAATCCACCCGGAGCGGCCACTAAATCGGAATTCATACCGAGGATCACGTTGGTAGTATTCCAACACATCCAGTCGAAAGGGAACGAGGACTAGCTTAGGGTTTGCTAACACCATGAGCTTGGTAAAGGGCCGGTCGTCGTACGTGTTTAGGTCAATTGCTTCCGCTATAGACTCAACGGTAGGATAGAGACAAACTGAGCGCGATTCTCGGTCATCGAACCACCGCAACTGTTCCTCGATTGAACTCCTGACCATCTTGACATGAGGATTGGTTTGAAAAGGTGAGGGTAGTGAAACCCTACCAGCTTTGACCAGTGGCACGACGACTTCCCGCAGCCGCTTCGGATGGGCACCAAGGTCGCTAGCTAAACGGGAAAGGGGCAGGCCGTTGTAGTCCCCGGACGCCAGGTAGTGCGAAACAATCTGGCTTTCGATTGTCTTCTCATCTATCCTCATGTTATCCCTCCCGCCCCATCCGGTACTTGATGTCGTAGTTGATGATGAAATCCAGTTCCTCCTCTGTGAATCCGTAGTGCTCTGCCAGTACGTGGTCGATTTCGTCGATGATGGGCTTGGACCCTCCAGCAAAGAACTCCTCATACGTAATAGAGTCGCCATTCTTGGTGTCTATCGTCTTCCTAGTGGCCTTCTCGTGGAGGTCATTCATAAGTGCACGGCTCAATCGTATGAGACGAGAGTCCCCTATGGCCGAATCGGCCAACGGGAAGTTACGGACTAGCGTGTTGCTGAGGTGGAAGCAGTCGCTGTACGTGACGAAGTATACGTAGAACAGGGAGCTGTTGATAATTGCACCAATACAATGTGCTGGCGACGATTCATCTGTATAAAGATAGCGTCCATGAGGAGGTGCGCCTTCCAGGCCATGTTTTGAGTAGAAGGGTAGCCCGTAAGTAGCTTTAGCCCAATACTGCATGGCCTCCTGGTAAAAGACGAACTCGCTAGTGGCCACACGTCGGATATGTAGAGAAACCGGTCGCGTTGCTCTATCACCTAACCGGTCGACTAGACAAGCTTGAGAGTCAGTGGCCAGCTTTGGAAAGATACCTTGATGGCTGGCAATATCAGGGACGCTGATGAAAGCGATCTGATGGAACAGATGCTCCCTGACTGTGGAGAACCATCTCTGATATTTCGTTCCATGAATCGAACACTTCGTTCTGCCAGCTTGTACCTGGGTCAGGAATATGACGCTTCGACAATGCTGCAAGCCTTCAAACAATTTACCTGGTCTGTCGTCAAACGGGATATAGTAGAACCGGCTGCTATTCTTGACAAGAAACTTTCGAAAACCGGCCATTCGTGAGGAACTCAGGAATGGGAGTTGCACTATGAAACTAAACCAACCCCGTTGAGACGCGATAGCGATGCTTCGTTCCGCGCACAGGGCATACACGTTGCCACACCGCTCCGTCTCATAGGCACGAACCTGATATTCCTTCTTGGTCGCTGAGTACTCGCGCCATGGCGGATTGCCTATAACTACGTCAAAGCCGCCCTTGTTCATGATGCTGTAGAATTCTACGAACCAGTGGAAGGGCTGGTGAGTAGTTCGCCAACGTCGGTAGGCGGACTGATCGTGGGGAACTATCTCGTACTCGACGGCCAGGTAACGGTCGAGTTCGGAACGGAGGCTGTCGAGTCGTTTGCGCAGGTCTGCCTTGTGAGCGGTCGTGATCTCGCCGCCCAACACAGTCTGTTGCTGTCTGAAGCGATCGAAAGCGCGGCTAGCTATCTCCGCATTCTCTTTGATACGCCGTATAGCCTCCTTCTCTTCCTCGAACATTACCATTTTTCCTTGGTCAGCACCTTGCTCCCTGACGCTGCGCATCGCATGGCGCACGGCGTCCAGCGAAGTGAATCCCACCAGCGTGTTGCCGGCGCGGACGTTGAAGTCGATGTCCGGCAGCGGCTCTATCTGGTCGTATTTCTCCAGCTGCGCGACCAGCTTCAGGAAGAGACGCAACTTGCAGATTTCGACGGCGGATTCCTCAATGTCCACGCCGTAGAGGTTGTTCAGCACGATGGACTTGAGGATGAAGTAACGCTCGCTGGGGTGTTTGTCCACTTGCTCCAGGATTCGTCGAAAGTCTCCCAGGTGCTCCGGCCTGCGCTTGCGCCCAGACCTTTCGGCGTCGTCCAAGAAGCCGCGCATCCCCTCCAAGCAGGCGGTGTATAGAGGTTCCAGGACATTGAGGGCGGCAAAGAGGAACGCGCCTGAGCCGCAGGTAGGGTCGAGGACCGACACGTCCCGCATGGCGTGCCAGAAGGCGCGCAGGAGCTCCGGCCCCTCACTCTGGGCAATGACGTCCCCGGCGAACCGCTCGACGTCCAGGTTCAGGGTGATGAAGTCGTTGATCTCGGTGACCTCACCCGCCGCTAGCTTGACGCGGACCTGGGCATGGCGCTGCCGGCGGGCCACGACCTCGCGCCACGTCTCGGTTGGCAGGGCGTAGTCGTCCGGTGCAGCGGCGTTCCAGCCACCGCGCTTGGATACGTCGTCAATGCCGGCGGCAGTCTCGCCGGGCAGATCGAAGGGCAAGTCGAGGCGGGTCGGATTCTGGGCGTCGCGGGCGCTCCACGTTATGCCATGGCCGACGGCCGGGTAGACGTAGCGGTCAGGGTCTTCTTGCAGCAGCCGCCACACGCCCCCGTCCGGCCCAAAGGCCACCGGGCACTCCTTCCTGACGGCGTCGAACAGGAAGGGGATGACGGTGTTGCGCGAGATGTAGCCGGTGATGTCCTCCTTGGTGTAGTAGGCCCCCATCTGCTTCTGGTTGACGTACTTCTCGAAGATGTAGCCGAGCACGTCGGGGTTGATCTCGTTGTCCTCCCGGTAGGGCCGCTCGTCCAGGTGCCAGCGGTAGCCGTCGAAGAAGTCGAAGACCCGCGCGAAGGCGGCGTCCGGGATGGTGATGTCGGGGTTGTCCCGTTCCAGGTCGTGAACGTCGAACAGGCCGCCGTTGAGGAAGGGGACCCTGCCCAGCAGCGCGGCCAGGTCAGGGGCGCGCTGCGCATCGGGCTGGCCGAGACCCTCGTGGAACAGCCGCAAGAGGAAGAGGCGGTAGAACTGCTGGAAGCGCCCGCCGCCGCTCTGCTCCTGCACCATCTTGAGGCGGTTGCGCAGGTAGTCTAGGTCTTCGTCGAGGAAGCCTTGCTTTTGGACGAAGTAGACAAACATCATCCGGTTGAGCATGAGGGAGGCGTACCAGTCGCGGTCGCCCTCGGCCGTGATGCCCTCGATGAAGTTCCCGAAGGCCTTCAGCTCCTTCTGGAACCGTTCGTAGAAACGCTTGGTGATCTTCTCGACGTCCAACGCTGCCCGGACCCGGGATGCGACAAGGGCGATGTTCAGCGACGGCTCTTCATCCAGGGAGACGAAGAGCGGCTGAATGCGCTGGAGCAGGTGGTCTCCAATGCCGCCGGTGGTGAATGTGTACTCGCGGCAGGCAGCGGGCTTTCTGCTTTCGCGCCTGACCCACTGCCACACCTGCGCCCTGCGGCCTGGGTCGGTGAAGATGATGAGGTGCTCGAAGGTTCGCTTTGCGACCTCGCTTTCGATCTTGCGGCGGACCGGGTACTGGGGGACGTTGTTGTCGACGCTGGAATCGCACTCGTAGACGGCGAACCCTGCCTTCTCCGCAATGGGATTGAGCG
>CBDDBH010000023.1:0-158989 GCA_965225625.1 Gammaproteobacteria bacterium
AGGACTGTTCGCAACCGATATTTCAAAGTCCTGGGATATGGACAAGGTCGAGCCCTGGGTGCAGGACGCAGTAGCCCTGAAACGGGTCGGCCAACCGCGGGAAATTGTCGGCACGGCAATGTGGCTGGCCAGCGATGCCGCCAGCTATACCACTGGGTCAGTGATCGAAGTTCATGGTGGACTACGGATCGGTGAGGAATTTACTTAGTCTGTATCCGTTGGACCTGCCCACATTGATATTTGTCAGCTAAGTGCTGTTATCTACAATCCCCCTCACCCGATCGCCAGGGAGGGCGGAAATACAGGTAATGCACGCCTACAGGGATGTAGGCGTTACGAGTCCAAGGATGGACAAGGTAGAGCGAGGCAGGAAGCTAAGGCCGAGAACGACGCACGCCTACAGGACGTAGGCGTTAGAACGTAACCGGTCAATCCAGGCCGTTATTCACGGCAGCGGGCAGATGGTTTAGTTTGCCAGGTTTCCCAGTCAATCGGGAGCTTGGTAAATGAATGATCACGGAAAACCTCGGAACAAACGACGTAGTGCGGATGAGTGGCGTGGCCTATTAGCGGAGCAGGCACAAAGCGGTTCATCGATGCGCGCATTCTGTGCTGAGCGAGGAATTGGATATTCGACGTTCAGTAAAAGGAAGTCGAGGTCAGCGAGGGACGCTCAGATAGGGAAGGCGGAAACACGTTTCGTCGAGTTGGCCCCGTTACAACCATTAACCAATGCACAATGGGATATCGAGTTAGCGCTCGGTGATGACATCGTGCTACGTGTGTCACGGCACTGATGTGGTCGCCCCCATCGGGTTTGCGTATATGGTTATGTCGGGCACCGACTGATATGCGTCAATCGTTCCATGGTTTATCGGCGTTGGTGCGGCAGGCGTTACACGAGGAGCCCCTCGATGGGGCACTGTACGTTTTCGTCAATCGCCGGCGTACGTTATTAAAAGCGCTGTACTTTGAGTCGGACGGATATTGTCTGTGGAGTAAGAAACTCGAACGCGGTCAGTTCCAGGTTCGGTGGAATAGCGAGGTCAAACAGCGGCTGCAACGCAGCGAATGGCAGTGCATTATTGAAGGGATCGATCTACGCTCAGTGCGTCGATTAAAACGGTTTCGATTACCGGAAAACGATCGACGGTCAGCAGTGTAAACGGTACAATACGTACCCATGAATGGGGGTTATGCAACGCCGGAAATATCACTTGATGCGGCGGTGTTACAAGCGGAAAACACAACCCTCAAAACGCAGGTCGCCACACTCACCCATCAACTCGACTGGTTCAAACGCCAACTGTTCGGTCGCAAGTCTGAACGGCGTTTAATCGAGCCCAATCCGGACCAACCGCAACTGGATGGCTTTAACGTAGAGCGGCCTGAGGCAGCGCAAGTTGAGAAAGAAACCATTACGTATCAACGGCGCAAAGGTAAGCGTCGTGATGCGGATTGTGTGACCGAGCAAGGCTTGCGGTTTGATGACTCGGTGCCGATCCAAACCATCCGCTTATCGGTACCGGCAGACCTGGCGGGTGACTTTGAATCGATTAGCGAGAAGGTGACCTATCGGTTAGCGCAACGGCCGGGGGCGTATGTGGTATTGAAGTACATCCGGCCGGTGGTGAAGCGCAAGCGCGATGGTCAAATCGTTACCCTTGCGGCGCCGGAAGGTCTGTGGCCCGGCAGCATGGTGGATGTGAGTGTGGTCGCTGGGATGCTGGTCGACAAATTCGCCTATCACTTACCGTTGTATCGCCAACATCAGCGACTGGCGATGAATGGCATTACGGTATCGCGTGCTAGCTTGACGCAATGGGTGAAGAAAGCGAGCGGCTTACTGCAACCGATTTATCTGGCGCTGTTACGGCATATCTTGCAATCGAAGACGCTGGCGATGGACGAGACGCCGGTCAAGGCGGGCCGCGCAGGTAAAGGCAAGATGAGAACGGCCTGGCATTGGCCGATCTATGGCGAGGCGGATGAAATCGCATTTACCTTTGCGCCGAGTAAAGCGCGCACGCATATCGAGAAGACCTTGTTGGACTTTAAGGGCACGCTGTTAACGGATGGTGCGGCGGCTTATGCCCGCTATGCGATTGAACACGAGGATGTGGTGCACGCGCAATGCTGGGCCCATACAAGACGCCAATTCGAACGGGCGTTGTCAGATGACCCACCAGGCGCCCATGCCGCGCTTGAACTGATAGGTCAGCTGTATACGGTTGAGACCACTATCCGCAAGCAACAAATGGAGGCAGTGGCGACGCAGGCGACTCGCGGTTTACATGCTTTGCCGGCGGTGGATGCGTTCTTTGCTTGGTTGCATGGGCAACGCCAGCGGCTGGACTTATTACCCAGCCAACCGTTTACTAAAGCTGTCGGTTATGCGAGTGAGCGTGAGGGCGCATTGCGGATTTATCTATCAGATCCGAGTGTCGCCATTGATACCAATCACTTAGAGCGTGCACTTCGGCCTATCCCGATGGGGCGCAAGGCGTGGTTGTTTTGCTGGACGGAGGTGGGTGCCGAGCATGTTGGGATCATCCAGAGTTTGCTCTGCACGTGTCGCTTGCACGGCATCAACCCGTATACCTACCTGGTCGATGTGCTGCAACGGATCGCGATCCATCCGGATAGTGCGGTGGAGCAGTTGACGCCGCGGGTATGGAAATCGATGTTCAGTGATAACCCGCTACGGTCTGATTTGGCCGTGACCAACACACCGCAGAAACGCATTCAAGACGTCGCCGTTTAACCGGTTACGTTAGAACGACGCAGGAGCCAAAGTCGAGGAGCCAAAGTCGAGGAGCCAAAGTCGAGGAGCCAAAGTCGAGGAGCCAAAGTCGAGGAGCCAAAGTCGAGGAGCCAAAGTCGAGGAGCCAAAGTCGAGGAGCCAAAGTCGAGGAGCCAAAGTCGAGGAGCCAAAGTCGAGGAGCCAAAGTCGAGGAGCCAAAGTCGAGGAGCATTTGCCTGCCAACCCTCTCCCGCAAGGGGAGAGGGAGTTAAACCATGGGTTGAGGGGTAGTAATAGTCTCCGAGTCGAGACTACTCAGTATGCTGCCGCAGATACCAACGAATGAATTTATCCGTGCCGGATTCGTGTTCGGAGTAGGGGCCCGGTTCAAAGCGTGATGAGCGGATCCCTGCCTGGTTGTCCTCGGTGATTTTCTTGTCCTGTAGTGTCGTCACATCCCAGACGAAAACGAGATTATCCTCGTCGTAGTCTTTGCCGGCCTCGGCGTCAGGACCAACTAACCACGTCAGTTCGACATCGGTAGACAGCGCGCTGCGCGGCGTGAACCGAAATGAGACTGCAAAATCGTTCGCTGCGATGATGAAGCTTATCGGGTTGAACGAGCACACGGTCTGCCCCCCGTCGAACGCCTTGAACTGACCCATTAATTTGGCCGCGGGCTCGCCGGTGCGTGTCTCGGATTTGAAACCACGGCCAATGGGCACCCGTATCGCTGTCTGCATTACGCCGAAGTCGTTGCTTCCCGTCATGCTGGCAGGGTGCCCCAACGACTTGGCATTGGCCTGCCAGGCATCCATATCCGCCTGTACCGCTTCCTGCGAACCTTCCGGTCCCGAGCCGGGTCCGGCGCCGTATGCGAGTAACAGCTCCGGCGGGTGCACAGAGCAGTATTCCGGATGGGCCGGCGCACAGTGGTAGCACTCGAGAAAGTTTTCCACCACCAACTTCCAATTGGCTGTGGTTGGGTAGGAACGTTTCGCGGCAATCTTCGCATTACCCAGCTCGTGAAACGCCATCAGAGCAAGCTGGTCGGGATACAAATCATCGAAATTCGGCGGCTCGTCACGTCCTAGGTTGAGAAAGATAAATCCTTCGCGTACCTGAACGTGACATGGATGCAACCCGAACCGTGCAGGCTCGAAAGTTTCCGGCATGAGGCGTGCTGCCTTCAACGAACCGTCGAGATTGTACGACCACGCGTGATACGGACAGACCAGCAAGCGTTTGTTACCGTCAGACTCCGTGCAAACACGCGAACCACGGTGACGGCAGACGTTGAAAAACGCGTTCACCGTCTCGGCATTCTGCCGGATTATGATGATCGATTCTTCAGCGATCTCGAACAGGAAATAATCGCCGGGGTTGGGAATGCGCGCCACGTGGTCGATCAATAGCCAATTGTTGGCGAACACGCGTTGGATGTCCTGCTCGAAAACATCGGCGTCGCAATACAACGCCTGCTCGAGCGAATAGCCTTCGCGCTGGTAGTTGAAAATTGTTCGTTCAGTAACTTGCTCTGCTGTATGCATCGAAATCACCTCGACCACATAAATTGCCGACAGTCTACACCCGAGCATTTGATCCAGGTCAATGGAGTCAACCGTCGTATAAGTTCGACATGAAATATAATATCTAGTAACTAGTGACCTTAGTACTTTAAGAATCAGAGATCCATGTTTACGACTGACTTTACAAAGCGTCTTGAAGTCGGATTAAAGTCCACACTGGAGCGGTGGAACGTGCCGCCGTCTTCAGAAATATCCCTCCTTAATGTCTCTGAAAATGCGACGTTTCTGGTTAAAGATAGTGTGAATGGTGACTGTCTGGTCTTTCGGGTGCATCGGCCCGGATATCATACCGCCACGGAAATAGAATCCGAGCTGGCTTGGATACTGGCACTGCGCGACGAAGGCGTGCTTCACACGCCTGCTCCGGTAGCGGCAAGCAATGGTGACATTTTAACAAGCATCAGCGATGGTGATGAAAATCACCATGTAGTTGCCTTCGAATTCATGCCGGGCACTGAGCCAAGTGTGGGGGAGCATTTGGCTCACTGGTTTGAAAGACTGGGTGCAATTACCGCAGGCCTTCATCAACATTCAAAAATATGGAAGCGCCCAGATTGGTTTGTACGTAAACACTGGAATACGCAGACAATGGTCGGTCCTGAGGCGTTCTGGGGAGATTGGCGAGAAGCAATAGACCTTAACCACGCGGGGGAGCGGATCATCGCCGACGCAATCAAGCTAATTGAAGAACGATTGCAGCATTATGGTCAGGGGTCACAACGCTATGGTTTGGTGCATGCTGATTTGCGACTGGCTAATCTGCTAGTCGATGAGGAGCGACTGGGCATTATCGATTTTGATGACTGTGGATTCTGTTGGTTCGCCTACGACTTTGCTGCAGCTATCAGTTTCCATGAAGTAGATCCCAGTATACCGCTGCTTCAAAAAGCCTGGATAGAAGGTTACCGCAACGTGGCCGATCTTGTTGAAGAAGACGTAAACGAGATCTCCACATTCATTATCCTGCGTAGGATCCTGCTAACAGCCTGGCTTGCCTCGCATTGTGAAACACCGACAGGAAAGGAACTGGGCCCGGGTTATACGCAAGGGACTGTAGTACTGGCAAGGGATTTTCTGGCACTACATTGATGTTATTTTTGTCTTAAGCTGTCGTTATGAGTGAACTCAAAACTATCAACATAGGCACACTGCCGCTGGGAAAAGGCGGCATTATTGAAGACTGTCGAATTGCTTACCGCACGTTCGGTCAGCTTAATGACAATAAGACCAATGTCATGCTTTTCCCGACCTGGTACGGTGGCACTTCGCAGGACTTGATTGATTTTGGTCTTATTCAGTCAGGAATGTATGCCGACCCCGATAAATACCATGTGATTGCGGTTGATGCGCTTGGCGATGGATGTTCGTCTTCACCTTCTCATTATCCCGAAAACGACACGCCAGATTTTGGCATTCCGGACATGATCAATAGTCAGCACCGGCTGCTGACTGAGCGGCTTGGCATTGACCACGTTGATACCGTGATCGGCATATCTTTGGGGGGGATGCAGGTTTATGAATGGATAAGTGCGTATCCCCAGTTTATGGATAATGCTATTGCCATCATTGGCACGCCGAAACCAACGGCAGCAGATATTTTTCTCTGGACGTACTGGCGCGATCTTACGAAAATTCTTTGCCAGCTACCGGATGGAGAACGCCAGGCGATCAGAATTCTTGCCCGGGCAGAATATCTGGCAAGTTTTACGCCCGCTTTTATTAATGTCTTAAGTGAGAGCGACGACCCGTCGATACTTCAAGCTGAGGCAATTGATGATTTCCTGCCGTCAAACAGCTACGACCATATCGCCCAACTGCAGGCAGCTATCGATCACGACATCAGCCGCAATGATAATGGGGACCTGACTAAAACTGCTGCACGGATACAAGCAAGATTATTATCAATCGCTTGCAGACAGGATCTGTCGGTAAACCCGACACGCTCTGCGCAGTTCGCTGAACTTAACGGTAACAAGCATGTAGAAGTTGATCACATCATGGGGCACTTCGCCGTAATCGATGGTGAACCGGTGTCAGTCGTTAATGCCGAGATCCAGGCGTTTTTAGGCGAGCAAACAAATGCGAAGGCGCACGGACGACCGAAATCATAGTCGCTGTCGTGAGGTTATCTGTTAAAGATTTTTCCAATGTCACAATTTATAAGTACATACCAAGCCATTCGTATCGGATAGCATTTATCCATCTGGCCATATGTCCAAATATGAGAGCCTGCCATGTCGACCATCCCAACCAGTCCCAACCCAGTATCGAACCGAATTCGGCAAGCGGCGGTTGAAGATTGCCTTCTGGAATATAACTCGGCAACAAACATTCCGCCGATCTTTTACCGTGATCCGGCGATATTCGAATTGGAAAAGGAACGGTTGCTGAAATCTTCCTGGTTTCCTGTTGGTCATGTCAGCGAGGCCAGCAATCCCGGCGATTACTTCACGGTTGATTTTTGCGAAGAGCCAATTCTCATAGTGCGTGACAAGCAAAATAAACTGCATGCATTGTCAAATGTGTGTGTTCACCGAAATTTCCCGGTTGCGCACGACCGGGGTAACTGCAAATTACTCAAATGCCAGTATCACAACTGGGTGTACGACCTTGATGGTGCTCTACGGGGCGCGACGCTGATGGAGAGCGCAAAGGATTTTTCAGTGAAGGATTGGCGGCTTCACGAGTTTCATATAGAAATATGGCGAGGATTTATATTCGTCAATCTGGATCGGGGTCCCGTAGCAGAACTGGCGCCACAGCTTGTGGATATTGAGCCCATTTTTTTGCGTCATGAAACGGACGATATGGTCTACTTCAAAATGAGCGACTTTGATGTCGCGGCGAACTGGAAGTGCGTAGTCGATATATTCGCGGAGAACTACCACACTGATGCGATCCATGAAAAATCACTGGGAGACTCCGTTCCGGCCGGCAAAACTATAATCGAGAATACTGACAGTTCCTCTTATTGCATGTTCCGTCTCCCTTCAGGAGGGGACGCGGATCTGCAAAACCCTGACGACTATGCCTTGACGGGTGGTTTCATTGTTCCGCGCAGTCTCGATGACGCCGACCTCAATGTAGCGCTCGGAGGTATCGTATTTCCAAACTTCAGCTGGTACTTCAATCCGGATTGCATCTTTTACACCGAGATGAACCCGCAGACCCACAATAGAACCACGGGGCGCTACGGCATCGGGGTCAGTAGAGAAGCCGCCGAAGCCCCGGACTTTTCGGAGAAGTTCGAGGCTTACAAGAAGAGCGCAAAAACCGTCATCGATGAAGATTTTTGGGGCATTGTGCAGATGAATAGAGGCAAGCGCTCTGCCTTTGCGGTGCAGGGCAGGACGTCATTCGCTGAGGGAACGCTATGGCATTTTCACAAGTGGTATATCGAAAGTCTGCAGTCCGCCGCGCCTGACCTGTTCATTGCCCCATAGGCCGATTTTATCGCCGTTTTTGCATGCGTAGGGCTAAATGGCTATCGGTCCCTCTTGCATGAACTGATCGTAAAGCTTCCCGGATTTGCCGCGCACGATATCGTTAATACGCCGAAAACAGATTTCAAACAGTTCGTTCTGGCTGCAAATTCTCAACTTGCTGTAGGCTCGTCGTCGCAGCGTGGAAACCGTGTTTTCAGCAATATCGAGATCCAGCGCGATCGCCGTTGTCGAGTACCCTAATACTATGCGCGAGGTAACGTCTGCTTCGCGCTCACTCAGCCCTTCGACATGAAGAAATTTACGAACGACGGCGAGTCGAGAACACCTGTCTGAGAAATCTGGTACTGAGATACTGGCAATACGTACATGCTGTCGCAAACCACTTAAACAGAAATTCCATATTGACCGGAAATTGCGGATATCTTGCTTGTCGAAGTCCGGTTGGTCGGGGCGTCGATAGAAATTCCCGTATACAAATCCGTTTTCGATTTCGGAAACTAGACTCAGCTTCTTTTCAACGCCAGTACGTTTGTAAAACTGTTTCGAGTAGCTGGGATCACTGATCTGCTTCATATGCAGCGATTCGATCGCGAATTCGTTTTGTTCGCCGAGCTGTGAAGACAAGCGCTCGAGGTTCGCGTCCTGCCGGTAAGCCCCTTCTACATATTCGTTAATCGCTTCGTGAACTACAACATCGGTGAACAGGCAGCGCGGTTGGTCGTTCGAGGGAAAATAGAAAAGCGCGACCTCGCGGGCGTTGACGGTCTCTTTACAGAATTCGGAAAGTGAGCTGCAAAACGACTCCGTTCCGATAGCATCAATTATCGGTGTCACACGCTGCAACAAGGGTGTGCGTCCAGCGAGTCGCATAGTTTGAGTGATTCTACGGAATTCTCGCTAACAATCACAATAGCCCGTCAACGCTGGTGATCGGGCAGATCGCAATGCCTGTGATGTAGCGCTTCTATAGTATTCGGCCCGCGCGCTGGTTGCTGATATCCTTCTCCAATACTTCTCTCAGGAGTCGAAAGTGGACCCATATGATAATTTCATGGATCAATCGCGGATCGATCCGCAGCTCGATCTCGAGAACCATATCTGGGATCTCACTCCTTACTTCGATACGTTCCTCTTCAGGAGTTCGGAGACGCTTCGGCTTTTGGAGCATGAGGCGGACATTCCTGTTGGTGCGCGAGACGAGGAGCGTATCGACGTCTTTCCGGCGAAAGAAAAAGGCTCACCGATCATCATTTTCATCCACGGTGGGTGGTGGCGCCTTGGTACGCGCAAGCTGTTCAACTTCTGCGTTAAGGGCTTGGCGGACCTGGGGTTTGCGTGCATTTCAAGCGATTATGCTTTATGTCCCAAGGTAGGAATCCCGGATATTACTGCGGCAAGTCGTCTCGCAGTCGCCTGGGCTTATCGAAATGCCGAGAGCATCAACGGTGACGCCGGCCGAATTTATGTGGCTGGCCACTCAGCCGGAGGTCATCAGGTCGGGATGATGGCGGTCACCAATTGGCACGATTACGGATTGCCCGCCGATGTCATAAAGGGTGGTGTTCCAATCAGCGGGCTTTTTGACCTGCGACCTTTTCGATACAGCTGGTTGCAGCCGAAGTTGCAACTGACTGGCGACACCGTTTCCAGCGAAAGTCCGCTATTTCACATTCCCGAATCGGGGCCGCCTTTACTTGTGGCATTGGGAGCAGAGGAGTCGGTGGAATTTCATCGTCAATCCGAAGAGTTCGTAGCGGCATGGAGAGGCAAGGGTATGCGGGCCGACTACCTCGATGTCGAAGGGGAGGATCATACGACCAACATTTTTCGATTGTTCTATTCGGATAGCAAACTCTCACAAGCTATATTGCAGTTCGTTGAGTCTTGCTAGCGCGAATATTCTGTAGACATTCTAAACAGGCTTTCCAATCGCCTGTTAACTGAACGGGAGAGCTTATGGCGAACAAACAAACCCGGGTAAGCACATTCATTGATGTAGGCTGGCTACTCGATGGATTCAAAGGACAGGGCATCCCTTGGCGAATTGATTTTGCTGCGTTGGTCGATCATTTGGCAGGGGAACGAACCGTGACGGGGAAGTCCGCGTATATGGCGCTGTTCCCCGAGGAGTGCTATCCGAAAAAGGCAGAGGGGCAGCAGGCGCTTTTGAATCTTATGGCCACGCAGGGTTTCGACGTCAAAATGGGCGAGCTGCAGATCAAAGGTGGAATGTACATCGACCAGAGCGTGGACGTGATGCTGGCACTGGATATGCTCGAGCAAGGTGTCAATGATGCTTACGATACCGCTATCGTGATCAGTCGTCGCCCGACTTTACGCCACGCGATCGACGCGGTAAGACGTAGCGGCAAAGAAGTCGAGAACGTATTCTTTGAATACGAAGTGGACCCCTCGAACGCGCTGAAGGACACGTCTAACAGTTTTGTTCCGCTGACTGAGAGTCTTTTGGGCAAATTCGCTACCTTATAGATTGTTGATCCCCGTCGCCCACACATCGTGGAACCGGGTTCAGGTTTCGATTCGTGCCATCGCGACGACCACATTCGAGCGTGGCTCAAAATAGACCCGGTATCGCTTGCCGCTTTCAATTTTTTCATGCACCTGCGAAGTCAGATCAAACGTTCGTCCGCCGATAGTGAGCTGATATACGACCGCCTGCCGATGTCGCAGTATCTTTGGACTCGCGGTGCCTTCGATTTTCTCGACGCTCGTTGCTCCCCGTTCCCGTTGATGAATGAAAATCACATAAATACCCCAGCGTATTCCAGCTGTCGGCAAGCCACCCGCAGCAAACAAAATACTACCTTCCGCCAGTGAGACGCCGTACACACGGCTGGGGACCGGCACTCGGCACAGCGGGCGCCTAAAGTTTGAGGCCCCGAGGCCGACACATCACCAGTGGGCTCCGTGTTGCCCGGCTCCTGGTCGGGATCACGGCTCCTTCGGACGAATATATGCAAACTGCTACCAAACCGATCGAAGGCCCAGACCAAGAGGCGCTCCCGCCGACCACTCAAGAGGAACTCCTTGAGTGCGCGCGCCTACTCGCAGTAAGCGTCGCCCACCATCGCGCCAAATTCGGAATCGTTCCCCTGCCCTTGAGCGTCCAGGCTCTAGAGGCTGGAGACTCGACCGCAGACGGCCTGAAACGCGCAGTACAAAAAACCTTCGCAGAAACACTCGACTTGGTGCGTCAGCGCCGAGCGAAGCACGCAGACGTCGAGCAGGCCCACAACGAGCCCGAGTCCGACGAGCGTGCTCAGGGTCAAGATAAGCGCCGCCAGCTGCGCTTAAGCGTCAGCGCGCCGGTGAAAGTGTCCGATCCGGAAGGTAAGCGGATCTGTCCAGCAACGCTCCGGAATATATCTTGGGGGGGGGGGGGGGGGGGGGGGGGGGGGGGGGGGGGGGGCGCGGCGGTCCGCTGTGATGACCTACCGGTGGAGATCGGTGGGCGCGCGCGCCTGCTGCTACCGGAGGGAGGCAACGCGATCATCGACGTCGAAGTCACCGTACTCCGTGAAGTGGTTGTAGACGGTGAACGGGAGTTTGGAATGCGTTTCGAGAGCCTCGACCCGCAAGATGAAGATCGCCTGCAAAACGTATTGAAGATCCTGTTGTCGTCGAGCGATGACAAGCAGCGCCGTTCGGAGGTCCGCCTGGTGCAGCGGCTCGAAGTGGAGTACGGCGATGCTGGCGAATTCCGCGCGACGCTCGAGGACATTTCGGCGAACGGTCTCAGCCTGACCATACCGGACCCTCTGGAAATCGATCAATCGCTGCTCGTTTCGCTCAGCAGTGCGGATACGCCGTTCGGCCTGAATCTGCGGGCCCGCGTCAGACATCAAAAGCTGATCGAAGGCACCGGAATCGAGATGTATCGTGTCGGTCTGCAGTTCGAGCACCCCAACGAGCAGCTGCACGAACGAATCACGGCTGTCGTTGAGGAGCTGGCGCTTATGCGGCCTCGGTATGAGGCTGAACCGAAAGAAGCGGGTGCAGTCCCCGACGCCGAGGCAAAGTAAGCGCGCCGTAAAGCCGCACTTCGCCTAATCCGGTTTTTATCGTCCGTCTCTGTGGTCCGCTCCAACGGGCGGGCTTCGCAGTTACCTCTCCGTTACGGTACGCCAACCTTTCACTAACGTGATCAACAACGCGTTAACATACACGGTAACGACCAGTCCGAAGGCAACGACGTCCACGAAACCGATTTCAAGATTAGTAAATTGTTGCCGTAAATCGATAACGTGTAAGTACTGAACCCTTTCCGAGGGTATAGGGCTCTATTGCACCGGGGTCAGTTTTCGATTCGCTCCATCGCGACTACCACATTCGAGCGTGGCTCAAAATAGGCCCGGTATGGCTGACCGCTTTCAATTCTTTCATGAGCCAGCGCAGTCAGATCAAACGTTTGTCCGCCGATAGTGAGCTGATATACGACCGCCTGCCGATGTCGCAGTACCTTTGGACTCGCGGTGCCTTCGATTTTCTCGACGCTCGTTGCGCCCCGTGCCCGTTGATGAATGAAAATCACATAAATACCCCAGAGTATTCCAGCTGTCGGCAAGCCGCCCGCAGCCAACAAAATCCCACCTTCCGCCAGTGAGACGCCGTCGCTAAACTCGAACACCTTGCCACTGTCGACGATCATGTAAAGGACGCCGTACATCACGGCGGCAAAAAAGATTGCAAAGCCGCCCATGAACGTTGCGTCACCTGAAGTTGCGGCCAGCAGTCTTTGCTTTTGTTCTGCGGTGAGTATTCCATCCTGGTTGGCTGCCAGATCAGATTCAGTAGCGCCAAACGCGCCCAGGAGTACCAGTGCTTGCGGCATTGAACTTTTTCTCCTTGGGGTTACGAGCCCAAAAGTCGAACTGTCAGGGTTTTCTCACCCGCGTAGCCGATCTGGTTTGTTGACCTGCAGCCTGCAGCATTACTTTATGAAGTTGTCCTGGATTGTAGATGATCAATCGGCGTCGCCCCACAAATCGTTGGCAACCTCGACGACCAGTGACAATTTTTCACGCTGATGCTCGTTGGTGACCGGGTTGCCGAGAAACATGCTGGCGAAGCCACATTGGGGACTCAGGCAAAGGTTCTCCGCAGGCATGTATTTGCCTGCCTCTTCAATCCGTTGCTTGATGTCGTTGCTGTCTTCCAGCTCAGGCAGCTTGGAGGAGATAATCCCGAGAACGACGGTTTTGTCGTTCGGCATAAATCGTAGTGGCTCAAAACTGCCGGAGCGAGCCGACTCATATTCGAGAAAATAAGCATCAACTTCTAACTGGTTGAACAGTTTCTCCGCCACCGCGTCATAGCCTCCGGAAGCAAGCCAGTGCCCCCTATTGTTACCACGGCACATGTGCGTCGCGACAACTAGCCCATCCGGGCGATCCTGCAATGCCAGATTGAGCGCTTGAATATAGGTGTCCAATAATTCTTCCGGGTCGTCACCGCGTTCCTTCAGGCGGCCGCGCATATCGTTATCCAAAAGCATCGTGAACGCGCAATCGTCAATCTGCACGTAACGGCATCCAAGCTTTGCAAGGTCTGCCAGTTCCTGGCGGTAAATTTGTGCCAGGTCTTCCCAGAACTCGCCCAAGTCGGGATAAACAGTCTTACTGATGGCTTGCCTGCCGCCGAAAATGTGAGCCATGTTGGGCGATGGGATGGTTGCCTTGGCTGTGCGGGTCGTGTTGTTTGCGACGAACTCAAATGCGTCGGTCGTGATTCCTGCGTGAGGACGGAGCTGCTCGTCGAAGTGCGGGGTAGGCGTGGGAAGTTTGTGGCCGCCCTCGTCTACGAAGGTCCCTTCGAGAAACTTTATGGAAGCGCCATTCAACTCCAGCATGAAGTCCTGGAACCACGAGCGGCGGCGAAACTCTCCATCGGTGATAACCTGCAGGCCGACGTCCTCCTGCAACTTGATGGCTGCCTTTATGCATTCGTCCTCCAGGCTTCGCAGTTCGTGCTTGGCCAGGCTGCCCTGATGCTCATCATAGACGTTTCCTTCCAGCCGCTCTCGCGCATCTAAAAGGACTTTCGGTCTCAACAAACTTCCGACGTGCTCGGCACGAAAAGGTGGATTCAGTGTCGACATTGGGCGCTCCGGACCTTAGTTGGCAGATGAGCGCCATATTAAACGTCCCCGCAGAGATTGGACGTACTCATGATTTGTGACACGTAGTCGCGGGGACTTAAGGACGGTCACTTTCCGTCACAGTAGGTTAGTACATACCGCATTGGTCGATTCGGATAATATTGCCAAAATCAGGCTGTTCGTCGATTTTCTTGTGGAGGTAGTGATGGCTGCGGTCAGTGCCCTGGGCTACATCGGATGGGACGTTACAAATTTCCCGGCGTGGGACGAGTTCTTGCGTTCGGTATACGGTCTGGAGCCACGTGCTGACGGTCCGCGTAATGCACAGCATTACCGGCTGGACGAGCGCCATCATCGCATCTCGCTGTATCCATCTAAACAGGACGGGGTGCGCTTTTTCGGCTGGCAGGTGGAAACGCGCGATGAAGTTGTTGAACTAGCCGATGCATTGCGTAGCCACGGCATCAGTGTCAAACCCGGGACTCAAGCACAAATCAAGGAACGTGGCGTCATGGATCTCATATGCTTCGAGGATCCCGACGGGTTCAAATCGGAAATCTTTTTCGCCGGCGTTGTCGACAATGTACCCTTCCGGCCGTCCCGCGGCATAGCCGGGTTCAATACCGGCGCTTTGGGGTTGGGTCACGTCGTTATATTTTGCAGGAACAAGGAGGCGTCTCTGCAGTTCTATCAGCAGGTACTGGGTTTTAAACTGAGCGATGATATCCACTGGCCCGACAACCAAGGCGGCATGGTGGAAGCAACCTTTCTGCACTGTAATCGCCGCCACCACAGCCTGGCGCTTTTAAATCCCTGCTTCGGCTACACCGGCGGCCAGTTGAATCACTTCATGCTGGAAGCTGCTTCGATAGACGATGTCGGCAGAGCTTACGACATCGCACAACAGCGCGGCTACCCGATCCAGCGCAGCATCGGCCGGCACAGCAACGATGGCATGACGTCGTTTTACATGCATTCGCCGTCTGGCTGGTTGATGGAATACGGTTACGGTGCCGACCTCGTAGACGACGAGGTCTGGGAGCCAAAGATGTACGATTCACCAAAAATCTGGGGTCACACGCCGGTGTCGACCGCCAAGGCGTGGCCGAAGGTGGTTAGTAAGTAAGGGGTAATGAACGCTACCCGCGCTTGAAAATGTAACGATTACACAGAAGGTTCGGGTGTCGGCGGGCTGGGCGTTTGCTTTATGCCTTTTTCCGACAACCACTCAAGTAGTGCCTGTGCCTTTTGCCGGCGAATTCCCAACGCCCAAATTGATCTTCATCCTGGACATCGAACATGACAATTTTGATCAGACCAAACGGTTCCACCCTTAGCCGGTGCATGCGTGCGTATGCAATCTCAGTCTTAGCACCCAGCCCCCATTTCAATGTCAGGTCTTGCGACCCGAGCACCAAGCGGCCGCCGGAAGCACTGTCGGCTTTTCCCCAATAGACGTTTTCACCATTTTTAATGTGACGCACTTTGACCAGAATTAGGTCACTGCCTACAGACAATTCGCCCGGAACACTTGCCCAGTCACGGTACTGACGAAATGCGAACCAGGCAACGCCCGCCACCAACAGGGCGATAACCACATTTTGTGTAATCAAATCGCGAGTCATAGAAGACGATCAGTGAACGACAATTTGGTGGGCAGCTTCGAAATATTAGCGCCGAGAAATATAGTTCTCTAGCGGTAATGCCCGAAACAGCGGCGTGTCCAGCTTCTCTGCAGTAACAAACCCCGGCTCGGCATTGATGACATCCGGGATACGGTTGACGGCCGTCGCGCAGGTGATTGCCACGCCGGGTACATTATTCTGTTGTAGTTGGATATCCGGAACGCCTTTGATGTTCCAGACGTAATTTTCTTCGTCGCCGGGCTCAAATATCTTTGCCGCAAACCGCGCGCGGAACACCGGCCCTTCGGTGGTCTCGATCGTCAGGATCTCGCGCAGCCCACTGATTTGACCTTTCTTGATCGTCTTTCCCAAGCTGACGCATTCGACATCGGAATTGGCGAGCACGGGCTCGACGCCACCATCGATCTGCTTGACGGTCAGGCGCAGTTTCTCAATCAAGGCCTCGTAAGCCGTTCCTATAGTAGATGCGGGCGGCTTCGCGCCTGGCGGCGGGGCCATCTGCATGAATTGCTCCGGCGTTATCCCCAGCGGGAACAGGTTCAGTACCGCCGGTCCGAGCGGTCCGAAATCGGCCTCGCCTTCAAACTCGATACTGTCTATTTGATGGCTGACCGCAGTGAGCAGCGCGATGGAATTTATCCAGAATACGTCCTGCACCCCGGTGGCCGACAGCGTGACGCCGTGCTGTTTTGCCAAAGCGTCGATATCGGCTGACATCTCCGGATCATATGTCCAGGGATAAAACGCGCCTTCGGTTATCGTCACTACATTAATGCCGTGCTGCAGACATAATCTGGCGTCAGGATACAGATCAGCCATGGAGCTACAGGTCGCAAGCACGGCAATATCGGCTTCGGCCGATGCCAGCATTTGTTCGGGGTCATCGCTGATCTTGACACCTATGGGACGGCCGATTCGCGATATCTCGCCGAGGTCCTCACCGACGTGCGAATTATTCACCACTCCCGTTATCTCGACGCCCTTCTCGAGCAGATATTTGGCTATCAAGCTGCCCATATTACCAACCCCAAACAACACCGCCTTAACCTTAGCCATCGAATAAAACCTCTCGTAAGAACATGATATCTAGGTGCTTACACACGTAAGGATTCTTCATGTCACCACTTTACTCTCTGTCAGCCGCGCGAAGTACCATTGAACAAAGTCCTCCAGCTGTTGCTCCATTTCCGAATATGGACCGGGTTGGTAGCGCCGTGAGTTCACTCCCGACTGATTATTCTCGGTGATTGTCTTGTCCTGCAGTCCCGTTACGGTCCACATCCACGCTACCTCATCGACGTCGTAATCAACGTTATCCCGTGCGCCCCCATCGACCAACCACATGATATGTACATCCGTCGACGTCGGACCCATTGGCCGGAAGCTGGTTACGACGGCGTGATCGTTGCACAAGTACAGTGTAGCCAGTGGATTGAAATTGACGTGCGTCATTCCGCCGTCGAAATCGCTAAGCGCGCCCATCAACGGTCCTACCTTTCTGCCGCCTTGCGTCTCCGAGTAACAGCCTTTTGCCAGCGGGGATCGTATGACTTGATAGAATTCGCTGGGCCCGAGTCCTACTCTCGAGAACCCGCCGACGGGATGACCGAGTCTTCGCGCACGATCTTCGAATGCCTTTAAATGAGGTTCGTAGGTAGCTTTTGTCCGTGCGGAGACCGTCGAGCCAACGCCTGCACCTAAAACCAGCAACCAGTCCTCGCCGTGTACCGCCGCGAATTCCGGATGTGAGGGTTGGCAGTGATAACACTCCCAGAAGTTCTCTACGACCAGTTTCCAATTCGCCTTGGTCGAGATCACTGTTTCCTGAATGACCTTGGCGGTGGCCAGCTTCTGAGGTTCGATATATGGTTTTAGCTCACCCAAAGCGGTATCGAAATCGAGCGGATTGTCTTTGGCGAGACTGATGAAGATCAGCCCCTGAAATACGATGACGTGACAGCTATGCAGATGCGTAGCTTCGCGGTCGAAGTCCGCCGGCATCAGCCTCGCCGCACGCAGCGAGCCGTCCAGATTGTAGGACCAGGCATGGTAGGGACAAACGAAGACGCCGGCCTTGCCGCGTTGCTGCGCGCACAGGCGTGAGCCGCGATGTCGACACACGTTGTAGAAGGCCCTGACGTCATCGTCATGACGGACAACGATGATGGATTCGCCGGCTACCTCGACGACAACGTAGTCACCCGATTCAGGGATCTGGGAAACATGCCCAACCAACACCCAGAGTTTATTCAGTACCTGCTCGACGTCGGTGCGGAAAACGTCAGCGTCGGTATAAAAGGCTTGGGGCAGGGTGTAACCGGCTTGGCGCTGTTGTATCAGGTCATCAATTCGCGTAGCCACTTCTCACTCCTGCCGCAGAAAAAGGACACGGCCTATTCAACAGCAAGCTTAGCCTTTTACGCCTTCGTAAATGGCGGTGCCCAATTCGCCGTGCATTACATTTGTAAGCTCAAGACCCGCGGTTTTGTAGAGCGCCTTGAAGCCCTCGGTGTTGCGCTCGGCTCCCCCATACCACATGAACATCAGCATATCCCACCATGCCGGCGAGACACCCCAGTATTGCACGCAATCGTTGAGCTCTTCCTCGCTATCAGGCAGTGGTTGCTCCATGACCAGTACCCGTGCGTTATTGGGCATTCTTGAAACGATATTTGTGAGGATCTGCTGACAGGGTTCATCGCCCCAATTATGCATGATGTTACGCATCATATAGGCGTCACCGTTATCGGGAAGGGTCTCGGCTTTGAAGAAGTCGCCGCCGACGGTAGTGCATCGCTCCGATATGCCGGCTTCCCGAATGAAGCCCTCGGCGCGCTGGGCCGTCTCGGGTTGGTCGAAAATGATGCCGTTCATGTCTGGGTAGGCTTTCAATATTTCGATCAGATGGCCGCCGTCACCACCGGCAATATCTACCAGCGTTTTGATGTTGCTGAAATCGTAAACGCCAAGCAGGGGTGCCAGTGCATCCACATAATACGAACGCATCCCTTTGTCGAAGATTGTAGCGGGATCCTCGTCTTTGCCCCATTCCAGATACCAGTCCTTTTTAATCTCGGGTAACGCATCATCTCTTTCGATGCATTCGCTCAATCGCGACCAGACATCCAAATCACTCGCTGCCAGCAGGACTTTGTAGCGTTGGCCGCGTTCATGATCGGATCGCAGCAGATCGCTTATCGGTGTCAATGAGAACTTGCCGTCTTCAATCCGGAATATGCCGGAGGTGGTCATGGCACGTAGCAGGCGATAAACCGACCGGGGCGGTAGTCCGGCCGCGACGGCTACCTCTTCGGCTGTTCGAGGTCCGTCTTTGAGGTGATCCGGAATTTTGTTGACCGTCACAAAGTAAAGAGCGGCAGCCAGTTGATGGCCCGTAGCAATTTGGAGGAGTTTGCTTTCTAACGCGGCGTAGTCCATTGGGTAGTCTTCCGATGTATGCTGTGAAGAAGCGGATTTTAATCGATAGTTCCAGTTACAGTATTAACGTTCACCAATCTGATTCTGATTGTAACTTGACCCTAAAGGGATCCCGACGAATTGGGCATACAAAACATATCATGATGGGCTTCGCGCGGGTGTAACCCTATATGAGTATGTGCGACTTCCTGAGATTCCATTACTTTGGACCCGCTCAGAACGTTTCCGCTTAGGATCGCGCGTCATCTCGGACGTCGTCTAAAAACCGAGGCTCCACCGGCTGTACCTCGTGGCACTGCCTCAGAGGATTGCACTTCGTGAATCGCCAGCAAGGGTCGAATAGCGAATCAATTGGTCTGCTTATCGCCGCTTTAGCGGGGAACTGTATAGCTGTGGCGGGGTGGTGGGTACAACCAGAAACAATATTCGGGCTGATGCGGGGCCTGGAGTTGGCGGAAACCTCTGCCGCGTTGGTGGCCTCGGCAGAGGTTACGATGGTCGCGCTTACCTCCATTCTGTTAGGCTTTCGCGGCGGCAGCTCCCACCGCAAGCTGGCGCTACTTGGCACCGCCATTGCATTGGTGGGACACGCACTATCGACGGCGACGAGCTCTTATTATCTAATCATTGCAGTGAGGATGGTGGCTGGCCTGGGCGAAGGTTGCCTGCTTGCTGCAATCACCGCGGCGCTTGCATCAACCCGGGAACCAGACCGGCGCTACGCGCAGGTGACTGCGGGAACGGTCGCCTTCCAGGCCTGCCTGCTCGCACTCATCCCGCGTTTGAATGCTGACTACACTCACCTGGACGTCTTTGCCGTCCTGGCAGTGGTCACGCTCCTGCTGGCGCCAGTGGTGTGGTTATTTCCCCGCGACGGCACCTCTGGGGAAATGGCCGACACCTCCTTTGGGTTGGGAGGAATACACGCCTATACGCTGGTACTCGCGACCACAATCTGGAGTGCCGGTGGGGGAGCCATGTGGGCGTTCTCCGTGGCAATCGGTGAGGGCACGACGCTCGATTCTCAGCAAGTGGGGACTGCGGTCGGCTTATCGGTCATCGGCGGCATAGTGGGGGGTATTGTTGCGGCTTGGCTGGGCCGCCGCTACGGTCGATTCGTACCCATCTTGACCGGTATCGCGGTTCAGGTCCTCTCCGTCTTTTTTCTGGTTTATACGAGCAGCGGCATCGTCTTTGTCGTGTCGTTGGCGATCGGGACATTCTGTTTGTTTTTTTGTTATCCCTTTTTACTTGGCGCGGCGGCCGAGATTGATCCACGGGGCGGGTGCGCGGCCGCAGTTGGTGGCGCGTTTATTCTGGCCGGTGGCCTGGGGCCGGTCCTCGGCGGCCTGCTTATCGTCTGGTTCGACGGTTTCCAGGGGATTGCCTGGGGCGTACTGGTCTGTTCGATTGCAGCGCTTGCGCTGTTGCGCCATGTACATCAGAAATCCGGTGTTCTAGCGGTACAGACAGCGTAAAACCTGCCGCAAACGGGTGCTATGCTAAAAATTCCGCAACTTCGCGACCGGCCCTTAGCCCGGTCTCGACCGCCCCATCCATAAAGCCCCGGAAGCCGTTGGCGATATCGCCGCCGGCGAAAAACAGGCGGCCTTCAGATTGTTGCAGGGCTTTGAGGTAGTTGGTGATCTGCATCGGACGGAACGCACACCACATACCTTGTGAATAGGGATCGAGGTTCCAGTCATAACCATAGGATTCGAGCACTTCGGCTTGTGGTAACCACTGCCGGATCGCCGCCTGGACCTGCTGATCGTCGTTGAGGTCCAGGAGTTCTGCGCTCGGGCCGAATCCGCAAACGATAGAGCTGTCTTCGAGCTTGTCGACCGTAAATATCATGCTGGCCGGCGCCGTATCCGCAGCGAATGCCATTAGTGACGGCCAGTTTCCGTTGATGCGGGCATAGAACTTCACCCCGCTGCCGCCATGCCGTTGCTTCGCCATCTGTGTCTTCTCTGACATCAGCGTCGGCGAGAATTCGATGTCGTCCAAGGTATTGACCGGGACCGCGATGACTACGGCACGGGCACTTACCGTGTCGCTCGATTCCGTCGTCAACACCACTTGCTTGGATTCCTGCTTTACGCTTGTGATGGGCGTAGCCAATACGATCTCAGGTTTACCGTCCGAAACGATGGCGTCCACCAGCGCGCTGGTACCCTCGCGGAGCTTGTAAACCATCGCGTCACCGTAAGAAGTATAATTGCCGTGCAATCTGAACCAATGCAGCGCCTGGAGCAGGCTTACCTCGGTATTGAAATTACTGCACACCGCGCCGAAAAAACTGCCCACCAGGTCGCGTTGTTCCTGGGTTAGATTTTTTCTATCTATTCCATCCTGCACACTGAGTGCATCCACGGCTGCGAGAGAATCCCCGACCGGCATATGCGGATTTGTATAGACGCCAAGCGCGTCGTCGAAAAACGTATTGATTGGTGCCCGCAAAATGCTGTCGTACTCGCCAAAATCCCCTTTCTTGATCTTTCCGCCGGTCACCCAGTAAATATCCTCGGGCTGGCTGGTACCCAGTTCAGGTTCCAGACTCAATCCGTAGCGCGTAGTCTCCGCCCACATGTGGGGATTGCCCCAAAAGGTCCAGTTACCCCCAAGCTCTACCTTGTGCCCGGCGAATTTAGACGTAAAAACTCTGCCACCGGGCCGGTTGCGAGCTTCCAGGATTACGCTGCTGAACCCGCGCTGCTTGAGCTCACGTGCGGCTGTGATGCCGGCCAGTCCCGCGCCGATGATGGCGACGTCATAATCGTAGTTCGCTGAACGTTTGCTTGGCGCGGACGCCGATTTTTCTCCTGCTCCGGCAACCGTTGAACCAGTTGCAGCGGCAGCACCAACCGCAGCGACGGTTTTTACAAATTCGCGGCGCGAGACATCGTTGCCAACACGGTCACGGTGTTGCGGGTTTTGAGGAGTGGATGCTGAGAGTTTTTTCATTCTGTGATCCATCGCGGGTTTAGGCGGAATCGTGACCTTCAATGTACGTTATGCCCTACGTCCAGTACATACTACAAAACAGTGACGCGGACGAATATCTACTTAACGCGCGAGACTGAGGTCTCTCCACGACTAGTTAGGAAGAAACCGTCATTGGGTAGCCCCCTAAAGGGGACGTTTCACGCAACCCACCCGTCAGCACGATGCGGAGTCGTGAGGCGGGTTGCCGCGACTTGTTAACGCAAGACTGCCGGCGATGCGCCGGGCAGAGGTTCAGCGTCGATCAATATAAATGCGATCCGGCAGGTTTCCGTGCCGTGGTTCGCCCATGAATGGTTGGTACCGCGTTGAACCAGCACGTCCCCGGCCTTTAGATGTACTTCGGAGTCGTCGAGCAGCATGTCGATCTCTCCACTCATGATAATTGCGTAATCAACTGTCTCAGTGCGATGCATGAACGCATCGTTAGCCGGCGGGAAATCGACAATCCGGAAAATCGAGCCGTTGCTCAGCGGCGGGATGGCGGTGTCGGCGACGGACGCCGTGTCTTCGGCGCCGGCATTGTCCGCCGGTGTGCGGTCAGTGCTCCACAACGACATCAGGTGAACGCCGTGCGTCTCCGGCAAATTGGCGATTGCGCTGTCCCAGACAAGCACCGCTTTGCCTTGCTCATCGTGCCCTGTTACCACTCTGCGCATTTCGGCCATTGAAGATACCCCTATTATCTAATTCACGTGGATTGATGTGTTCACTAAAGCAGCTTTTGCGCGCGTTCAAGGATGGCATCGACGTCATCGAACACGTCGACCTGGCCTAGACTGAGGTGTGGCGCCTGCGGGGCGAAATTCGCAAAATCCTCAACCAAAGGTGCGCTCTTTACAGGATCGCCGTGCAAATTGATGAAGCCATCCAGACCCTCCTGCGTGTCGAATAATAGCCACACGGTAGCGTAGGCATCGGTAGACTGTGCCTCGCGGTCCAATCCGAAGGTGCTATGTTGAATCATGATCCGCTTCGGTGCAAAGCCGTTGGTCTTGTTAAAGATGCCTATTCCCATCGGCATGTGCACCTTGGCCCAGTGTTCGAGGTTAAATGTCTCACCGGCTTTTCGCGGGTAGCGAATGCTGACTGCGTACATGGTCAATTCCTTTTAATAAATGGGGCGCCTCAGGCACCGTAGGCATTGCGAAAACTCGCCAGCACCTGTTCGCCGCAAGTTATCGGAGGCAATTGCGCATGCTCTCTGGCAGCGACGATCGGGATGATGTCGGTATCGAAATCCGGATCAACGAATGTCACGAGTGCCTGGCGAACTCGTGAAGATGTGTTGAGTGCGCGATGCTCGTTGGACAGAAAATGTTTGTTCGTCCACCGCTCCAGACAATCACCGACATTCACGACATAGGTGTCGGCGATGGGATGCGCGGTCAGCCACTTGCCGTCGCGTCCACGTACCTGCAGACCACCAACATCGTCTTGATACAAAAGAGTCAATACGCCCCAATCCGTGTGTGGTCCGATACCAAATTGGTCGTCGCCCATCTCTGCCGGCTGCGGCGGATAATACAATGCCGAACCGCGTGCCATGGTGTGTTTGAAACGACCGGCGAAATAATCGCTTTCGACACCGAGAGCCAACGCGAACACACGTAACAACTCGCGCCCAAGTTCCACGCAGGTTTCGAAGTAGTTATTGAATACCTCGGGCATATTCGGTAACGCCTGCGGCCATTGGTTTGGGCCGATGAGTGGTATCTCAGCAAGCGTTGCGAGTGTTTCGGATGTGAATTCACGGCCCCAAAGAAAGGTTTCGCGAAAATCGAGTTTTTTGCCGCCCTTCATCTTGGCCGTGGAAGGCTCGATGTAGCCGCGTTTTTTCGGCGTGACTTTGACGCTGCGTTTGTCTATTTCAGGGAGTTCGAAAAATTCACGCGCGACGTGCAGCGTCTCCTGGATGAGATTGTCGTCGACGCCGTGATTGGTGATGTAAAAGAAACCGATGTCGCCTGCCGCCTGCTGCATCTGGGCGGCGACGTGGCGGGTGCCAACGGCGTCTCCCGCGCGAACCGGTGCGATATCGATTACCGGAATGGTATCGACCGGAATGTCTTTTGCCGTTGCGTAACTCATAGGCAGTACACTCTAGCCCGCATATTTCATGAAGGATCCTGGAGGCTCGCGTAGGACGCGTGCGTCTGGGCGCCGCGCTGGAGCGCCAAGCATAGCTGTAGCTATGCTTGGCGTGAAGCGCAAGCTCGGGCGTGCACGGACCAGCGAGGGCCAGGATAGTCGCGCGATGCCGTACAAACTGTCTTTTGGCATGGTTGTCACGGAACCTTTGCACCACTGGAGTTTCACCCGCATCGCGCGGCGTGACCGCCAGGGATGGCGGAAATGCAGACCATGCACGCCTGCACGGACGCAGGCGGTACGAGTCCAGGGATGGACGAGATAGAGCGAAGCAGGAAGCCAGAGCCGAGAACGACGCACGAGCCAAAGTCGAGGAGCGTTTGTCTGCCCTTCATGAAATATGCGGGCTACTATAAGCCGGTCGGGTTCGTCGAACTTCGGGGCTGTGTTATATAAACCGGTGCAGCGGTTCGTGTTGCATACATCAACAGCGAGGCAAGCATAGCCATGAACGAGCAGATCGGTTTTATCGGACTGGGAGCAATGGGATACGGCATGTGCCGAAATCTCATGGCGGCAGGGTTCCGGGTTGTTGGCTATGACGTCAATGCCGAAGCGCTGGCAGCACTCGAGGCAGCCGGTGGCGAGGTTGCGGACACACCCGCCGCTGCCGCGGCTGACTGTGCAATGCTTGCTATATGTGTGTTCGACGCCGGACAGGCGGAACAGATCCTGTTCGGGGCCGATGGCGCCGCCGCGGCCTTGGCGGCCGGCACAGTCGTTGCAATGCATACGACAATGGCGCCGCAACAAGTCAAAGCGTTGGCCGAGCGACTCGCGGCCATGGATCATACATTGGTCGATGCACCGATTACCGGTGGCAAGGTTGGCGCGGATGAAGGAACGCTGACAATTATCGCCGGCGGACCTGCAGCAGCGCTGGACCAATGCAACCGGGCATTCGAAGCGATGGGTAAGAAGATCTATCGGGTTGGTGATACTGCGGGCAGTGCCGCCAGCGTAAAGATGATCAACCAATTGTTGGTTGGTGTGCACATGGTCGCCACTGGTGAGGCGATGGCACTCGCCGCGAAGGCCGGTGCGGATCCACAGACGGTTTATGATGTCATCACGCATGGTGGCGGTAACTCAAATGCGTTTAAGAGCCGCGCCGCCTTCATGATTGCGGACGATTTTGCCCCTCGTGGTGCTTTGGAGATCTTCGTTAAAGATCTGGGTATCGTCGAGGCGGCGGCGAACGCGCTGGATTTTCCCGTCCCGCTGGCGAATGCGGCGCTCACGCAATTTCGTGCAGCCGTTGACGCGGGTTACGGACGTGAAGATGTCGCGGCGATTGTTAAGGTCTATGAACAAGCAGGCGACGTGAAGGTTGCGATGGGTCCGGGCGGCAGCTCCGGCTAAAACAATTGGGCTCTACTCACCAATACGCAACAATAGCCCTCGTTCACGCGCAATTTCGACCGTATGTATAAATACCCACACGCCGCCCAGTAGATAGCAAGCACTCAACGCTACGGCGGTCAGCCACAGATCCCAGGCAAATACCCCATCAATGAGGACCCCGCGCATACCCTCGAACACGTGACTGGTTGGGGTTAACCAGGCGACCGGCTGCAGCCAGCTCGGCAGGATTGCGATCGGGTAATAGATGCCACTCACCGGTGCGATGGCAAAAATTGACGCCCAGGCGAGACTCTCCACGCCCATGCCCCAACGTAGCAACGCGGCACACATCAAAAATCCCACTGCCCAACCAAACGCAAGCAGCACACTGAAAAAACCGAGCAGCGGCAGTCCCATATCGAAGATGGAGTAGTGATAAAGCGGAATGGCAAGCAATGCCGCCGTTCCAACACCGATGGCAGTGCGCAATATGCTGATCAACATCAATCCGCCGACGAGTTCCAGCGGTCGCAATGGACTGACGAACAAATGGCCGAGGTTGCGTGACCACATCTCTTCCATAAATGGCACCGATACACCCAGTTGCGCGCGAAACAACATGTCCCACAGCAGCACGGCACCGAGTAATATGCCGGTGGCTTGCGCCACCCAGGAACTATGCGTTGTGAAGAACTGGGTAACGAAACCCCAAATAATCATTTGCATCGTTGGCCAGTACGCCTGCTCGATAATCCGCGGCCACGAGCCGCGCAGTAGATAGAAATATCGCAGCAGCATCGCGTAGACGCGGGCAAGCGATGAACCCGGTAATGTCTGTCCATCCGTCAATTCGGTTCGCTCTCCGCTTGCCTGGCAACATTCAGGAATACCTGCTCCAACGTCTCCATCCCAAAACGCGCCAACAGGCCCGCCGGCGTTGAATCGGCGACGATCTGGCCGCGTTGCATCAGGATCACCTGATTGCAGATCCTTTCGACCTCGAGCATGCTGTGAGACGCAAGCAACAGGGTCGCACTGTGCTGCGCCTGATAGTCGAGCAGGTAACCGCGCACGCGATCGGCAGTATCGGGATCCAGTGCCGACGTTGGTTCGTCGAGCAGCAGAACTTCGGGCTCGTTGACAAAGCCTTTGGCCAGCGCAACCCGAGTTTTTTGACCGGAGGATAAAGTGCCGTAGGGTTTGTCCAGAAATTCGGCCAGATCGAGCGCTTCCGTGAGTAATAGCAGCCGTTGCTCGACGTCCGCAACACCGTAGAGGCGCGCATACACGCGCAAGTTCTCGCGTACGGTCAGGCGCTGCGGCAAATCAAGGTACGGCGTTGCGAAGTTGATGCGCCCAAGTACCGCATAGCGCTCGCGCGTAACATCGTGGCCCAGGATCCGCACCGAGCCGCTGGTGGGTAGCACCAGACCAAGAAGAATCGCCATCGTTGTGGTCTTCCCGGCACCGTTAGCGCCGAGCAAAGCGCATACGGATCCGGCTTGAACGGTAAAAGAGATTTCCTTAACCGCGGTTACGTCGCCGTAGCGCTTGGTCATGTGCGTGACCTGCACGACGGCATCGTTCATCGCCTTGGAACCCGCTGGACTACCCACGTACATGTTTTCGGCTGGAGAAATGCCACAGCGCTTAATGCGTCGGTCGTTCCGAGACAGCAGGCTCTGGCGAGATTCAAACCAGCCTGATTAATGAGCGGCGCTCTTGCCAGTGCCCACAGACTCGGTGTTGCCAGTCGCCGAACCGTCGTTGGCATTGCTATCCGTAGGCAACGGTTCGAACAGCAGACGCACTACCCGGCGTCGGGATACCTCGTCGATAGTAACCTTGTACTTACCCAGCTCCAGGGTATCGCCACTGCGTGGCAGGCGCCCGAGCATTGATACTACATAGCCGCCGATTGTATCGGACTCTTCGCCGAGATCCGGCAACTCCAGGATGTCGGCGGCCTCTGGCAGCGACAGTGAGCCGGTAACAGCCACCGCTCCGCCGCCCGCGCCCGCAACATCCGGACCCTCCTCATCAAATTCGTCGCGTATCGGACCGACGATCTCTTCCAGTGCATCTTCCAGAAATGCTAGGCCAATTGCGGTGCCGTGTTCATCGACGACCACCGAGCTGTGCACTCGGGTTCGTTGCATAAGCAGGATTAACCGCGACAGCGGTTGCGAATCCGGAACGAAGCTAGGTTTGCGTGCCAGCGCTTCAAAGTCTAGCGGCTGTCCGTCGGCGAGCGCGCTCATGACGTCCTTGGCGTGAATGAAGCCGATGACGGCGTCCAGTCCATCCGTGCAAAGCGGAAACCGAGAATGACCGGCCTCGCGGATGATTTTCATGTTTTCCTCGGGCGAGTCTTTGAGCGATAAATAAGCGATATCGACACGGGGCACCAGAATGTGCCGGACCTTGAGGCCAATGATCCCGAATATGTTTTCGGCGAGTTCGAGTTGGCGCCCGGAGATATGACCCGCTTGCGCGGAGCTTGCGAGGATATATTTCAATTCCTCGATGCTGTGCGATGATTGCCCTATCTCTTCCGCTGAAATACCCACGAGCCGCACTAAACTGTTCGAGATGCTGTTGACCACCCAGATAAAGGGTCGAAATATGACTGCGAACCCCCAAAGTGGATAAGCCGCCTGCACTGCGGTCCATTCGGATCGGCTGATCGCCCAGATTTTTGGCGCTTGTTCGCCAATGGTCATGTGCAGAAGTGTAATGATTGTCAGCGCGATGGCGAGCGCGCCACCGTGAACCCATAGGTTCGATGGCGCGATCTCCCAACCGGCTGACGCGGCCCCGGCCAGTAGCAATTCGGCAACCGCCGGCTCGGCAAGCCACCCCAGAATTAGACTGGATAGCGTGATCCCAAGCTGGCACGCAGACAGATATAGATCCATGCGCGCGTGGAGTTGCTGAGCGAGGCGGGCGCGCCGATTACCCGCCTCGGCGAGCGTATCCAGCGTGCTCGAGTGTACTTTGATTAAGGCGAATTCCGCCGCAACGAAGAACCCGTTGGCGGCTAGGAAGAACAAAGTGGCAGCGATGCGCCACACGAACGTCATCGTGTCTAGGTCAGGGTCGGGTGGCATTGACGCTCGGCGTGATTCTCCAAAACGTAGCATAGCCGGGTAAGGGGACCGGTAGCAACGCGGTTTTTGTGCCCAAGTGGGTCAAAGTGCAAAAACCGCGTAGCATCGCTAGCCATTATGCCCCGAAACCCTCACGACACATGAGTGAAATCGATGCCTGAAGGTGTATCACGCGCAAAACCTATAATCCCCGCTGCCGCACTGCCGCCAGCCACCGACGTGGTCATCATCGGTGGCGGGATCCTAGGAGTAAGCGCCGCATATTATCTTGCGCAGCGTGGCGTCGCTGTCACGGTCTGTGAAAAAGGCGTGGTGGCCGGCGAGGCCTCGGGACGCTCTATCGGCCAGGTCGCTTCGGCCGGACTTGGCGCGCAGAAGATGGAGCTATTGGTTGAATCAAAGCGATTGTGGGCGGAATTGAGTGAGGCCGTGGGCGCAGATCTGGGTTACCAGCGCAATGGCTACATTGCTCCCTGCACGGATGACCAGGCATTGAGTGTTTGGCAGGAGTGGCTGAAGGGGGTTGCCACGTACGAGCCCGAGGCCCAGATCCTGGATGCCGAGGCAGCTCGACAACACGTACCTGCCGCGATCCCCTGGAGTGGGGCTTATTTCAACCCCAGCGATGGCTGTGCAGAGCCGACCATGAGCACATCGGCGATAGCCACGGCGGCGCAAAATCTCGGTGCGACGATCGTTGAGTCATGCGCGGTGCGTGGTTTGGAGCGCAGCGCGGGCCACGTATCCGCGGTGGTAACCGAGCTGGGCAATATCCAAGCCAGCACCGTTATCCTGGCCGCTGGCGCGTGGTCGATGTTATTTGCGCGAAGTATTGGCGTGGAATTACCGATCCTCGGTATTGACGCGCCGGGCCAGAGCGTTGCGCCGGTTACAGATGGTCCGCCGGGTACCGGCGATTTACCGGATGTAAGCTGGCGCGAACAACTGGATGGTGGCTATTCGATATCGGTTATCGGTGGTTGTGTGCCAATCGTGCCCGCCATGTCCAGATTGGGCTGGCAATTTCTGCCGGCATTCCGGGAACACCGGCACCATTGGGATCTCAAAATACGGATCGGCCGACAGTTTTTCACTGATTTGTTTACCCCAACGCGGTGGCCATTGGACCAGCCCTCGCCTTTCGAAAAATGTCGCATTTTAGATCGGCCGCCGCAGCGAAAATTCAACCAACAGGCTCGTGAAAAAGTGGCAGCCGTATTTCCGGCGTTTCACGCTTTGCAAGTCCGCGAGCAGTGGGGAGGGGTTATCGTGACTACCCCGGACAACATGCCAACGATCAGCGCGGTTGCAGCGGTCCCCTGGTCTACATTTGCTCACCGGATTCAGTTACGGCCTGACGATGGGGCCAGGCGCAGGGCGACTGATGGCGGATCTGGTTACTGCCGAGCAGCCCGCGATCGATCCGACACCCTACCGCTATGAGCGTGGCGTCGCTGTCACGAGGCCTCGGGACGCTCTATCGGCCAGGTCGCTTCGGCCGGACTTGGCGCGCAGAAGATGGAGCTATTGGTTGAATCAAAGCGATTGTGGGCGGAATTGAGTGAGGCCGTGGGCGCAGATCTGGGTTACCAGCGCAATGGCTACATTGCTCCCTGCACGGATGACCAGGCATCGAGTGTTTGGCAGGAGTGGCTGAAGGGGGTTGCCACGTACGAGCCCGAGGCCCAGATCCTGGATGCCGAGGCAGCTCGACAACACGTACCTGCCGCGATCCCCTGGAGTGGGGCTTATTTCAACCCCAGCGATGGCTGTGCAGAGCCGACCATGAGCACATCGGCGATAGCCACGGCGGCGCAAAATCTCGGTGCGACGATCGTTGAGTCATGCGCGGTGCGTGGTTTGGAGCGCAGCGCGGGCCACGTATCCGCGGTGGTAACCGAGCTGGGCAATATCCAAGCCAGCACCGTTATCCTGGCCGCTGGCGCGTGGCCGATGTTATTTGCGCGAAGTATTGGCGTGGAATTACCGATCCTCGGTATTGACGCGCCGGGCCAGAGCGTTGCGCCGGTTACAGATGTGCCGCCGGGGTACCGGCGATTTACCGGATGTAAGCTGGCGCGAACAACTGGATGGTGGCTATTCGATATCGGTTATCGGTGGTTGTGTGCCAATCGTGCCCGCCATGTCCAGATTGGGCTGGCAATTTCTGCCGGCATTCCGGGAACACCGGCACCATTGGGATCTCAAAATACGGATCGGCCGACAGTTTTTCACTGATTTGTTTACCCCAACGCGGTGGCCAAGCCCTCGCCTTTCGAAAAATGTCGCATTTTAGATCGGCCGCCGCAGCGAAAATTCAACCAACAGGCTCGTGAAAAAGTGGCAGCCGTATTTCCGGCGTTTCACGCTTTGCAAGTCCGCGAGCAGTGGGGAGGGGTTATCGTGACCCCGGACAACATGCCAACGATCAGCGCGGTTGCAGCGGTCCCCGGTCTACATTTGCTCACCGGATTCAGTTACGGCCTGACGATGGGGCCAGGCGCAGGGCGACTGATGGCGGATCTGGTTACTGCCGAGCAGCCCGCGATCGATCCGACGCCCTACCGCTATGAACGCTATATAGACGGTACCAAGCTTGAAGTGATCCAATAAGATCCATCTATAATCGGTGTCGAATACCCTAAAAACCCAATGGAGAATAATAATGGCCGCAGGTGAACACCTGGGACGTTACGCGGAAGGATGGACGAAAGGAGACGCGGAAATCATTCTCAGCGCCACTGCCGATGGTTTCACATTTGATGATCCGAATGTGGGTAAGGTTTCAAAGGACGGGTTCGGTGCATACCTGGCTGGAGTTCAGGCGGATGTAAAACAGCAAACGGGCGGCAGTCTTCCGGATCCGTACATGCAACTTACCGAGGTGGTGACACAGGAAGCCGATGGCGTTCTTACCGCATGGTGCTGGTGGGAGGTTCCCGGTGCCGACCTGAAGGGCAGTGGACTTATCAAAGTCACCGATGCGGGTGTTCAATCGGAAGTCATTACTTACTACACGGGAGGCAGTTAACGACGTATTGAAACCTAGCCTGCGTATTTCATGAAGGATCCTGGATGCTCGCGCAGGACGCGTGCGGGCTGGGCGCCGCGAGGGCCAGGATAGCCGCGCGATGCCGTACAAACTGTCCTTTGCCGTCGTTGACATGGAACCTTTACAACGCCTGGGGTTCACTCGCATCGCGTGGCGTGACCGCCAGGGATGGCGGAAATGCAGACCATGCAGGAGCGTTTGTCTGCCCTTCGTGAAATATGCGGGCTAGGTTAACGGCTCACCCGCCATGCGCGAGAGTAGCCAGCTGTGCAATTGATGAACGGATTTCTCCATGTGTGACATGCGGCCCGGGCGGTAGAAACGCGACCGTTGTCCGGACCGGGCCATGGTGCACGCGTAGACATCCTCATTGAGGATCGTGTTTATCTCCTCCATCCATTTCTCCAGCCTGGCCTCGAAATCGCCGAGCGCCTGCGCCTGCTCCGGGACCAGCGCCCGCCAGACCAAACGATGTCGTTGCACCTGATCGAGTTCGAAGTTCAACCAGAGGATTACGTCCTGGGCCAGCAGTAAATGCAGGAACGGATAAACGTTGGCGACGCCCGAGTGGCGATATTTTCCGGACAAATTGGGTATCTCGGGAAATAAAGACGGCATATAGTGTCCTTCATCGGCGCCGAACATCCAGAACAAGCTGTAGGCATTATTGGAGTCTTCGTAGACCGTCTTATTCGCCGGCGCATAGGGCTCCACACTCTTTGAGTGAATGCCGATGTGATGATAAGCCTCGGTGAAGTTTTCCAACGACACTTTCCAGTTCCAGTCACAGTCCAGCGATTTGACGACTTTGCTCTTGCGCTCGCCGAGTCGATAGGGTTCCAACTCGGCCGTGAGCGGCGCGATTTGTGGCCCAAGCGGTTCCGCATCCGCATCGAAATTCAAGAACAGAAACCCGTTCCAAAGCTCGAGCGGAAACTCCGGCAGCCGGCAATGCGCTCGATTAAAACCGGCCGCCTCCTCCATGAACGGCGCCGTGCGCAGCGTGCCGTCCAGATTGTAAGACCAGGTGTGGTAAGGGCAGACGAAGACCGGTTTGTTGCCGTTGCCGTTATCGACGACCTGGGTCGCGCGATGAAGGCATACGTTTGAGAGCGCTCTGATTTGTTTATCGTTACCGCGTACGATGACCACCGATTCGCTAAAGAGATCAACCGTAAAGTAGTCGCCCGCATTTGGAAGCTGGTCCGCCCGGCCCACCGGCAGCCAACTGCGCATCAATACCGTTTCAATCTCATCGTGGTAAAACTGCTCGTCGCTATAGCACCGCAACGGCAAGACCGAGGCTTCCGTGACGGGTTTGCGGGCGTTGCTTGTATCGTGCGCAGTGAAATGACGGTCAAATACGCTTGCAGTCATCGTCTCGAACTCCGTTGCTGGTACCTAGCTCGTAACAGCCGGTTAAGCCCTATTACCATGTAATTTAGCACGCAAGCCGGCATGTTGAACATGCGGGTTATTCACGTCCCCAGATCCTGTCAGCCACCTTGCCAATCAGCTCAAGCTTTCGCCACTGGATCTCTTCGGCCGCAACCAGGTTGGCGCCGTGTATCGTCTCGAATCCGCATTGAGGACATAAGGCCAGTTGTTCCATGTCAAGATACCGCGCGGCCTGTTCGAGGCCGCGTACGATCTCATCCTCGGTTTCCACAGTAGATGTCTTCGTGCTTACCAGGCCCATGGCCATGATCCGGTCAGCCGGCACGTGTTTAATTGCCTCGTAGGTGCCGTCGCGTGCGACATCTTCCCACTCGAACAGAAAGCGAGCGTGAGGCAGCTCGTTGAACAGACGTTCCGCGATGGGCTCCAGCGAGCCGCTCCAGAAGCCACCTTCGACATTGCCGCGACACAAATGTAACGCCACCGTCACGTCGTCCGGAATGCCGTCGACGATCTCGGCGTCGACGCGGAGGGCCTTATCGAGCATGGAAGCGGCGCTTTCACCCAGAGCCTTGAGCAGGGGTCCGTTTTGAGTTTCATCGACTAACTGCGGATAGACGGGAAAATCGAACTGGATCCATCGTGCACCCGCCGCAACGACGTCCGCCACCAGGCTTTTCTCTATAGCCAGTGCGTCCGCGACGAATTTATGGCGGTTAACGTAGGCGGAACCCTCGAGCGCAATGAAATCGGTGAAGAAGAAGTACGACGGAGCAGGGAACGTGACCTTGAAGGGAAAGTCTGTGATGGAGCGCAGATAGGTCACTTCTTCGGCAGCCGGGCTGCACGACTTGCGCAGCGGTCCGGCAATGGCGGGATCCGCAAACATGGAAGAGACAAGTTCGCCTTGTTCGTTGTGCACCTCGAACCGGCTCGGCGGCGCGGCGAGGCTATCGAGCGAGTCGTAGAAGGAACCCAGGAAGGTGGTTCGGCGTACTTCCCCGTCGGTGACGACGTCCAGCCCCGCATCAATCTGGCGGCGCACGAGATCGTCAACGGCCGCATCCGCGAGCCGGTTGAGAATCCCCAGCTCTCGAGCCTTTTCCGGCAGCACCAGCGGCCGTGCCGCCGTGGTCAATCCGGCGTAGATGTGTTCTACCTGCTGCCTGATCTCAGCTGATCGCAGCAAGCTGCCGACCGACTCCGCACGGGCCACGCGTCGACCGTTCCGCTCGTCGTTCATTGTGTTCATTCTCTTATAAGACGGTGACACCCTGGCGTATCGAATCAAGAAAAAATCATTGTACAGTCGCAACCGTATTCGACGGATTTGAAGTCAATCCCTCAACATAACTCATGATTGCGAATGCCACAACGGCGGCAATAATCATTATCCAACCCAGCGCTCCATAGCCGCCAGTCCACTCAACAACCACGCCGCCAAACGCGGGACCGATCCCGCCGGATAGCACAAACACGCCGGCTACGGCGGCCGAGCAGCCCCCTGTTCTATCAATCGCCGCACCAAGGCCAAGCATGTACGTCAAAACAAAATAGACCCCGGCCATCTTAATCGCGCCGGCCACAATAAAGGGAACAGCGTCAGTCGTGTGCACCATCCAAAATACCGCAATTGCATGAAGGACCATACCAACGAAGAGCGGTCGCATGCGGCCAACCCGCGTATTCAGCCATGAGGCGAATCCCGAACTGAAGACCGACGCAAAACTTAATGCGCCGATCGCAATTCCTATTGTTTGTGGATTTAAATCGGTTCGCAAACCCAGCACTACCATGAGCGCCCACACCGCGGCCGTGGCGATGGACCAAAGTAATACAGAGAACAACAACAAAATAGTTGCGCTCTTTTGGTTGCTTGCAAGCTGAGTCGGGGATGTTTCAGTAGCTTCGCGTTTAGGCAGAAGCAGCAGTAGTGGCAGAATAATAAGATTAACGACCAGCAACCCCGCGAATACACCCACATGTGCATAGCGCGTTTCAAAGTAAGGAATAACCGCGAGGAATGACGCGCCTACCGCCACACTGATCATGTTCATTTTGCCGTATTCTTTTTCCGGATGGGCGGTTGTTGCGATCAGGGCATTGGCAATCGCCAAGGCGCAGCCTTCGCCGACTCCGGTCAGTGCGCGTACTAATAGCAGGGTGGCAAAATCTTCTAGATATACGGATACCCCGTGGCCCGCGATGGCAACGACAGCGCCGGCGACACATACCGTACGTAAAGGCAAAGCGCTGATCCGCGGTGCCAGTAAGAACGACGTAATCGCCACCGCACAGATTTCAATCGCAACGACATAGCCGACGGCAGATTCGTTAAGAGCCAAGCCCCGTAACAGCGCGTGAAATAATTCCGGTTGCGCCCACCAGCTCAACGTTGCAAGACTGTAGGCAGCAATGCAGGCAGGCACCAATCACTTTCGGGTCGCAGCTGATGCGTGTTGTGTCATCGTTGCATTTTTTCGCGAGTTAATTGCAAGCTCTTAAAGTCCTTTTCACGCTGCAAATAAGCCTCGCGACTTAACTTGCGGTCACCGGGCCTTTATTCCCTCGATAATACCGGTATCCAATTTGGCTGGTAGATAGCGGGTAAATTCCAGCCCCGCCTGCGTGAACAGCCCGGCATGTTCCTCGGGGGTGCGCTCCGCGCCGCCGGAGAACAGAAGGTTCATGAGGTCCCACCATTTGCTGAAGGCTTTCGGGTCATCCGGCGGTATCACCCAATCGATCACCAACACTTTGCCGTTTTCGGGCAGGACTTCAGCGACGTTTCTGAGGATGGCGATTGCCTTCTCATCGTCCCAGTTATGAATCACGTGGCGCAGCAGGTATAGATCAGCGCCGTGCGGGATGGCCTTGAAAAAGTCGCCGCCAACACACTGGCAGCGCTCGGTTAAACCCTCAGCTTCTATGTATTCCTTGCTTCGACTCTCAATCGTTTCCGGCAGGTCAAACAATATGCCGCGCATATTCGGGTAGGCTTTGAGTAGCGCCACGAGTTGCTTGCCGCTACCCCCTGCCACGTCGCATACGGTCATTGCGTCGTTGAAGTCGTAGACACCCAACATTGGCACGGGCGCATCGTAATAAAACGCGTCCATCGCCTGGTCGAAAATGGCTGCGTCCTCGTCAGTGCCCTTGTAGCTGTCGCCGTATAAAGACTCCACAGGCTCTTTGAAGCGTTTTTCACCGGTTTTGAGGACCGTCGGCAATTCTCCCCAATTGTCCCAATCGCCTCCCATGATCAGGGCCTTCGCGCGCTGCGTTCGAGGTACGTCCGAGCGCAGCAGATCACTCATGGGCGTCAACGAGAATTTATCGCCATTCTGTTCGAACAGTTCCACCGTAGTCAGTGCCCGTAGCAGTCTGTAGAGAACACGGGGATTGCATTCGCAGCGTGCGGCCAACTCGGCCGCGGTTCGCGGACCGTCTTTGAGATGATCGGGCAGCTTGAGCAGCGCGGCACAATAAAGCCCGCGGCTGTAATAGTGCGCCGACATCATCTCCCACAATCGGGCTTCAGGTTCTTGTTCCGACATCGCTGTGCTCCCTTACCGCGGCGCCGCAGGGGCGTCTGATATCGATTATCAGCTAATATCCACTTGTCCAGTTGGGTAAGATGACGCCATTGTTTTTCGCATATCGCTCCCACAAAGCTGTCATCGCTTCGAGTTTATCCGGATAGGAAACGGATAAATCGTTTAGCTCTGCAGGATCTTGCGCTAGATTAAATAGCTGCCACCTGTCGACTTCAATGCCAGCCGGCCAAGGTTCAAAATATTCATTGTTGCCTTCCCACAAAATCTTCCAGTCGCCTTGGCGAATCGCACGCCGGTTGAACAACTCCCACCCCATAACGTAATCGGAAGTATGCGTTGCTTTGGCTTCACCATTTAGCATCGCAAGCATTGAGCTACCCTGGATTGGCAAGACCGGTCGACCTCGATAGGTAGCGCCCGGATGGCGCGTGCCAGCAAGCTCTAGGAATGTTGGCATTACGTCCTTGACGGTCAAAAATCGGCTATGCACAACGCCGCGTTGTTCCATTTTGGGGTAATGCACAAAGGCGGGAACACGAATTCCGCCATCCGAGACAAAGCCTTTAAACATTCGCCCCGGTGCAGCGCCAGCCCGAGCCCAATTAGGCCCATACCAAACATAGGAATCAGCCTTACCCAGGTTCTCATAGCTGTTGTCGCAACACGCTTCAACCCACTCAGCTAAACCTTCCCAGCCCTTTTCGAGGTGGTGACCTTCTGGTCCGTTATCAGACATAAATAAGATAAATGTGTTTTCAAATTCCCCTGTTTTTTTGAGGTGATTAACTATGCTTCCTACATACCTATCCAGGTCGTCGACCATCGCCGCGTAGATTTCCATTTTGCGGGCTTCAACTTTCTTCTGTTCATCCGAAAGTTCTTCCCACGCGGTTTCGTTCGCCATACGCGGGTAGGGTTTTACCTCTTCTGAAACCAGAGCGAGCGATTGCATGCGGGCTAAGCGCTGCGCATGCAGTGCGTCATAGCCACTGTCATATTTACCGTGATATTTCGCGATTGATTCCTCTGGCGCCTGCAGAGGCCAATGGGGGGCCGTAAAGGCAAGATAGGCAAAAAAGGGTTGATCCGTTTCTCGATTGCTATCGATGTATTCGATCATCCTTTCTGCATAAAATCTGCTGGAATAAAAATCGTCGGCCAGACTATCAACTGTTTGCCCGTCTTCCTGAAAATTCGCCTTGCCAGGCCCAAAAATCGGTAACGCATCAAAATGACCAGCACCACTCGCAACAAGGGCAAAGGATTTCTCAAAACCACGGGCCAGGGGGTTTGTATCTTTGCTTTTCCCTAAATGCCACTTGCCGGTCATGTAAGTGTGGTAACCGGCATCGTTCAATAATTCCGCGAGAGAGGCTACACGTGAGTTCAGATGTCCTTCATAGCCGGGACGGCCTTTTTGATTGCTGACTGAGACAACCTCTTCCTTCATGTTACCGAGGCCGGCCAGGTGGTTATCCATGCCAGAAAGCAGCATAGCCCGGGTTGGTGAACAGGTTGATGCCGTGTAGAACTGGCTAAACATGACTCCGCCACGAGCCAAGGAGTCGAGGTTAGGTGTATTAATTTCGCTGCCGTAGACACCCAAATCGCTGAAACCCAAGTCGTCAGCAACAATCAGCAGAATATTGGGACGAACATCTGATTTGCTTCCCTCAGATGTTTGTCCCAACGCATTCGAACTCTTCGTAGTATTGGGGGCCTGATTAGCAGCAGGTGTACACCCGCTAATCCAAATACATAACGCGAGTAAAGGTATCGATTTGTGAAAATAGATCGGCATTATTAATTATTTTCCCGGGAGACAATTTGACCGTCAGAGATAACGGGCAGCACGTTGGACGTGGAGTATGCCTGGAAAATTAGCATTAACAGATCCACATACCCGGTATTCAAGCGGGGCGCTCGAGAACCGCCTCGAAGAGGCCGACCGAGCCGACATCCATGTCCTTTACGCTATTGGTCGCTAAAACCATGGTCTCCTCGCCGAATAGCAGAAAGATGTCGAGTCCCTCGATCGTCTCTTCCTCGAGCTCCATCTTGGCGCCCTCGTCGTGCATCGCGGCGTTGGCGGCCCGGGCCTCCGCGGTGGTGTCCAGCCAGTGGACCACCTTGAACCCCGCGTCCGCGAACAACGAGCGCATCTCCTCGTCGGTGGAGAGGAAGCTGACCGAGTCGTCTGGGCCCCAGAAAGCCGGGAAGTGAACTGGGGATCCAGGGCCTCGGAACATGTCGTGGATGACGGCCTTACGGCCCGGCTTGAGCACCCGGAAGAGCTCAGTGAAGAACACCTGCTTGTCGGGGATGCTCTGGGCGGCATGCTGGGTCCAGACGACGTCGAAGCTCTCGTTGTCAAAGGGGATGTCGGTCACGTCGGCCTTGTGCAGCGTGACCTTGTCGCTCAGGCCCGTGACCTCGTTGAGAAGGTGAGCGGTTTCCAGGTAGGGCCCGGTCACGTCGATCCCGGTGACCTCGCAGTCGTAGGTCCTGGCCAGATAGCGGGCCGGGCCTCCCATGCCGCAGCCCGCGTCGAGAACTCGATCGCCCTTCTTCACCCCCGCACGCTCGGCGAGCCGCTGAGTCGGCAACAGCCCCATCACGTGCGCCACTGGTCGAGCGATGCGAGCTCTTCCACAGAAGTGTTCGACGAGTCCTTGTGCGCCTTCTTGAGTACGTCCGCAACCCGCTGCCGAAGATCGGCGGGGGCGAAATGCTCAGACATCTTCTGGACGATACTGTCTGTCACGGTTGGCTCCTCACAGTCTGAAAATCGATACGTCAAATGCGGCCTATATTACCGCGGAACGCCCCGGAACTTCGTGCCGGTATCCGTCACGCCGCCGGCCCTCTTACGACCGGATACCGGACAGGTCACTAGGACTACTTGAGCACCACATTCTTTCCGCAATCTACTGCTGCCTCGCTGACAACTTTCCAACTGGACTCCTGTTTTGAGAGAACGTAAAAATATTGAACTGGATCACAGTCGGTTAACACTTTGCCATCGGGCCCGAACCACCTCAAATCCGCAACGAGAAGCACCGCAAAGGAGTTAAGAATTTTCACCTGTATGTCGGCCACCTCTGCGCCGGAGGACTTCGATTCTTCCAGCCAATCTACAAATTCGGCTAAAAAATTCTTAACAGACTCTGCATCGGGTAGAAAAATTTCGCCGCTCAGGTCGAGGTAACGCAACGGTGTCGCATAGTGCTTTTGAAGAGCAGGCAGAGACCGCTCTGTTAATAAGGGAACCTCAAAATTGCGCTTATACCACGATACGATTTCTTCCTCGGCGCTCCCCCTCTCTTCAGCGCGCACGTTCTCCCCGGCAACAAGAAACAGCCCAATCGAAGTTAGCACCAGGATGGATTTTTTCATGGTCAATCCTTCAAGACTAAATGCTTTCGGGCACGCTGGATTGGAAAAAATATGCGCTCTATCGGAAGGGCGTTTATGCGGCCAATGATCTCTTTAAATTAGCCAAATACCAGCGGCAAAAATCCGAAACAGTTGCCTCCATGATACCGTGAACTCCCGGCTTATAGGCTTTAGATTTCACGCCTAAGAAATTGTTTTGAATAACAGTCAAATCCTGAATCCCGGCTCTTTCCCAGGTCCATTTGACGCGATTCAAGTCGTAATCTTTACCCTCTTGTGCATCCGCATTAACTAACCACAATATTTGTAAATGAGTTGAATCTACTGAGCGCGGCGTAAAACGGAATAAAAGTGCCACATCATTTGTAGCCAACATAAGACTCAGAGGATTAAGAGCTACGCCCGTATAACCACCATCCCAATCTTTAAAGCCTTTAAGCAAAGGCGCCATCGGCTGCCCATCGTCCGTCTCAGAAAGACATCCCTCTTTCAGAGGTGAACGCACCCCAAAGCGAAACCACTGCTCACTACCGGCCTCATCTACAACATCTGGCAGTTGTCCCAACTTTTTAGCTTTATCTTCGAACACCCGCATTTCCTCGGCAAAGGCTGCATAGTCTCGATCGCCAGCTGATGGACCCGCCCCTGCCGCAACGAGCGATGCCTCAGTGCGCACGGCGCATAATTCCGGGTGGTTGGTAAAACAGTGGTAACACTCACTAAAATTTTCAATCACCTGCTTCCAGTTACCAGCCATTTCAAACGTATGGCGATGAGCCACTTTGCAACTGGATGTACTTTGTAAGTCGAAAAATGCACCAAGCCCCTCGGTATTTTTTTCAAAATCAGGTGGCGTATCCGACAAACAGACAAATATTATCCCCTTGAATACTTTAACGTGGCAGGAGACTAAGGACACCTTGTCAGGTTCAAAACCATCAGGCATATAAGCTGCTTTCTGCAGCGATCCATCCTGACGGTAACTCCATGAATGATAGGGGCAGACCAGCAATTTCTTGTGGCCTTCCTTTTCCAGACAGATTCTGGAACCGCGGTGACGGCAAACGTTGTAATGAGCGTATACCTCATTATCTTCCCCTCTAATAATGATGATCGATTCATCACCTATCTCAAAAAGAAAATAATCGCCGGGCTGTTTGATACGTGACTCATGCTCAACCAGAAGCCACTGTTTGCTGATTACGCCTTCCATATCCTTTTGGAAAATATTTTCGTCAATATAGAATTCCTGACTCAATGAATGACGCGGTTGCTGTGCGCCTATTAATTTCTCCAAAGACGGTTCAACTGTTCTAATCCTCATAACAAATCACCCTGCGGCTAGTACGTGTAATCACCCATGTCTCCGAACATAAACCGTTAGGATATCTGGGGAAAAAGAAGCGTTTCTATCTATCCTCGGTGCAACAAAACGTATCCAATATGAAACAGGAAAAGCTTTCTAAATCTAACCATCAGCGATGGTTTCCGACGATCGATAATTTCCGACAAATCGGCCTCAATTGACTTGATGTACGTGGCCAATCACTCCTCGCGGTCGATCTGTTGGCACGGCGCTCATGTGGACTCAGCGGCATGCCACTCCCCCGTTGCCAGACTCTCTATTCATGTTCCCATAGCCCTCCGGTGCAGGGGAGGTTCGCCGTAGTTCGGAAGCATATTATTATACAAATGGATAAAAACGTAAATGGTTTTTTCGACTTTCGGCGCGGCCTACTCCACTACCCAAGAAATATAGATAATTAGGGCTCTGGCTCTAATTCCCGCTGTTTACTTACACGTAAACTATCATATCTAGGAGCGGTACCGTCCTAAGTATAAATATATTTCCATTGACATTTTGATACATTCGTATAAATTTAATACTCGATGTTTGAATAAAGGTTTAGAAAATCATGTTGTCGCAGGCAATCTCAGCGGCAACAAGATTCCATAAACGAATGTGTGGAGGAAGGTCATGGCGAGGGTAATGGCGGACGTAAACCGGCTCGGTGTTAAGACATTTTCCCGGCATGATTTAGAGGACTTTCTAAAGCCAGTCGAGCAGGCGACGACTATTCCAACGCGGTTTTACACCGACCCTGACATCTATGCGCTGGAATGCGAGCACGTATTAAAGAAATCCTGGTTATGTGCAGGTCACTCCGATCAGATCCCGTCAGCGGGCGATTATTTTACCGTCGAGATGTTGGAGGAACCCCTCTTGGTCGTTCGAGACAGCGACAACCAAATCCGGGTGTTCTCCAATACGTGCCGTCACAGGGGATTCCCGATTGCCGATGGAAACGGCAACAAAAGTGTCTTTACCTGTGGATTCCATGCGTGGAGTTACAACCTGGACGGCACTCTGCGCGGCGCGCCGCAAATGGACAGAGCCGAAGGCTTCGACCGCAAGCGCTGTCGGTTGCATGGATTCCCCGTTGAGATCTGGCAGGGATTCATCTTCATGAGCTTTGATCCCGATGCGCAACCACTGGGACCGCAGCTTCGGGGCGTGGACGAGATTCTTGCACCCTACAAAGTCTCCGAACGCCGGTATTTCGATTCCGGCATGTCGTTCGAGCTTGACTATGACTGGAAGACATCACAGGACATTTTTACCGAGTCCTATCATACGCAGGGCGTGCACCGAACCTCGTTGGAATCATATCTGCCAAGCGGCCTCACCACCGTTGATGACACCGATGGGCTACCCTACACGATTATCCGAAACCCGCCTGCTCCCGGCACCACAATCAACGATGACGACTATTTGATGACACCCAACTTCAAGGAGTTCGAGGGAATGGGACCCAAGGAGCACGAGTCAACCATCATCTCGGTCATCTTTCCTACTTTTAACTGGTATGCCACTCCGGATCATTTCTTCTGGCTGAAGCTGAACCCGAACGGACCGCGCCGAAACACGTTGGGTTTTGGCGTGTGTGTCTCTGAGGAGGCCGCGGCCGATCCGAGATTCGAGGAGAAGTTCGAGAAATATAAGCAAGGGACCAAACTATTCGTTGATGAAGATGTCGCGGCCTGCGCAAAAGCCTTTAAGGGAAGACATTCCGCTTATTATTCTCAAGGCCGGCATTCCCACCTCGAGAAAAGTCTCTGGTATTTTCACCATTGGTACCTCGATCTGATGATGGCGCGCGTGCCTGAGCTATTTGCGGATTGAGCATTGACAGCTTTGAAGCTCGCCTAGCGGCGGAGTTTGATTTAAGGCGCCGGCGCCGCCAGGTTGCGTTCGCACGCCGGCACATCGGGAGAAATAAACGTGATTCAAATTGACGAGGTAAGAAAAGCGCTGCGTGACCGTTACGACTTCTTGGAGGAATGCAGCAAGAACCACAATATGGATGTTCTGTTGCCGGGATTCTACACGGAGGATGCATTTTTCGGCGGGACCGGGGTACCGCTGTGTGTCGGTCGTGACGCGATAGGGAAAGTGCTCGGCGGCATGATGGACGCGATGGTGGATTTCCGGGTAGAGGAGATTGAAACCCGACTCGGTCCATCCGGTGACATCGCCTACGACCTGACGCTCGTCCACGTGAAATTGAACGATGGTACTGAACTCGTAAATCGTAGTTGTTGCATCTGGCGGCTGACCGATGATGGCTGGCTTGTCGATGGCGATTGGTTCACCAGCTAGCGGGCGGTTGCGGTTCGCATTGTGCGCGTAACCAACTAGACTGATTTGTAATGCATTGGAGGTGCCACAGGATGGCTACGAAATCCAAAAACCGTCATTCCCATGTAGCGGCTGCGTTCGAACCAGGACGACGCGATTTCTTGGCGACCGCCGGCCTCCTTGCGAGCGCCGGCGTTCTGGCGGAAACGCACCCGCAGACAACCCGGAGCGACGCAAACACTGACCTCGCTGATTCACTAAAGTCCAATGCGTCGACCGACTATGACGTGGTCATCATCGGCGCTGGATTCGCCGGACTAACCGCCGCGCGGGAAGTCAGCCAGCGTGGGTTGAAGACGTTGGTTCTGGAAGCGCGCAATCGCCTTGGAGGACGCGTGTTTACCTCTCAGTTCGCCGGGTATCGCGTCGAGCTTGGAGGCAACTGGACCTACTGGGGACATCCCTACATGTGGGCTGAATTGACGCGCTACGGACTTTCTCTGGAAGCCGAAGAGGGCACATACCACGCTGAAGAGTTGCTGTGGTTAGCGGACGGCAAATTGACCCATGGCAACGCAGGACAATTCGATGCACTGTACAAGGCCCCCTTCGAAGAATTCTGCAAAGACGCAAGGACTGCGTTTCCGCGGCCGTTCGAGACATCGCTCAGCGATGCCTATAAGCAATTTGACGCGCTGTCCCTGCATGATCGTCTCGGACAACTGCAAGGTTTAACTCAGGTTCAAGTCGATCTGCTCAGTGGTCAATTGGCTTCCGCTTGTGGCGGTGATTACACAAATGCGGGTCTCGTTGAGATGCTGCGGTGGTGGGCGCAACACCACTCAAGCTACGGCTCGTTTTTTGACATGGCTTCCTTCCACATTAAAGAGAGTTCATCAGCACTCATCGAAGCCATTGCAGCGGACTCAAATGCCCGGATCGAACTCGGGGAAGTGGTTGAAACGGTCAATCAAGACAAAAACCAGGCGACTGTCAGGACATCGTCGGGTGAATCGGTGACGGCGCGAGCGGTCATCGTAGCCGTTCCAGTCAATACGCTGACTGGTATTGATTTCATTCCTGCGCTGACGCCTGAAAAGATGGCAATGTCAACGCAGCGCCACGCGGCAGCCGGTGTGAAGGTTTATATGCGCCTGAAGGGCGCCTACAAGAAACTGAATGCACTTGCCCCCGCCAACGCACCGTTTACCTGGATTTACACCGTGCATCAGCAATCAGACAGTACGGTTTTTGCCGCTCTCGGGCCGAGTCCTGAACGCGTGGACATCAATGACGACGAGGCGATCGAGGTGGCGGTAAGACAGTGGTTTCCGGAGGCGAAGGTCATGGAGTCTTTCAGTTATGACTGGAACAGCGATCCGTTCTCTCTGGGTACCTGGTGTTGGTATAAACCGATGCAAACGTCCAAGTACCTGCGGGCGCTGCAACAGCCGGAGGACCGGCTTTTCTTTGCCGGCGCCGACATCGCTGATGGCATGCGCGGCTGGATGGATGGTGCAGTCGAAAGTGGAATAAAGATCGGGGGACAGTTGGCAAGGGCTCTTGGCTCCTGAGCGCCAGACCCGAGTAAATCTAGGTTAGTCTGATTTAATTGCAGTACTTAACAGTCAAGGGTTAGTGTCATGAGAATTCATCGTTTTTTCGCGATAGTCGTATTTTCACTTGCGCCGTTTTTGTCCGCGTTCGGTCAAGCACTTGAAGAAGTTGTCGTGACGGCGCAGAAACGCGAGCAATCGGTGCAGGATATTTCGTTGTCCATCTCGGCTTTCGGCGAGGTCGAACTCCGGGAATACGGATTCAAGAACCTGTTCGACATCGCCCAGCATGCACCCAACGTGCAGATCACGAGCTTTTACGACCATAGCAAGCCCGAGATAGCGATACGCGGCATGAGCCCGCAGCAGGTGTTTTCGGCGTTCGAGCAGGTTCCTGTCGGGATTTACTACGACGAAGTGTTCTCCGGTTCCCGCTCGGCGCACCTGGCGCAGATGTTCGATCTGGAGCGCGTGGAGATCCTGCGCGGTCCGCAGGGCACGTTGTACGGGCGCAATACGACCGGGGGGGCGATCAATTTCATCGCCAAGAAACCGGGCGATAAATTCAAGGCCGAAGGCGCAGTGACCTACGGTCGATTCGACCAGATCGACTTCGAGGGAGGTGTGGATGTCCCCTTGAGCGACACGCTGGCGCTGCGCGTTGCCGGAGTCAAGCGGGATCGGGACGGTTATACCAAGAACATATCCGGGATACCCGGGACGCCCGACCGGCTGCAGGACATCGATAACTGGGGTGTCCGCGGGATCCTGCAGTGGACACCGAGCGATACCATGGAGTGGACCCTGAATGTCCACGCCTTCGCCAGCGACACGAATACGCCGGCCGTGCATGGAGAAAAGGGTCAGGGTCGGGGGGAACCCAACGTGATCACCGGGTTCGCGCAGCCGGCGGATTTTCACACCCTGTCGATTAACACCGCGCCGCGGGAAGATACCGATGCCTGGGGTGTGGCGCTCACCGGGACGTTTGAGTTTGGAGACATTAGCGTGACCTCGATCACGGCCTATGAAGACGTCGAGTCCTTCGAGATCGAGGACAGTGATGCATCGCCGATCCTGGTGCAGATCTTCAGCGTGCCCGATGATCTGTGGCAGTTCAGCCAGGAGGTTAGGCTGGCGTCGACCACGTGGGGAATCGATTGGGTCGCCGGTGCTTACTACTACACCGACGATCTGGAGGGGCGTAATGCGTTCGATGGCTTTCGCGACCCGTTCTTCGGCGTCGCGGCGGGCTTCGAAGCAGACAACTTTCTCCGTCAGGACACGGAGAACTGGGCGCTGTTCGCTGATGTCAGCTGGCCGGTGTTCGAGAACATCACACTGAACGGCGGGATACGCTACACCTCCGAGGACAAAGACATCGATGCCGATGCCACGGTCACCATTTTCTTCCCCGACGGGATGGGCGGTGAGGTCCCCTTCGTCATACCGACGATCGTCGATGGCCACGAAGAGGCGGACGCATCCGATGTCACGGGGCGTGCGGCGATCGAGTGGACCCCAACCGAGGACATCATGATTTACGGCAGCTACAGCCGTGGATTCAAGAGCGGCGGTTTCAACTCCCAGTCCTTCGGGGACATATCGGAGCTCACACCCTATGATCCGGAGACCGTCGATGCGTTTGAAGGCGGTATCAAGAGCACCTGGTTTGACAATCGGCTGATTTTCAACGCCGCCGTATTCCATCAGGAGGTCACGGACCTGCAGGCGCTCATCGTCGTCGACGATCCGATGCTCGGCCCGTTGTTTTTCGTCCGCAACGCGGCGGCGGCCACCACCAAAGGCGCGGAGATAGACATCCGGGCGACGCCCGTGGATGGGCTGTACACGTCGCTCGGAATAGGGCTGCTCGATACGGAGTTCGACGAGTTCGTGTTCAACGACGGCACTGGCAGGGACGCAACCGGCAACAAGCTGCCGGCGGCGCCGACGCTGACCTTGAACGGGCTCATCCAGTACGAGATCCCGCTGAGTGGCTCAACGCTACTGGGTAGCTCAACGCTGACGCCGCGCCTCGAGTTCTCCTATACCGGCGATCAGTATTTCGATGCGCTGAACCGGCACTTGATTGATGAAGAGACGGAATACGTGGTTGTCAACGCATCACTGACGTGGCGCGGTGCGGGCGACAGCATCGAGGTGCAGGGCTGGGTGCGCAACCTGGGCGACACGGAATATGTGTTCAAGACCATTGGCAACCAGGCGGTGTCCGCCGGTACAACCACGTCCTACCACGCGCCGCCGCGTACTTACGGCGTGACTGTCCGATATTTCTACGAGTGAGTGCGGTTCGTCTACACGTTACGTAACTAAGGGCAGTTTTACGGTTTGGCGATGAAATGGGTGTTTCCAATACGCACCGCAATTCGGAGACATCCAGATTCGCTGACTTCGTAACGCAAGAATTGCGCTTGGGGCTGGTTAGGCAATGCAGCATTAATAGAAATCCATTGTTGGTTGGGGATAGGCATGATTAGATTGTTTTCCAATAGGTCACGGCCACCGCACTTAGGGCCTTACCCACTAGAATTATTGCCGCGAACTGACTCGATAACGGGCTACACGTCTGAAAACGTACAACAGCCGTTGGATTTTAGCAGTAGTGAAAATCCGTGCTCCGTATCGAACGCGATGCCCCGATTCTTTCAACTCTACAATTCATTGCGCGATGGAAATGTGTCCCAGACGCTGGCCCCGATCCCCGACGGTGTGGATGAAAGAACCAACAATCTGAAAAGTGCCTGCTATTTTCTGGATGCGAGCGTTGTCGGCGTCTGCGCGATACCGACCGGAGCCATATTAGAAACGCCGCTTTGCTCATCATTTCCAGACGTCGCCGAGAGTGCTGAAATCGATGCGGAAAATCTTTTGCTGCAGCAACAGAGAGAATTTGCGCAGGAATTGAAAAGTGCCGAGCCAACGGGCAAACAGGATATTGACCTGTCCGCGCATAAATTCGCTGTCGCAATATTGATTGAATATACGCGCGACCCCGGCGCAACTGAGCCGGGCTTCGACTGGATTGACGGGTCTCAGGGGGCGCGTGCCGCGTTGCGTGCTGCGGAGGTTGCCGTTGTTATGGCAACGTATATCCGTCGCCTGGGTTGGGCCGCACGCGCGCACATCGCCACCGGCACGGAGTTGAATCACGACTACATAGCATTGGCGGCAGGCGTGGGTGAAATGACGTCTGCAAATGGGACACAGGCGATTTCCAATCCGTTTCTGGGAACGCGTTTTGGTATCGCGGTTGTGTCGACCACGATGGAACTTGCGGCAGACCTGCCGCTGGCCGAGCGTGGCATCCTGGCAAACTGCAAGGCATTCGGACCATCCTGGTGGCTGGGTGTAGGCGGAACCCGGCCGGCCTGGAAGCGCATTACTGGCCAGCGCCGTCCCCTACACAAGGGGACATACCCGATGGAAAAAATCAAACGGGTAAATCAACCAACCACGTATATCAATCCCGCACAAATAAAGCGTGTTGCAAAGCGGCATGAATTTTTTAATCGAGCGAATTTCGGCGACCTGGGCGACGCACCGAAACGGGAATCAGTCGGCTGGCGATATTCAAATAAGGAGCCGTTCGGCGCGGCGTTGGGCCTTCCCCTGCTTGAAGGTGTGCCTTTGCAATATGGTGTTCCAGCAGACACCAAGGCACACGGAAGTGATGATCCTAAGAAGAGTGCACAGAACATCAAGGCGCTTTGCCACTATCTTGGCGCTGACATGGTGGGGATTACGCCGGCCTATGAATATCTGTGGTATTCGCACGATCACGATGGCACGCCTATACAGCCCTATCACAAGAATGCGGTCGTCATTGTCATTGATCAAAGCCAGGAGACGATGGCTGGATCCAGTGGCGACGACTGGATCAGCGGCGCACAAAGTATGCGCGCTTACATGCGCGGAGCCTTAGTCACCGGCGTCGTGGCCGAATACGCGCGGCGGCTGGGCTGGTCAGCACGATCACACACGATGGTAGAAGAAGATGTTTTGCAGATCCCTATGTTGCTTAACGCCGGTTTGGGGGAAATGAGCCGAATAGGTGAACTTGTCCTCAACCCTTTTGTGGGCCCGCGACTCAAGTGTGCCGTCATAACGACGGATCTTCCGCTCGAGGCGGATAAGCCCATCGACTTTGGGCTCCAGGATTTCTGCCGGCAATGCAACAAATGCGCGCGCGAGTGTCCCTGTCAGGCAATCCCGCACGGGGACAAGATCTTATTTAACGGCTATGAAATCTGGAAACCGGATGTGCAAAAGTGCGCCTCTTATCGTATTACCAATGCTGCCGGCGCTCTTTGTGGGCGCTGCATGGTGACGTGTCCGTATCAGTCTGAAGGCGTCCTGACCAATAGAATCGTGTTATGGGCTGCTGTTAATCTTCCGTTTGCCCGAAAGTGGATTGCCAAATTGGATGATATGTGTGGCAGTGGAATTATTAATCCCATTAAAAAATGGTGGTTCGATTTAGAGGACGTTGATGGCGTTCTGGGGCCAGCGCGCAAAACCAATGTGAGAAAGCTGAATTTCTCTCGCAAAATGGAAGCGGCCAAGCAGAAGATCGCCGTATTCCCACCTGAGTTGGCTCCCCCACCGGATGCAAAGGAAACTGTTCTCGTTGATCGCAAATTGGGACGTGACGCGCAATTGAAGTGTGAGCGGGATTTGCAGAATCTTCACTCAACCGGCGAGACACAAATCAGCCTGGAAACGCTCAAGCAATGATTAGTCATCAGGAATCGGGATCGGCACAAAAATGGTTATTACCTGCGTGCATTGCTGCCTACAGCCTTGCGACGCTGAGTTGGTGGGCACAGCCCGAGCTGTTTCATGCGCTGTTGCGGGGTTTGGCGTTCAACGAGTCAACCACCGGTTACGTCGTTGCGATTGAAATCTTCGCGGTCGCCGTCACCTCTTTCATTCTCGCGCCGCGGATAGCTGTACTGCCGTTACGCACTGTGTGTGTTGCCGGTGGGCTGGTTGCAATTGCGGCTCACGGGATTTCAATTTATCTGGAAGATTTTGCCGTCTTGCTACTGGTCCGAGGGCTGGCCGGAGTCGGTGAAGGTTGTGCTCTGGCCATTGCTAATGCCTTGATTGCAACGACCGCGCACCCTGATAGAGCGTACGGCAAGATGAACATGCTCAGTGTGGCGATCGGCGCGTCATTCCTTGCGCTTATTCCCATATTGGAAACCCGTTATGCGCACGTAGGTGTCTTTGCTGGGTTACTGATCGTTAATCTGATTCTTTTGCCGTTTCTAATGCTTCTGCCCAGGCGCGAAGCGCCCGAGATATCCTCGGTCCAGCTAGACGGTGACCGCAAGCTCGCAGCTGCGTTGTTATTGCCAGCTGTATTGCTCTGGTCCATCGGCGCCGCGACGCTCTGGGCGTTAGTGATCGTCCTGGGTATGCGCACGGACCTGGAGCCTGAGACAATCGGGATCACGGTCGGTGCATTGAGTTTTGCATCGGCGTTTGGCTCCGGACTCGTCGTGTGGTTGGATACCCGCTTCGGGCGCTTGCGGCCGCTCTTCGTTGGCATGGCGATCCATGCGGTCGCGATATTTTTATTGGTCCATAGTACGTCTGCAGTCATCTTCATTGTGGCGGGTGCGTTTAAGATTGCCGGCTCTTATTTTGTCTTTACTTATATGCTTGGTCTTGGTGCGGCGATCGACCGAAGCGGGGGTTGCTCGGCCGCGGTTGCAGGGATGTTCATACTGGCGGGCGGAATCGGCCCGGCTATTGGTGGAGAGCTTGTGCAGCTTACTGGTAGCTATAGCGTCTTGGGCTGGACAATGATTTTTGCCGCCATTGTGGCGTTCGCAATGATGAGCTATGTCGACAGGTTAATCTCGAACCCGTCGACAACCGCTGTGACCACTTGATGATTGGTTCCCGATTAAATACTAAAGGGTGTAACGGCGCGGCCGAAACCTGACCTGACGGAATTTCGATAAGGCAACAGCATCATGACTAGAATGGATAAACCGTTGTTATTGGTTGGCAGTCTACTAGGCGACACTGCAAATGAGGTCATGCGCAAGTGGGGCGGCTCCCTGGGCGACCGCATCGGTGGTCTCCCCGATGGCGAGGTCGGTTATCGCCGGCAGTGGACGGAGTTTATCGGCCCCCGTGTTCTCGACGGTCATCCTGCACTCGAGACGCTGGAGCGGCCGCCACCCTATGATGCTGACAATCCCGACGACTGGCGGGGGCCGGACGGTGACTGGATGAGTCTGGACTACGATAAAGGTCTGTGGACGTTCCGGATCAAAGACGACGCTCACGACATTCGCTTCGACACGCTCGGCTATGCGTCAGAGGCCATTGCATCCTATGCAGAATTTACCCGTCTGCGTGACGCGGGTGAAGTAGCCGCCGACGTGCGTTTTCAGGTGTGCCTTCCCCTGCACGAAAGCGCTTTACTGTGGTTCCTGACTAACGCTGACGATCTCGAAACGCTGTGGGCGCCGTATACGGACGTCATGCAGCGGGAACTCGATGCAATCTTCGCCGGAATTCCGACGCGCGATCTAGTCATTCAGTGGGACGTGTGCTCGGAAATGCTGGGCTACGACCCCAACGGGCGCAAACACTTTACCTTTGAGGCGAAAGGCGACCCGTTGGATCGCTATGCCGCGTCGATCGGGGCGCTGTCGCCGCATATACCCGACGAGGTCTTACTCGGGGTGCATCTGTGTTATGGCAACTTCGTCAATCAACATCTTGTAGAGCCGGTGGATTTGGGCTGCGCTGTGGACATGGCAAATATATCCGTGAGAAGCGCCGGTCGGCGCGTCGACTTCGTACATATGCCGGTGCCCGTTGACCGTGACGACGACGCCTACTTCGCCCCACTTGCCAATCTCGACATTGGCGAGACCAAACTCTATCTAGGGTTGCTGCATACGGCAGACGGCATGGAAGGCAATGAACGCCGAATAAAGGCCGCTCGCCGCTTTGCCCAAGGGTTTGGCGTCGCCACCGAGTGTGGTATCGCCCGCAAGCCGCCTGAGGAAATACCGGCGCTGATCGACGTGCACCGTGACGTCACAGAAATCCTCCGTTTGTGAGGTGTTGAGATACGCTGTGACAACACACCGCAGAGCGGCGGCGGTACGCTCTTTGCACGAGGACAAAGGATTTGTGCAAGTTTGGTAGGTCGCGTTCGGCGACAAACGAATTATCTTAAAGATTGATGTGTGGTGGAGGTTTAGCGAATGACAGACATAAGCCGACTCGGTGTCCAAACTTTTTCCCGGCTTGATTTAAAAGACGCTTTAAAGCCGGTAGAGCAGGCGACGACGTTGCCATCCCGGTTTTACACGGATCCCGCCATATATGCGCTGGAACGCGAGCACATCTTAAAGAAATCCTGGTTATGTGCGGGTCACTCAGACCAGATCCCGTCAGCGGGCGATTATTTTACCGTCGAGATACTGGAGGAATCGCTCCTGCTTGTTCGCGACAGCGACAATCAAATCCGGGCGTTCTCCAATAGTTGCCGTCACCGGGGATTTCCGGTCGCCGACGGCAGCGGCAACAAGCATGTCTTTACCTGTGGGTTCCACGGGTGGAGTTACAACCTCGACGGATCCCTGCGTGGTGCGCCGCAAATGGATCAAGCGCAAGGTTTTGATCGAAAGCGATGTCATTTGCATGGATTCCTCGTCGAGGTCTGGCAGGGATTCATCTTCATGAGTTTCGATCCTGAGACCGAACCGCTGGGACCACAGCTTCGGGGCGTGGATGAAATACTTGCGCCGCACAAGGTCTCCGAACGCCGGTATTTCGATTCCGGATTGTCGTTCGAGCTTGACTATGACTGGAAGACCTCACTGGACATTTTTACCGAGTCCTACCATTCGCAAGGCGTACACCGGACTTCATTGGAACCGTACATACCCAGCGGCCTCACCACAGTTGACGATACCGACGGGTTGCCATACACGATCTTCAGAAATCCCCCTGCTCCCGGCACGACGATCGGGGATGACGACTACTTGATGTCACCCAACTTCAAGGAGTTCGAGGGAATGGGACCCAAGGAGCACGAGGCAACCATCATCTCGACCATATTTCCTACTTTTAATTGGTTTGCCACACCCGATCACTTCTTCTGGCTGAAGTTGTACCCGAACGGTCCCCACCGCAACACCCTGGGCTTTGGCATGTGCGTTTCCGAGGAGGCGGCCGCCGATCCGAGATTCGAGGAGAAGTTCGATAAATATGTGCAAGGCACCGTAGCTTTCCTTGATGAAGATATAGCGGCATGCGCAAAAGCGTTTAAAGGAAGGCACTCCGCCTATTATTCTCACGGCCGGCAATCGCACCTCGAAAAGAGCACCTGGTACTTTCATCACTGGTACCTGGATCTGATGATGAAACGGGTGCCTGAGCTATTTTCCGCTTGAGCACCGAGGCTTTGAGACCCGGATTGCGCGGGCTCGACAGGCGATTATCGTCGATGGAAATGCCGCCTGGAGGGTGCCGTAGAGGCCGCTAAGAGTGTGAGCACGAAAACCAAGAACGTGCAAGAAACATGAAATATAGACTCATCGGAGATACCAATGTTTGCGACCTGTTCAATTCGTTAGACGTAGGCCTGGTGAAAGGGGCGTCGGCCGCGGCTTCGCGCTCCACCGCTATCGATGTTGAAGCACCGGGACACACGCAGCGATGAACGCCTTCATCTGCTGCTCACAACCGCCAAGCTGGGAGTAAGAAAATGGCTGAATCAATTGACGATGTCAAAAAGGCATTGCGCGAGCGCTATGACTTGTTCGAGCAATGCAACAGGAACCACGACGTCGAGGGTCTGTTGACGGGATTCTACACGCAGAATGCCTTCCTCGGCGGTACCGGCATGCCTCTGTGCGTGGGCCACGATGCAATTAGGAAATCGCTGAGCGGTTTGATGGACGCCCTGGCGGATATCCGGGTCGAGGAAGTTGAAACCAGGCTCGGTCCATCGGGTGACATTGCCTACGATCTGGCGCTTGTCCACGTGACGTTGAACGATGGTACTGAACTCACAAATCGCAGCTGTTGCATCTGGCGACTGACCGACGATGGCTGGTATGTGGACGGCGATTGGTTCACGTCTTAGCACCGTGCTGAGACACGCTTACAGGTCGCATAGCTAATTCAACCAGCTCGACTGTTTCGTTGCGCATTGCATGTGTCGTTCGATGGGTATTGACCCCAAAACCGTTGCGCCAGCGGATATGAAGAACTTGTGATGGCCAACCAGGAATCGGGATCGATACAGAAATGGCTGATACCCTCGAGCATAGCTGCGTACAGCCTTGCGACCCTGAGCTGGTGGGCACAGCCCGAGTTGTTTCATGCGCTGTTACGGGGTTTGGCGTTCAACGAATCAGCCGCCGGTTACATCGTTGCGATTGAAATCTGCGCGATCGCCGTCACCTCGTTTATCCTCGCGCCGCGGATCGGTGTTTTGCCGTTACGGACTGTGTGTGTTGCCGGTGCGCTCGTTGCTGTTGCGGGCCACGGGATCTCCATTTATCTGGATAATTTTGCCACCCTGCTTTTGGTACGGGGACTGACCGGAGTCGGTGAAGGTTGCGCCTTGGCGATTGCCAATGCCCTGATCGCCACGACCGCCTATCCGGAAAGAGAGTACGGCAAGATGAACATGATCGGCGTGGCGATCGGCGGCTTGTTCCTCGCCGCTATTCCCGTACTTGAAATCCGCTATGCGCATGTAGGTGTCTTCGCAGGATTGGTGATCGTTAATCTGGCTCTCCTACCACTGCTGCTTCTTCTGCCCAGCCGTGAAGCGCCTGAGATATCTTCGGTCCAGCTTGTTAGTCACCGAAGGGCCGCAGCAACCCTGTTATGGTTTTCTACATTACTTTGGGCCACCGCTATCGCCGCAGTGTGGCCGTTTATGGTGGTCTTGGGTTTACGCGCGGACTTAAATCCACAAACGGTTGGGATCGTGATAGGTGTAATAAGTCTTGCGTCAGTGTTCAGCTCAGGGCTCGCTTCATGGCTCAATACGCGATTCGGCCGTTTGCGACCCCTCCTGATCGGAATGGCGGTCCAAGCAACTGCGGTGTTTTCGCTGGTACATAGTACAACGGCGGTAGTCTTTATGGTGGCGACTGCATTTATGGCGGGCGGGATTTACTTTAATTTTACGTATCTGCTTGGTCTTGGTGCGGCGCTCGATCAACGGGGAGGCTGCTCAGCTGGTGTAGCCGGTATGTTTGTGCTGGCAGGAGGGATTGGCCCGGCTGTTGGTGGAATGGTGATCGAATGGACAGGTGGTTATGGCGCTATGGGTTGGATTGTGATTGTCTCCGTTGTTGTGGCATTTGCAATCATTAGCTATATCGATGGGCTAGCATCAAAGCCGTTGAATACAGTTGCGACCGTCTAATGTTGGAAATAGTAAGTGTTTGAATCCCAGGCAAATAGAATGACTAATTCACTGATTTCTTCTGCAAGTGTTATCAAAGGGGGAGGTCCGAACTGATGAGAATTGCAATATCAACACCTACGGGACAGATCGGTAACCAGATAACCAAGCAACTATTAGAGCAGGGTGAGCACAACCTTATCTTGTTAGCTCGTGAACCGGCTAAGCTCGATAATGAGAGGGCGATGGGCGCAACGGTTGTGAAAGCAGACTTAACAAATGGGGCTACCTTCGTAGGGCCTTTGACAGACGCTGATGCTTTCTTCTTTCTAATTCCTCAAATAAATTACTTGGGGAAAGAGCGTGAGATATTTAACCAGATTGCAACAAACGTTGCGCAGGCGATAAACCAATCTAACGTGTCTCGTATTGTTTTTTTATCTTCGCTAGGTGCGCATCATTCCGAAGGGACCGGAGGCATATTGGGTCTGCATGATGCTGAGCAGATTCTGCGCGGCTTAAAAGCAGACATCACGATTTTGAGGCCGGGTTATTTTATGGAGAACTGTCTATGGTATATCGATTCCATCCTTAAAGAGGGTGCTATAAAGCAACCCATTTCCGGTTCTGCAAAAATGAGCTTTATTGCAACCAGGGATATAGCGACCAAGGCGGTCGAATTACTAACGGATACCAGCTGGAAAGGTATTCATATACGGGAAATTGTTGGGCCCGTTATGACATTTGATGAAGTCGCGACCACAATTGGGAAAGAATGTGGCCGGGATGTGCGACACGTTAAATTGACAGCTACGCAAGTCATGGCCCAAGTGGAAGCCGGGACGGTTGGTTTTCATGCGGATTACGTACCGGAATATATTGATTCGTTCGAGTGCATGGAAAAGGGTCTGCTTTGCCCTGAATTCCCGGAATCAGCGGAGAAAATTAGTTTGACCAGCCTGGCTGAGTTTGCCAGGACGGAACTTGTTCCGCTTTTTGACAAGTCAGCTAAGTGCTAAACAATTAGCCACACTATTTTCTCGCAGCAGCGCGATGGCGAAGATCGAGCTGCTAGTGTGTTGGCGTTGGCTTCAAGTCAGCTCTCTTGCCACCTGCCTACCGATTTTCAACCCACTCTCAATAGCACCATCCATCCAGCCCCGCATTCCATCTGCGATATCTGCGCCGGCAAAAAACAATCGCCCTTCCCGCTGCTGCAAGGCCGGCAAGTATTTTGACGATTGCATCGGCTTATACCAGCTCCAGTTACCTTTAGAATATGGATCTATATTCCAGTCATAGCTGTACGACTGCAAAACCTTCGGCTTCGGAAACCACTGTTTCAATGCCTCTTCGATAGCAGCATCATCATTAACATCCACTCGCTCATGGCTAGGACCAAAAGCCTTGAAAGTACTGTGATCGCGTGACTGGTGTGCTGTATAAATCCAGGTAAACGGCGCACTGTCTGGAGCCATTGCATTCAGTTTCTTATATTGCCCTTCAAGCTCCATATAGACCGTAAAACCGGAAGCTGCGTGCCGCTCCCGGGACATCTCCATCTTTGCCGGGTTGAGCTCGGGGGAAAAATCAATGTCTGACAGTACATTAACCGGCACCGCGACGATTACCGCCCGCGCTGTTACAGAATCTCCTGACTCCGTTGTGACAGTCGCCTTACTCTCTTCCTGCTTAACGCTTGCGACAGCTGTACCCAGCTCAATCGTAGCATTGGAGTCAGCAGCGATGGCTTCAGGGAGCGCCGCTGCACCTTCTTTAATGTGATAAGACGCCATATCGAAAAACGAGAGGTAGCTGGAATGATGTTGAGCCCACCAGCGAAGCATATCGACAAAACCCGCATTCTTTAAATCGCTACTGCAGGCTGAACTGAGTTGGGAGCTGAGTAGATCGAGTTGAACCTGGGTTAACCCTTGCATTTCATCGACGCGATCCTGCAATGACATTTTGTCGAGGTGCTTGTATTTATCGCTAATAACTGAAGCCTCGAACGGTCTCGGGTATGCATTCCTTGCATCCTGACAATATTCTTCAAATACCGCCTGGTACAGTGCATCAAATTCAGCCCCATCGCCCCGGGTCAACTTCCCGTCTGCCAACCAAAGTAGTTCTTCGGCCTCGTAAGTTCCCTCGTTACTCTCTAGGGAAAGACCATACCGTGTTAGCTCAGACCACATATAAGGGTGCCCCCAATAGGTCCAGGTACCACCCAGATCTGCTTTTCGTCCGGCAAATGTTGAGGTAAAAACCCGCCCACCGACGCGGTTCCTGGCCTCCAGAACCAACGTCTTCAGTCCGCTGTGACTGGCTTCTCTAGCGGCAGTGACTCCCGCATTTCCAGCGCCGATAATGACCACATCGTAGTCTGTGGATGTAGCGGATCTTAATGAGCCATCAGAAGCTGCTGTTGCCTCGGACTGGCCTGCAAATGACTGCGTTTGCGCGAGAAGACCTGCACCAGCAATGACACCAGCCGACTTCAAAAAATCCCGGCGGCCCTCTTTAATGCTTGAGTTTGCGTGAGGCCCGGAACATTTGGTTTTAGTGCTCATGATACGAAACCTCCCACATGGCTATTGACTGGTGCACGTCACTCAGTTCGCACGCACTAATTTATACATATGTATCAAAAAGTCAACAAAAAACCATGTTTGCCCCAAGGCGGGGTTAACGCTTATGCGTGGTCACTCGAAACATAATAAAAATAAGGGGATTAGACCTAAAAACCGTATAATTTTCGAAGCTTTCGAACTATGGACTAGGCCGTCGGTCGTCGGTCGTCGAAAAAATGACTTGAATTTTTATCCATTTGTATAATAATATGCTTTTGGGTTACGGCGAACCTCCGCTGCAGCGGAGAGCTGACGGAACTTGATTTAAGAGTCAGGCAAGTGGGAGTGGCAACCCCCACTGAGTCCATGTGGCCCTGGTGCCAACAGATCGACCATTGGGAGTGGATGGCGATGTATATAAAGTCAGTTGGGGCCGATGCGAGTGACATTATCGATCGTCAGAAACCAACGTGCTCGCACGAGCAAGCGATGTATTGTGACCCACAGATATTTCAGCTGGATCTGGAGCATGTGATCGCGAAGCAGTGGCAGTTGGTCGATCATGAATCCCGTATCCCCCATCGTGGTGATTATTTTCTATTCGAAGTCGGCGACGAATCCATCATCATCATTCGCGGGCAGGACGACACGGTCTACGCCCACTACAACGTCTGCCGCCATCGCGGGTCCCGGATCTGCCTGGAGAAAGAGGGCAAAGCAAACCTCATGGTGTGCCCGTACCATTCCTGGAGCTATCGTCAGGACGGGACATTGGCGAATGCCCCTTATATGGCCGAGGATTTCGACGGCGCAAGTGTGGCATTGAAATCATGTCACGTACGGATTTGTGAAGGCCTGATATTCATATGTCTGGCCGAAAACCCACCGGATTTTCACGCGAATATCGAGGGGCTTGAACCGTTCTTCAAATTGCACGGAACAGCAAGCTGTAAGATCGCTTACCGTCATACTTTTGATACCTTGGCGAATTGGAAGTTGGTGGTCGAGAATTATATCGAGTGCTACCACTGTCTAGCAGCGCACCCGGAACTTTGCAGTTTGCGCACGCAGGAATTGATCGTCAATTTCGGCGCGGGGCCTGCTTCCAGTGATGCTGATGCGGCTGGGGGTTCTCCCGAGATGAAAGCTTTTGAGGAACGGGCCACAGCGTTGGGGCAATTGCCGCCGGAAGTTGATGATACGCATGGTCATCAATGGTTTCGTTTTGGTCACCGTGCCTGGTTCAGAGACGGCGTAATGAGCGAGTCAGAGGACGGCCAACCGATGGCGCCGTTATTGAAGGGTTATAAAGATCGTGACATGGGCTATTGCGGCGTAGGGATCAACCCGGTGAGCCACATGTTGGCAACCAATGATGCGGTGTTTTTGTTTCGGTTTACACCTAGGGCGCCCACTAAAACTGATGCGGAAATCATCTGGTTGGTAAATGCCGATGCGCAGGAAGGCAAGGACTACGACTTGGAAAGGTTGACCTGGATGTGGCGCACCACAGCTAAGCAGGATCTAACCATTACGCAGAATAATCAACTGGGAATTAATTCCCGAGCCTATGTGCCGCATCAACATTCATTGATGGAGTCGAACGTAACAGAGTTCTGCCGATGGTATTTGGAGAACCTGAGAGACGGTGTCTGTTCTAAAACGTAAAGCCCGCACTAGCGGTGTAGTTCAGGTAATCGAGGGTAAGTCATGAAGAAGATTAGAGCGATCGTAATCGGCGTTGGCCAGATGGGTAAATTCATCACCAAGTTGATGACGGAAAAAGGCGTCGAAATCGTAGGTGCGGTAAATGTGAAGCGGCACATTGGCGAGGACCTTGGTAGCGTGTGCGGACTCAATGAGCCGCTCGGTGTAGAAATAACTGATGACCTTGAGAGTCTCATTAGCGCCGAGCCGGGTATAGACATCGCCGTGCACGCAGCCTGTAGCTACATGGACGGACTATATGCTGATGCCCGACGCTGCCTGGAACAGGGCATCAACGTTCTCACGATTACCGAGGGCGCCTTCTACCCGTGGACCTATGACCCTGAGACGGCGACAGAACTCGACAAAGTCGCAAAAGCACACAATGTAACCCTGACGGCGAGCGGCGTTCAGGATGTTTATTGGGTAAATCTGATCGCGATGCTGACCGCCGGTAGCCACCGCATAGATACACTCGAGGCCGAATGCGTTGCCAACTTCGACGGTTTTGGACCGGCCCTGCTGAATAACCTGCCTTTAGGAATTACGCCTGAGCAATTTCTTGCCTCAGCGCCACCGGCCGGGCAAAAACCGCCACCATCCACCGTAGGTATGGGTATGGAGGCATTAATCTCCGCGCTGGACATGAACATCAAAAGCATCGATATCGGTGTCGAGCCGGTTACCAGCGATTCGGATGTTCACTGTAACGGCCTTGACAGAGTACTCAAGGCTGGTGAAGTCATTGGAGTCAATGAAAAAATCGAGATTGTGACCGTCGAAGGACCAAAATTCCGCGCTGACTTTACGGCCAAAATCTTCGGCGAGGAGGATGTCGAAACCAATATATGGAACATCAAGGGCGTGCCGAATATACATATGCAACAGGATAATTTTCCCGGGTGGGAGATTACCTGTACCACGGTGGTTAATCGCATTCCGGATATATTGAACGCCGAACCCGGGTTTATAACAGCGGAAAAGTTGGCACCTTCTAAATACAGAGCATTGCCGATGGAGCATTACGTCAAGGTCTGAAAATGTGTAACACGATAGCACTGCCTGACCGCTTGGTAGGAGACTGGTTGAATGTCATCGAAAGTATCCACTGCCGACGAACTTGATAAAGTTTCAAATGTTATTGGCTTGCGAGGCGGCACGGCCATACATAACAAAGGGCGCGAGCGCGTCAATCAGATTCTCGATGCGTCTGCACGATTGTTTGCACGCGAGGGGCTTGCAATTTTCAGTGTGAGAAAGGTCAGCTCTGTCTTGGGCTTAAACACTCGAAACGTCCAATACTATTTTCCGACAAAGAAGCATTTGTTGATATCCACAGTGCAATACGTATTTACCATCTTCGCGGAGGAGATCGATGAATTTATGAAGTTGCCGGGGCGCTCCCCACAGGAGCGCTTCATATCCTACGTGGATTACCTACTAGAAAGCATCCGCGATCCCTTGGTTCGAGGTTTCCTGCTACATACGTGGTCGGCGTCCGCCTCAGACGGCGATGTGGCCGATATGCTGGGAGCCGTAAACGGAAACTACCGAAAGCATTTGGCGGAGCTGATGAAGCCGCTGAATCCGTCACTGGATGAAGGTGAGAGATGGCGCCGAGCTGCTATTCTTCAGGCTATCATCGATGGCCTGATTCTGACTGTTGGGCCCGGTGGTAAGACCCCTGCGGATATTATCGGCGTTGAAAAATCCGTCAAAGCTCAGGCGTTAAAGCTCGCGTCAGAAATCAACCTTGAAGTGCAGGAATCATCAGCTCCGGATTCATTGCCAAAACGCTTCGCTGCCAGGCAATGAGTCTGATAAACCTCTATTTCTAATCTGTATTCAGAGATGAACAAGTACATCACGTATCCTCGGGTGGAAGGCACCGCATCACGTCAGGCACACGCGGATCTGCCGGAGGGAATCTACGAGCGCGAGATGAGCAAGGAGGGTTTCTTCGGCCCCGCCGCATTTGTATATCACAAACATCCTCCTACGGGTTGGACTGAGTTCGCAGGGCCGCTGATGCCGAGGGCCTCGGGCAAAAATCGAAATTCACTTTCTGCCGCGTATCGCGGGGCGGCTAAAGTATTGTAGATAAATTATTTTCATATTTATTAATTAGAACGAGGAGTTGTCATGAACGAGATAGTTTACAAGGTAGGGGGTGATTTTCCGGAGATTAATACATTCGAGATCGCCAAGTTTAAACCCCCACGCGAGGGTGAGAAGTTAGTATTCGATCTCAATGTTGCCGCTGAAGCGGTCGAAGGCCAGATAAAACGAGCACAGGTTAGACCTAACCTTGCTACCTGGAGTAATTTTTCTATCACCTGTGATGAAGGAACGGCATTTCTTGGCACAGACTCTGCGCCTGCACCGCTATGCTATTTTAGTTGCGGCATAGCATTTTGCCTGTTATCCCACGTTAGCGAGTTTATCCGCATTTATGATTTGGCCATTACTTCGGCAAAAGTAGAGCTGCGGCAGCGGTTTGAAAGTACGCCAGATGATCCTGAAGCATGGAAAAATGAGGGACTGGAAAGCCGTTGCCTGCTTCTAGAGATGCATCTGATCCTTGAAGGAGATGAGCCGGAAGATATCTTAAAAAAATTGCATCGCACTTGTATACAGGGGTGCATTGCAACTCAAGCTGTCGTTCAACCGACTCCACTCGAAGATCACTTACACGTTAATGGTATAGAAATTGTGACTGACTGAATGCGGAATGCATTTACCGCGCGAGAATGGTCAATCCAGAACCTGTTTCAGCGATGATATCGAGCAAGATTGTTTTTGTTGTGGCTTGTTCTCTTTATCAGCGAGCGAGTGTTTACGCTCAGCAATATGAACGGCGCATGAGCATCCATGGGGTGATCTGGCCTGGCTATTCTGTACCTCGGGCACCACGGGGCGGCCTAAAGGCGTGATGTTGTCGCACCGTAACCTGGTCGCCATGTCACTACGCAAGTTTGCCCAATGAGCCCGTTCGCGCTCAAAGCATGCAGGCGGCGAACTGCTCGCCCGTCAACTCCGTGAAGCTGGTGCACACCTCGGCCAATGGGTTCACCGGATCAATGGCGTATTTGAAGAATGCGTTCTCCACCACTTTCCCAGCACCCTTGACCGCATCGACGGCTGTGCAGAGTTCGCCGCTTCGACTGACGACAATCGCGGTGTCGTAGCTGTCCCGATGAGCCAAATCGACCATATCGACCGCCATCTGGACGTGCACGCTCCTTTCCAGAAACAGACCGCCTTTGATTTCGATGCTGCCCAATTTGAGAACGAGGTCTTGCGTGTTTCGAAGGCTGTCAAACAACCTCTCTCTCGCTTCGTGCTGCCGGGGATAAATCTCGGCCGGGACAGGCGAGCTGTAAAAATAGATCGTCCCGATCGCCCTGTTCCCCGCCAGCGTCGCACCGAACGCGCGGTAGTCAATGGCCGTGGGGAATTCCAGCGCGACGAGACTTTCGTGCAGGTTTGTTCCTTCGACGAATATCGAGACACGTTCCATATTTTTAGACCGTGATTATCGAGTAAATCATTGCGCTGCAGGTGCGGACTCGCACGATTGCATGAAGCGGTTGAGTTCGCGGCAGATCTCGCTTTTTGGGTCGCGCATCGCCCAAACCGCGGTGTTGTGGTTCTTTCCGTGCTGATCCAAATATTCCGCACTGAGGCCTCGCGCGCGCCAGGCGGCTACAAACTCTTCCGACTGTTGGTGGAAGCCGACTGACTCATCGCCGCCCAAGGTAACCAGCAGCGGCGGCCCGCTATCCGGAATATTCAATAGCGGGCTCTCACTGAGGGCGCTCTCGGGGGTGAGCTGAAGTTTCGGCTGCAACCAACTGTACTGAAATGAACGCATGTCGAACAGCCCGCTGATCGGGATCCCGCCTTTGATAACATCATCGGGCAGACCGTAGTCCTGCGCCCAATGGGTAATGGCGAGCATGCCGACTTGCTGACCCCCTGCGGAATGGCCCGCGACGAATACCCGATTGCGATCCGCGTTGAGACGTTCGGCGTTATGGTAGACCCAGGCAACAGCAGCGCGACTTGCCGCGGTGATCTCGGGAATAGTGACCGACGGGCACAACGCGTAATCTGTCATCACCGCGGCATAGCCCATCTCCACCGCGCCCTGAATGGAGAGCGACCAGGCCTTCCTGTCGGTCTGACACCACCAGCCGCCGTGGATAAAGATGAAGATCGGTGCGCCGGACTTTGCGGCGGGAAACAGGTCGAGCTTTTCCTCTTCACGTGCTCCACAGGCGACATCGAGTTCACAATCGAGCGTCGTTCTGGTTTTCTCGCTGTGGGCCAGCAAAAACTCGATGTAGGGGGTAAAGTCCGGCACGTGATTCTGCAGGTCGAACTGAGGATCGATCTCCTCCTGCACCAGTGGCATTGGGTCATTCATCACTTTTACCCTCGATTCCAACACCTGACACTAGGATGGACCCTGTCCATCATTCTATGTCGCTTATTTCCCATCGCGATCAATCGGCTGGTTGAGTTCAGGGACGTGGCTGGTGCGCACATCGACGATACCGTGTCCGTAGACCTGTTCTGGACGATACTGTCTGTCACGATCCGCTCCTCATAGTCCGACAATCGATACGTCAAATGTGGCCTATATTACCGCGGAACGAATGGTATGGCTGTTTCCCTGCGGGGGACCAACCGCGCTACGATTTGGAGAGTTCCGTCTGGCGTAGTACGGGCGGGAGGATCAAGCAGAGGCTCAAAGCGAACAACCCGATACCGCACCAACAAATATAGGCGTATCCATCTTCGGTGACGAGGTTTGCGGCCAGCCAGGGCCCGACGGCGAGACCGACGGTCTGCATGGCCACGGCGAACACTACGATTCGGCTGCTCGGAGCGAAGCTCGCCATCGCGGCAAGCAGATACGGGTGCGCGACGTTCCACCCATAGACGAACAAGCATACGGCAGCCGCGAACAGAGTCACGGTCAAATCACCCAGCAGCAGTACCACCGATCCCATCAGGCCCGCGATGGCGAGCGCCAATGGGATGGCACGACCGACGCGCGCAGCGAGCAGTGCCGCGGTAGCACCCCCGGCGATTCCGAATGCCTGAGCCAAGGCCATGCTGTTGGCGATCGGTTGTTCGGTCAAACCGCTGCCGACGCCGATGAGCGACAGATACGCCCACACGGCGCCCAAAGCGAGGAAGAAGCTGAGCATGGCCGCTAGCGCGGTGAGCCTGAAACCCCACGAAATGTGCCTGGCGTCGATATCCTCTTGCACATGCGGTTCCCCAGACGCGGGCAGGAAGCGCAAGAACGGTAGACCGCACGCAGCGAGCACGCCGAAGAACACGAGCACGCCAGCCATGCCCGCGCTCTGATAAACCGCCGGCATGGCCACTATGACGATGCCGGCGTATACCAGCGTACACACCATGAGCCAGCCGAAATTGCGATCCGGATTGGCAGTCAGACCTACGATCGCAAAGCTGAGCGACATGACAGCTCCGGTGCCGATACCGATGATGAAGCGCACTATCATGAACGCCGTGAAATCCGCGATCAGGACGGTCACGAAATTGCCAGCCGCCATGAGCAGCAGCGCAACGGCCAAGACCTGGCGCCAGTTCAGTCGTGGGGCCAGGAAGACCAGGGAGATCGTGGTCACCAAGGTGCCGGACATTTCCGCCGCTGCGATGAAACCGGCCTGCTTGTCGTCAAAACCGGCGTAGGTGACCAGACCCCGCACCCATTCCGGCTGGATGATGAAGACTTCCGCACCGATAACCGCCAACAACAGAGCGGCAAACAACGCCCAGAAACTATTTACGTCGATCTGCGTGTCGTTTGTTCCAATGATCGATCCGAGCATCCGCCCCCCTTAGTGTTCAACAGCTTACTGCGGGCGATCGCGCTGAAATATCGGCCGTCACGCCTGTTGACCCGAATTTCAGTGAAGTTTACCTTGATCACCGGTCCCTGCGGCGGTAACTCACATGGCATCAGTTATATTGGAAGCAAAAACGGCACAGGCTTTTCTGGTGGATCAGGGGCAACGGGTGCGCGTCAGCGATGTTGACGGGCAGCAGGCCGCTGATTTCGTCTGCTTCTCGGCGCACGATTATGGCGAGCGATTCTCGCAGTCGAAAACCCGCATACGGCATTGGAATATTCAGATCACTACCGGCGATGCACTCATCTCCAATCGCGACAACGTGATGTTCACCATCGGCGAGGATACGGTCGGCGTGCACGACATCATGCTCTCGGAGTGCCATTCTTACCTATACGAGCACATGTTCAAGGTCGGACCGCGCAACGGCTGCCAGGAAAATCTCGCCAACGCGCTGGAACCCTACAGCATCTGCGTGGACGACCTGCCCGATCCCTTCGATATCTTCACCGATACGCGGATCAGCGAAACCGGCGAACTCTCCATACATACGGCGCCGTCCGGTCCTGGCGACTACATCGATCTCCACGCGGAAATGGATTGCCTGATCGCGGTGAGTGCCTGTCCGGAGGATATCAGCGCCTGTAACGGCTATAACTGCACACGTATCGGCGTGGAGATCCACGATAGCTGAAGGCGCAGCCCTTGGCAGGCGCCGTCTTGGAAAAACGCAGCCCGATCGTTGCCCCTGTCGTTAATCCTGCGGGCTCGCAAGCTCACTCATAGAAGTACCGGACGGTCACGCCGTAAGTACGCGGCGGCGCGTGGTAGGACGTGGTTGTACCGGCGGACACCGCCTGGTTGCCAATGGTCTTGAACACATATTCCGTGTCGCCCAGGTTGCGCACCCAGCCCTGCACCTCGATACTGTCGCCCGCACCGCGCCACGTCAGTGATGCGTTGACAACCACGTATTCCGTCTCTTCATCAATCAGGTGCCGGTTCAGCGCATCGAAATACTGATCGCCGGTATAGGAGAACTCGAGGCGCGGCGTCAGCGTTGAGCTACCCAGCAGCGTTGAGCCACTCAGCGGGATCTCGTACTGGATGAGCCCGTTCAAGGTCAGCGTCGGCGCCGCCGGCAGCTTGTTGCCGGTTGCGTCCCTGCCAGTGCCGTCGTTGAACACGAACTCGTCGAACTCCGTATCGAGCAGCCCTATTCCGAGCGACGTGTACAGCCCATCCACGGGCGTCGCCCGGATGTCTATCTCCGCGCCTTTGGTGGTGGCCGCCGCCGCGTTGCGGACGAAAAACAACGGGCCGAGCATCGGATCGTCGACGACGATGAGCGCCTGCAGGTCCGTGACCTCCTGATGGAATACGGCGGCGTTGAAAATCAGCCGATTGTCAAACCAGGTGCTCTTGATACCGCCTTCAAACGCATCGACGGTCTCCGGATCATAGGGTGTGAGCTCCGATATGTCCCCGAAGGACTGGGAGTTGAAACCGCCGCTCTTGAATCCACGGCTGTAGCTGCCGTAAATCATGATGTCCTCGGTTGGGGTCCACTCGATCGCCGCACGCCCCGTGACATCGGATGCGTCCGCCTCTTCGTGGCCATCGACGATCGTCGGTATGACGAAGGGGACCTCACCGCCCATCCCGTCGGGGAAGAAAATGGTGACCGTGGCATCGGCATCGATGTCTTTGTCCTCGGAGGTGTAGCGTATCCCGCCGTTCAGTGTGATGTTCTCGAACACCGGCCAGCTGACATCAGCGAACAGCGCCCAGTTCTCCGTGTCCTGACGGAGAAAGTTGTCTGCTTCGAAGCCCGCCGCGACGCCGAAGAACGGGTCGCGAAAGCCATCGAACGCATTACGCCCCTCCAGATCGTCGGTGTAGTAGTAAGCACCGGCGACCCAATCGATTCCCACGTGGTCGACGCCAGCCTAACCTCCTGGCTGAACTGCCACAGATCATCGGGCACGCTGAAGATCTGCACCAGGATCGGCGATGCATCACTGTCCTCGATCTCGAAGGACTCGACGTCTTCATAGGCCGTGATCGAGGTCACGCTAATGTCTCCAAACTCAAACGTCCCGGTGAGCGCCACACCCCAGGCATCGGTATCTTCCCGCGGCGCGGTGTTAATCGACAGGGTGTGAAAATCCGCCGGCTGCGCGAACCCGGTGATCACGTTGGGTTCCCCCCGACCCTGACCCTTTTCTCCATGCACGGCCGGCGTATTCGTGTCGCTGGCGAAGGCGTGGACATTCAGGGTCCACTCCATGGTATCGCTCGGTGTCCACTGCAGGATCCCGCGGACACCCCAGTTATCGATGTCCTGCAGCCGGTCGGGCGTCCCGGGTATCCCGGATATGTTCTTGGTATAACCGTCCCGATCCCGCTTGACTCCGGCAACGCGCAGCGCCAGCGTGTCGCTCAAGGGGACATCCACACCTCCCTCGAAGTCGATCTGGTCGAATCGACCGTAGGTCACTGCGCCTTCGGCCTTGAATTTATCGCCCGGCTTCTTGGCGATGAAATTTATTGCTCCACCGGTCGTATTGCGGCCGTACAACGTGCCCTGCGGACCGCGCAGGATCTCCACGCGCTCCAGATCGAACATCTGCGCCAGGTGCGCCGAGCGGGAACCGGAGAACACTTCGTCGTAGTAAATCCCGACAGGAACCTGCTCGAACGCCGAAAACACCTGCTGCGGGCTCATGCCGCGTATCGCTATCTCGGGCTTGCTATGGTCGTAAAAGCTCGTGATCTGCACGTTGGGTGCATGCTGGGCGATGTCGAACAGGTTCTTGAATCCGTATTCCCGGAGTTCGACCTCGCCGAAAGCCGAGATGGACAACGAAATATCCTGCACCGATTGCTCGCGTTTCTGCGCCGTCACGACAACTTCTTCAAGTGCTTGACCGAACGCGGACAAAAACGGCAGGAATGAAAATACGACGACGAAACTGAAAATATGACGAGATTTCATAATTCCCCCATTTAACAAGCAGGCGGCATGAAAACCGACTCAGAGCTGCAATATAGCTCTCTCAAACCCACTTGTAAATATAGGTCTTTTGTATTATAAGCAAAAATTGTAACTCCCGGGGAAACGGTAATTCCATGGCGCAAGAGTTGTAAATGACGAAAATGCCTTCAGCTCAACTGCCGCCAGCCAATGGTTTACGGTCCGGCACCGCTACCATCGCCAAAGGACAACAGCGGGTCGAAAAGGTTTTGCAGGCGGCCCGCAAGATCCTGGCGCTCGAGGGTTATCCGAATTTCACCATGCGCAACGTCGCCGCGCGGTCCGGCATCAGCCTGGGCAATCTTCAATATTACTTTCCCACCAAGAATGCGTTGCTTAGAGAACTCATCGAGTACAACGAAAAGACTTACGACGTTGACTACGAAACGATTTTCGTGAAGGCGGATAACCCCGAAGATTGCTTCTATGCGCTTGTTGATTACCTGCTGGATGATCTAGAGAAACCTCTAGTGCGAGGGTTTTTATTTCAGGTCTGGGCATTGACCACGCACGATGACTACGTAGAAACGTGCATGGAAAACGCGTTCGCTCATTACCGCTCCGTCGTTTCCAGAGCGATCGCCGGGCTAAACCCGCGGCTATCAAAGACAGAGCGCGATAGACGGGCTGCCGCAATTCAAGCAATTATTGAAGGATCACAGTTGACTCGCGTCAAACAAGGCAAGCGTTTCGTTCAACATCCAGGGTTGAGGAAGTTGATAAGAAGCGAAGTGTTTCAGATCGCCATCAGGTAAACCCTGGTCAAACATCACTCGATGTATCATCTGTCGGCGTCTACCACGACGTAGTGTTGAGTGGCTCGGCAAACTCAATTTCGTCGACGATGCGGCGGCTCGGGAGTAGAGAGGGGAAAAATTATGATTTCAGAAAAAGAACTTGCAGAACTTTCTTTCGCAGATGCACCGAAGATCCTGACGGACAGTGTCCCGGGTCCTGAAACTGGAAAGTTACTTGCCGAAGCGCCTGAATATGAATCAATGACCCGTGGAGGAGGTGCCTATCCATTGGTATTTGATATTGGCAAGGGAGTCACTGTTAAAGATCCGGACGGTAACCTTTATATAGATGTATCAGCCGGTGTTGGTGTGAGTAGTGTGGGTCGATCCCACCCGCGTGTGATTGAGGCGATGGAAAAACAGTCGAAACGACTGATGCATGCCTCTGACATCAGTAATACCAGGCGTGGTGAACTGGCCAGAAAAATTGCCTCCATTGCGCCTCCTGGTTTGAAGGATAACTGCGTTACTTATTTCACGCAGAGTGGTAGCGGCGCGCTCGAAAGTGCGATTAAATTTGCCCGCAAGGTGACTGGAAGAAATCAGATACTGGCCTTTCATGGTGCCTATCATGGTGTATGGGCAGCCTCCAATGCACTTACTACCGGTGAGCAATATCGCAAAGGCTACGGTCCCTTCATGGGTGGCGTCATTCATGCACCTTATCAATATTGTTATCGCTGTCCCTTTGGTCTGGAGCGGGAGAGTTGTGAACTTGCCTGTGCAAACTATGTGGATCATGTTTTGAATACACCTTATACGGCTGCGGATGATGTTGCTGCCGTCATCATTGAACCTCTGCAGGGAGAAGGCGGTTACGTCCCACCGGATCCGGAATTTGTACAAATAATAAAAGCCGCCTGTGAAAAACATGGAGCACTCTTTATCGCCGATGAGGTGCAGGCCGGCACGGGCCGCACCGGCAAGATGTGGTCGATTGAACATGCAGGCGTTGAACCGGACATGATGACATTTGGTAAAGGTATGGGTGGTGATCTACCCATGGCGGGAGTGATTATGCGTAAAGACCTCGCCAACAAACTGGACGAACTATCACAACCGCAGACGTTTGCGGCCAATGCGGTGTCCGCTGCAGTTGCGATGACAAATATCGATATCATTACCGAAAACGAGCTGGTAAATCGTGCGGCGGAACTGGGTGAGGAAGTGCTCGAGCGTCTGAGAAACGCGAGTAATGAGATCGCAATTATCGGCGAGATCCGCGGACGCGGTCTCATGATTGGCATTGAGCTGGTAAATGATAAAGAAACCCGGGAACCTCTTGATCAGGAAAAAATGATGAACGTGGTTATGGGGCTGTTATCAAAAGGTATCATCGCGGTGCCCTGCGGCCGTTATGGCAACGTCCTGAGATTAATGCCCTCACTTACCATTACTCGCGACTACATGAATAAAGCTGTTGATATAGTGCTCGACGTGCTGACCGAGATTTGAATTGAGCAATGGATCTTTAGCCACGCGACGGCGTGCGGCTTATGCGTAATACCGCACGAAACGCCCCTGCGGTCCATTGCCGCGTTTTACGCGCACGCAACCGGCCGCCAGGTCCATGACGATACTGGCAATCGTGCCGGCGCGCCCGCCGGAAAAGTGTTCAGTGACGAAATAGGGGCAATTGATCGATTGTTCGCCCTCGCTGCGATCGAGAAGAATGTCCTGCATGGTTTGCATATCATGCTGCGCCACGTGGCCGAGCATCTGTTGCGCCCGCGCGTAACGCTCGTAGGTTGCCGGTAGCGTTTCGACGTTTTCGGCAGCGTTAATGAGGTAATGATTGGTGTGCAACAGGACGCCGTTGTCGGGCTTTGGGTGGTAGCTGCGCTCGCCGGCGAATTCATGGCTGTAGCAATCCCCGTAAGCATCGCCGATAAGGATATGACAGGCTTTGCCGGCTCCCGCCGCGGCCACGCGTTGCCTGGCGTCGGCCAAACTCGACGCGTCCAGAATAGCCCGCAACAACACGTGCACCGGCACGCCGCTGGGCGAATGTTCAGCGGCCAGAAAATTCAAACACACTCCCAGCCCGTGGTTGTTAATTCCAATCTTTGCCAGCATGCCTGCTTCGGTAAACGTAACGATCCGGTGTCCATCGGCGCGCTCGACGCTGATTAACGCGGCGAAATCTTCGGCCGCGGCCGCCCAGTCCCAGTTTTGGCCGAGCAACCGCGAACCGGCGAAGTACATCGCGGTACACTCGGGGACGGTGCTGTTCATGATCTCGGAACGCGCGTTCATCGCGTACAACTGCCAGCCTGGCAGTCCGGCACCTTCAGCGATCGCATCTATTTCAATGGCGTAATCTGCGTGATAGGCCTCGATAACGCTACGATAATCCTCCGCCAATGCACGCACGAGCGTATGCTCGAGTCCAAACAGATTTAGGTAGAAATTCACCGCGCGCTCGATGCGCGCGGCCAACAATCTGCCGTGTTGCAATCCACGGCTGTGCGCATCACCGCCGATAACTATGTGTGGAAACATTTCATTCGATACTCGCTGCGGCCGAGCCCTTTATTTGGGCAAGCAGCACTCAGTCCGCTGCCATCATTTCGAGATACATTTTGTGGACATCGATTATGCCGCGCTCCCGCGTGGGGTTCAGCGGACCGGGCGTAAAGTGCACAGACTCGATGCCTTGGTAATTTCGTTTAGCTAAGGCGAGGTCCTCTTCATTAGTGATGTGAAATATTTCGATCAGTTTATTCACATCATAATCGACACCCTCGACTGCGTCTTCATGCACGTACCATTCGGAAATCATCTGCGTACGGTCTACGGCGAGCGGCGTAATTTCCAGCTCGACGGCATGATCGACGAACAATACCGGGCCGCAGAACATGGGCATCACCAGGAAACCGGCACTGAATCCGGGTTTCTGAGGCGTACCGAGAGGTTTGGTCACGACCCGTTTACCGTCCATGGAGAAGGTTTCCATCCCTTCGTATAGTGGAAAATGCTGTCCCGAGTCGGCAAAAAAATTCTCACCATCATAATACTGCTTGAAATCGCATACGGCGGCTAACGATGAATGAGCATTACCACAGTGATAGCATTCGATACCATTCTCGACCACCGCCTTCCAATTGCACTCCATGACATAGGTTTCGCGATGGGCGAGCTTCAGTTGCTCCGAGCCGATTGCGCGCAGCTTGTCCTCGTCACAGACGGGGCCGAGCACTTTAGCGAGCGGGACAGGTTCATGTTCGTCCAGATAAACAAAAATCCATCCATACCAGACGTCGCAATGGGCCTCGTGCAAGGAGTAATCTGCGAAGGTGAAGTCGTCGCCGTCATTCGCACCGGGTGCCACCATCAGGCAACCGTCGGTGCCGTAGGTCCAGTTGTGATAGGGACAGGAAAAATTCTTCCTGGTGCCTTGCTCTTCATCGGCCAGTATTCTGGATCCGCGATGTCGGCACACATTGAAATAGGCACGCAATTTTCCAGCTTTGTCGCGCGCGATGATCATGCTTTCCGGACCGACCTGCTTGACGAAATAATCGCCCGGGTTGGGGGCCAATGAAACGTGACCGACTGACAGCCATTGGCGAGCGAATACCTTTTTCAATTCCTGCTGGTAAATATCGTCTGACACGTAGTAATCGCGCGGAAGCGCATGTACTACGTCGGATTCAATGGTTGCCTGCATGAACGTTCTCCCAGCCATCCTATTTCTTGCCTAAATCGTCGTATTTACCTTCAGTAAGATGCCACCCGCCATCGATTACGATTTCAGCGCCTGTTATATAGCGCGACTCATCGCAGGCGAGAAACAACACCAGATCAGCAACTTCCTCCGGCTCGCCCAATGCCGCAAATGGAATAGGCTTGACTGCAACTTCCTCAACCCTTTTTGTACTTACTTCGAAAGCCTCTGCAAAACTGTGAAAAAAATGTTCCAACATGGGTGTGCGAATCAAACCCGGCTGAATCGAATTGCATCTCACTCGAATGCCATCTCGACTACCTTCTAATGCAATTGATCGACTGAGTTGTTCTATCGCCGCTTTGCTAGCCCCATAGGCCAAAGAATAAGGAGAGCCGACGGAAGCAAATACCGATGAAAAATTTACAATTGCGCCTTTTTTTTGTGCCTTCATGGCGGGAAAAACGGATTGGCAGCCAAGAAAAGTCCCGGTCAGGTTGGTTTGTATGACCCGGTTCCAGTCAGACAGACTGGTTAACTCCAATGTCGAACGCTCTAAATCACCATCTATTCCAGCCACGTTCACAAGAACATCAATTCTAGTATGCTTTTCAAGCACGTCAGCTACAGATTTATTCCATTGCTCCTCGCTCGATATATCATGCTTTATATATCTTCCACCAATTTCATCAGCGACCGACTGTCCTTCATCGTCCGCAATATCGAGGATGACGACTTCAGCGCCCTGTTCAGCTAATCGTCGAGCGGCGGCCGCTCCGATCCCTCGAGCGCCTCCAGTTACAATCGCGACACACCCCTCTACGCGCCCACTCATTGACCTAATCCCATCTCCATCAGTGCTTTTCGATACGCGAGCCAATTGTTAATGGTTGTAAATATAGGTCTGATGTACTATATGGTCAACAATCCCATTAACGCAAATTGGTGAAGTCATCTGCCGAGGATCAAGCAAGGTAGTTGTCACTTTGTCTAACGACCGAGGAGCTTTGCTCATGAATCTCGAAGAGTATGCATCCTACGACGGTACGGGTTTGGCCGCATTGGTCAGCAGTGGCGAAATTACCGCCTCCGAACTTGCCGAACTCGCGTTTGCTGCGATAAACAAATTGAATCCGTCGATCAATGCCGTCGTCGCTCAATACCCTGAAAGAGCAAATCCAGAGCGCGCAGCAGAATTAACGAATGGCCCGTTCAACGGTGTACCGTTTCTGGTGAAAGATCTGGTCATCCATGAGGCAGCCAAGGGGTGCTCACAAGGCAGCAGATTGGTCGATGGATACATGTACGAGCACAGCAGCGATCTCATGCAGCGTTTTATCGATGCGGGCTTCAATACCCTGGGGCGTACCGCGTCGCCAGAGCTGGGCATGAATACGACTACCGAAAACGTGCTGCATGGCCCGACCCTCAATCCATGGGATCCGAGTCGTATGGCGGGCGGTTCGAGCGGTGGATCGGCGGCTTGTGTGGCAAGCGGAATACTGCCGATCGCCCACGGCAACGACGGTGGGGGATCTATTCGAATTCCGGCCAGCTGTTGTGGGGTGTTCGGCTTGAAGCCTACACGTCTACGCACCCCGGTAGGACCGGATGTGCGCGAAGGACTGAGTGGTTTCGGTGTAGAACACGTAATCTCACGCACGGTTAGAGACAGCGCAGCGGTGCTTGATTTAGTGCAGGGACCCGGCCTGGGCGATCCATACATAATCCCGCCGCCGGAACAGCCGTACCTGAACGAGCTGGAAAAATCTCCGGGTCAATTACGGATCGCTTTTACTGCAAAGTCTCCATCCGGCGTAGCAGCGGATACAGAGGTCGTGGTGTCCTTGGGGGAAACCGTCGTCATGCTGCAAGACCTGGGACATATTGTCGAAGAAGCTTCGCCGATGTGGGATCACGAAACGGTGGTCATGGCGACAGTCCGAGCATCGGCGATCGCGACTGCAGAGGCCGTGAACCACTATTGCAAGGTAACCGGTCGTACGCCCTCGCCCGATACATTGGAATCGGTGACGTTAGCATTCTATGAATACGGCATGCGAATGAAAGCAACCGAGTATTTCGAGATGCTCGCCAAAATCAACAACATGTGCCGCGATATCGCGCCTTTCTTTGAACAATTTGACCTCTTATTAACGCCCACTTTATTGAAGCTTCCTCAGCCAATCGGTACCTACAATCAGAATGAACCTGGTTTAGACCCGTACCAGTGGATTGACAAGATCCGTGGTTTTAGCGGATTTCCCAGTGTATTTAATGTTACCGGTCAACCCGCGATGTCAGTGCCACTGCATCATTCGAAGGACGGCTTGCCAATTGGGATGCAGTTTGCCGCGAAATTTGCCGATGAAGCCACATTGTTTCGAATAGCCAAACAATTGGAAGATGCTCACCCGTGGGTTGATCGTCGCCCTTCAATTCGCGTCTGATTTTGGAAGGCTTTTATCTGTTTTCGTTGTGCGTGGACTACGTAGTTTGAGTGACTTATCTACGTCGGAAATCAGGGTTGGGTTTGATTCTGGTCGGCAAGGATCCAGCGAAGGGCGAAGCCGGCGAACAGGCAACTGCCGAGCAGTGCATAGGCGATTGTCTGCACCCCGCCCTGATCGACCAATATGCCCCCGAGCAAGGGTCCCGATCCACCGGTCAAGACGAACATCCCCGCCATGGCGGCGGGCAGACCGCCGCCCGGATCATAATCGGCGGAAACCGCCAGATAATAAGGCAGTAAGAAGTAAACACAGGCGATTACCGCGGGCGCCGCGATGACGAACACGACGCCGACGAAAACGTGAGTGAGGGCGAACATCGCCGCTACGTGGATCAGCATCCCGTACATGAACGGCTTATGGCGGCCATAGCGCCCGCCGATGCGTGTGGCAGTCGCGCCGCCGACCAGGCCTCCTACTGCGGCCAGCGCCGCAACCAGGCCGACGATGGTCGCATCGAGAGCTGTCTTCTGCCCGATATGAATGGTGAACGGCCAGCTCATCGCCGTCGCCGTGCCCCAGGCGAATATGGCGGTGAGCAACAATGCGGCCACGGCAAATCGATTGCGGGAGACTTTGGGTGCCCGCTCGATAGTCAAGGTCGCCGGCAGATCTTTCATGAATAGACACATCAATAAACAGGCCAGCCCGATCAAACCGAATACGCCTGCTTGTCCGTATGCATGTTCCAGCGGTGGCATTGCTGTCAGCAGCGCCACACCGGAGACAACGTTCCAGGTCGCGAGCAGACCGTACGCACGGTCGGGATCAGGGCTGGACGCGAGGACTGCGTTTGCAACCGCAAGCACCAGACCCGCCGCACAGCCGGCGAGGGCGCGCAGGACCACGAGGAGTTCTACGGAACCTGCGGCGGCGGATGCTACCTGGCAGGCGGTGACGATCAATCCTGCTACGTAGCAGCCCGTCTTCAACGGCAGGCGGCCGACGAATGGCGCCAACACAAATGCCGTCAATGCCATAGCGATCAATTCAACCGACAACACCAGACCGGAGGCTGACGGCGAGAAGCCGCTGCGCTCGATGAGGGTGTGGAGTATCTCGGGCTGCGCCCACCAGCCGAATAAGGACAGGTTGTAAGCGCAGATACTGCCGACGAGTATCCGGGAACGCTGTTTTTCTTCAACGTACATGTCCGATCCTCTACCTGATACTAGCTGGACACCGTATTCAGATTGCACTATAAAGAACTCGCAACGCTAATACCAACGACCTAAACCAGGGTCGCATCTATATCACGCAGGAGACGAATAGTGGCTGAAGACCTCACCGTTTTTAAACAGGACGAAACCGTCCTGACACCGATTGACTTCTTTGAGACTGACCTCGCGGTCAACGAGATTTTCGTCGACGACAAGCGACGCATCGTAATTGAAATCGTCGAAGGCGAAAGCGGTTCTTTCGAATGGCGTATTCCCGGGGAATCGATTCTGTATTTCTTCAAGGGCCGGGAAAGGATAGAAAACCTCGACACAGGCACGACAATCGAGGCCGGCGAAGGCGACATAGTTATTTATCCGAAGGATTGTAACACCCGGGCGACGTACCTTGCGCCTACACGCGCAATGATTGTCCGCTGGATGCCAGAGGGCGATGTACCGGGCTGGCCGACGAAGGAATAACCGGCCAACGCAGCGACACTTGATACCATGAGTAACGTTACCCTGCCGCCGACCAGGATTACGCCTTTTGGAAAGGTCCGGACGGCGACTGTCGCAGCCAGCGATAAGCTGCCCAAAGAATCAGACGTCGTAATCATCGGCGCGGGGCAAGCGGTCTGATGGCGGCATGGTTCCTAGTGCGTAACGGCCTAAGCGTGACAATTTGCGAGAAGGGCGAAGTCGGAGGCGAGTCTTCAGGGCGAGCATTCGGCTGGATCTCCGGCCTGTTACTGGATCCCTCCAAAATGGAGCTCTCGATCCAAAGTTTGCGTCTGTGGGGGGAGATCCAACAGGAAATCGAAGTGGGGTATCGCGTTGGCGGGCTGTGCTATCTCGGCTCCAGCGACGAGGAGATGTCCTACTACGAGGGTTGGCTGAACTCGGTGCGAGAATCGGGTTACCCAGGTGTTTCGGTACTAGATTCGGCAGGCGTAGCCGCCCGGTTTCCGTCGGCGACCAAACGTTGGCGCGGCGGCATCCTCGGCGCCCAGGACGGCAGTATTGAACCGAAGCTCGCCGCTCCGGAAATCGCGAGAGCGCTACGGGGAAAAGGTGTTCGCATCGTCCAACAATGTGCGGTGCGTGGCATCGAAAAGTCTGCCGGGCGCGTCAGCGGCGTGTATACCGAACATGGCATCATTAAAGCACAGACGGTGCTGTTCGCCGGCTATTTCTGGTCGCGACTGTTTTGCGGCAACCTGGGCATCGATGTCCCCCAACTCTACGCCATCATGACGATGGGCAATGCCGCAAATATTGTCGATGGACCCGTTGGCAACGGCGGCCAGGAGGATTGGGCCTGGCGCCGCCAAATAGACGGATCGTATTCACTGGGAACGCTGAGGGGACAACGCGTACCGGTCACCCGAGATTCAATTCGGTTGTTTTCAAAATTCGTCCCGATGATGAAAGCTGAGGCAGCAAATGTTCGCAAGACAATCGGCAGGGACGCGTGGCGTGATTTGATGTTTCCACGGAAGTGGCGTTGTGATCAAAAAACAATCTTTGAAACGGTACGAGTATTTGATCCCCCTACTGACGATCACGTCCCTGATGGCTCGCTACGACTGAACTCGGGTAATTTCTCCGGATATGACAATGCGATTCTGAAGGAAACTTGGGCCGGGGCGATAACGATAACGCCGGATAATGTCCCAATTGCGTCTGCCGTGGCAGAACTGCCTGGATTCTATCTCGTCACAGGTGGTTCGTACGGATTGACCTGGGCTCCTGCATTGGGAAGAATGATGGCGCAGCTAATCATGAACGAGACCCCTCAGCTGGATCCGCAGCCTTATCGCTTGAACCGGTTTTTTGACGGTTCGCCGATTGTGGTAAAGCCTTGACGAAATTAGGTTCGCCCACCGATAGTTTGCGCCGACGATCATGACCTTGTTTTCTCGTAGCAATCAGTTGATTAGAAGCGGTATTGGATTAGTCGGCGCTGGTGCGGCTGTCGCTTCCAACCTGGGTCAACCAGGCGGCTCTCTCGTTAAAGGCGTTTCGCGGGCGCGACACATTCAAAGCAATGATACTGTCCCAACTGAGGCCGACGTAGTTGTTATCGGCGGTGGTTTGGTAGGCTGTGCGGCTGCCTTGACCCTGGCGGAACGGGGCGTATCCGTCGTACTTTGCGAAAAAGGCGTCGTCGCCGGTGAAGCGTCAGGTCGGGCACTGGGCGTCATCGAGGGCTTGTTTCTTGATCCGATCAAACTCGAGTTGATCGATCGGTCAAAGCACCTTTGGGCATCGATGAACGAACGTGTTGGAACGGATACCGGTTACCAGCCATCAGGCGTGCTTTTGCTGTTTCAAAGCGAACAGGAAGGTACGTCGGCCGAACATTGGCTGCAACAAGCCGCTACCTGTTCCGTTGAACAAGGCCAGATGTGGTCAGCAAATCAGGTACGTAATATCGTCGGCGAAGGGCCGGTGCGGTGGTCGGGGGGCCTGTTGGGGCCTACCGAGGCGTCGGTCGAACCGAAACTGGCTGCGCCGGCGATGGCGGAGGCGGCACAACGCCGCGGCGCAATAATCCTACAACAATGCGCGGCACGTGGAGTTGAAACCCGGGCGGGGAAGATCGAAGCTGTTGTGACTGAACGTGGCCGCATAACAACCCCAACCGTGGTTCTCGCGGGCGGGGTTTGGTCACCGCTATTTGCCCGCAGTCTTGGAATCGAGCTTCCCCAATTTCAAGCCTATGCCAACGTGTTGAGCATTGACCCTCTACCCGGTCCTGACAAGTGTGTTTCGGGGAACGCCGTAAGCTGTCGCCGCGAATTGGATGGCGGGTACTCGGTTTGCACGGTGAACGCCGCCGCGCCGGTTACCCCTGACACTTTAAGATGCTTGCCGAGATTGCTGCCTGTCTTAGGGAACATGGGTGGCCAATTGGACCCCATTTTTAGTGCCAGCACGTTCTACCGAGAATTGCGCCATCTCAGATCCTGGTCATTGGATGGAAAATCACCTTTCGAAGAAGTCAGGATACTCCAACCGGAATTACGCGAGCGGCGTCTGGAAACATTGTTGGTAAATCTAAGGCAGACGTTTCCGGCGTTTGCACAGGCAAATGTACGCGAGAAATGGGGCGGCGCGTTGGTCAGTACGCTCGATAATATGCCGGTAATTTCATCGGTCGACTCCTTACCCGGTCTGTTTCTGGGAACCGGCTTTTACTATGGCCTGACGATGGCACCGGCCGCCGGTGAAGCGCTCGCGGATCTTGTTACCGGTGAAACGCCAAAGATTGACCTGCAGCCATACCGCTACGAACGGTTTATCGACGGAACGGAACTGATTTTTCGCGACTAGAGGGAGGAAGTAGATGCGCGCCTACGCTAACGGCTTGCCCGCCATGCTCGAGAGCAACCAGTTGTGCATTTGGTGAACGGACTTCTCCATATGCGACATACGACCGGGGCGGTAGAAACGCGACCGTTGTCCCGACCGTGCCATTGTGCACGCGTAGATATCCTCACTGATGATGGTATCTATATATTTCATCCACCTCTCCACCCGCGCTTCGAAATCCTCGAACTCGGTGACTTCCGGCGGGACCAGCACTCGCCAGACCAAACGATGGCGTTGCACCGAGTCGAGTTCAAAGTCTAACCATAGGATGATGTCCTGGCCCAGCAGTAAGTGCAGGAACGGATAAACGTTGGCCACGCTCCGGTTACAGTATTTCCCTTGCAACGCAGGAATCTCGGGAAACAAAGAATCCAGGCTCGCGGCGTCCTCGCGAATCATCCAGAACAGGCTGTAGGCGTTGTTCGTGTCCTCGTAGACTGTCCTGTTAGCCGGTGCGTACGGCTCGACACTCTGCGAATGAATGCCGATGTGATGATATGCCTCGGCGAAGTTCTCCATCGACACCTTCCAGTTCCAGTCACAGTCCAGCGATTTGACAATTTTACTCTTGCGCTCGCCGAGCCGATAAGGTTCCAGCTCGGCCGTCAGCGGCGCGATCTGTGGCCCCAGCGGCTCTGCATCCGCATCGAAATTCAGGAACAGAAACCCGTTCCAGCGCTCGAGCGGAAACGCAGGCAGCCGGCAATTGGCACGATCAAATCCCGTCGCCTCGTCCATGAACGGCGCGTTGCGCAGGGTGCCGTCCAGGTTGTATGTCCAGGTGTGATAGGGACAGACGAAGAGCGGCTTGTTGCCGCTGCCGTTATCGACGACCTGAGTCGCGCGATGCCGGCACACGTTCGACAGCGCCCTGATTTCGTTATCGTTACCGCGTACGACGACGACTGATTCGCCCAACAGATCAACCGTAAAATAGTCCCTGTGTTTGGCAGCTGATCTTCGCGGCCCACCGGCAGCCAGCTGTGCATCAATACCGTTTCGATCTCATCGCGGTAGAACTGCTCGTCCGTGTAGCAATGCAACGGCAATACCGACGCCTCAGTGACAGGTTTGCGGGCGTTGCTGATTTCGTCATCCGTGAAATGCCGGTCGAGTACGCTTGCAGTCATCGTTTCGAACTCCTTGAGGTTAGCTTGCGTCTGTGCGGATAAATTGTCGAACTACGCGCCGAGGCCAAGTTCCACCAGACGCTGCCGATATGCATGGGTGACATTATCGCAAGGCAAATGGATTTCGTGCTTTTCATCCAAAGGAAGAGCCTGCGTGACAAGCGATGATAGTAGTTTGATGTCTTCCGCATTGAGCGCGTCCATCATCTCGATCCAGGCACGGTGGTCCTCGGCTACTCCGTTTTCTTGAGTCAAGATTTGAAACACGCGGCACTCGTACGCGCTCGTCGGCGTCGACACGTCAGTTACGCCTATCGAATGGCCGGTTTCATCGATCACCGTTAGATCGACAGCAAACGGCAATACCACGTGATAAGTGTATTTGCAGGGCTTGGATTCACCCCCCGCCGTCTCCTCGACGTAATCAGTCGTAAGGGTAAAACCAGCGTCATTGCCTTGGATCCGGCCCCGGCGTCCGGCGTCCGGATCTCCGCCCGCGGTAGCCTTGTGGACCAATGGGATATGACCTAAATCAACGAAATTCTCGATATGCCGAGGACATGAAACTGGCCAGTTCTGAGGGTCCATATGGATCAAATCAGAATCCGGCACATCTCCAAGTAACGGTAAGCTCGGTATCCGGCGCTCGCTTGCCTCGTTCAGACAGACCCACACCAGCCCGTAGCGCTGCTGCGCCCTGAAGGCCCGGACGCAATAGGTTTCCGGGATCGGCGTCTCGCGTTTGAGACCCGGAACTCTTACACACTGGCCGCTGCCGTCAAATCGCAGGCCATGGTAGGCGCACACGATCTGTCCAGCGTCGACCGTGCCGGCGCTCAGCCGGACGTTTCGATGTGGACAGCGATCGATTACCGCGGCGTAGCCGTTACTTTCCCTGAACACAACCAGATCGACGTCAAGCAGCCGGCAGGCTTGCGGGCCACCCGCCACGTCCGCCTCGCGCGCTACCGGATGCCAGAAGGTTGACAGGATATTCCAGTCAGCCAATGATATCTCGGAATCGCTCGGGCGGAGATCATTATTGACTGTCGCGTCTTTTCTCAAAAACATGGCGGCCTCCTAAGTTTTTCCGGACTGTCGGCTAGCAGGCGAGTTGAATTCACTATATCTGTCAGCTAGTCTTGCGGTTTATATAATACGAATGACCTATAATTGCAAACGCAGGTAATGATGCCCTGGGTTGCCCGATCCGGCTGCCAGCCTGGATTGAGAGAGCTGATTAGACATGAAGCTCACCAGATCGCCAGTCGTTTGCCGTGCACATGAAAACAATTGACGGCAACATCTGCGCGAGGATTTAACGACCATGTTTCAATCGATTAAAGATGACATAACTAAGGAGCTGAGGCCTGAAAGTTCGGATATTCGTCCATCCGACTGGGAAGTTTTGTCGAAATACTGGTATCCAATAGTGCGTATCGAAGATGTTGGCGAGAAGCCGGTTCCAGCGACGCTTCTTGATGTGCAATTGGTGGTTTTTTGTGGTGCTGAGGGAATTGCTACTGTAGTTGACAGGTGCCCTCATCGATGGGTCAAGCTCAGTGCCGGCACGGTGAAAAATGGCAACATTGAATGTCCATATCATGCGCTGCAATTTTCAGGGTCTGGGCAGTGTGTTCATATTCCTGGCGCATTAAAGTCTTCTGGTTCATCAAAGGTTCCAAAGGCCTACCGAGTTGAATCTTTTCCGGTAAAAGAAAGATATGGCTTGGTATGGACATGTCTTGACGAATCAAGCGAAACAGATTTGCCGAAATTTCCGGGCATTAGTAATTACAAATTGCTGTATAACGAACCAAGGGAATGCGCTGCCAGCGCGCTGCGTCAAATAGAAAATTTCATCGATTTGGCCCATTTGCCGATAGTTCACAAAGCCACCGTTGGTGGAGATCCGAATGATCCGATCACGCCGGCGGAAGTGACTGCTGAGAATGGTGTCGTAAAGATTGTCGCTGACTACAACGAAATCCCCTTGGGAAAGAGAGTTCGTCCGGTCACGTTTACTCATCAGGTTACTTTGCCATTTACTGTAGATCTTACGATCTCGGATGATTCGGGAATAGATTCTCGGTTTATTAATGTAACCTCACCCGTTAGTGCGTTTGCTTGTCGTGCATTTCAAATTCTTGTTGATACAAGAGACGCTGGTGCGAACCATGCGTCATTAATAGATGCGACAAATATCGTCAACAGCGAAGATCAATACATTCTTTCTAATATGCCACGGGTTGGTGCGAGGCTTGATGGTAAAGGGGAGATACACCTGTCTGTGGACAGTGCGGCCCTTGCCTATCGAAGAGCACTGTTGGAATTGGGATTAGGTCAATGAACAGGCGCCTCGAGGACTGTGTTGCAATGGTAACTGGAGGCGCGCGCGGGATTGGGGCTGCGGCATTGCTCGACGATCTGCTGAACAAGCCGCTGAAGTTACCATTCTCGATGTTTCGGAAGACGAAGGACCATCGGTCGCTGATGGCTTAGCGGTCTTTCAGGATATTTCGTTGGAGATGCTTATGGAAGAAACAAATAAGTCTTGTGCCACACTTTCCCTTCCACAGCATTACTACCTGTCAGAAGATATTTACCAACAGGAACTCAAAAAGATATTCAGTCGTCAATGGCTGGTAGTCGGTCACGTTTCCCTGGCTAAAAACCCGGGTGATTATTTCGTAAAACAGGTCGGCCCGGAAAGCATGATCATCGCTTGCGATGAAACTGGAAAATTGCACGCCTTTTTCAACGTGTGTCGACATCGCGGATACCGCATACTGGCAGATGAAAGCCAAGGCACCAGGAAGAATTTTTCCTGTCCCTATCACAATTTTACCTATGGCACCGACGGTTGCCTGATGGTGGCGCCCGGTGCGCGCGACGGCGAGGATTTCAACTTCGCAGACTACCCGTTGCACGAAGCGCGTTGCGACGTTTGGTACGGATGGATTCTGGTTTATTTAGGCGAGGATGAACCCACCCCGCTCGCCGAAGTACTCGGCCCCATTTGTGACGAGGACAAGCTGCGCGCAATCGGCTCGGAGCAACTGAAGCTCGCCCATAGGGAAACCTACGTCATCGAGGCGAATTGGAAGGTTATGATGGAGAATAACCTCGAATGCTATCATTGCACTGGTCATAGGGCGTTTTCCTTCGCATGCGATTTTCAGGAGTATTACCGCGGCGAGAGCAGCATATTTGTTGCTGGCAAGAAGGGCCAGCATTTCCCGCTACGCGAAGGGATGCAAACCTTTTCCATGGATGGCAAGCGGGTGTCGAGGCCTCTGGGTACGCCGCAGGAAGATGGTTTCAGCGCCGGTTTCATCCTTTTGCCTAATTTTACCGGTCCGGTATTGTTCGTCGATCACGCCGTCGAGCTAGAGGTTACGCCGCTCGCCATAGATCGCACACAATTGATTGCCGAATGGTATGTGCATGAAGACGCAGTCGAAGGTGTCGATTATGACGTGAAAAAACTGATCGACGTATTTCACATCACTAATCAAGAGGACAGCAACTTCTCTGGTCGAAATTTCAGAGGCATTAAATCTATGCGCTATACGCCTGGTCCGATTAATCGTGTGCGGGAGAGCAACCTTATTAGTGGCTATCAGCTTTATCACGAAATGATGGCTGCGGACTGAGTGCTCGGTTCACCTAAGTCATGGGATTGGTTCACTCGATTGTGAAGCTGCTGCTGTCTACCTTAGTAACCGCATTATTAATGTTGCTTCGGGGTAACTGCTGAATTTGCTGAGATGTAAATGCAATGGATAGCGGTAATAGCAAAAATCATCTCCGAATTTTGGTGTCCGCCGCCGCCGCATACAGTGTTGCGCTGGCATCAGGCTGGTTGCTGCCCAAGCTGGTTGGAGAATGGATCAGCAGTTATGGAATGAGTGAAGGAGCTGCCGGATTGGTGGCTACGGCTGAAATGGCGGCATTGGCCCTTACTTCCATGATAGGTGCGCGAGTTTTAACTAATGTCACTTACCTGCGGGTCATATCGTGCGGAATGATATTGGTCTGCATAGGCAATTTTGTCTCTATCAACACTGAGACGTATCTTTCGCTGATAGCAATTCGCATTTTGTGTGGGGTGGGCTCCGGTATCTTAATGATGGTATCCAGTGCGGCGGTTGCGGACTTTGAAGACAGTGACCGGGCATATGGGCAGATAAACGTTGTGAACGTCGTTTTGGCCATCGCCGCATACGCCGCAGCCCCCATTGTATCTGGCTTTGTCACTCCCCCTGCCACTTACTCAATAATTCTTGTTTATAGTTTCTTGCTACTGCCATTCGCGCTCGTGATGCCGGAGCACGTGGGTTTATCGCTTTCGAAACAGCCGGAAAAGAAGGTTGAATACAGCAACATCTCTTTAGATACAGTCTTAATAACAATAGGTGTCTTTGTTCCGTGCTGTATTCTGGGGGCAGCCTGGGCCTTTTATTTTGTTCTCGGTGAAAGGGCCGGGCTTCTGCCGGATCAAATAGATAGCATCATGGCCCGCACTGTTGCCTTTGCATTATTCGGTTGTGCGCTGGTCAGTTTCATTGGTCACAGATACGGGCGTTTCGGGCCTTTGGCATTGGGGCTAATAATCACAGCTGGGGCAATCATGAGCCTCGGCCTCAGCAGTAATGCCTATGTATACCAGCTGTGTACCGGACTAAATCTATTGGGACTGTATATTTTTATTCCTTATTTTCTAGGCTATGCCTCAGTAGCAGATCCCAGCGGACGTGGCCCGGCCATGGTCGCGGGGGCATACATATTAGGAACTGCATTAGGTCCCTATCTGGGTGGGATAATATTTCATTCATTCGGTGTAGAGTTTTTGGCGTGGACTGTACTGATTTCGCATTCGATATCTTTGTTTGTATTTTACTTCGTTGAGCATAGACAAAATAACCGGGAATTGAGAAGTGAGGAGTGGACCCCGGATCTTGGACGGTGCCTTAAGTGAAATCTCCACTGGGTGTCGGGCCGCAACCGGTGACGCCTACGCGAAGTAAACCGAATCCGAGGTGCATCGGTCCAGCGTCGCGTGACCACGCCGGGTGTTGTAGAAATCAAAGTAGCGGCTGAGACCAGCGCGCAGCGCCGCCGGCGGAGATCCCACCGCAGGAAACCGGTAGCTTCTTCGATTCGACTAGCCCGCCATGCGCGAGAGTGACCAGCTGTGCAGTTGACGGACGGATTTCTCCATGTGCGACATGCGGCCCGGTCAGCGACGCACCCCAGGCATCGGTGTCTTCCCGCGGCACGGAGTTAATCGACAGTGTGTGCAAATCCGCTGGCAGAACGAACCCGGTGATCAAATTGGGCTCACCCCGACCCTGTCCTATCTCCCTATGGATGGCCGGCGTGTGCGTGTCGCTCCCGGAGCCGTGCACATTGACGGTCCATTCCATCGTATCGCTCGGCGTCCATTGCAGGATCCCACGCACTTCGGGTTTCTCCGTAGCTACCGGTCGCAAGCGGGGGAAACCCCTTGGTAGAATCGTGCACTTGTCTAGACTATGTTCGACCAGCGATGAGAGGGAGGTAATGTGAACAGTTCACGAAAAATGCGGTTGGGCGCCTTTATGCGACCGGTCAGTATTCACACCGCCGCGTGGCGTTACCCCGGGGCGTACCCGGATGCAAATTTTAACTTCGCCCACTATCAGCAATTCGTGCAAACCCTGGAGCGTGGGCGTTTTGATGCGTTCTTCATGGCCGATCACCTGGCCGTGCTCAACATGCCCATGGCCGCGCTGAAGCGCAGTGCCACGGTAACGTCTTTCGACCCGATGACTTTATTGCCGGCGCTCGCCACCGTGACGAAACATCTCGGCTTGATCGCTACTGCATCAACTACCTATAACGAGCCTTACCACGTTGCCCGTAAGTTCGCATCCTTGGATCACATTAGCGGCGGGCGTGCCGGCTGGAATGTTGTCACCTCTGCCAATCCCCATGAAGCGATGAACTTCGGATTGGAGGACCATATGGAGCACGACGCGCGTTACCGGCGCGCAGGCGAGTTTTTCGAGGTCGTGACGGGACTGTGGGATAGCTGGGCGGACGACGCGTTCATTCGCGACGTCGACGAAGGTCTATATTTCGATCCTGACAAACTACATGTTTTGGATCACAAGGGTGAACATCTTACGGTACGTGGGCCGCTCAATGTGGCGCGACCAATCCAAGGTTGGCCGGTGATCGTGCAGGCAGGTCAATCGGAAATCGGTCGGCAATTCGCTGCCGAACGTGCCGAAGTTGTTTTCTCGGGCTTGAGCAGACTTGATGACGCACAACAGTACTACGCCGACGTGAAATCCCGCGCGCAAGCCTGCGGGCGCTCGGCCGATCTCATCAAGATCCTGCCCGGGGCTTTCGTGGTGATTGGAGACACGCTGGAGGAAGCGCAAGCCAATAAAGCGCGGCTCGATGGGCTGGTGCATCCGGATAGTGGTCTTGCCACGTTAAGCGTATTACTCGGTTGCGACGCCTCCGGCTTTGATCTGGATAGCCTGTTGCCGGAGATCCCGGAGAGTAATGCCAGCCAGACCGGTCGGAGAAAGCTGGTGGAAATGTCCGCGGAGCAGCACATGACGGTGAGGCAACTTGCACAGCATGTTGGGGGCAGCTTTGGCACGCTGGAGATGGTCGGTACCGCAGAGTCGGTTGCGGATCAAATGGAGGAATGGTTTAGCTCCGGAGCTTGCGACGGTTTCAACGTGATGTTTCCGTATCTGCCGGCGGGGCTCGACGCCTTTGTCGATAAGGTGGTGCCGGAATTACAACGCCGTGAGCTGTTCCGACGCGAATACGAAGGCACGACTCTGCGAGAGAATCTTGGTCTGCCGCGTCCTGAGAATCGTTTTTTTTGATTTGTGCAAGCTGTAATTCGATTGGAGGAGCCCAAGGTTGACCCCTCCGCGTCGGAAGGACATGTGATTATTACCCCTCATCCGACCGCCAGGGATGGTGGAAGTGCAGGTAATGCAGGAGCATTTACCTGCCTGTCCTTCTCCCACAGGGGGAGAAGGAACCTGCTGTTTAGGCCCCTCGCCCCCCGGGAGTGGGGTTGGGGTGAGGGGCTGATATTCGTTACCCCCCTTGCGTCCGCTCCGTCTCAATGAACATCACCTGGATAGACTGGGCAGTTCTTGTCGGTTACTTCGCCCTGATTACCGGCGTTGGCATTACCGCTGCCAAGAAGGTCAAGAGCGCGGCAAGTTTCTTTATTACCGATCGCACCTTCGGCCGCTGGTTCATGGTGTTCTTCAACTTTGGTACCGGCACGCATTCCGATCAGGCCGTGAGCGTTGCTTCGAAGACTTATCAGAACGGCGCTTCCGGGATCTGGTATCAGTGGTTGTACCTGTTGACGACCCCGTTTTATTGGCTGCTCGCGCCGCTTTATCGCCGCACACGTGCAGTGACGACGGCTGAATATTTCGATATACGTTACGGCCGCAGTGTCAGTGGACTGTATGCGTCCATGGGCATAGTGCAGATGATGTTCAACATGGGCCTGATGCTGTTCGGCACCGAGCGCATGATAACGGCGATTACCGGGGGCGCGCTGGATCCGAAAATCACGATTTTGGTGATGACGGCATTATTTGTCATTTACGGCGTCGCAGGTGGTCTCAGTGCAGCCATTTATACCGATTTCATCCAGGGATGGATGACCATTGTCTTGTCCTTTTTGATATTGCCGTTTGCCCTGGATGCCGTGGGCGGGTTGGCAGGATTGAAAGAGACAGTGGCAGATCCTGAGATGTTCGCACTGGTGGCCAGCGATGAGATTACCGTGTTTTATATCGTCGTTATTGCGATTAACGGCTTGGTCGGATGGGTCACTCTGCCTTATCTGATGAGCACCTGCGGGGCCGCCAAGACCGAGTCCGACGGCCGCATCGGCGTGGTTTGCGGGGTATTCATCAAACGCGTGTGTACGGTTGCCTGGATGCTGACCGGGCTGTGTGCGCTGGCTATTTTTGTCGGCATGGAAGATCAGACGGAGATCGATCAAGTCTATGGGCTGATGGCGCAGGAATTGTTGCCTGACATCGCGCCCGGCTTGATCGGCATTTTTGTAGCGAGCTTGTTGGCTGCTGTGATGAGTTCCTGTGACACCTTCATGATCACTTGCTCAGCCCTGTTTACGCGGGATCTCTACCAGCAATTTTGGGTGCCAGACAAACCGGACGCCCACTACACCAGAGTGGGCCGCATAGCCTCGGTGGTTTTTGTAGTCTGTGGTGTTCTGGTCGCATTTAATCTGACGGATGTGATCACCGGGTTACAAATCTTTTGGAAGATCAGCACCGTGATGGGCGTCGCCTGGCTGCTAGGCTTATTCTGGCGTGGCGCTACAGTTGCGGGGGCCTGGGCGGGTAGCATCGTGACGATTGCGCTCATTGCCTTTACCTCCCGCGTTTCGATCGGTAGCGAGGTCATTTGGAACTTCAATGCCGTGTTCGTTGAATCGATGCGCGGAACCTGGTTGGATTTCATGCTGTTCGTCAATGCTGACACCGGCAGTGCCAAGCTTTATCTGCCATGGCAAATGATCATTTATCTAACGGGTGGCTTGGTCACGACTTTGCTGGTCAGCCTGGTAACCACCAAAGTACCAACGGCGCGTCTCGATCGTTTTTATGCGTGTATGCGCACGCCCGTTGATAAGGAAGAGCAGCAGGGTGAACCGTTTACGCTGCCGCACGGATTAGTACCGGCTCCGCGGCGCGTCGTATTTGATTGCTGGGGGCTGGAAATTCCGGTGATGCGCAAGTCTGCGATAGTCGGATTCGTGGCGTGCTGGGGCGCGGTGGCGGCGATAGTCGGAGGTACCTATCTGATTTTCTGGTTAGCATGAACGGCAATGAAATTCGCCCCCAGGGCGTTTTAGCATCTGTGCTCGACGCTCAAGGTGACTACAAGCAATCGATAAGTCGTATCTAACTCTCCGCTTGAATGAGCGCCTGTCGCTTGGCGATCACAATCCCTTCCTGCTGTTCTTGCATGATGAGTGACTCGAGCAGGCGCCGCGCCCGCAGCGGTGCGTCATCGACTCGTAGCGCCAGTCCGGGTAACGGCCCTCGCATATCAGAAACTTCACGCTGCTGGCGCTCGAGCATTACCTTGTCCTCGTTGAATGTTTTTCGTATCGCTTCCCGCAACGAGTCGGTAAGCGCAGGCTCATCAAACCTGAAGTTACGGCTCTGTGACCAGAAATAGTGCGTTGATGTTTCCGTCTCCGGGGTCAGCAAGTGCAGCACGCGGCTGACGTAGGCATCCTCGATCGGCGTGCCCGTGGGCCGTGCGCCTACGTCGGTCATGTTGACTGCGGGTGCCGTCCACAGCGCCGTTTGCCACCGGTCGATGCGGCCGTCTGATTGCAGCATCAGTTTGAAAAACGGTGGCGATTCGATATCAGGCATGTCGCGATGGACGCGAATGACACGGCCGTCCACAACGCTGACCTGTGCCGGGTAGTCAGCGATTGTTTCGGCGGCATCGTTTCCAATCGTAGATTCGTGAAGGTAGTTCTCGTGGCTGAGGTCCAGCAAATTGTCAGTGAGCAACCGATAGTCCGCGGCAAAATGGGTATAACCCTCGGACACCGCCCAGCCCTCGAGCGCGGGCCAGGGCACGTGCGGGATCAATTCGGCATCAGCAAGCTCGGCCTGCCCCATCCATATCCAGATATGACCATGCCGGCTTTCCACCGGATAAGTCGACACTCTGGCTGCTGCCGGGATTTTGTCTTGTCCTGGTATGTGGCTACATACCCCGTCAGGGCCAAACACCATTCCGTGATAGCCACAGCGGATCGTGTCGTCGATACGTTCACCGGCCGATAGCGGCGCACGCCGATGCGGACAGCGATCCGAGAACGCAGATACACACCCGTCGGCGGTGCGGTAGAGCAGCACCGGTTCGTTCAGTATGCGCCGTGCAACGACCTTTTTTTCGTCAAGTTCCGCCCCCCACGCCGCAACATACCAACAATTTCGCAAAAGCTCGGTCACATCCGTACCTCATCTCCAAATTAGCTTAACCGCTGCAGGGACTGTATCAATTGTGTGAGTTCGTCGATTTCCGCGCCGCCGGGTGTGGTCACGATACGGTCCGTGCCGGCCGGATTATCTGGGGGCGCGTAGCCAGTTGCGTCGATGATCAGGTGGTGCCCTTTACCGATGGTGAGTGCAGAAGGATCGGCGTCGACCATAGGCATGTTGTCGAGAACGAGGATGTCATCGGCACGTACTCTAGCGGTAAGCGACCAGATAACGTCGTTGCTATCGAAGGGGTCGACGTCGGCGTCGACGAGGATAATGTTCTTCAAATACATGACGCCGTGTGGCGTTCCCAGCGCGCGCATGGCGACTGATTTGGCAAATCCCGCGAATCTGTTCTTCACGGAAATAATGGCAGTCATGCCATGTTGGTGCAGCGCATTGACGGCGACCACCTCAGGGAAGCTTGCTTTCAGCTCTGCGTACAGTGGCGCACAGGTGTGAAGCCCCAGCAGCGTGTCTTGCTCGGTCCAACCTCGTCCGATGTAAAGATTCTCGAATATCGGGTCGTTGCGATGTGAAACGGCAGTAACGCGGAACGGCGTCGAGCGGTTCACTTCACTATAGCTGCCGAGGAATTCGCCGAACGGCCCTTCGTAGCGCCGTTCGTTGTTGAGTAGCGTGGCTTCCAGCACGTACTCAGAACGCGCGAGTATGTCCATGCCGTTGCCCGATTCGGTCAATTCCAGCGGCGCGCCCATCATCTGTGACGCATAGGCGAATTCCGACTCCTCGTAACCAACCGGCGTCCCCGCGAATAGTGTCATCGCAGGATGATTGCCGAGCATGATGGCGACGTCGAGTCTGAGGTCGTTCGTTTCGGCAGCTTGGATCTGGCGGCCAAAGTCGTGCGAAGGCACAACGTCGATCGTGATCAAGTCCTTACCGTGCACCTGAACGCGGTAAATGCCAATGTTCTGCTTGGCGAAGCTGCCGAGATCCGTTGGGTCGCGGCTGACGACGCTGGGTTTGGACATGAAGAAACCACCGTCGCCCTGGTTTACCCGATACAGCGGCAGTAGATCGTAGAGATTTACGTTTTCTTCGATGCGGTTTTCATGCACAGGCGCTTGTTCGGGCGCTACGCGTTGCAACAGCGGTTCATCCGCGCCCCACCGGCCAGCCATCTCGAAAAACAGTTCCTTGATAGGGGTGCCGCGCTCGCGGCCGAGCAATAACGCCAGATTGGCGAAACTGCCATGCACGTTGAGAGCCAGGCGTTTGCCCGGGTAGCCGCGGATCCGGTCGAATACGATGGCGGGCGAATACGTGGAGTCGCGCTTGGCCGCAATCGCGACCTTGAGAATGTCGGGCTCCGGCATCACCGTGTGTGGCCAGGTAATGCATTGGCCTTGTTCGCGCAGCAACGCGAGAAAATCGCGCAGGCAGGTGATGCGCTCCGCGGTTTCGCGTGAGCGCGCAGATTGCGCCGTTTTCGTTGCAGCCGGCATCTGCTACCGGGGTTGGCGCCGTGCCAATAGCAGACCGGCGGATCCCGCCCCGGCGAGGGCCGCGAGCAGCGTCCACATGATCGTGTTCTTGGGTAAATATTGATCCGGGTCCAAGCCTGCGCTCGTCCCAGGGATGTTCCACAGATCTCCATCGCCGCCACCGATCTTCAACTGAGCTTTCATGCCCTTTTCCATGTGTTGTGCCATGTCACAGTGAACGAGATACGTCTTGCTATCGCCCGGTACGATGAAACTGCCGGTCTGGGTCTGCCCACCGGCTGCTTCCAGCGTAAACATACCCTGCGGGTAGAGATACTTGGGCAATCCATGAACCATCCACTGATGCCGTACCTGATCTTTGTTCACAAAGGTTACCGTTATGCGGCTGCACGGCGGCGCGGCGAATTCGTGTTCGCTCATGCCGTAGACGGTGCCCGGATAAGCAGTCGCATATTCTATGCCGGCCGAAACCGTGAATGACGCATCGCCGCTCACCTCGGCACAATCGCGTGGCAATGTGGTCGGATTGTGATTCATGACCATGCCGTCGCGGCTCAGCATCATAGCGTGGTCGCCGTGATCCTTCGTTTTATGGCGCGCATGCGGATCCGGTGTCTCGGCGCCCGGCACTGCGCCCATAAGCAGCAATGCCACGGCAACCCACAGTCGTGTTTTGCGCAATACCATCAGCGCTGTATGCGGGGGCTGAACACAAGCCGGGCCAAGGCTATCAACATCATCGCTGCGGCAAATGCCAAGCCTAGAATACGGACAAACAGCCCGACATTCATGTCGGCATCCGACAGCGCGCCACTGGGGTCATAGCTCTGCCAAACCGGGATTTCACGCCGATAATAGGCTTCGGCAAAATAATTGGTCCAGTTCGTGCCAAAGGTTCTGGGCCAGCCGTCTTCGCGTAGATAGTCCTCATAGACGATGGCACCGACGTTGCCGCCCGGACCGATACCATCGGTGGTAACCCCTTTGGATTGGTGGTCGTGAATGAGCCAGACACCGCTGCCGTAGGAGTGCAGTCCGTCGTTAGTGGTGTTCAAGGTTAGGTCTACGCGCTGCGCGCTGGCAATCCAAACGACATCCCGAGTGATGCGCGCCGCCGGTTGCGCCGGGACGCCATCGTAATGCGTGATGGTCGCTTTGTGGCCGTGAGTATGTAAGGCGATGCCGGTGCTGCCGCCGTTGAGAACGCGTAACTTCACGAGTTCATCGGCTCGCGTTACTACCAGTGATTCGCGAAACGTATAGGGGAAAGATCGGCCATTGAGGGTAAAGAAATCGCTGTTGGCCTCGGTGATATCGTAGCGCCGATGCATTGATTCGGTAATCAACCTGGGGTCGTTGAAGCGCTGAATGCGATTATTCAAGTCTTCATCGATATCGAGGTATTGCAGGTCATATTCGCGATCAAATTCCTCCGCGATAGCCCGTGACGGCACGCGTACCTGGCCGGCGCCGATATTCAGCGTCTGCACCCAGTTATCCGGGCGGTTCTCTTCGATGACGAACAAGCCTTGTAAACCCATCAAAATGTGCACATGTGGCTGCACGTGACAATGATAAAACATGGTTCCGGCATGCCGCGGCTGCAGCTCGTAGGTGCGCGCGTTTCCCGGCATCACCGGTAGCTCGCTGGTCGCCGGTACGCCGTCATTGCCCTCGCCATTTGCATCCAGAAACGTGTGATCAACGCCATGAAAGTGAATGGTATGCGGCATGTAGTGCGTGTTTTCCAAGGTGATCTGCACGCGATCGCCCTGTTCTATACGGATGGCTGGTGACGGTAGTCGCAGCAGCGGTCGCGCTTGCAGCGATTCGAAATTCTTAGTTGCCATGCCGAAAGTTTTGGGAACAAACACCCAGAAGCCGGGTTTGATACCGGGCGCGATCGCGTATTGCGTGGTCGGTTGATTGAGTTCCGAAGAGCTGCCATTGAGTTCGACAACTTCGAGTCGAATGTGGATTTCGTCGGGGTCGCCGTCGCCATCGAGATCTGCGCCCTTTTCGACAGCATCCGGCGTTACTCCGGCTTTTCGCAGCGTTTCCAACGAGACATTGTTGGTGCCGCGGACAAATGCAGCAACGGCATGCGGGTTGTCCGCCACGCAGCCCGGGGAGCGTGAAATCGCGACGCCTTCAATAGTCTGCGCCTCGCGCCAACCCATTAAGTCGGGTGGACAGGGGTCTTCAGCCGTTATTGGTTCTTCAGGCTTTGATTGCGGCGGCGCACGGTAGCCGTCAGCGCCGAACCATGCATCCAGTTGCACCCGCGCGGCACGTGGATACCACTGCGGTGGTAAGCACAATGCCGCGACGATGAATGCAATGACGAATAGCCAGAGCGGTCGCATAGTTTATTTTCGCATGTTCGGATGAGGGGTAATTAAAATCGATACCTGGATCCCCCTGCTCGCTCTATTACTCCCGGCTCTGCCCGAACATACGTGTCAACTTCCCAGTACTCAGCCAGTAGATCAGTTGCAAACCGACGATCAGTGCCGCAAACAGCGGCAGGTAGCCGTAACTGCTGCCACCAACCTCAAATGGAAACACCGCGTTGTAGACTTTGTCCTCGGTGGGATGTCTTGCCGTCACGATTCCGATGTATGCGCCCGCTTTATCAAACACGTAATCCACGGTCAGTACGCCGTTTGCGTATTTAGTGGGCGGTTGATAGAAGACGGTATCGGCATCGATATCTTCCAGGTTCTGGATGTCTTTCCATTTGGCGTAGATACCAAAATTCTGAACGTCCTTGATGATGCGAAAATCGACCGGCATATCCTTCAAAAAGTCGTGCAGGTAGTCGAGCACGAATACGCTTTCGGCGACGTCGGGGATGTCCTCGCAGAACTCCTTGCTACCGCGGGACTTGGGTTGGTAGCCGGTGAAGTGGGCTTGCAGAAAGCCGATGTTGATGATGCAGACGTCCTCTTCGATAAGTACCCCACCGTGAGCGGAGGCCGCTGTGCCCAGCGCACACAACGCCAGCAGCAGACAAACTACGATCAGCTTACAACGCAAGTGCACGTAGGCCGGCGAGTTAGACCGCAACGTGGGTGCTCATGAAATTCAAGCAATCTGCACGCTGAAGGTCTCGGGATCTGGTCGCTCGTGATCCAGATTTAACACCTCGAACATGACGCCGCAGCTCGGGCAGTAATGTTCGCGCAAATGAAAATCAGGCGCTTCAGCAGCGAACTCTGCGGGTTGGGCTTTGGCGAGTGGCGCGCGATGACTCATTGCGAGCGACTTCCAGTCTTGCGCGGCGGCGCCAAGGACGTGGTCGCATTTACCGCACTGCCAATAGCGCTCGCCCTGCTTGTTCTCGCCGAGACGAATTACCTCGCCCCAGGTCATTACTTCCTCACCGCTGTTGCTCGGTGCCATGGTCGTCTGCGCACGTTGTTGACCGACCCTCAGTCGCTCGGCAATGAGCGCGGCGCGCGTTTTTTCGGTGGCAGCGATATCGACCTCGAAGGTGTCTGCGGAAACAATGACCCCATAGCTTTTCTCCGCCTGTTCAACCGATACGTATGCATTGCGTACGTCGGCAGCTACCTTTTGCGGCGCCCGCTCCAGCGGATCGCCAAAGCCGCCGCCGCCGCCGAAATAGACAACGTAGACGTCGCCTTTGTTGAAAGTGAAACTGGTATTACAGCCTTTCACGTCGACCCGTCCGCTGATCTGTTCCGGTGAGGAAGGCATGGTTCCGCTGGCAAATAGCGCTTCGATGTCCGACTCGTGTTTCAGGTATTGCAGGACATTCGGCGCCGGATACCCGCCAGCGAGACCGTTAGCAAGGCGCACGACATCGCCCATGCCGTTGTCGTGCGCTTCCATTGTCTGGGTTCCCCACGGGATAAAGGCATTGCAGCAGGCTGTGCCGCCGCGATTTCTGCCCGGACCGCCGGTGTCAATTGCTTCGCGGCGCCACAGATAAAGCCATGGGAACAGTTCTTCCGCGCGCTCGAGGTTGGTTACCTGCGGTTTGGTCGTCCACATGTTCGAACAGGTGTCATCGCCGTCGCGGTGAATGAGGGCACCGGCGCCGGAAATCAGCGGTTCCATCATCATGGTGAGGAAAAATTCGCCGTGCTTGCCTTTACCGTAGAGGATGGGGTTGTTATAGGCATTGGAACCATTGGCCAATGCCTCTTCCTTTTCGTCGGAACACAGGTAAAGCTGGCTGATGCAATCGGCGACGGCGCCGATGGTCACATACCCGGCGCCCACCGGCGTGTTAATGGAAACGGGCGCGTCGTCGCTGGGATTGACCAGACTGCCAGGCGGCATGATCCAGTTAATGACGCCCCACAATCCGTAGTTCCAAGGAATGTCGTGGGCGAGCATCATCAGGAATGGGCACTCGGCATTGCTCTTGGCACCGGGCAATGCGACATTCTGAGCGCCCTTGGACTGCGGCGAGGTGCCGGTGAAATCTAGCGTCATGTCCTCATCCTGCTTGATGAGTTTGCACTGGATGGCGAGCGTGCCTTCTTCCTCAACAACGGATTCGAAATAGTGCACGCTCGTGAATTCACCATTGGGCAGTGAGCGCAGCCGTTGGCGGATGCGTTGCGCGGAATATCTCGGCAGTTCCTCGAATACCGCCATCAGCGTGTCGATGCCGAATTCGCGGACGGTATCGATCAAGCGCTTCGCCGCGGCATTATTGGCAGCCATGCGTGCGCGCAATTCGAGCACCAGGATCTCTGGTTGACGGGTCATGTTTTTAACGGTTTGCTCAATGTCCTTGCGGATCACGCCGCCCTCACAGATCTTGATGCCCCACATGCTCAAGCCTTCCTGGACTCGCTCGCGTGCCTCGGTCATGGCGCCGCCCACCTGGATCCCGCCCACATCCATGTTGTGTCCGGCCGTGTCGATCCAGGCGATTCGCCGACCTTCCCAGAACACCGGCTTCAAGACCTGGATGTCCATGAGATGTACCGCCGCGATCTCCGTGCAATTGAGCACGAACTGGTCGTCTTCGTGAATGCCGGGGTTGTCTTCGTAGTTCTGCGAGATGTAGCGTCCTGCCTCTTCCAGGCACTGGGTCCACTCAACGATGCCGCCGCCCACCATGATGGTGTCGCCGGCCGCGTTCAGGATCGCTTCTTCGTGATCACCGGCCTCCGTAATGATGGCGTTGCCGGAGACGCGGGCCATGGTGTAATAAGCCTCGTTCACTATTTCCTCGAGACGATGGCGCAGGATCTCGAAAGTAATAGGATCAACCTTTAATCCTTGCTGCTGCTCGGCGATATTCATAGTTGTACGATCTCGATGTTTTTGAAGCCGTCGAGGGCGCCCTGGAATCCGGGCGGCACGACGATGGTGGTCTCGTCTGATTCAATTATCGCGGGCCCGATAACTTCGTTGCCGGGGGTCAGTCGGGCAAAATCATAAATTGCGGTGTCGATGAAACGCTCGTCCTTAAAATAGGCCGGGCGTTCGCCTTTTTGCGCGGAGCCGGCATCAGTGCCGCCCAGCGGTTTCGACTTGGGTTCAAAGTCGTGTATGACGCCTTCACCTTTAACCATGTAGGAAACGATGGCGCGACCGGCTTCGGGGTAGGCCGAGCCGGCGCCGTACAGATCGGTGTAGGCGGCATCAAATAACTCGCCCAGTGCCGCTGCATCCGCCTCGGTATATTCCTCTTTCAGTTCGAGTTGCATCGGTACGGTATTGATCTGCAACATGTACTTCATATCGACGTACACGCGGATATCGAAGCTGCCGGCCTCAGCGCCGCCGTGCTGCAACTCCGTACGCACGCGGTCTCGTAGCCCACCGATATTGTCATTCAACACCTGCGCGGTAATTGGTAGCGTCCGGTAGTCATATTTAATATAAGTATGGCCGATTGGGGACGTGGCCAGTCCGAGCGCGGAGTAAACCGATGATGATACGGGGATGACGGCTTTTTTTGCGCCCAGCGTTGCGCCCATGCGCGCGACGTGTATTGGCCCGGCGCCGCCGAAACTGAACAGCACGTAATCGCTGACATTTAAGCCACGGCGAACAGTCATGCCCATGATCAGGTCAGCCATGTGTGCGTTGATGATTTCATAGGCGCCGTGCGCAGCCTCAATGACGTCCATGCCGAGACCGGAGGCTACCCGTTCAAAGACATCCCGGGATTTTTGCGGCTGCAACTGCATACGGCCGCCGTTGAAATAATCGGGATTGACATAGCCCAGCAGTACGGCCGCGTCGGTAATTGTCGCCTCCTCGCCGCCAAATCCGTAGCAGGCGGGTCCCGGGTTGGAACCGGCGCTCTGCGGGCCTACATGGATAGTGCCGAGTTCCGGATCCGTGTGCACGATTGTGCCGCCGCCTGCGCCGATGGAAACGATATCGAGGGTTGGATACAGGGTGCTGTATTTTTCTATGCGCGGCTCGCGCGAAAATGTCTCCTTGCCATTGGTGACGACGCTGACGTCGAAAGTGGTGCCGCCGACATCGGTTGAGATGATGTTGTCATAGCCCAGAATACGTCCCAAGGTCTGTGTCGCTTTCACCCCGCCGGCAGGGCCTGAATGCACCGTTGCCACCGGCATGACGGAATCCGAGTAGGCGATGGCGCCGTCGGCTTTCATCAGCAGCAGGCGCGATTTGAGTCCTCTGGATTTCAGAAACTGCGAAATCGATTGCATGTAGCTACGCGTTGCCGGGCCGACGTAGGCGTCCAGCACGGTGGTGATAAACCGTTCGTATTCACCTTCCAGTGGCACGACTTCGTGCGAGGTGCAGTGATACATGTCGGGATACAGTTCCGCGACGATATCGCGCGCGGCGGTTTCGTGCGCGCCGTTGCGGAACGACCACAAAAAGCAGATCGCGATGCTCTCTGCGCCGTTTGCTTTGAGCGCTGCAATGCCGGCCCGCACGTCGTCCTCATTCAGCTTCACCACTGTGGTGCCGGCCGAATCGATGCGTTCCTGTACCTCGCGAATGCGTTGCTTGGGCACCAGCGGTTCCGGTTTGATAGTGGTGGCCATGTGTTTGGTCTCGGCTTCGGAGAGACCGGTCCAGCGCGACAACCCCCGGGCGATATGAATGGTGTCGCGGCATCCCGTGGTCGTGAGCATGCCCACCTTGGCGCCGCTGCGCGTGGCGATGGCGTTGGTGCCTATTGTTGTTCCATAGGCTAAAGCCAGCGTCTCACTTAACAGGGCGTCCAGCGTCAACGACAGCTTTTCCGCAGCAACTTCGATGGCATTGCCGACACCTTCGGAGAAGTCGTGAAAAGTCGTCAGCGCTTTACCAGTGATGATAGTGCCCTGTTCGTCGAGTATGACGACGTCTGTAAATGTTCCGCCGGTATCGACGCCGATTTTGTATTTCACGGACTCTCCAATTTTTTGGTGCGCAATTGTCTGGTGATATCGTTAGCCGCGCCCGGTTCTTGCCAGCGTGACCGGACCGTAGTCGTATTGCGAACGGCCGTCTATGGCGAGCTCGCTCATAATTTTGCCAAACAGGCTCGCAAACTTGTAAGACATCCCGGCGCCCACAGCGAAACTCACCTGCGGCGTTCCAGGCACTTGATCGAGTATACAAAAGTGGTCAGCTGGATGGGTGATGAGACACGTTTTGGTATAAAGGACCTTGGCGGCGAAACCAGGGATCCAGGCGTTGGTCCACGCGGCTAGAGCATTCTCGGCTTCCTTATCCGGATCGAAGCTGCGTTGGTCCGGATCGACCAGTTCCTGCAGGTCATCGATACCTGCTTTCGTTCCCGGCTCGCCGTAAACGGGAAATCCGTAGGGGTGACGATCCCCGAATAAATGGAAGATAGGGAAGCTGCCTAGCGCGAATCGCGTTAGATCCGAAGGCGTGAAATAAGTCACCTGTGAGCGAAATACTTTTAGCGGCAGCGCCAAACCCAGACGCTGCAGCCAGCGCTCACCCCACGGCCCGGCCGCCAGCACCAAGTGCTTGCTACGAAAAATCCCACCTTCCGTGCGCAGCTCAACTTCATTGCCCCTGACCGAAAGTTCCAGCACGGGTGCGCCGGTTATGATTTGGGCGCCGTTGCGGCGGGCGCCAGCGATGTGTGCAGCGTTGCCTTTATGAGCATCCGCCAGACCGGTATTTGCAAAGTAGAGAGTGCGGACATCGTCGCCCAGACGAAACTGCGGGAAGCGGCGCATGCATTCGGCGGGGTCGATTTCTTCGACCGGAAGAGCTCGGCTACTGACGGCTTGGTGGATCTTTTCGAATGTCGCTTCGAATTCTGAACCGCGTTCGCACAGTTCAACTCCACCGGTTGGGACAAATACCTGTTCGCCGGTATCGGCCTGCAGCGCTCTCCAGGTATCGATAGCCGCCGCGCCCAGATTGACCATGCCGGGATTAGAATATTGGTAGTGGGTGGCGCGGGAATGATCCTGACCACTGCCACGCGAGTGTCCGAGTTCGAATTGTTCGATCCCGAGTACGCGGCCACCGAGGCGGCGACTCAGCCAGTACAATGCCCCGCTTCCAATTGCACCCAGCCCCAGAACGATGCAGTCAAACTCTGTGCGTGGTGCGGCCGAGACGCTGCCGTGAGTGGCCGCTAGCGCCGCCGCGGCCAGTCCGGATTTTAAGATTCGCCGTCGGCTAATTTGAGACATTGCACTCTTCGCTCGAATTGGTTGCGGGCGTGGCGCCGCCAACACATCTGCGGAACACCAGCGCGCATATTGCATGAAGGCGCCGCACGATGCATTACAAACTGTCCTTTTCCGTCATTTACATCAAACCGTGATAGTACGCCGGTTTCAGCAGCATCGCGCGGCGCCTTCATGCAATCTGCGCGCTAACTTAGGTTTGGCGGCGTCGCTACCTTGGCGTGCTAACATTTCGTGTACCGAGCCGGTTGGGGGTCGTCGGTGTAATTGGGAGTGATACTAATGAATCTACTTCGTGGAAATCTTTTCCTGTTGTTAGCGGCGACAAGCTTGCTTTTCGCCTGTTCCCAAGAAAATAGTGACCAGGCAACAGAACAACGCGCAAATGGTCCCGAAGCATCATCACCGATAGTTTCAGCCGCTGAACCGGAATTGGTGGACGCGCCCGTATTACGCACGGTAGCGGATGAACTTGCCACCCGAATATCTATCTGCAAGATCCCCGATCCGCGAGTGCCGTCGTCCGCGTTCACTATATTCAACTCCGAGCGCAACGAACATGACGACTATTGGGTGCGGTACGAATGCAAAGAGACCTGTTCGCAGTGGCAACAGTGCCAGGCACCGGCCTATCTAAACGATAACGGAGAACTCATAACTCACGGTCGAAAGCCCGATATTCCTAAGAAGGCCCTGGCCTTTGTGGTCGGTGGTATGGGCGGACAATTGGTGTTCAGTGAGGACGGTGACAAGACAGTTGTGATCCATGCCGGCTCGGGTGGCACACGCTTTTATGTTGATGTCGCGCGCGTGCTGGAAGAGCGCTCGTCGGCTCGTACCGCTATGGTGCGCTGGGAGAAAGGTGTTATCGGTAGTGCCGTGCAGCCGCCGTTTGCAGGTCCGGTGCATTGGGGGTGGTATTCGCGCACGGCTGCCGAGGGCACGACTGTTCGGGCACTCAACTCGCGGCCGGCCAGCATCATAGCCTGGGTCCATGAGCATCTGGCCGGCGATGCTGAGTTTGGCACCTGGGGCTGCAGCATGGGCACTAACGCAACTTTTGGCCCGGTGCTTTGGCACGGACTGGATCCGATTATCGATTATCAATTGTTCGTTGGCGGGCCAAACATGTGGGACTTAAACGCCCAGTGTGGCCGGCGCCGCTATACAGAAGGTTACTGCGACCTTGACGGCACAACGTCGTGCAAAAACGACGGCGACTGCGCACTGTTAGGTGCTGGGGCGCATTGCCGGATGCCTCGACCTTATAGGGAAATCGATAAAGTCTTCGATGGCTTTGCCAACCATGTCCACGCGACCACCGCCTGCCAAATCGCCCAGGCAGACGAAACAACTCAGCCATACCCGGCATTCGATCAGAGCAGCATGGCTTACATCGAATCAGCAGATTGGGAAATTGACCATCGCGTAGATTTCTTGGTTAACCTTGGCGCTGAGCAAGGCGCCACGCCGGCACAGTTGGGTGGCGATCGATACTGGGCGCTCGGCGATTTCCCATTTATCTTCAACCACATCCAGCCCGCCGAGAACAAACAGTGGCACGCGTATCCGAACAGCCACCACTGTGATGGGATGAAATCGGGCGCCGGACACGATCTGATTATTTCGCGTATGGGGTTGTAACTAAATTGCCTGGCGTTCGGCCGGCGGCGTCGCCAGCTCGTCGCGTACTTGCGCAGCGATTTCGAATGATCGCAACCGCGCAGCATGATCATAAATATGTCCAGTAACCATGAGTTCATCGGGTTTGGCTAGATCGATGAATGCTTTGAGTTTGTCCCTTACTGTATCGGGCGAACCTACGGCAGAATAAATTAGCGCTCGCACGACATTAGCCTTTTCCGCGGGCGAGCAAAAATCGTCGATGTTGTCGATGGGCGCTTGCACCGGGCCCGGCCTGCCGCGTCGCAGGTTGATGAATTGTTGCTGCAAGGAGGTAAAAAGCCGCCGTGCCTTGGCGTCAGAGTCAGCCGCGAACACGTTAAAGCCCGCCATCGCATGCGGCGCGCTGAGCTGCGCGGAAGGTTTGAAGTTGGCCCGATAAACCTCCAGCGCTTGCAGCAACGCCTCCGGGGCAAAATGGGACGCAAACGCGTAGGGCAGGCCGAGGGCGGCCGCGAGTTGCGCACCGAATAAACTGGAACCGAGGATCCACAACGGCACGTTAAGGCCTGCTCCGGGCACCGCTCGGATGGTTTGATCCGGCTGCGCCGGTGCAAACAACGCCTGCAGTTCCATGACGTCGTGCGGAAAACGATCGGAGGTTGTGGCGAGATCACGACGCAAGGCCTGTGCTGTCATCATGTCGGTGCCGGGGGCTCGGCCAAGGCCTAAATCGATACGACCGGGGAAAAGTGATTCCAGCGTGCCGAATTGCTCGGCGATGACCAACGGCGAGTGATTAGGCAGCATGATGCCACCGGATCCAACCCGGATCGTGTCTGTGCCCGCGGCAATGTGGCCGATTACGACAGATGTCGCGGCACTGGCGATGCCGGTCATGTTGTGGTGCTCGGCCAGCCAGTACCGACGGTAACCGCAGCGCTCGGCATGTTGCGCGAGCGCGCGCGAATTTCGCAAGGCTTGACCCGCGTCGCCGCCCTCGACGATGGGGGAGAGGTCCAGCACAGAGAACGGGATCATTTACAGCATCCCCAATTCATCGGCGCACTTAACGGTTTGCACGTTCGATCGTGTTCCCCGTTCCCGCGTCTTTCTGCATGCGGAATTCCTCGGCGGGTATGCAATAGATCTGCTCGTCCCAATCGGCGCGTTTTTCACTGTTTCGTTTGTAAACCTTGGTGGCACTTTGCCACGGCTTGGTATAAACGAGCGGATCGGTAAGCGTCATCGTCAGCTCCAGCGTATCGGCGTCTACCCGGCGATACCTTTCTTCCAGGTGCATCTCCTCGGAGTGCGGGTAGCCGTACTTGTCCAGCCAGCTGCGCTGGTCAAAACCAAGCGACTCCACAATCAGCACGTCGCCCTCAATGTGGCCTACCGAATAGCCATTGAATGTCGGGAAGATCTGCTCCAACGTTGGAAGTTCGCGACCATCCATCCAGATCTCGCGCCAGGCGTGGCGATACTCAAAGAATTGAAAGATCCGATCCGGTAGCTGCACCATTTCAAAGGTCGAGTGCGGCGCAATGATCTCGACATTGAGGTTGCGTGGTATACCCATCGGCTCGCAGCGGCCCAAGGGATCATTGGTCTGCATCACCTTCGTCGGCCCATAGCCTGGGTGACTGGCTGCGTACATCGCTTTGCCCTTGTCCGTAAACGGTGCGTTCTCGGTTGGACCGATGTCCGGCAGCGGCAGGTTGACGGGATTGCGGCGCGCACCCGGCACATTACCGAAAGTGACAATGGGCGAGATGCGGTCCCAATCACCCGAGAAATCCTTTGGATTAAACGCGGGCTCGTCGGCACCGGCAGGCACCGGAATCATCGCTACTGTTGTTAAGATTATTGCGCTCGTAAGCGCAACGGCGCAGGTAAAAATTGCTGTTCGCATGCCAGTCTCCAAGTTCTACTCGTCCGGCTCTGTCTGCAGCGGCTCGCCATTCACCTCGAGCGTGATGATTGCGCCCGCGACCGGACTATTTTTGTGTGGTCGGTAGGTCACGGTGAGGGTGTCGCCGGGTTTTATTGATTTTCGCGTCCAACCGAGTTTCCTTAGCACGGGCGGGGTCCAGCGTATGGTCATCGCGTAATTGCGGACCTTGCCGTTTTCGTCTTTCGCATCGAGGTAGATCTGCACGTGCGGGAACGTAAACAAGAATTCCGTGGCGACGCCTGTCAACGGTCCAACGGTCTCGGGATCGAAGTACATGCCGCCACCATGGTGTGCAGATACCGGCGTGCTCAACACGCTGACAGCCAGCGTGATAAGGACTATCAAAAGTGATCGCCTGATGGCTATGGTCATTGCTTCACTCCTCGATTTATACACGTCAGAATACAGAGTTTAAGAGCGCACTGTCATTCGGGTTGTCAACCGCGCCATTGTCCCCGCAGCGCCTCAACATCGAGTCCGTATTGTTGGGCGCGATCCACGAACGGTTGCCAGTGCGATTCGAGAATTTTCACATCCGCGCCTTTGGCTTCGTTTTTGAAGCCTCGCTCTCCCGGCAGAAAGATCTCCTCGACGCCGGGCCTGCGTTTTGCCGACTTTACCGTTCGTATAAAACGGTCGGCCTTGCTCTTCATCTCGGCGACAGGGCCAAAATGCGAAGGATCGATTACTAAAATGAAACTGCCGCCTACCGACCCCATTCCTTGCGGCTGCAGCCACGCTGAAACCGGGTGCGGAAGATCGGGGGTAATGCGGGCTTGCGGAACGATCAGCGTCGCCAGCATTTCGGTGAAAATATTAAGCGCATAAGTGCGCGGATGCGCGAATACCGTTGGCGCGCGAGAGTCGCATACCCGGCCATAGCCATCGAACTCAACGATGTACGGCGCCGGGTCGTCGGTTAATTCGCCGCTGTCGGGATCGACCAGGTAGTCTCCGGGCAACTTTGTGCCGTTAAACGCGGCTTCGGAAATGTTGCCGTCGTGTGCGTCTATGCAAGCAATATCGCTGACCAGTGGGAACTGCTCGCCGGCCGGCAGGGACGCGCAAAATGGTGCTCCCGACAGTTGGTTTTCCATACCTCCCCAGGGCGACACCAGTGGCAAACTGTTGTTGGTCGCCATTGCAAACATGTCTTGCTCCAACGCCAGTGACGTATAGGCAAAAAAGGCCCCTGCATCGTTGTGGTTGCGGGCCATCGCAATGGCGACAGCGTGTTCCTTGGCCTTGTCGATCGCAGCGTTGACGGCCCGGGTGAGCGTCCAGTAGCCGCTTGATTGTTTACCGTCAAACAGCACCCAGGTCGGTCCTTCAGCAACGCATTGCGGTTCCGCCTTGATATCCAAATCGCCGGTTTCCAGCGTGATGAAAATCGCATCCAACACACCCATACCCTGGGTGAGTTTTCCCATTCGGTCACCGATAGAAACGGCGCGTGCGACCGCCTCGGCGTGCTCGTCGCTTGCGCCCGCCGCGGACCATAGCGATTTGTATAAAAACTGCAGGAAATCCGGATTTTCCCGCCGAGACACTGCTTCCGTCATTGCAAGGCTCCAGGCTAGTGAGGGCCAGATTATAGTGCTTCCTCTCGTGCGGAACCCGCTTGGTGACGCTTGGTGTTCAGTCATTCACCGGTTCGAGTAAACTGTCGGTTATCATGTCTGCAGAACTTTCGTGTCCACGCTGCCGCGCCGCGGCGCCGCATTGCCGTGTAGAGCATCAAGGCATCGAGGACGGCGAAGTCGTTTGGACGGTGTTCAGTTGTGCGCAATGTTCGTTTAACTGGCGTGATACCGAACCGGACGTATCAATTCGCTATGAAAACCGCGAACCGTGGCTGCGTATGGATCCGAGTGAACCTGAACGCTACCGCTACAATCCGCCGCCCGTCGGCGAACCAACATCGTCCGAGTAGCCCTGCGCAGGCTCGAACATGACCGATACCGCCGAGAATTTCGTCCGCGACCCGGAACAACGCAAAGCGCTGACTGCGGATCTGCCGCCCATGCGAATGAGCGAAGTGGTGATCAGAACCCGCAATTTTCAAGTGCTCAAACACTGGTATGAAATGTTTTTGAGTTGCAAGCCTACAGCCTATACTGACGATTCCGGCTCGCTGGCCTGGGACGGCAATCTGGGGGTGTGTTTTTTCCGGATATATAAGGATTTTCCCTGGACCCAGGTGCTTGGACTGTTCGAATTTCCGAAACTCGGCGACGAGCGGCCGGATGATGGTCCCGGCATTCACCACTTCCAGTTTCGCTGCCCGACGTTTGAAGATGTCATCAAGCGCTACGAGGTATTGGAAAAGTGCGGCATCACGCCGCTGAAGTCTTTTAACCACGGTCCTGCTACCAGCTTTTACTACCAGGATCCGGATCAAAACATCGTCGAGATTTCTGGCGTCAACTTCGATGATGAGGCCGATTACGTTCACTATTTCAAGACTCCGGCCTATCTGAATAATTTTGACGGCGTTCAAATCGATCCCGCCGAATTCGTCGCCCGGTATCGCGCTGGCGAGTCGAAAGAGGAGCTGACCCGAATCGATGGATGAATTGGGCTGGGCATGAGCAAAGACACGAGCAAAGAAGTCGAACTGCCGGCGGGCATAACCCGCCGTGACTTTGTTAACTCGCTATTGGTTGGTACCGGTGCGGCATTGTGTAATGCGTCCGTACCGTCCGCTGCGCACGCAGCGTCTGACGACTTGCTGCCCGAGCCTGACCTGGGATCGGAATGGTACGGTTACGGCGGAGTCGGGGACTATGCCGGTTCGCACGGCAATACGCCGGAAGTGGTGTATCGCGCCCACAGCCTGAGGGATCGGCAATACGACTGGAGCGGCGAAGAGATAATCGACACCGGCGAAACCTACTCGCTCGCGATCGTTGGTGCCGGCATGGCCGGCCTCGGCGCTGCGCTACGGTTCACGCAGACCCGCAAAGATGGCGAACGCATGCTGCTGCTGGACAACCATCCGGTTTTCGGCGGTGAAGCGAAACGCAACGAGTTCGAAGTTGACGGCCATCGCTTGGCCGCACCGCAAGGAGCGAACGGTTTTTCGGTGCCCAAGGCGAACCTGGGCGAATATGCGTCTGGTGATGCCCGCTATTTCGAAGAACTCGGAATCGAGCGTAATTACCAATATCCGGAGCTCGGCACAGATCCCAATGGTTTGCGTTTCGCCCAGGACGATTACGAGTGCACTTATTGGAATGAGCACAAGGTCTCCATGGGGTATTTCTTCGACGAGAATTCGCACGGGGTGTCACCGCGCTGGGTGAAAGATGGCTGGTTGCATGGTCTCGAGGGATTTCCGATCTCGACGACATTGCGGGAGCATCTCATCAAATGGCGAACCTGGTCCGAGCGCCCTTATGCAGGAGAGGACTTCGGCGAATGGCTGGACGGCATGAGCTACCAGGACTTCGTCGTTAAACATCTGGGGCTGGAGAAAGGCGTTGCCAGTTACGCCGATCCCATTCTGGCAAACGCCGCCGGTGGTTGCTCAAGTGCGATTTCCGCTTATTCGGCGTACGCAATCGGTATGCCGGGTGTGAAAACGTTTTATGACGACTTTGATATTACCGCCCGTCACCAATTCCCCGGCGGCAATGATGGTTTTGCCCGGCATTTCGTCAAAGCCATCATGCCCGACGCGTTGGCTGGCGACTCGTCGTTTGCCGGCATTATCAACGGCGGTATTCAGTTCGATAAGTTGGATCGTGAGGATGCGCCTACGCGTATGCGTTTGAGTGCGACTGTGTTGCGGGTGGAACACGTCGGTGAAGCGGGGCAGTCCGATAAAGTGCGCATCGTTTACGCGCGTAATCGCCGGCTGTATTCGGTTACCGCTAAGGCTGGCGTCATGGCGACCGGCGCGTGGATCACAAAATACCTCGTGCGTGATTTGCCCACCGCCCATCGCCAAGCCATGCACGAGTTTGTACATACATCCGTGTTGGTCGCTAACGTCGCGGTGCGCAATTGGTGGTTCCTGTACGATTTAGGCTTTACTGGATTTCGTTGGTGGGACGATTTTGGTTTTGCCTGCGCCTTGAAACGCCCGATGCATGTCGGTGACTATCGCCCACCGTTTCATCCCGACCAACCGGCGGTTCTTTCGTTTTACGTCCCGCTCTATTACCCGGACCGCCCGGCGGCAATCCAGGGCGTGTTGGGACGCAACGAAATTCTCGGCACCAGCTTTGCGCGGTACGAGACCAAAATTCGCAAACTCATGATGAGATTATTCGGTGCCCATGGTTTCGATGCGTCACGTGACATCGCCGGTATTATTTTGAATCGTTGGGGTCACGCCTATTTGCTGCCGACACCGGGCTTTTATCTTGGCAGGAACGGCCAACCAGCGGGCCGCGATATCATTCGCAAGCGATTCGGCAGGATCGCATTCGCTCATTCCGAATTGCATGGCAACCAGCATTGGGGTCCGGCCGCGGCCGAAGGTAGTCGGGCGGTGGAGCAGTTACAGCAGGTTATGTAGCAAAGTTTAGTGGCGTCAAATTGCGGAGATCAGTGGTTTGAGCAGGCAGTCCCTGGTAGCCCCCGAGCTACAACATGAAATAGAGCAATTCCTGTTCGCGGAAGCGGCGTTGCTGGATGAACGCCGATTTGACGAATGGTACGCGCTGCTGGCTGAAGATTTGCACTATTACATGCCTGCGCAAACAAACCTCGGACGATCTCAAGCTGAACTCGGTGAGCTACACCAGGCTGCGTATTTCGATGATGACAAGGAATACATCGGCGTGCGCATCAAACGACTGCACACCGGACGAGCGTGGGCCGAAGAGCCGTCATCGCGGACGCGCCATCTGGTATCGAATGTTCGGCTGATGCTTTTGCAGGTTGACGGTGAGGTAGAAGCAAACAGTATTTTCTACGTATACCGTTCACGCTTGGAGCGTCAGCTCGATCAGTTCGTCGGTCAGCGCACTGACGTTTTGCGGCGGGCGGATAATATGTATGGCTGGCAGATTGCACGCAGATCCATTTATCTCGATCAAGCCACGCTTTTATCCGGCAACCTGAGTATCTTTTTCTGAGAGGGTAACGCCTATGCAGCCCGCCAATGGAAAGTGGTCGACTGAGGCTCTTCTGCAACTGGTCGATGCCGATGGTCTATCTATCGATCCCAGGATCTATACCGATAGCGATATCTATGAACTCGAAATGGAGCGCATATTCGGGCGAAGTTGGCTTTTCCTTGCACATGAAAGCCAGATCCCTGAAAGCGGCGATTTTTTCAATACTTATATGGGTGAGGATCCGGTGCTCGTTGTCCGCCAGGCGGACGGGAGTGTTTCAGCGATGCTCAATGTTTGCACGCACCGGGCTAATCGCGTTTGCCGTCTGGATAAAGGACAGGCGAAATATTTCACCTGCAGCTATCACGGCTGGACATTCGATTGTGCTGGCGAGCTCAAAGACGTGCCGTTCGAGCAAGACGGCTATTACGGTGAGATCGATAAGTCACGTTGGGGCCTGAGAAGGGTTCCTCTCATTGAGAACTACAAAGGACTGATATTCGGTTGCTGGGATACAAACGCGGTGACACTCGATGAGTACCTCGGAGATGCGCGTTGGTACATGGATTTGCTGCTGGATCGAACGCCAGCTGGAACAGAGGTGGTTGGCGGTGTCACAAAATGGATCATCAAGTGCAACTGGAAGTTTGCTGCCGAGCAGTTCTGCAGCGACATGGCCCATGTCCCGTTCACCCACATATCACAACCCATGGTGTGCATGCCGCCAGATATTGACCCGGTGGAGCGAAAATGGCCGGACAAAGGGTTGCAGTTTCGAGCGATAAGCGGTGGTCACGGCAGTGGTTTTTTTATTCGTGAAGAACAAGATCCGGCGGCTGATGAGGCTGGATTTGTTTCACTTGCGATGTCGGTCGGCGATAAAGCGGCAGAATATTACCTGCGCGAAAGCCAGGGGATCGCTTATCAACGACTCGGTGCGGCGCGCACCCGGAAAATGCTCGGCGCCATGCACATGACAGTGTTTCCCACCTGTTCATTTCTAAGCGGGATCCAAACCCTGCGCGCCTGGCATCCGCGCGGACCCGACGAACTTGAAGTGTGGTCAATGACGGTCGTCCAGCGCGATTGGCCGGAGGAGATTAAAGAAGCCTATCGTACGGGCGTTCTACGCAGCTTTAGCCCCGGCGGAATTGCCGAGCAGGACGACGGTGAAAACTGGGCAAACATTCAAAAGGCATTACGTGGACATCAAGCGCGGCGTATGCGTCTCAGCACCCAGATGGGGCGGGGACATGTCGAGACGTCGCATCCGGACTTTCCGGGAATAATCTCAAACACCTACAGCGAAGAGGCGGCCCGTGGCTTTTACCAACATTGGGCTACGTTGTTGGCGCGCGAATAACCAACGATCGAGTAGCGAGGAACCATCATGGAATTCACCGTAGCGGATGTATTTCCGGCCAGTCCGGAGCGGGTTTACCAAGCATGGATTGACAGCGACGGTCACAGCAATATGACCGGTGGAAAGGCAACGGTTGATCCTTCAGTGGGCGGTAGCTTTACCGCCTGGGGCAGCTACATATGCGGGCAGAACGTTGTATTGGAGCCGGGTAAACGCATCGTGCAGTCCTGGCGGACCGAAAATTTTTCAGCAGACGAGCCCGATTCACAGATCGAAGTTGTCTTTGAGGAGATCGATGTCGGATGCCGGGTGACGCTACATCACACTAAGCTGCCACCACATGGCACCCGTTATGAAACGGGCTGGGTGAGCAATTACTTTGAGCCGATGAAGGTGTATTTCGGCGGGTGATGTAATTTTTACCCCTCAACCGACCGCCAGGGATGGCGGAAGTGCAGGTCATGTCGGGAACAATTACCTGCCTGTCCTTCTCCCGCAAGGAGGGTGTCGCGAAAGGGGGATCGTTGCAAGGATCGTGAAGCGTTAAACTACGTGCAGGTACAAGATAGCGAGAGGCCAACGGTGACAAAAGCGCTGGGAATAAATGGGGATGTGCAACTGAACCTGTTTGAGGGGTTGTCCGATACTGGCGCGTCGCGGCAAAGCCGCAGAGCTGCGGGGCGTGTGTTCATTGATCCTGATCCGCAGCAGCTTTATCTGGGTCAGTTGTCGGTGAAGGCGCATCTGCAAGCGGCCGGCATTCGTGGGCCGTTAGTGTTACGAGCGCTATTGAGCGAGCTGGATTGGTCGGGTTTTGAAGACAACTATGCCAGGACGGGCCGCGCGCCGTATTCCCCGCGCAGCGTGTTGGGGTTAATCGTGTACGGGCTATTGCAGGGTGTGAGTTCGTTGCGGGGTCTGGAACGGTTGGCGCGAGTGGATATCGGTGCGATGTGGGTGAGCGGGGGGATCTGTCCGGACCATGCGAACATCGGCCGGTTTATCACGCAGCATGATGAGTTGCTGAGCGGGTCATTTTTTATTGAGTTAACCGGCCGTGTGTTACAAGCCACGGGCAGCAGCGCGACCCGGGTGGCGGGAGACGGCACGGTGATAGAGGCGGCGTGTTCGCATTATGGTTTGATAAAGGAAGAGGCGGCGAAACAGCGTTTGAGCGAGGCGAGGCAGGTGTTGGCGCAGGCACCGGAGGATAAAACCAAACAAGTGGCGTTGGCGCAAAGCCAGCAAGTGCATGAGACCTTGCAAAGGCGCAAAGCGGCGCGGGAAAGCAAGGGTAAGTCAGGCGAGAAGGTGTGTGTGAGTGCGCACGAGCCCGAAGCGATGGTGCAAGCGTTGAAACGCGGACGAGGCACGGGGCCCTCCTATAAGCCCTCGGTGCTGGCCAATGAAGAACGGGTGGTGGTTGGGATGGCGGTTGACCCCTCCAGTGAGAGCGCGGTGGTCGCGGGGATGCTGGCGCACAGTGAAGCGAGCAGTGGCGTGGCCGTTGAAGATCTGTTGCTGGATGCGGGCTACTTCAGTGACCGGATATTGCAACACAGCGTGGAGCGGGACATCAACCTGCTTTGTCCGGAGGGGAAAGTGGCGGGGCAAGCCAAGCAATCGCAGAAAACCTTTCCTAAGGGTGCCTTTGTCTATGACGCGTACCAGGATGCTTACCGCTGTGCGAACAATGAATGGTTAGTGCCGGTGGAGCGTTACGCGGGCACTGCCACACACAAAGGGTACGTGCGTTATGCCACCCCGGGCTGCGGTGCGTGTGCTTTGAAAGCGCAGTGTACGCGCGGGGGGAACGCCGGACCATCAGCCGCTATGGGGGTGATGAACTAAAAGATGCGCTGCGCATGGTGATGCAACAGCCGCAGGCGCAAGCGCTGTATGTGAAGCGCCAAGCGATGGTAGAGCCGGTGTTCAGCACGTTGCGCGAGCGACAGGGATTGAACCGGTTCCGGCGGCGCGGGTTAGCCGGGGTGAGACGAGAATTTGCACTGCATATACTCGCTTACAACCTGGGACGGGCGGTGTTGGCCCGTTTAGCCTGTATTGGTGCGTTGACAAAAGCCTGTTTGATGCGCTTGTGGCATCACCGTATCGTGCGCCGCGAATTATGGCTTTGGGAAACACACCTGCTGCCAACGGCGTGTTGAAACACCGCCAGTACGATATCCAGCATATTTATCGCCTTTTGCGACACCCTCCAAGGGGAGAAGGGACTCGTGTATTAGCCCCTCGCCCCTTGCGGGAGAGGGGTAAGAGAGCACAACGCGCGAACTACAACTCTTTCGTCAAATAAAACCGCACATAATCTTCGGTAGTTTCAATCTGTCCCGCAAACGAACCCAGTACTGCTTCCAGTTCCTGCATGCGGAAAGGGCGGCCTAAACAGCTTTCCATCGTCTGTTGCTTGATGATGCACTCGCGGTCCATTTCCACGCGGATATAGGCGTGGTGATCTTCAACGTTGATTTCCTTATCCGGGTTGTCCAGGGAGACTGCTTCAATCGCTGCATCAGCAACTTCGCCTGAACGCAGCACCGGTCCGACTTGGTTATTGCCAGTACTCATGTTGTAGTTAAACTCCCGAGTACTTCGGCTCTATGTCGGCGACATCAACGTGGATTTCGTCATTTTCGATTCGTACAGGATAACGCGCCAATTCGCAGGTGGCGGGATTGACACCCTTGCCCGTCGTTACGTCGAACTGCCACTGATGGGCCATGCAAGTCAGCACCGTGTCACCGTCAAAATCGCCGTCCGCCAGCCTGATTTGTTGATGCGGGCAATACCCTTGAATGGCCGTTACCACACCGTCGAGCGGGTAGATTACAACGATCTGTGTGCCGTCGACTTCAAAGCCTTGCATCTCACCTTCCCAAACATCGTCGAGGCTGCAAACTCGGTTGAAGCTCAACGGCTGGACACTCACAAACCCAGATCGAGCGAGAGTAGGTAGCCCCGCACGTCTGCTTTAGCGGTATCGGCTGCGTCGGGACTGTCAGGCAAGGCTGCGCAATAACTTTCGATGGCGGTATTGGCCAGGGGTAACCATTTCTCAATCCAATTACGTATTACGGTAACGTTGGCATTATTTTCAGCGGCGAAACGTACCAGCGCCGAGGACCAGGTACGTGAACGCCGCACGTCGCGGTAGACCGAATCCGACAGTAATCCAAGCAAAGTATCGCCCTGACGGCGTCCGGCGGCGGGAAGCTGACGTAACAGGGTTTCATCGATTGCGGGTTTGGCAACGAGATTCAAGGCCACGAAGGCCTCGCCCCAATCGTAGGTCACCAACACCTTCTCCATTAATTCGCGAAAGCCTTGCCAGGCAGCGTCCTCCTCCCACATCTGCCGCTCGCTGCTACCGTAGCCGCGATCCGGACAGTGCTCTTTGAGCTCGGCAGTCCGATAGGCAATATGTGAGAGCCAGCGCATCTGGTCAGCTGCTTGATAGAGCACGCAGTTTCGGATCGTGCTCGACGGCACAATTTGAACCAGATAATGCGAGGCCATTTGTACCGTGTGTACCAAATATCGGCCGGGTGTATACAAGGACTGCAAGGTGCTCTGCCATGCACCATCGAGTCCGGCGTCGTGCTCAAGATCGTCGTACTCGTCGAGCAGTCCCTCGACGTAGGTTTCCTGCCCGTCCTGCAAGGTGTTGTAGCTGCGGTAGATCATCTCATCGGGGTCGCGGAAGTCTTCGAAATTACAGCCGCTGAGCGGTGATCCGTGGCGGTATTGTTTGAACCATTTCGACAGCGGAATGTTGGGCCCGAGTTCAAACGGAGACTCGGCATCATCGACGTTGTAGATAAGGTTCGTCGAAACGACTTCGTACTCGCTGGGGCGGCGGCGATTGCCGGCCAGATGGCTCCAGGTTTTCAGCGGTTTGAGTGGTTCGCGGCTACTCATTCTCGTAATAAAACTCGAGACTGGTCATTGTTGTGATACCGGTCTGCGCGACGGTCTGGGCAGGTGGTAGCGGCTGTTCCTCGCCAGTGCGGCGAACGCTCAATGATTGTCCCGGGCGCTGGTTTTTGTCGAAACCAATATAAGTCTTGGCGGCCTGCAGACAGATCTCGTCCATGGTCTGCTCGGTATCGACCATGACGACGTATAAAACAAATTCGTCGTGCAGATTTTGCACTACCGGGATCTGAGCCATGGCGCTACGCCTTCAGGGATCAGGCCGCGTCGCTTTGGCCGACGCGGTAGGCATCGACCCAGCTGTGACCCAGCGAATCCTCGCCTTGCTCGCCAGGCGCAAGGCTAAAATAATCGAGCAGCCCTTCCAGCGTCGGCGGTTGGATCATCCCAGCCACCATACGGTCAGCGATACTTAGATGATCTTTGTAGCGCTCGGGGTCCTGCTGGAATATCCAGCGGTCTACTTCCGAGCCGAAATGATAAGTGCGACCCTCAAACTCCAAGGGATAATCCTTGAGTGGGCGACCGACGCCCTTGAAACCGGGGGTTCCGGTAATAGGCACCTGCGCCATATTGCACAGCGTCACCATCGTCGGTAAAACCGTATCCACGGGACCGTCCTTGACGAACCGCTCAATAATGGGATCCCAGAAGTGCTTGCCCCAGGTATCGTTCCAACCGGGGTATTTTTCTTCCAGCCATTCGCGTTCTACGGGACTGACGCCCGCCGGAACGTCCCACCATACTGAACGATGGAAGGTCCAGATCCCCGCGTGCATGCCGTGATGGCGGATGTCGAGATCGTTGATCAGCTGCTCCCAGTACCAGGGTTTCGCGAGTCCAATCTCTAACAGATTGCGTTCGAACTGACCAAAGATCCACTCCTGCATAAATTCCTTGAACGATTTCTCGCGTCGTTCCAAAGGCGTGTAATAATCGAGTGCCGGGCCTGTCAGTGTTGCGAACAGAGTCCACGCGCGCCAAATTGCGATATCAACCAGGCGCTGCGCTTCTTCCTGCTTGCCGTTTTCCAAAAGGATCTTGACGACCGGTCCGCCGATCTGGGCGTGGCGCGCTTCGTCAGTTTGAATACTCGATGCGAGATTCGAAAAAGTGATATCGCCGGCTTTTGCCGCATCGGCGGCCAAGCCTAGAAATTGAAGGTTTGAAAAACCGGTTTCGAATGCGAAGGTCAGCATCACCGCGACGCCGACCGCATCGCGTCCGGACATAATGTCGTCGAACAGGTGGCGCGCGGCGACCACGGCCCATTCGTTGGTATGCATCGCTTTCGCCGCCCAATCGAACTGTCGGCTGCGGCTAACGTGCTCGTGCGGGAAAAAGAGTTGGATCTGGCCGTGCCGGTTTTCGTCCATGGCGCCGAAAGTTGCCATATTGCGCATACCCGGTGCTTTGCCGAAACGCGCCATACGCGATTCCGCGCCGGCGGCCATGGCCTCCAACACGGCGAAGGCGCCATAGTGTTGTTTCAGTATCGTTATCCAGCCCGGCTCGGCCTGGTCAAGGAAGTTGGCGCGCTGCAGAGCGGCTTTGACAGAGTAAGCACCGGCATCTTTTTCGCGCTGTATTTTGACGTATTCGCGGTAGCTTACCTTGTAGGGCTCGTCGTAGTTCTCCCATTGTTCCAAAGGCAAATCCATGCTGCCGCTCTGCGCTTCGGGGAATAGTTCATCCTCGGTGACGTATTTGGGTGTCCAGTTTGTCGTTCGCGCAATGTCATACCACTGGCTTCGTTGCAAAAGTGCCATGAGATTTGTCCTCGATACGGTGCACCGATGGTCAGTTATACTGACCATCGGGCTCGTTGTCACCCCGAGTATTTTACCGATTATGACTTACATCACGATTTCTAGTCGCTGGCAGTTAAGTATCTTGCCACTGCGTCGAGTTCTGTATCGGTGATCTCCGTCGGCCGAAACGGCGGCATTTCGAGCAGGCCATTGCGCACAACCGATTTAACGTAACTAGCCTGCAGGTCGTGGCGCTGGGTCAGAACTGCCGCGTCCGACCCGCGCAGCTCTGTCAGGCGCATGGTACCCGGGTTGCCGGATCCCGGTGCGTGGCAGGGCACGCAATGCTGCTGATAAATAGTGCGCCCGTTGTCGTCCGCGTTAGTCGCACCGCCCAAAGCCAGTAAGCATAACCCAACCCCGGCAATTGCCACTTTCATGTCTTGCGGCCTTCGCGTAAATGCCGCGGCCAGATCCCGTTCTTCCCAGGCGACAGGATTCCGTTCGGATCCAACGCGTCCTTGATCTGAGCCTGCACCCGCGCCAATGCACCGTCATTCCAGGAATAGGTCGCCGCCACTTGATCCATGAAGTCGAGGTGGGTGCGGTATTCGCCGTAGCCTGCAGCCGCAGCATCTGCAATCAGCGACCGCATCAGTTCCTGTGCGCGTTCTCTGATACCAGAGTCGGTGCGATCGAATATCAGCAGGAGAACATGATGCATCTCCCGCCAGCCGATGATGAATTCACCGGCGTAATCGAGTCCGAATTCATGATGCCTCCGGCGTACCATTTCGTACTGCTTCATTGCATCGGCCCCAGTTGTCGGCGAGATTGGTGCGAAGCCGACATGGCCACCGCCGCCAGTCCAGTTCAGGGTCGAAAACTCGGTCATGTTGGGTTCTCCACGCATGAGTTTTTCGCGGTACTCAAACGCCGTGTCGCCCTTGCGGTCCGCGGCGGTGTAGAACCGGGCGCCGGGGATCCGGGCGAAGGCGTCCCGAATAACCGACCACTGAGCATCCATGATGGGTTCGGGTCCGTACAGTGCGCCGTAGAAGTTCCACATGCCGATCTTCAGGTCGCTGGCGATCTTGCGGCGCACGCTGTCGGGCAGCGGACCGGAACCCCTATAGTAATGTCGCCGTGTGACTTTGACTGCCGCCTCCCACACCAGGTCCACGGTCGTCGCCGCGTTCGGGATCACCATGTTGATCTTCAGCGGCCGCAGGATCTCAGTGATATCGTGCAAGTCATCTTCGCGCTGAAACGTGATCATGAAAGGTCGGTAGCCGGACGGCTCCGGCATCAGCCAAATACCCATCTTAGTAACCACGCCGAAATTCGACTGGGTGAACAGTCCGTCTAGCACAGGACCATAGCCCCACTTAAACAATTGCCACGTGTTGTTTCCCGGTAGGGCGCCCATTCCCGTGCGGAAGATCTCACCGTCGGCCAGTACCACCTCCATGCCGCATTGCATAGCGAGGTGGTCACCGTAAGGCGTATAGCCGGCACCATGATCGAGCGCATTGCCCATGACACTCCCCCAGGCCGGGGCAGCACAGTCAATCCACAATTTGATTTTGTTTTTCTGCAGATAGTCATACAGTGCCTGATAGGTGACACCGGGTTCGACCAGCGCATAAGCAAGATCTTCGTTCACCTCGATAATGCGGTTCATGCGTTTCAGATCGAGCACCACATAACCGCCGCGCATCGGTGCCGGGCCGCCGTAGGCAAAGTTCTTGCCCGTTGAGAACACCCACAGCGGGACCCCGTGCGCGTTGGCGATTGTTAATACCGCCTGTACTTCATCTACGTCTGCTGGGGCGATTGCGGCTGAGGGCGCTCGTGACTCCGGCGGCGCCATGGAGAAGGTGTCCAGGTAGCTGTTGAGACCCGTCTTGACCGAGTTGATGACCCAGTCGTTGCCGACTACCGTGCGAAATTCGGCCAGGATTCCCTCGAATTCGCTTGCCGTGAAGCCTTCGGGATACATGAATGGATTCCCCCAGAGATCGCGATTAGCGATAAAAATCTAAACGTGCCGACGAAGCAGCGCAGCATCGGCACGCGCGAATGTTTAGGCGATTACCATTCGGTGTCCAGAGCGCCTCGAACAAACCAGATCTGCTGACAGATAGTGACGAGCGTCAACGCGAGCAGTAACTCGACGGCGGCGCCGAGCCAGCCTGTCAGCAGGGCCAGACTCAATAGGACTATGCGCTCCGGCTGCGTCGCGATACCGACGTTACACTGAAGTCCCAACGCTTCAGCACGCGCCTTTACGTAATTACTGAGCAACGCAGCGAGGACTAACAATAACGGTAACATCGGCGAGACGTTGCTGAGGTAAACTGCGACAGCGACGAGAACAACACCCTCAACGATATTGTCCAGGCAAGAGACAACAAAGCGCGAAAAGGATGATTCTGCGCCGTGGACTCGCGCACCGGTTTCGCCGAGCAATCGCAGAGCGCCGGCGCTGATTAGCACCACAGCGGCAATCCGCAGGTAACCACACGCAAGTAAGCACGAACCGGCGGCAGCGGCAAGGGCGGCGACAGCAATGAAGCGGGCTGGCGTAGTACCCTTGGCGGCAAGATTTTCGACGCTGGCTAGCAACGCATCATCCAGCCAAGCGTGAAGTTGAGAGCGGATTAACGTATTCATAACGGGGCTGACCACCGCCGCGATTAACTGTCTCAACGGGTGGTTGCCGATAATAGCACAAGGCTCAGCCGGCAAAAGCAGCCACTTTCTACGGGGTTGTCCGACGTAAACGTGCTAGCATCGATGCCGTTGGTTCTTACTCATTGGCTGCAAGCTCCACGATGGCGGCAAACGATAATTCTCACTCGCCGTGGAAGGATATCCAGGACCGTTACTGGCAAACACTCGGCGATTTGACCGGTATTGGAGACGGCGAATCCTCGCGCAACGCGAGCGGCCCCGCAGCCATGGGCTTTGGTCCGCAAAGCTTTCTCGAGTTCGGCTCCGCGGTTTTGCGGTTGCTTGATTCAAACGCTTCGACGTCCGGCAAATTTGCCGGATCCAAGGATAATTTCGAACAATTACAGCAATTGTTTGGCGACCTGCATCAGCAGGTGTCTGCCGGATTGCATCGGCCCTTGGGCAGCATGGGTCCCTGGTCGCTTGAGCGTTGGGCACAGTGGTGTGGGTTTCCTTCGCTCGAAGCTGATGTGCGCGAGGTGCCCGCAGCGCTTGGTTGGGGCCGGGAGAATCAGGAACGTCTACACGCTGGTGCGAACTTGTTTAAACAATACCAGGCGGCCGCTAATGACTTAACCACTGGATTCCTGAAAATGAGTCCCAGGATCTGGTCCGACATGAGGGCGCGACTGGAATCCGATGTCACGATCGGTTCCTTACGTGAACTCTATGACCTTTGGATTGATTGCAGCGAGTCGGCCTATCGCGAGTTAACGAGCACCGATGACTATGCGCGTCGGTTTGCGCGTTTCGTCGATGCCGCCACCGCAATGCGTGGGTTCCTGCAGCGTCTGCTCGACGGGCAGTTGGACCTGCTAAATGTGCCGAATCGCACCGCGTTCGACACGCTGTTAGGTCGGCACGAAGCACTGGCAAAAAAAGTGAACACGTTGCAGGAAGAACTCGCCGCCCTGCGCGCGACGAAAACCGCGGTCGCGAGTCCGCGCGGCACGAAAAAGACCAAAGCTAGAAAAAGTACGAGCAAACGCAGAGGTTCCGCGACTGAAAATAGTTGGGATATCGACGAATTAATTAAGTCGCCTGATCACGCCGGCCCTGGCAAGCCCGCGGTATAGCAACTGTGGCGACTATCAATATTACTGCGGCTTCGGCGCGTGCAGAACTTGAGCACTACCGGCAGCAACTGATGCGCGGGTACAAGCATCTTGCCGACCTTGGTGATATCGGCACTGGGATCAGCTCAAGACAGCCGATCTATGAAGAAGGTAATATGACCCTGTACCGCTACAGTGCGCTTACCGCAGTAAAAAACCCCGTTCCCGTATTGATAATTTATGCGTTAGTCAATCGTCCTTACATGGCAGATCTGCAGGAAGGGCGCTCACTCATTCGAAAACTGTTGCAAAGTGGGTTGGATATTTACCTGATCGAATGGGGCTACCCGGCGCAGGCGGATCGATTACAGACGCTTGATGACTACATAAACGGTTACATGGATCGGTGCGTCGAGGTCGTCCTCGAGCGTCATAAACTCACGAGTATTAATGTGCTCGGTATCTGCCAGGGCGGGGTCTTGAGTTTGTGCTACGCAGCCCTGCATCCACAGAAACTCAAGACGCTGATTACCACCGTCACACCGGTGGATTTTCATACCGACGACGATCTTTTAAGTAAATGGGTGCGATATGTGAATATCGAGCAGCTTGTCGATATTTATGGAAACGTGCCGGGTGATCTGATGAATTGGATATTCCTCAGTCTCAAACCCTATCGTCTTGGTATTCAAAAGTACCTCGATCTCGTCGAGGTGATGCATGACCGCGAGAAAGTGCGCGATTTCATGCGCATGGAAAAATGGATATTCGATAGCCCCGATCAAAGTGGCGAAGTGTTTCGAGAATTCATCGTGAAGTTCTATCAGAATAACGAACTAATCGCGGGAACCGCCGAAATCGGATCTCGAAAAGTCGATCTAGGCCAGGTGACTATGCCATTGCTGAATATTTACGCGCGTGATGATCATCTCGTGCCGCCGGCTGCGGCCCGTGCTTTGGGCAGTTACGTCGGTAGCGATGATTACACCGAGTGTGAATTCCCTGGTGGGCATATCGGAATTTACGTTAGCGGACGCGCGCACGCTCTCATTCCGCCTACCGTAGTTGATTGGCTGGCGGCGCGAGCCTGAGCTTAACCCGCCTATTTCAGCAACGCTCGTGGCGGCTTCATGCAAGATATGTGAGACAAAAAAACCCCTGATACCCGGGCGCGGGTAACAGGGGTAGGAGATCAGCTTTGAATGTTCAGGCTGCTTTTTTGTTATCTTTTTTCTGTGGTTGTGCAATGGGCGAGACTTCGTTGACGCGTCGCCCGATCCAATCGGTCAGTTGCTCACGCGTATCGCTATAGATTGAGGCTGTCTGCTGAACGGAATCCAGCAAAGCGCTACCATAAGCTGTACCCAGTTCAGCCTGTTGGGCAACTACGCTCTGGTAGTCTTTTGCGTCTTGGAGCAGCCCGAACTGTTTGGTTGCGGTAGTGACGTAAGTTTCGAGCGTTTTGAAATTCTGCTCGGCCAGACGTTGGAAAACGTCAGTGTTAATCGACGTCAGTTCACGGGAAGAATCGTAGATGTTGGTGCCGGCAACCTGCAGGCGATCAAATAGCGTTTGCATGATAGTTCTCCTAATAATTCACGTTCAAATGGTGCGGTGCAACAAATTGTTGCACCGCACAATAATGGCGGTCGTATCACATGTCAAGCGTAGATCTCGATATTTCTTTGATGCAACCCGACGATTTTTCCTAACTAGCTGATATATATAAATATGTGTAAGGAAGTGCTTACCAAACTAGGCGAAAATCGAGTCCTGGCGGCCATTTACTTCAATTCGGCCAGGTCTTTGGTTACGATTGAATGCACACAGGCCAAGCTAAAATTTATTTTTCATTAAATATCAATTAGTTAACGAATTTTATTGCCAACGGAGACGGGCATGACTTGCAGCAATGCGAACTTGAACGCGTGGATAGATGAGGTGGTTCAGCTTGCCCGGCCTAAGGCCGTGCACTGGTGTGATGGTTCGTCGGACGAGTTGCAGATGCTGATGCGGTTAATGGTTGATGCGGGGATTGCCTATCCACTTAACGAGGAATTGCGACCAAACAGTTTTCTCGTTCGTTCTGATCCAGCGGACGTAGCGCGCGTGGAGGATCGAACGTTCGTCTGCCCCGTGGATGAGATTTCAGCCGGCCCCACTAACAACTGGCGTGAGCCCAAGGGCATGCGTACCGAGCTGCGCGAACTTTTTGCCGGATGTATGCAGGGACGCACTATGTACGTCATCCCCTTCAGCATGGGTCCGATTGGTTCTCACATTGCGCACATCGGTGTGGAAGTCACCGATTCGCCCTATGTTGCGGCGAGCATGCAGATGATGACCCGTGTTGGTTCCAAAGTTCTGGATGTGCTCGGCAGCGACGGCCGGTTCGTGCCCTGCCTGCATTCAGTAGGCGCGCCGCTTGCTGATGGCCAGGCGGATGTTCCCTGGCCCTGCGATCCGGAAAACCGCTACATCGTGCATTTTCCGGAAACCCGCGAGATCTGGTCGTACGGATCAGGCTATGGAGGCAACGCGTTACTCGGGAAAAAATGTTTTGCGTTACGCATCGCATCTGTAATGGCGCGTGACGAAGGTTGGCTTGCCGAACACATGCTGATCCTCAAGATCACCAACCCGGCAGGAATAGTCAAATACATTTGCGGTGCTTTTCCCAGCGCCTGTGGTAAGACCAACCTGGCGATGGTGACTCCGTCTATTCGTGGTTGGAAAGTCGAAACTATCGGTGACGATATTTCCTGGATGAAATTCGGAGACGATGGTCGTCTATACGCAATCAATCCTGAATCGGGATTTTTTGGTGTGGCGCCGGGTACCAGCACTCAATCAAATGCAAACGCGATGCTAACGCTGCAAAAAGATGCCGTATTCACAAACGTCGCGCTGACCGAGGACGGTGATGTCTGGTGGGAGGATATGACTGCGGAACCCCCGTCTCATCTTATCGACTGGAAAGGTAATGACTGGACGCCTGAATCCGGCACGCCTGCGGCCCATCCCAATGCGCGTTTTACGGTGCGCGCTGCGCAATGCCCGGTCATCGCGCCCGAGTGGGAGGATCCGAACGGTGTCCCTATCAGTGCGATTTTGTTCGGCGGACGGCGTGCGAGTGTCGTGCCGTTGGTGAACGAAGCGCGTGACTGGACGCATGGCACGTTTCTGGGCTCAATAATAGGCAGTGAGAAAACTGCTGCTGCGACCGGCAAGATCGGCGAATTACGACGCGATCCCATGGCAATGCTGCCATTTTGCGGCTACAACATGGCCGACTATTGGCAGCACTGGATTTCGCTCGGCAAACATAGTGGCGCGCAGTTGCCCAAAATTTATTGCGTCAATTGGTTCCGCAAAAGCACCGAAGGAAAATTTTTGTGGCCGGGCTTTGGCGAAAACAGCCGTGTACTGAAATGGGTGTTCGAGCGTTGCGAAGGCACCGCTGAGGCGGTCGATACGCCGGTGGGTTTGCTACCCGCGCCGGGGGCATTGGAACTCGGTGATCTGGATCTGACCGCAGCGCATCTGGAGCAGTTGCTGAAAATAGATGTTGACGGTTGGCTGCAGGAATTACCGTTAATCGCAGATTATTACGATGAGTTCGGCGATCGAGTCCCCGAGGAGTTGCGGGCCGAATTGGCAGGTTTGAAGCAGCGTCTGGAAGCGCAGCGCCCGGCCTAACGCCCGTAGCCTAGAGTAAATTATTGCGGCCCTTTTTCTCCAGGGCCGGCATTGTCGTCGGGTTTTGACGGCGTGCGCAAACCCGCGGCGTTAAAAAAATCGTTTTGCATCTGTCGCCATAGATCCAGATTGTTCTGGGTCAACTCGGCAACCGTGTTTAGCGGGTTGTCCTGCATAGTCTGGTTCATTTGCGCCCGCAAGGTTTGCTGTTGCTCATCGAACATCGCCAGGCTGCGTTGCAAGAAGGTCGAGGCCAGACCTTGGACTGAGTTTCCATAAAAACTGATTATTTGCTGCAGTACATCGGTCGTAAAGATGGGTTCTCCGCCGTCTTCTTGCTCCATGATTATTTGTAGCAGAATGTTTCGGGTAATGTCTTCGCTGGACTTTTTGTCGATAACGCTGAACTCCACGCCGTCCATCACAAGCTTGCGGACATCTTCCAGAGTGATGTATTTGCTCTCAGCAGTATCGTACAGCCGACGGTTGGGATATTTTTTAATAATGCGCATTGTAGCCATGTGGGTTAGGCAACGGCCGCAGACCGTTTGAACTTTACGCTGCGGCACACAAAAAGATGGTAGCAGAAAGGTTGGGCGCGAAAAAGGAACCCGCGCAGGACCCTATGCCGCAGTTTGCATGAAGGCGGGCGCTGAGCCCGTGCAATCGTCGCTTATGCTTGTGGAGAAGTTGCGCCCTAGATATGTAAGGTCCGTTGCTCGACACCAAGCGCAGCTTCATGCAGCGCTTCCGACAGCGTCGGATGAGCATGAATAGTCCGGGCGATGTCCTCGGCACTGCCTTCGAACTCCATCGTTAGAACCGCCTCGGCCACCAATTCTGAGGCCGTGGGGCCGAACACGTGGACTCCCAACACAGCATCGGTACGCGCGTCAGCGATGACTTTGACTAAACCTTCAATCTCGCCCATCGCACGCGCGCGGCCGCTCGCCATAAACGGGAATGTCCCTATCTTGATTTCCTGTGCGCGTGCGCGCAGTGCCTGTTCGGTTTCTCCCACCCAGGCAATTTCCGGCCAGGTGTATATAACCCATGGAATGACGTCGAGGTTTATGTGCGGCTTTTGTCCGGCAATACGTTCCGCGACAGCAACGCCTTCTTCCGAAGCTTTGTGTGCGAGCATGGGGCCGCGGACTACGTCGCCTATCGCATAAACGTCAGCCAAATTGGTGCGGCAATCCGTATCCACGACGATGAATCCACGTTCGTCGATCTGTAATCCAGCACCGTCGGCATTCAATCCCGCGGTGTTCGGTTTTCGGCCAACGGCGACGATGAGTTTGTCGAATTGTTGTTGTCGTTTTTCTCCACCGGATTGATATACAACGTTGACACCGTCTGCAGAGATTTCGGCGGCGGTAACCAATGCGTCGAGACGGATGTCGAGTCCCTGCTTGCTCAGGACCTTAAACGCTTCCTTTGCGATCTGTTCGTCCGCAGCTGTAAGAAAATCAGGCAGTGCCTCGAGGATTACTACGCTTGAGCCCAGGCGTCGCCATACGCTGCCGAGTTCTAAGCCGATGACACCGGCACCGATAACCCCCACGCGCAGTGGAACCGCGCCAAAAGCGAGCGCGCCGGTCGAATCGACGATATTGATGTTGTCGACGCGCGCGGGCGCAATATCGATTGGTACCGAGCCGGTGGCAATAATGATATGCGCAGCCGAAACAGTTGATGTTTGGGCTGGTTCAGACGCCGTAGTTGTAACTTCGACGCGCATATCGCCCGCGAGCTTGCCGTGGCCTTGCAGCCATTGCACCTTGTTTTTCCTCAGTAATCCGGCAATGCCTTGAGTAAGCGTGCTGACGATCTTGGCCTTGCGCTCGATCATCGTCGGCACGTCCGGGCGCAGACCATCGACCAGTATGCCGTGCTCGTGACCATGGTCTCGAATGTTTTCATAGTGATGCGATGAATCCAGCAGAGCTTTGGACGGAATACAGCCAACGTTTAAGCAGGTTCCGCCCAGTGCTGGTTTACCGTTTTCGCCAAGCCAGCTTTCCACACACGCAGTTTTCATTCCAAGTTGAGCGCATCGAATTGCTGCGACGTAGCCGCCGGGCCCACCGCCGATAACCAGCACATCATAACTGTCCATAATTTTAAGGCTCCTAATATGCGGGCTATATCTGCAGCAACATACGCGCCGGATCTTCCAATTGATCCTTCATGGTAACCAGGAACTGCACGGCTTCACGTCCGTCGATGATGCGGTGATCGTAGGACAGCGCGACGTACATCATCGGCCGGATCACCACTTCGCCGCCAACGGCCATTGGCCGCTGCTGGATCTTGTGCATACCCAGAATCGCACTTTGCGGCGGATTAATTATCGGGGTCGAGAGCAGTGAGCCGAACACGCCACCGTTTGTAATGGTAAATGTGCCGCCGGTTAGATCGTCAATGCTCAATTTCCCATCGCGTGCTTTTTCGCCCAGGGCGCGAATCGCAGATTCAATTTCGGCAAAGCCTAGAGTATCCGCGTCGCGAACTATCGGCACGACAAGCCCGCGTGGCGAACTCACTGCGATTCCAAGATCATAGTACCCGTGATAGACAATATCCTCGCCGTCCACCGAGGCATTGACCAAGGGAAACTTTCGCAGCGCTTCCACCGCCGCCCTGGCGAAAAACGACATGAACCCCAGGCGAGTGCCATGGGTTTTTTCAAACTCGTCACGATAGCGCTCGCGCAGATCCATGACCGGCTGCATATCGACTTCGTTGAAAGTGGTCAGAATAGCGTTTTGCTGCTGGGCTTCCAGCAGACGTTCGGAAGCGCGTTTGCGTAGCCGCGTCATCGGCACACGTTCCTCCGGCCGACTACCGGCGGGCGGAGTTATCGGCAACGGTTTATCTGCTGGAGCCGCTGCCGTGCCGTCGACATGGGCGATAACATCGCCTTTGGTGATGCGACCGTCCTTGCCGCTGCCGGCAACGGTACTCGCGTCGACTTCGTGCTCGGCGACCAGTTTGCGCACTGCCGGACTTTGTTTGGCTGTTTCGGCCGATGGCGCACTTGCGGGCGCAGACTCGCCAGCAGTATCTGCCGTCGTTGCCGGTGTTTGCGCTGCCGGTGCTTCTACGGCAGCTTCCGCGGTGCTCACCGGCTGTGCAACTGCTTCAGTGTCGATGACCGCCAACACTTCGTCGGCCTCTACCGTGTCGCCTTCGCGATGGCGCAGCTCCTTTAGCACGCCGTCTTGCGGTGCGGTGACTTCCAACGTTACTTTGTCGGTTTCCAGGTCGATGAGATTCTCGCCCATCTTGACGGCGTCCCCTGGCTGCTTCAGCCATCCCATGAGGGTGGCGTCTGCGATCGATTCTGCCAACTGCGGTACTTTAACTTCTACTAACACGGTGATCTCCTTTCGACACGCGGCAATTCCCGCGTCCTTCAAATTACGCAGATTTTTTTTCCGATGCGCTCGCGACTTTCAGCCGCAATGCTTCATCCACCAGCGTCTGTTGCTGCTCCAGGTGTAACGACATGTAGCCGCCGGCTGGCGACGCTGAGTAGGGTCGTGCCACCAGGTTAAGTTCCTGTGATTCACGCAGACATCCGAACAAATGCAACCGCGCCAGCAAATAGACCCAGGCCCCCTGGTTGGCCGGCTCTTCCTGCACCCAGACAACTTCTCTGGCGTTCGGGTAACGATCGATGATGGCCTGCACCTCTTCACGCGGAAACGGATATTGCTGTTCGAGACGAAAGATGGCGATGTCGTCGATTCCATGCGTGCGTCTCGCCTCGAGTAAGTCGTAGTACACCTTGCCACTGCACGCCAGCAGGCGGCTGACCCGGATTGGGTCTATTGGATCGATTTCGTCTATGACGTTGTGCCACGCACCGGCGCTAAGATCCTCTAATGTCGATACTGATAGCTTGTGTCGCAACAGGCTCTTGGGACTCATCACAATCAGCGGTCGGCGAAACTTGCGCAGCATTTGACGACGCAGCATGTGGAAGATTTGCGCCGGCGTGCTGGGTACGCAAACCTGCATATTTACCTCGGCGCATAGCTGCAGGTAGCGTTCCAGGCGGGCGGAGGAATGTTCAGGTCCCTGGCCGTCGTAGCCGTGCGGTAGGAACATGACCAGGCCGCAATGACGGCCCCACTTTGACTCGCACGATGCAATAAATTGATCGATAACAACCTGCGCGCCGTTGGCGAAGTCCCCGAATTGAGCTTCCCAGATCACCAAGGCATTCGGCTCGGCGCTGCTGTAGCCATATTCGAAGCCCAGCACCGCCTCTTCGCTCAGGGTTGAATTGATGACAAGGAAATTCGCCTGATCGACTTTCAGATGCTGCAGGGGCAGATAGGTCTGGCCGTCTTCCTGATTGTGGATGACCGCGTGCCGATGGAAGAATGTGCCGCGCCCGCAATCCTGGCCGGATAAGCGCACCGGGTATCCTTCTTGAAGCAAACTCGCATAGGCCAGCGTTTCCGCGTAGCCCCAGTCTACGGGCGAATCGCCTAGACCAATGGCGCGTCGGTTAGCCATGATCTTGCTGACTGCGCGATGAAGCGTGAAATTGTCCGGGAAACTACTGATGCGCTCGCTCAGAAATCCGATCCGGTCCGCGCTTAGCATCGTATCCCCTGTATCGGTCCACTTGCCCTTGAGAAACGGCGTGAAGTCGAGTTGATAGGGGTGATCGCTCACTTCAGCGTGTGGTCGGGACACCGGCTTGTCGTGTTCCAGCGACTCGATATACCGGCTGGCAATTACTTGGGTCGTGTCGGCTTCGACGATCCCCTGTTCGATTAGATTGCGACCGTATATTTCCTCCACGTCCGCGTGTTGGTGGATCCGCTGATACATCAGCGGTTGCGTCGTCGACGGTTCGTCGGCTTCACTGTGGCCATGCTTGCGATAGCACACGACATCGACGACAACGTCCTTGTGAAATTCCATCCGGTAGGCCAGCGCCAATTCAGCGCAAAAAACCACGGCTTCGGGGTCGTCACCGTTTACGTGAAGTATGGGGGCCTGCACCATCTTGGCGACATCGGTGCAATACAGCGTCGAGCGTGAGTCCAACGGATCGCTGGTGGTAAATCCGATCTGATTGTTGACGATTACATGTACGGTTCCGCCAGTCGAATAACCGTGGGTTTGGGACAGATTAAAGGTCTCCATAATGACTCCCTGCCCGGCAAACGCCGCATCCCCGTGCAGTAATATCGGCAACACCTGGTTACGTGCAACGTCGCCGCGCCGGTCTTGCCTGGCTCGCACGGATCCCTCCACCACTGGATCGATAATCTCCAGATGCGATGGGTTGAAGGCCAATGTGACATGCACCGGGCCGCCACCCGTGGCGATGTCCGAGGAGTAGCCGAGGTGATATTTGACATCGCCGGCGCGGTGCAAATCCACATGCTCACCGTGAGCGGTGTGCGAATCTTCCCGACGTGCGATGCTTTTGCCCTCAAATTCATCGAACAGATCCGATGGCAGTTTGCCGACAATGTTGACCAACACGTTGAGGCGACCGCGATGCGCCATGCCGATGACGACTTCTTTGACGCCTTGCTCGCCACTGTCTTGTATGAGCCTATCGAGCAACGGGATGGTGCTTTCGCCGCCTTCGAGCGAAAAGCGCTTTTGGCCGACGTACTTTTTGTGCAGATACTCCTCCAGCGTCCCGGCGGCAACTACGCCGTGCAGAATTTCGCGCTTTTTATCAGCGTCGAACCCCGGTTTTGACCCGCTTGACTCGAGTCGTTCCTGGATCCAGCGTTTCTGCGCAGTTTCGTTGATATGCATGTACTCGGCACCGATCGAGCCGCAGTATGCCCTCTGCACGCGTTCTACAATGTCCTTGAGCGGCGCTTCATCGACTCCAAATAATGAGCCTGTGTTGAAAACAGTTTCCATGTCCGCCGCTACTAGGCCGTGAAACTCAGGATCGAGTTCCGGGACAATCGGCCGCTCGTGTTGATTCAGGGGATCGAGATCCGCGTTGCGGTGGCCGCGAAATCGATAAGCGTTAATGAGCTGTAACACTGATACCTGTTTTTCGTGGCCGCCACCTGTTTGCCCGCCGGCTACCCGTCGGCCGCGGCCCAGCTCGGCAAAAGCCTGTCGCACAGGACCATGAGCACGCTCGGTTTGCGCGGTCGCGGTATCACCACGAAGCTCATCGAAGTATCGTCGCCATTCTTCCGGGATGGCGGTTGGATCCAGCAGGTAGCTTTCGTACAGGTCTTCCAGAAAGCCAGCGTTGTCGCTATAGATCTGGCTCGTATCGGGCGTTGTCATTTTTCTCTCCCACACCTTTAAGTCGCAGCTACTCACGATGGTTCAGCTTGCTGCCACACGCAGGTGTGGCGGCGGTCCGTCAGCCGCTGAAAGTGGCGGTGCGTGGTAAATTAAAACCGCAATCACATTGACTTGCGAATCTTACTTGATAGCTTTGTAAAGTCTAGTTGCGCTCGGCCGCAGCCCGTCAGGGACCCCATTTGCAGCGCTTCGCTTGCCGCTGCGCGATGGCGGCCTGTATTCTACGCAGCCGATCAGTGGGGCGTCGTAGGGTAAATCGACCGTGGAGAAGCTATGACTGGCGAGACTGTCACAATCACGGACAACGCCACAGGTAAGAGCGTTGAATGTCCGGTTAATAAGGGTACCTATGGGGCACCCGTCATCGATACCAAGAATGTCTACAAAGAACTTGGCATGTTTGCCTTCGATCCCGGATTCGCTGCAACTGCGAGTTGCCGTAGCGCCATCACCTACCTGGATGGCGAACAAGGTGTGCTGTTACACCGCGGATATCCAATCGATCAGCTCGCTGCGCAAAGTTCCTTTCTCGAAGTGTGTTATCTACTCATCTACGGCGAATTACCAACGCGCGTGCAGATGGATGGGTTCTCCGCTTCCATCAATAAACACACAATGGTGCACGAGCACCTGAACAAGTTTTTCACAGGTTACCGGCTGAACGCGCATCCTATGTCGATTATGGTCGGTGTGATGGGCGCACTGTCTTCGTACTATCACGAAGCAATGGACATTTACGATCCCGCGGATCGTGAAATAACCGCACACCGAATCATTGCCAAGATGCCGAATATTGCGTCCAACTGCTACAAGTACGCGATCGGTCAACCGTTTGTGTATCCGGACAACAATCTAGGTTACGTCGAGAACTTCGTTAACATGATGTTTTCGGTACCCGCAGGTCAGTATTCGCCGAATCCGGTAGCCGTGCGAGCATTGGACCAAATGATGATCCTGCATGCCGATCATGAGCAGAACGCCAGTACCTCAACGGTTCGTCTGGCCGGCAGCGCCGAGACTAATCCGTTTGCTTGCGTAGCCGCGGGCATTGCGACGCTGTGGGGGCGTGCCCACGGTGGCGCCAACGAGGCGGTCGTGCAGATGCTCGAACAAATGGGCGGAGTCGAAAACATTCCGGCTTATATCGCGCGCGCCAAAGACAAGGACGACCCGTTTCGGCTCATGGGATTTGGTCATCGCGTCTACAAGAACTTTGACCCGCGTGCCACCATCATCCGCCAATCGTGTCACGATCTTCTTGAATCATTGGACGGCATCGATCAACCGATGTTCGAGACTGCGATGGAGCTGGAACGTATCGCTCTGGAAGATGAATATTTTGTAAATCGCAAGCTCTATCCCAACGTTGATTTTTATTCGGGCATTATCCTGAAAGCGCTGGATATACCCATGAGCATGTTCACGGTTATATTCGCTTTGGCGCGCTCTGCGGGTTGGATTGCGCAGTGGATGGAAATGATCAACGACCCGGATACCCGTATCGGGCGGCCACGCCAACTGTATATCGGTGCCGAGCAACGTGATTACGTTGCTATCGATAAGCGTGGCTGAACACCCGATTCTCCAAACTAACGAAAATAGGAAATCCCAAATGAAAGCGCCAGTACGTGTAGCGGTCACGGGAGCCGCCGGACAAATCGGCTATCAATTGTTGTTTCGAATTGGCGCCGGTGAAATGTTAGGCCCCGATCAGCCGGTAATTCTGCATCTATTAGAGATTACGCCGGCGCTGAAAGCGTTGGCTGGTGTCGTCATGGAATTGCAAGACTGTGCCTTTTCGCTGTTACATGGCACGGTCACTTCGGATGACGCTAATACGGCGTTCGCAGACGTTGACTATGCCATATTGGTCGGCGCCAGACCACGTGGCCCGGGGATGGAGCGGGCCGACCTACTTGCGGCAAACGCAAGTATATTCAAAGTTCAGGGACAGGCCCTGAACGACAATGCGAGCCGTGACGTCAAGGTGCTGGTCGTTGGCAATCCTGCCAATACCAACGCATTGACTGCGATGCGCTCGGCACCTGACCTCGATCGGCGCCAGATTACTGCCATGACCCGCCTGGATCACAATCGGGCCATAGCGCAACTGGCTGCGAAAACAAATACCCAAGTCAGCGATATAAAACGTCTGACAATCTGGGGCAACCATTCGACGACGCAATATCCAGATATTCACCATGCCACGATTGCCGGTAAACCGGCGATGGATTTAGTCGATGGGGAGTGGCTGGCCAACAAATATATTCCACGCGTCGCCAAGCGTGGCGCAGAGATAATTGATGCACGCGGTGCATCAAGCGCCGCCTCGGCGGCGAACGCGGCATTGGAGCATATGCGCGACTGGGTCGCGGGTACGCCGGCCGATGATTGGACCAGCATGGGCATATGCAGCGACGGTAGTTACGGCATCTCCGAAGGCCTAATTTATTCATTTCCGGTAACGACCGCAGGCGGCGGCTACGAAGTGGTACAGGGTTTAGGCATCAACGATTTCAGCCGGGAACGCATGAAAGCAACCGAGCGCGAACTACAGGAAGAGAGCGATGCGGTTGCCGCGTTGCTTGCTTGATAAAATCGCGGGGATTGAATCTTTATTCTAAATTGTTCGCCTCCGCAAAATTCGGCTTTAACCGATCGTGATTGATTCAAGCGGCTTTCGCTCCAACGTCGGTATTATCCTCATCAACAGCGAGGGCAGGCTATTTTGGGGTCGCCGTGTGGGCATGGATGCGTGGCAATTCCCCCAGGGAGGAATAAAACAACAGGAAACGCCAGAAGCGGCGGCGCTGAGGGAATTGCGAGAGGAGGTGGGATTGTCGGCCCGTCATGTCGAGATAATCGGTCGCACCGAGCGATGGCTACGATATCGATTACCGAAACGGCTCATTCGCCATTGGAATAAGCCAGTGTGTATAGGGCAAAAACAGATCTGGTACGCATTGCGCATGGTGGGTAGCGATGCGGATGTAAAACTTGACTTGAGTGGTCGCCCCGAGTTTGAGGCCTGGCGTTGGATTGATTATTGGCAACCCGTTGAGGAAGTTGTGGAATTTAAACGCCGCGTCTATGAACGCGCGTTAACCGAGCTGGCCCCACTGGTTTTTCCTGAGTGACAGCTGCCGGGTGCGTCTCTACCGGTAGTCAAAAAACTGGATCCAAGGTCCGCGGTATCATCGCCTTCAGTTTCAATTCAGGGGCTAAGTCCCTGTGTCATAAGGCCCTTATTTTTTACCCACAATTTCTGTGGATAACAATGTGGACGATATGCGTACAGGGGCGCCGAGGCGAGATTCACCCTAGCAAAGTGTGGAATCGGCCAATTCTTGTGCACCTTTAAAATTTTTAATAAAAACAGCTAGTTACAGAAATAACGATATTTCGCGATGCCCCGTGATTGTGTTCCACCCCAAGTCCGGTGCTGGTAAAGGACGTGTGTGTATAAGGAATCTCAAATTCGTCAGGATATTCGCTTAGTTGCAGCCGCTACCACTGCCATCAGGTCCCTGCCGACAGTGCCAAGGGTAGGGGTGCAAACAGATCGCGTGGAAGCGCCGTATTCGGTGTCAGCAATATCGTAATTTCTTGCAGCAGACGCCCGTCGGGTGACGACACATCCAATACAAAGTTCAAAAACGGCTCCCGAATGGGGTGTTCGCTGGTAATCCTGATAAATTTGGGTCCCGAATCTTCATCTTGAACCACTTCAAATTTCAGCGAAGTCAGCAATTGAAAACGTTGTATACCTGCTTTCTTGAATTGTTCCGCGTCCGCCAGGGTAACCACCACTCGGTCGGCAAAATCGGGACTGCTGCCAATTAGCGGGATGTTGGCACGAAAGGGGTCGTTCAGGCCGGACTCCAATGCCACTTTGCCCAAACCCAATGCCCAGCTTCCGCTTGCCAGCGCGAGACCCGCGGCGACGATCAGTATACGTAGTATTTTCATTGACCTAGCTCCTTATTCCTGTGTGCTCGCCTTTGCCTATGATAACCCCTCTGGCGCCGCACAGGGCGTTCTTGTCGATACATCAGGCCCGATCGGGACGTTCCGGATTTGTCCAGCCAACAGTGGTGGGCGCTTTGTCCAGGTCAGTCGGCTTTTCTTTGTTGCTTCTCAGGACTGCAGCAATTTCCGTCAATCGAGTTCCCAGCAGGCACAGCACGGCGAACGCGAAAACAGGGAAAAACAGCGCAAACAGCAAGCCGACCGTTGACAGCGGCTGAACCAGGAAGGTGGCCACTAACAACAACGCGCTACTCACGAGCGCGCCGAGCCCAACGGCATCGAAATACCACGTAAGTCGGGTCTTCGGGTTGTTCATGGTTGTTTTCGGTAGCAAAGCCATCTAGTGATAGGGGATAGCGGCGCGTATTGATAGATTTTTGACCGCATTCTGCGACCAGGCTCACGGTGCTCGGTCTGTAAATGTGAACCAGGTCACAAGCCGGCACGATCTGACAAGCGGGTTAAAGCTTCTGTTGTCGTTGTCGATAAGCTCGGCAACTGGAGTGGTTATGAAGGCATCGGTACGCGCGGCACAGACCTCAGGCAACGAATTGAATTCGTCATTGCACGACAAATACTCTCAGTTGTGCCGTGATTTCGATGAGCAGCGTGTAGCGGCGGATAAGCAACAGGCTGGTCTGTATAAGACCTTGTTACGCCTGGCTTTTGCGTTCAAAGGTAGAAGTGACGATCTGGACACCCAACTGCTGGCGTTACGTGACGCCTTGCGAGAGGGGTTAGACGCGAAACAGCGTAATCGCCGTATCGACGAGGTCGTTGCCGCTATCGTTGCACTACCGGACCCGGAGGAATCCCGCGCTGACACCGCGTTGCTGCTTGAGCTGCTCGAACGCCTACAGCTCCCGGACTCCAAATCCTTTGAGCTCAAGCAGATTAAATCCAGACTCGCCAACGGCGGCGATCCGACGACTTTGGTGGCTAGTGTTGCCGAACTTATTACCGATCCCGCCACAGAGGACAAACCGCATCACGACGAGTTTGCCGAGTTCCTGGCCGCTCTTTCTTTGCCTGGGGAGACTGGGGAGGGAATTGACAGATTACGGGGACGCCTGGAAGCCGCGCGTGATGGTCGCGCGCGATTGCAGGTTGTGGATTCCGTTCTCGAACTCCTAAACGAGCCGCAAATTCGCGGCGCTCCCGAGCGCGATGACCCTTGCGATGTTTTGCATGCCCTGATGGACTGGGTATTGTTCCCCGGCGAGTTCGAAAAACCGGCGGCGCAACTCCGCGCGCAGTTACAGGAATCGAAAAACGATTGGGATCCAATTCGTGCAACGGCGAATCTGTTCAATGAGCTTCAGGCATTTTTGCGACGCGATCTGCGCGAGCTCGAAGGCTATTTAAAGAAGGCGACTGTGCAGCTCAGCGATCTTGAAGGGCAGCTGCAAGGCGCGCTTGCGAGCAGCGCGTTGTCGGTCGCGGACTCCAAAGAGCTAAGCAGCGATATTGGCGCCGAAATGGAACAGATTACGGGCGCCGTTGACGCCGGCGCGAGTGGCTCGGAACTCAAACATCTGGTCGATCAGCGCGTGGACGCAATCAGCGGATCTATGCATACGTTTTTGTCTGTTCAAAACGATCGCCACACGGCCTACGAAAAGCGCATCGAACAACTGACTGAAAAATTGCAATCGCTGGAAGTGGAATCTGAGAATTTGCGCGATTCACTGGTGGCTGAGCATGAAAAAGCCTACCGCGATGCATTGACCGATGTCCCCAACCGCCTCGCATTCGAAGAACGCAGTACCGCGGAATTCCAACGATGGCAGCGTTACGGTGGCGAGTTGAGCGTGGCCGTCATCGATCTGGATCGCTTCAAAAGCGTCAACGACACCTATGGGCATAAAGCGGGTGATCGCGTCCTCGTCCATGTTGCCTCGTTATGTGCGCAGCGCATGCGGGCAAACGATTTTTTCGCCCGCTACGGCGGCGAAGAATTTGTCGCTATCTTTCCCGGCACGGGTCTGGTTGAAGCCTGTGGCGTCGCCGAATATGTGCGCCAGCAGGTTGCGAGTTGCGCCTTTCATCACCAAGGCGAACGGGTATCCATTTCAGTGTCTATCGGTGTGGCCGAGCTGCGCACTACCGAGCTATTCGAGGAGGCTTTTAATCGCGCCGACGAGGCACTCTATGCCGCTAAATCGGCCGGCCGCAATACCGTGGTCGATGAATGCGGTGTAAAGTTTACGGTGCTCAGGGAAGCGGCAAGCCGCTAGCGGTGCCGCTTAAGGGAATCCCACGCCGGGTATATCGACTTCGACAATCTCCAGCCGCCCCTTGGAGATGCCTTGGGGCATATCGTCAAGCGTAGTCTCAGCCGTAAATCCAAACAGTGTGCGGCCTTGCGGTCCTCCCAGCACACAGGCAACCGCCCATTTTGGCTCAACCCGAACGCGGTGAGTGATCTCACCGCCCTCCCTGACGCGAATGAAAGAGCCTTCCAAGGGGTTACCGGCCCATATCGCGCCCTCGCTATCCAGACAGATCCCATCGGGCGTCCACTGCTTACCCAGTTGTGCCCAGATCCGCCGCTTGCTCAGCGTGCCATCCTCAGCCACATCGAAAGCAGCGAGCCGGTTGGCGAAGCTTTCGGCAACGATCAAGGTTTTGCCGTCGGGGCTTAACGCCATCCCGTTCGGAAAAGTCATGTCATCGGCAACCTCTTGAACCTGACCATCGGTGTTGATCAACAGCACGCTGGCGGTGGCCAGCGGCGCGCCGCCGAAAAAATCAAAGCCGTGGTGTCCGACGTAGCAGCGTCCGTGCGGATCGACCAGCAAATCGTTTGCACAGCCACGGCAATAACGCGACAGATCGGCGATTTCCGTCAGTTCGCCAGCATCTCCAATCTTCAGTAATCGAAAGTCTTCCTGAGAGACAACAACTGGAGTCCCATCGGGCATGAAACCCAGCCCACCAGGTGTCCCCGGCACCGTAGTAACGATATCGACGGTGCCGTCCATCGTGCGGGCCATGACCCGTTTAGAGTGAAAGTCGGCAAACCACAACCGATCGTCTCGCCAGCGCGGTGATTCACCGAAGCCAAGGCCCTCAAGAACCACCGTGGGTTCAATCTCGATGGCCGAGTTTCCGCGCCAATGCTCGGCCACGGCGACCGGATCTGAATGTTCGAGCGCCGGAGCCTCGTAATCCTGATAAATGATGCCCATGACGTTGGCGTCGAGTGCAGGTGACGTGCGCAAAGCCTTGCGCACTTGCAGCATAGTCTGGTACTTCGCTGCCGCCACTGAGCCGTAAGTGTTAGATGCATTGACGACAAACTGGTTATAAACGCGGCAACTTTGTTCGTAGGATGAAAGCGCCGCCTTGGTAGCGCCGCCGTCGCTTTGCAGCGCGCCACTGATGGCCTGCGCTGCATAAAAGGCGTCGCGCATTCCCATGTTCATGCCCATGCCGTAGCAGGGCGGCGTGCAGTGCGCGGCATCGCCCAGCACCAATACCCCATCTCGCGCGTAGGCGTCGACATGATGCCGATAGATCTTAAATGTGTGGAAATCGTCGTCGAGTACTTCCATGTCGCCGTAATAGGGAAATCGTTTTGCCAGGATCTCGTGAACTTTGTCTAATCCCATTTCGCGCCAGCGTGTCATCTCGCCATGTTCCGCTTGTACCGGGCAGCGCACGCGATTCTCGCCAATGGGAAACAATCCGCCAAACCCCTCGCGACTCCAGACTTCGTAGTTAAAGTCTTGAGGTTGCTCGGGGCTGCGCGTACAAGTCAGCATCAGATACTCGAACGAGTAGGTGTGGATATCGGTGTTGATACCCGCCGCTTCGCGTACGGTTGAGCGTGGACCATCTGCACCGGCGACCACACGTGCGTTGATCTGGTAGTCCTCGCGATCTTTCGTACCTGTGACCCCGATTACCTGACCGATGTCATTGCGAATTAAATCGGTAACACGCAGGCCGCGAACGATCTCCACTGAGCCCGTATCCGTAGCGGTCTCCAATAATGCCTCGTGAATGAGCGAATGGCGCAGTCCCAGGATGTAGTTGTGCGGTGGGTCCGCGGTCATCGCCAACGGCACCATGGCCACGGTGTCACCATTCGGGCCGATTGCCTTCCAACGCGTGATGCGGATGGATCCCCGCTTTTCAAAATTGTGCAATGCACCGACCGCATGCAACATTTTTACGGTGCACGGAGCCAACTGGTCACCGCGATTGATTTCCGGCAGGTTTTTGTTGGTGTCGACGACTAAGGTGCGTAAGCCGCTATGTCGCAGGTTGCAGGCCAGAAAGCCGCCGGCCACTCCGGCGCCAACGATGACCACGTCGCAGTCAAGTGTTTGCATCGGGCGCTGCGCGTTTAGTTCGGTGTCTCCAGAACCAACTCGCCCTGCAGGGCGCCATTCTTGACCACCGCCTGGCCATCGAGCTCAACCGTGCAGCCGCGCATGGGAATATCGAAATGACAGGCACTGAAGCGGCCGGAGACCTGGTTCGCGCCGGTGGAGAACAGGAAATTGCCGCCAAAGGCGCGTAACTCGGTGCCATTGACGTCACCGCGATCGTACATGACTAACGCATCCCAACGCGCCTGTGGATTCATGCCCCAGCCGACATGGCTGACCGCATAGGCGTCTTTTTCGTTCCAGGCGGCGTAGTAGCTGCGCATCAGATCGGCGTCTAGTCCGTCGCCGGCAATGTCGACGACGAAGTCGTCCTCGATGGTCAGTGTCACCGCGGATTCCAAATAGCGTTTGAATGTCAGGTTCACGTCTCCGGGTGCCAATACCAGTTGCCCGTTGGCGCTGCCGGTGGTCGGGAAACACAAACACAATCCGGCAGGCCAATAGCCAACACTGCGCGGCCGATCAGCAATTCCCGCGCTGCCGCGTCCGGGCGTATCGGTTAGATCGACTTCGAGATCGCTGCCTGCCGGTGAGGTGACGCGCATGCGTTTTGCATCAGTCAGCATTTGTGCACCGAGCTTACATTTTTCAGTTAAGCCGGGGATGGGTCGCAGGCGCTCGAAAACTTCCGGGTGTTCGTCGCTGAGCATCATCAGCCGCGCACCGTCGGCGAGAATGGTAGGCAACTCCCGTGCATGCAGCAAGCCTTCTACGGTGCAGTCGATGACGATGCCGCTTTGCGCAAGCGCGGAAACTACGGGTTCAAGGCCACCGATGGCGAGACAAGTCCCGGTGGAGCGGATCGGAACGGCCGAGTCGAGCGGTGGGCTGGGTAGTCGCACGTGAAATACGCGCGCGCCCAGACGTGCCAGCGCAAGTTCAGAAAGCTCAACAAGCACTTCCCGCGATTGCGATTCCGACAATATGGCGGCGACTTCGCCCTGCTCAACTTTGCACAGTTTGAACAGATCAACCAAAACGTCTATCCACTTACTTTCAATTCGCTCTTTCAACATGTCTACATTTCCTCACGAAGTCGCTGGTACCAGCGACTGTTTGGGTCCGCGAGGCTCAGGTGCGTGTCGAAATGACTGGCGCCCGGGAGCACCTCGTGGGTTACGCTCGAACCTTGAGCGCTCAAGGCCTGCACCATGGGCTCGGCCTGACGGATTATGCGGTCAAAATCACGTTCGCCCCAGATGATGTGAAACGGTGTTTTATTTCCGTCCACGAAATTTATCGGACTTGCGTCGTAATCGTCTGCCCGCTCTTTAAAGAGGTACTTATACACCCTGTTCTCGGGACTATCCTCGGGCACGTTGCCGTACTGCAGGTTAAAGGCGCTGCTGACCGGAAAACATGCGCGCACGGTGGGGATCTCGCGGCGTAATACGGCCATTGCGCCGAGGTGGCCGCCGGCGGAATGCCCGCCGATTACCATGCGCGCTGCATCGCCGCCAAACTCTTCCACGCGTGCGGCCGCACAGAGGATTGCATCGCGCACGTCTTGGTATTGGCAAGGCCAGCGATGATCCGGACCGAGACGATAGGTTCCCGCAACCAGTACCGCTGGTAACGCCGTGACGTTAGGCGCCATGAATCGCAACCATGCACGGCTGCCGTTGATCCAGGCGCCGCCGTGAAAGAAAACCAGGACCGGCAAATCAGCCGCAGCTTGAGGCGCGTAGATGTCGAGGCGCTGCGCGGGATCGTGTCCGTACTCGAGCGCCGCAACCGGATCGATTGGACTTGCCCTTCCGAGGGATTCGACCCGCTCGCGATAAGCGGCCGCCTCGGGGTTGAGTTCAGTGCTGATAGAAGGTCTCCGCAGTTCAGATCTCCGCGTCAGCCGAATCATGGATCATTAGCTTGGCAATTGCACGGGCGCGGCAGTGGCACAGAGCAAGGCCAGTGCCGTGGTTGCTTGATAAATTCAGACAGCAGCGTCTTCGATTCGGGTTTACGTCCGACTCACGCGAAGGGTGGGGTTGCGCCCTTGATCTGAATGCGGAAACCAGAGCGCACCTGCGGGTAATAGTCCCAGATCGCCAGATGCTGCGTACAGCGGTTGTCCCAGAAGGCGATCGAGTGTTTTTCCCAGCGGAATCGGAGCTGGAAATCCGGCCTGGTACAGTGACGGTAGAGAAATTTCAGCACCCCGGCACTCTCGTCGGGTGCCAGTTCATTGATGTGGGACGTGAATCCCGAGTTGACGTAGATCAGCTTACGTTTGGTCTCCGGATGCCGCGGGATGACGGGCTGTACGGATTTGGGATACGTGCTGTTCGGGTTGTATCGGCTGAATGCGTGGGTGCCGTCGTGGGTCGCGGTAAGACCTTCGAGGTAGGTCTGCATGCGTGTAGAGAGCGCTTCGTAAGCAGCGTACATGCTTGCAAACAGCGTATCGCCACCAATTGTGGGTAGGGTATGCAGATACAAGATGCTGCCCATGGGCGGGACGGGGTCGCAGGACAGATCTGTGTGCCACTCCTCCCCCGGAACATGTTTCGAATGCTCATCGATGTGAAACTGTCTGACCTCCGGGTGTTCTTCCATACCCTTCATCCCGGTGTGTATGTGCAACTCACCGAAGCACCGGCCGAGCGCCTTCAACTGCTCGACGTTGATCGGCTGGTTGCGGAAGAAGATGACCTGGTGCTCGTGCAACGCGTCGCGCAGTTGCTGTGCCTGCGAGTTACTAATGGATTTGGTCAGATCGATGCCGCTCACCTCCGCGCCGATGTGGGGAGACAGCCGCTCGGTACGGATCTGGGTGTCACTCGTTTGCGCGGTCATGTCGTTCGCCAACGCCGTTAGACTGGCCAGCCTTCTTCCGAAATATCAACTCTGTTGCCCTCAGGGTCTTTTATCCAGCTTTCGGCAATCGCCCCGGGCACATTGGAATTAGCGGTGGTTTGAGCACTCTCCTCAATCGCGGTCACGCTATCCACCTGGAAACCGAAGTGATGTATCCCCCATGGGAGGCTTGTAGTGTTAATCAATGCCACATCAACGAACCCGTCTGATAGATATATGGTCCCGTTCGGCCCGCGGGATTTTTCTTCCATGGCGAAGATCCTTTCATAGTATTCGGCCGCCTTCTCCGTGTCCTGCACGTTAATCGCGATATGACGGATCCTGGGTTTAGTCATGATTGTCTCCCGTGCGCTAACAAATGGTGATTGTCATCGGTCAGCGACCTCACTATTTTGCCGAATTTTGTACCGCCAAGTACGGATTCAGGGTCGATATTAGCAGCATGATACAAACCGAGTGGGTCTTTTGTTGTATGTACGGTCGATATCCCATTACTATCGTCTTTCGTAACCAATTCAGTTCGCAGTTTCGCGGGGAGAATACAGATGCAGCACCAAATGAACTGCAAGCCGGGCAGAACAGTCTGCGTGGTCATCCTTTTAGTCGCCGCCTTCGTCACTGGGACCGCTAATGCGCAGGCCGTGCTCGAAGAGATCGTCGTGACCGCGCAGAAACGCGCCGAAGCGCTGCAGGATATTGGCGCGGCCGTGTCTGCATTCACGAGTGATGAAATCGCGCGCCTGGGGATCAGAGACGGACGCGCGTTGTTCGAGCGTTTACCCAATGTCTCGCTGATGGGGAATGTCACCGAAGCGCAGCTGCAAGTAAACATACGTGGGATAGGCTACCCGAGCTTCTCGCCCATCGCGGTGCAGCCGGTGGGCCTGTTTTCCGACGAGGTGAATTGGAATTCCCCGAACGTCGCCGGCTTGTTTCTGCACGATCTGGAGCGTATCGAAGTAGTGCGCGGGCCACAGAATACCTTGTACGGCCGTAACACGACGGCCGGCGCCGTTAATTTCATCACACGCAAACCGGTTGTCGGCGAAGCGCTGAAGGGCAATGTGGAATTTAGTTACGGGCGTTTTGACGCAATCAATGTGGACGCCGGTGTCAGCTTTCCCCTGGGTGCGACCGCCGCTGCCCGTGTCGCGGTTAACTCACAGGATCGCGATGGGCAGTGGGAGAACGTTACCACCGGAGAGGATGTCAACGAGCGGGACAGAAAATCCGTACGCGTGCAGTTAGTGTGGGAACCGCGCGAGGATATCAGTACGCTGTTTAATTTCCATTGGGGCGAGCACGACTCCGACTCGCGCTACTTCAAGAGCATCGGCCTGCTTGACCCCGCCAACCCGGATCCGTCAACCGTCAACCTACAGGCCGGTCTGACCGGCAACTGTACGGATCCGAATAAGGGCGACCTCGATAGTAGCTGCGTTGCCTCCGTACGCTTTTTCGGCGCTGGCGAACCGAATCTGACCGAATACGACGAGGTCCGAGAGGATCTCACCGATCTGGTAGACCAAGTCGAGGCGTCGGGTGGATCATTCCGCTTGGAATGGGAATTGCCCTGGGCCACGGTGACATCAATTACCGGGTTCGAGACCAGCGAATATCACCATGCCGAGGGCGACGGTGTTGCCTCGGATAACTTCATTTTCGCGCAAAATAATAAGCAGCAGCAGTGGTCGCAGCAGATCCGGTTTGCCTCGTCCGAGGATCAGCAACTGCGCTGGATTGCGGGCGCTTATTATTTCGAGGAGGACACCCGTAGCGAGGTCATCGTCTCGCTGCCGTTCGCCATGATGGGCATGGGTGGGGGCATGAGTTCGCAACTTACGCAGACCGATACCTTGTATGCAGGTTTTGCGGAGTTCGAATATGACTTTACGGAAAAGTTGACGGGTATCATCGGTGGCCGTTATGCGTCCGAGGAGAAGGACGGCTGGGCGCGGGTGGTTGCAACCACCAACACGCAAGGCATACCGCAGCTCAGCGGCGTGGGCGCCTCCTTTGGCGAACCACTCAGCTACCAGACGATCCACGATCTCTCGCCGGTTCAATTCGTCCCGTTTACTACGTTCAAAGAAACCTGGGACGACTGGGGTGCCAAATTCGCGCTGGAATATCAACACACTGACGATATGTTGCTGTACGCCAGTGCCTCGCGGGGCATCAAGGCGGGCGGCTTTCCCACCGGACCGAATATCATCTTCGCGGACATCGCCGGCGACGCCAGCGGTCCCGGGGACGGTGAGTTCAACAACCCGGTCGATCCGGAAACGGTATGGGCTTTTGAAGTGGGACTGAAGGGTGAATGGTTCAACAACACGTTGCGCACGAACCTTGCCGGTTTCTACAACGATTACCAGAACATGCAGGTGTCAGCGTTTTTCTTATTTCCGCAACCCTCAGGACCGGATGTACTGGAAGGCCGTCTGCTCAATATCGGCGACACGACCACTGCTGGCATCGAACTCGAATTGTTATGGTTGATCCCTCAATTCGAAGGGGCATCGCTGACCTTCAACGGTGGTTGGTTGACTACCGAAGTTGACAAAGATGCGACTGGACTCGGTCTGGAAGGTAACGATCTACCGAATTCACCGGAGTTCACGTTTCAGATCATTGCCGAAAAGCAGTGGCACCTCAACTTGATGGGTGACGATCTGTTGTCAGTGATTGTGGACGGCCATTACTCCGGGTCGCGCGAGTTTCACATCACCAACAACCCATTTCTGGATGACCCCAGCTTCTTTGTGCTCAACGTCTCCGGGCATTTTGATTTTGGTCCAGAGCAGCGGTACCGTGTTTCAGTATGGGGTAAGAACATCAATGATGCCGAATACTTTAACAACATGATCGAGCTCGGCTTCGGCGATATTAACGGCTACCAGAACGACGCCCCGAGTTACGGCGTGACGTTTGCCGCGAGTTTCGAATAGTCCAATCACGGTGAACGGCGGGTGATTTCGGTCACCCGCCGTTTTTTTCGCCGTCGGGAACCTGATCTGGCCTCCCGCAGTTAGATTTCGTCTAAAATTTCCGATAACGTTCAAACGAGTCAGAGGAAATCCCGCCATGACAATCTACCGAGCTAGCGTGATCTTGCTGGGCTTCGTGCTGGCCGCGAATTTTGGCGTCGCCGCTGCGGGAGGCGATTCCAGCAAGGTCCAAGCAGGCGAATACGCGGACATCGGCGACATCCGCATGTACTACGAGAGCCACGGTGATGGCTTGCCGCTGATGATGCTCAATGGGGGCTTGCAGACGGCGGAGGATTATCAATTCCTAATCCCATATCTCGCAACTGATTTCCGATTGCTTTTGATCGACCACCGTGGACGAGGTCGAAGCACCGACGGTAATGGTCCAATGACTTATAACCGCATAGCGCACGATATAGTGATGCTTTTGGATCGACTGGGAATTGATCGCGCGCACTTTATTGGCCACAGCGAGGGCGGTGCCGTTGCGCTGGAATTACTCATCAACTTCGGGGACCGGGTACGAACCGCGACGCTAGTAGGAACGCCACTGACTGTTACCGAGGCCGACAAAAAGTGGTTCGATACCGAACGAGTGGCGATGAAGGAGAAACGTTTAGACGATGTAAATCCAGTGGCGGCGAGGATGCATGACACCTTTCAGCGCTTGTCTCCGGAACCGTCACGTTGGCCGATAATCATGGACAAGATGTACGGCGGTTGGGCGGCGCAACCCACCTACTCATCAAACATGCTGGGTTCCATCAACCGGCCAGTGCTGGTGATCAAAACCGAAAACGACCAGTTCTACAAGCCAGAGGTGTTCGAACAGACTGCAGCATTGATTCCCGGCGCAGAACTTTTTTCGATACCCGAGGGCAGGCACAACGTGCCCATGACGCATGCGCAGCAAGTGACCGATGAGATCCGGCGGTTCATCGGCGCACACGCTAACTGAACGAGGCCCACAACCTCCTAGGGAGTGTGCGTGATCCTCAGATTGCGGAAATACGCGTCTGTCGCGGGTTCGGTGAATAAGCCTATGGTGCCTGCCGCATCACCACCGTGCTTCAAATCATTGACGACCAGCACGGGGTTGTCATTTTCATTGAGGAACAAACGCGCTTTTTCGCCCTGAACTTCAATTCTGACCTTGAGCCATTCACCGGCTGTGGTGTCCACCCATGACTCGTATTGTCCCGGCGCCTCCTTGCGTAGGCGATGCCATGGATAATCAGGATAGGAGAAGTACTGGGTGGTGTGGTTGCGCTGGATTTGATTCTCTGCGTGGCTGTTTACGGGCCGCAGATACATGCCTTCATATTTCGTGCGGTCCGGGTTTACTTTGAAGACTATGCCGACGAAACCCCGCGCCCACGCCGGTGCGTTGGGAGCCGGTTTCCCAGCCAGTTCCACCTCGATGCTACCATTTTTGAACTGACCTGTTTCCACGTGTAGGAAGGTGCAGCCGTCGCAACCGCCGGCATCGGATCCTTTGTGATCGGGTGACACACTGACGTGCAGGCCCGCGCGGTCCAGGTAGTTGATGTTCTTGGTAATAACGCCTACCGATTGCGTGTTGTCGAGCGATTCGAGGCTGAAAACCTCGACGCGTTCTGCCTGCACGAACTGTGCGAAGCTCAGCGCGGACATTAGCGTCATGGCGCAGATAATTGGTTGCAGCGCTTGCCGTGCCATACTCTTACCCCTGACTAAAGCGTTGATATATCTGTACTACAATACCGCAAATAATGCGCGTTGAAACGGCCGGCTGACAAAATTTGTGCACTATTAGCAGGAGATCGTGTGGACCATTCGGGACGAAGAATAGCGGAGTTGCAATCAATGCGTAGGAATGGGTTTAGCTCTCGTTGGTACACATTTTCAGGGCGTTGCCCGCGCCTGCTGAAGACCATCGTCACTGTCGCCGCCTGGCTAATTGCGTGTGCTACTTTGGCGGCGGCTGGACTGGAGGTTCCACGCTTTACCACCGAGCCGCGGATTATTCGCAATCCCAATCCGCGAGTGCCGCTGGTCGCATTGCTGCGCTTTACCGCCAGCGAGCGGGTCAGCACCAGCATCGTGCTGTCAGACGGTGAACGTGACTGGACGGTCAATTTTGATGCGTCCCACGATCCGATTGAGGGTCTTGCGATTCTCGGCATGCGTCCTGGGCGCCGCCATGAGTTAACGGTTTCGATCAAGGATGACGCGGGCAACGTAGCGGATGCGCCTCGTCCGTTGACCTACACGACGCCGCCCCTTCCCGGTGATCTGCGAGACTTTCCGCCTATCAGCGTGAAGCGCAGTGAACCCGCTCGCATGGAACCGGGGTTTACCCTATTGAGTGTACGCCGGGCCAACCAGAGTAGGCCTCTCAAGCGCACACCTAAGCAGTGGCCGTTTACCGTCGACTGGGGAATGATTGTCGCCATCGACGCTGCAGGCGAAGTGGTCTGGTATTACCAGTCCGATAAACGCATCGCCGGGATCGATCGCCTGCGCAACGGTCATTTGTTCTTCCACCTCACCGATTCCCGCTCGGTCGAACTGGATATGCTCGGCAACGAGGTGAATGTCTGGTTCGCCGGCAAGCGGCCGCATGGGCCGTTCGCGGGCGGCATCCCTGTTGCGGTGCAATCATTGCATCATCAACCACACGAGATGCCGTCCGGAAACTTTCTGGCGATGTCGGCAAACGCCAGGAAGTTGCCAAACTATTACACCAGCGAAATCGATCCGAACGCGCCGCGGGCGGAGCAGATGGTCATGGGCGATACGATTGTGGAATTTGAACGCAGCGGGAAAATCGTCTGGAGTTGGAACAGCTTCGACCACCTGGATCCTTATCGCATTGGCTACAACACATTCGACTCCTACTGGCCCACGCGCGGCTTTCCCAACCATCTTGACTGGACCCACGGTAATGGAGTGGCCTACGACCCACGAGACGATTCGGTGATCATGTCTTTGCGCCTGCAGGACGCCGTGCTCAAGGCGGATCGTGAATCGGGCGAGATAAAGTGGATTTTAGGCGTGGACGACGGTTGGAACGAAGCGCTGAGCAAGAAAGTCTTGAAACCCGTCGGCACCGTGCGTTGGCCCTACCACGGACACAACCCGCGGATCACCCATGCCGGCACAATTGTCATGTATGACAACGGTATCCTCGGCGCCCGGCCCTTCGAGCCGTGGCTGCCACCACACAAAACCTTTAGCCGCGCCGTAGAGTTCGAGATTGACGAGGACAACATGACGGTGCGCCAGCTATGGGCGTCGCATCACGCGCTCGACGACAAAGACACGTGCAACAGTTGGGCTATGGGCGATGCGCACCGGCTTCCCAAGACCGACAATATGTTGGTCATCGATTCGATGTGCATGACCAAGCGCGATGATTACACTTGGGACGAATACGGCAACGAGCCATATCCCGATGACTATCCATTCACACCGCGTATCAGGGAATATACGCACACCCAACCGGCGGAGATAGTTTTCGACATCGAGATCTCCGATCCGCACGATCTGTTCAGTTGGAATGTTTACGGCGGGATGAGGGTCCCTTCGCTATACCCTGCCAGGTAAGTTCGAAAAACGATTGGGTGGATTTAGCCTATGTCCAAACGCGTGCTGGCGGCAGTATTCTATTTGTGTATGTCGATCTTGTCGGCCTGTGGTGCGAAATCCGTTGCCGAACCTCAGGTTGGACATGCCGAAACACGACCTAATATTCTTTTGATCGTTGCGGATGATCTGGGCTATTCAGATCTCGGTGCGTTCGGCGGTGAGATCGACACGCCGAATCTCGATGCACTGGCGGCGAACGGGATCCGTTTGACCAGTTTTTATGCCGCGGCGAACTGTTCGCCCACGCGTGCCATGTTGATGAGCGGCGTCGATTCGCATTTGGCCGGGATTGGTGCCATTGCCCCAACACCTAACCAGGTAGGACAGCCGGGGTACGAGGGATATCTCAACGATCGCGTGCATTCGGTAGCGAAGCTGCTGCGAGACGCGGGCTACGCGACGTCCATGACGGGTAAGTGGCATCTCGGTTTTACACCCGAACGTTTGCCGCCGGCGCGAGGTTTTGAACACTCGTTTGCTGCGCACGAGGGTGGTAGCGGCAGCCATTTCGACCTGACTCCCGGCACGGATCAGCTTGCCGGTTTCGTTTACAGCGAAGATGGCGCGCCGGTCACGCAGTTGCCGGACGGGTTTTTCTCCAGCGATTTTTTCGCCACTAAGACCATCGAACACATCGACGCCGAGCGTCGCACCGGTCGTCCGTTTTTCGCATTTTTGTCGTTCACCGCACCGCATTGGCCGCTGCAGGCGCCGGCGGATTACTTGAAAAAATACCAGGGTCTCTATGATGGCGGTTACGACGCCTTACGCGAGACACGCCTGGCCTCTATGCGCGCGCAAGGCATAATCGCCGCGGATGTCGAATTGGCGCAAGCGCCGGCAGGGGTCACACAGTGGCAACAACTGACACCCGCTAAGCAGCGCATTCAGGCCCGGTATATGGAGATCTATGCGGCCATGGTGGATAACCTCGACGTCAATGTCGGACGTGTTCTGCGTTACCTCAAGGACACGGGCCAATACGAAAACACGATTGTAATTTTTCTCTCTGACAATGGCGCAGCCGGCCTCACCACCAATCAGAAATTTATGCAGGGGTGGATCGATCAGTTTGATAATTCGTTCGAGAACTTAGGGCACAACGGCTCGATGGTCGTTTATGAACCCGGCTGGGCGCTCGCCGGTTCCACGCCGTTACGGCTATTCAAGCGTTATAACGCGGAAGGCGGGATCCGCGTGCCGGCGATACTAAGCGGCGGGCCGGCGCATACAGCCGGCGTGATCAATCATGCACTGTTCACCGTTATGGATATAGCGCCGACACTGATCGAACTGGCGCACGCGAAATATCCTGACACTAATGAATCTGGTCACCAGGTACCGGCGCTCATAGGGCGGTCGATGGCAACGCTGCTTGCAGAGCCCGAAGCGGTGATACACGCTGACGATTACGTTGTCGGCTGGGAGATCAATGGCCACCGTGCCGTGCGCCGCGGCGATTGGAAGCTGCTGTGGCTGGCACCGCCGCACGGCGACGGGCACTGGGAATTGTTCGATATTGCAAAAGATCCTGGTGAGCAAAATGATCTGGCGTCGGCGCAGCCGGAAAAATTACAGGCGATGCAAACTCTCTGGAGCGAATACATGCGGCGCACGGGCGTCGTCTTACCGCAGGGACCGGTTTTTGCACCGAGCCAACCGTAAGCGAATATCAGAAAAGTGGAGGATGCTCAGTTCATGAAAGGTATACCAAAATGCTAGAAGTCTATGAATTCCTGAGTACCGACCCACTTACTCTTTCGCCTCGACGCGCCCGAAATTCTGCGCGCCCACCTGTTAAGTGGTTCGTGGGGCTCGCGCTTTGTTTGCTTGCGGTTGCGTGCTTCGGCAGCGACATCTCAAGCCGCGCAGGTAGTAACCCCCGTCCCAACATACTCCTGATCCTGGCCGACGATCTGGGGTTCTCGGATCTCGGGGCATTCGGCGCGGAGATCAACACGCCCAATCTCGACGCACTTGCACGCTCGGGACTGCGCATGACCAATATGCATGTCAACGCGACGTGTTCACCGACGCGTGCGATGTTGTTGAGCGGCGTCGATAGCCACGTTGCCGGCATGGGAACCATGGCCGGTGATGCCACCGAGGGGCAGAAAGGACAGCCGGGCTATGAAATGCATCTCAACTTCCGGGTGGTTACCTTCGCGAGGCTGCTGCGCGACGCTGGCTATCACACCTACGTGACGGGTAAGTGGGATTTGGGTGGGCGAGGGCGTCCCGAGCTATGGCCGGTGCAGCGCGGATTCGAGGAATCCTTCGTCTTGATCGAGGGTAGCGCCGATCACTATGAGGATCTTGGCGCCATGCAGGAGATCGCCGATCCCACCTACGTAGAAAACGATAAAGAAGTCGAATTGCCCGAGGATTTTTACTCGTCCAAGACTTACGCGGACAAACTCATCGAATTCATCCGCGGACATGCACACGACGATCGTCCGTTTTTCGGCTATCTCGCGTTCACCGCGCCTCACTATCCTGTGCAGACTCCCGATGAATTCATCGAGCGCTACGCGGGCGTATACGAGGTGGGCTACGATGCGATCCGTGCGGCGCGCCTTCAACGTCAGCGCGATTCCGGACTGATCCCGGCAGCGCTCGAGCCGGCTCCGCCGTCACCGCAATGGCCGGCCTGGGACACACTGTCTAATGAGGTCAAAGTCCTCGAAGTTCGACGCATGCAGGCTTATGCGGGCATGGTTGAAGCGATGGATCATCACATCGGCCGAGTTCTACAACATCTACGGCGTAGCGGGGAGTTCGAAGATACATTGATCATTTTCCTGTCCGACAACGGACCGGAGGGCGGCAATCCGCTCGACTGGGGTTGGGCGGAGTTTGCAGCCGCGACGCGCGATCAGAGCGCTAAGAACATCGGACGACGGAATTCGTATGCGTGGCCAGGCCCCGGATGGGCACACGTAAGTGCGGCGCCGTGGCGCTTGTTTAAAGGATTTGCGCACAGTGGTGGACTGATCTCCCCGACCATTGTGCATTACCCGGATCACATTGCCGCGGCAACCATATCGTCGGTTTTCGCCACCGTGCTCGATTTCGCACCGACGTTTATGGAGTTAGCGCACGCTGACTACCCGAGCGATTACCAAGGTCGCGCGTTACCGCCGCTGGCTGGAGAGTCGATGGTCGATCACCTGTTCGGTAACGACGGTCAGATCCATGGGCCTGATTATGTTGTCGGCATGGAGATCTTCAACCGCAGAGCGCTGTTTAAACGCGGCTGGAAGATCGTCTACGCCAACGCTCCCTGGGGGACTGACGACTGGGAACTCTACAATCTCGCTGAAGACGCGACAGAGCAGCGCAACCTGGCGACATCGCGGCCGGACAAGTTGCAAGAAATGCTGCAAGCATGGGAACACTACGTTAGGCGTAACGGTGTCATTCTCGCGCCCGACTTCTACATGCCCTGGACCAATACGGCATCCCATTACAAATGGCAGCCAGCCCAGGCTTTCTAAGAAAGGAAAATAGGGGAAATAGGGGACAGACCACGGTTTTCTACTCGTTCCGCGATCTCATTCATCTCGAAATTCGTCGAAAACCGGGGTCTGTCTCCTATTTCCCTCTTCCGTATACCGTCACCACATTTTGATTACCTTCATAAAGATACTCGCCAGCTACGTCGCGGCCGTCATAACCGGCACGGTGCTGGGATGGGGGACAGACCGGACAGACCACGGTTTTCGGGATGAATGAGACCGCGGAACGACTACACAACCGTGGTTTGTCCCCTTTCGTCGGTCAAAGATTGCTTGCGGAAACTAGAGGCGGCATTGGACAATCCAGTGCAAGGGCAATAATGCGGAGTAGCTCCCCTTCTTGCGGTTTCATCTTATTATCACGTATGACGTAATCAACACGTGCGGTGAGCAACGATTGTTTTAACATGAGCGATAACCTCGCCAATTAGGCGAGCGCTTGTTTCAAGTCTCGATAAGAAAAGTTCGTTTCCCAAATCCTTTTGGCAGAATCCTCGGAAAACCGGCTCATGATTAGCGAGAAAGTTTCAGCGGCGGCGATTTTGGTCGTCCCGCCAATCTGCACCAGAACAGACAATATATAACGAATTTCGTCGACGACATCGTTAAAACTAAAATATTGGGCGGTGCTGCGACGAGGATCTTTGACAAGATTTAATCTAAGGATCTCAACTGCAACGAATTCGAACAACGTGATCCGTTTGTCTACCTGTACAAAATGTTGGACAAGATTCAGGAAGTCCGCCCGTTCGTTTTCGCTGAGTTGTCTCAGTGACGGCATCGCCATTTCTAGTATCGGTAGCCGACGCGCAATACTACAGTCGCTGACCGGACTCAATAATTCCTCTACGCCTGCGGCCGTCGCTGCGTCGCGTTGTTTTCCTATAAAGTCGTGATTGTTGCCCTGCATTGTCCGCGTAACGCGGCCGCCGAAACAAATAAAGCCGCTGTCTCGTATAGTGATCCATCGTTTATTCGATCCTGGACTTTCGCGAGGGTCTTACATGGAGGCCACTGATGTCTGAGAAACGCAACCTCAGCCGTATCAAGATCAACAATAACCTGCGCGTGTTCGATAATGAAACGGACGCGCTACTCGGGTATGCGAGTGATGTTAATTTCGGCGGGTTAATGTTGATCGGAGAGAGCCATATTGAGACCCATCGGATGCACAGCCTACGCATGGAGATCCCAGTTAAGGGTCACAAGACCGAGCATATCGCGCTGGAGGCAGAAAGCCTTTGGTCCCGACAAGACGCGGATCCGGACTTCTACGATACCGGGTTTAGACTTATTGACCCGACGCCAAATGCCGTTCGAATGATCCGCCAGCTCATCGATGACGTTACGCTATAGATCCGGTTGAGGTCGGCGATCAGGTGTTTTGACAATCGGCCTACTAGGGCAGTTGCTAGACGGAGCACTGTATATCGATGAGGCGTGTGAGGCGGCGGTGAGGATGGGCAGGAATTAAGGAATATGTCGATGTCTACACCACATCAGGACGACATAACCCGAAGCGGGTCAAAGCTGTTGGTGCTTTACGCGCTGCCGATTACAGCGGTTATCTTGGCAGCATGGCTGGGTTCGGCCATAAGCAAGACCGTGGTTTTTGCGTTGGCGTTTGCGATCATGGGGGCCACCTGTGTGATCAATACTCGCGGATGCGGTCGTGTTCACTGCGCCTTCACCGGACCCTGGTTCCTAGTGGCCGCGCTGGGTTCCGTCTTTTACGGACTGGAAATGATCAGTCTCGGTCGCTACGGCTGGCTCGTCATCGGTATTGCGGGAATAGGGGGCGCGGTGGTCATCTGGATTGCGACAGAATCGATATGGGGGCAGTACTTTCGCGGCTCTAGGAATGAATGAAGTGCGTATTCAATTGCTAACGTTTCAGGGGTGTCCACTGGCGGATGCTGCTCGGGCGGCACTTGAGCAGGCTTTAGTCCAATGCAGGCTGAGCAGCTATGAGGAAATTGACATTTTTAATCCTGACACGCCTGAGGATTTGCAGGGTTGGGGCTCTCCGGCAATCCTGATCAACGAGGTAGACTTGACTGGTGTGCCTAAAGGAGACAGCGTTGGTTGCCGTATGTATCAGGGTCCCGACAAAATTCCGTCTGTTGCCAGCATTGTCGCGGGTGTCGAGGCCGCCTTGAAGTAACCCGGCCGTAACCCGTCACCCCAATGCTACAATCCCCTAGCCAGTATTCGGGGCACATCGATTGGCCAATTCAACGGACAGAGATAAGCGCGTAGCCATTATCGGCACCGGCATTGCAGGACTGGCGACGGCCAAGACATTCCTGAACAAAGGGTTTGAAGTTGTCGTCTGGGAGAAAGAACCCGCCCTTGGCGGAGTATGGAAAGCCTCACGTACTTATCCGGGATTGCGTGCGAATACGGCTAAAGAAACGTACGCATTCTCGGATTATCCCTATCCCGAAACGGTGGATGGTTATCCCTACGCCGAGGATGTCCGCAACTACCTCGAATCGTATGCGGATCACTTCAATATTCGGGAAAACATCCGATTCGATTCCGAAGTCATCCAGCTGGCGGAAGCGGATGCAAAACCGGGCTTCGACATCACCGTGGATACCGCGGATGGCAGTGCGCTTATACGCTAGCTGCCTTGTTCGGCGCAGCTATCCTGCGGTTAATTCTTGCGGGCTAGCTGCTCAAGTCCTCGGTGCGCCTCGACGATGCGTCGATAGCGGCGTTGGAGGCGGCCGAGGCAGAACGCTAGTTACTCACTAGTCGATAAATAAGGCGACATCGATGGAACTTTCTGAGAGCGTACCGATCGGATCAGATATGAAACTGGACGGCCGCACGCTTGACCATTCGACCTTGGAAGCTATTCGCTTGATGGCGATAGAGCGCGTTCGCGAAGGCGAGTCGCCGGCGACGGTGATCGCATCGTTCGGGTTCAACCGGACGACCATCTACAAATGGATCAAAGCGGCGATGCAGCCGGGTGTCGGCATCAAGGCGTTGCGTTCGACGAAGGCTACGGGGCGGCCACGAACCCTGAGCGCGGCGCAAGAGCGACAGGTGTTCCGCTGGATCAATGGTCGTGACCCGCGACAGTATGGATTGGACTTCGGCTTGTGGACGCGCGCGGTGGTCGTGGAGTTGGTGACGCAGAAGTTCGGGGTGACGATAGGCGTCACGGCGGTCGGGGAGTTGTTGGCGAAACTGGGATTGACGCCGCACAAGCCGCTGCAGCGAGCCTATCAGCGGGACCCCGAGGCGATTGAACGCTGGCAGCGTGAAACCTTCCCAGCCATCGCCCGTCAAGCGAAACAGCACGGTGGCGAGGTGTTTTTCTGGGATGAGTCTGGCTTGCGTGCTGATACGGTGCACGGTAAGACCTGGGGCGTGCGCGGCCAGACGCCGGTCGTGTACCGACCCGGACAGCGTCAATCGTTCAGTGCCGCCTCGGCGATCAACGCCAACGGGGCGTTCTGGTTTTGCACCTATAGCGGCGCGCTCAAAGCCGCTTTGTTTATCACCTTGCTGCGCCAGCTCATGCGGGGCCGGCGCAAGCCGGTGCATCTCGTGCTCGACAGTCTGCCGGCGCACAAGACCGCGCGCGTGCGCGACTACGTCGCTTCGACGAATGGCCGGCTGAGCCTGCATTTTCTGCCCGGTTACGCGCCAGACCTGAACCCCGATGAATGGGTGTGGAGTCACGTCAAGCGCACGGGCGCGGCGCGACGGACGCTGCGGGCGGGCGAAACACTGCGCGAGAAGATCGAGGAGCAACTCACCCAACTCAAGCGTATGCCCCACCTTGTTCGATCATTCTTTCTTGCTCCATCTGTCGCCTATATTGGCGACTGCTGAGTAACGCCGCCAGAACGACGCGATGAAGCGACGTAGCTTCGCACAATCTATGATGGCGTTTGGCCTGTCCTTGTCGGGGATCGGCAAGGCCTCGGGACGTGATCGCATCGTGGTCGTGGGTGCCGGTATTGTCGGCGCGTCCATCGCCTATCATTTGGCCAAGCGTGGCGCCGACGTGACGATCATCGATAAAGACGGTCCCGCCCAGCATGCCACTGGCAGCTCGTTTGCGTGGATTAACGCGATCTACCATAAGCAGCCGTTCAGCTATCATCTGCTCAGTCGACTGAGCGTGTTGATGCATCGAAGTCTCAGGCCGAACTGAACCTGCCCGTGCGCTGGGGCGGCTCGCTGCTTTGGTATGACTCGCCGCAGGAACAGCAGAGGCTTGTCGAAGCTATCGCGCGTCAGCAAAGCTACGGTGCGCCCGTACATATGATTGAGCAGGGTGTTGCGCAAGACTTAGAGTCGCAAGTGCGCTTTGGCGCAGCCGAACGGATCGCCTACGCAGAGCTCGACGGCGCGATGCACGCGGCGGCTACGACCAAGTTACTGATTGAAGGAGCGACAAAAATGGGCGCCGTAGCGCGCTACCCGCTGGCTTTCCACGGCGTGGTCAGCAAACGCGGCACCGTTCGTGCGGTGACCACATCCGCAGGTGAACTTGCCGCGGATCATGTGGTGATTGCAGCGGGTATCGATGCGGAATCCATCGCTAAAGACTTAGGCGTGAGTCTTCCACAAGTACCAAGACCCGGCATCATCGCAACCTGTAACCCCCTGCCGCGTCTGATCCATCGCGTGATTGTGGCGCCGGGTATTCATATCCATCAACGCGATGACGGTCGAGTAGTAATGGGTGAGCAAGCGGGTGCTCCGGACACGGTAGAGCATCGGCAACGTTTACAAAACCGTCCTCGAACGTATCCCGATCCCGCTACTGCTAACGCTCATGGGTTGCGCATTCGCGCTATAGGCGAACGTATTGTGCCGGCACTTGCTGACGCGCAGTTAGAAAAGGTGACGATTGGCTGGCGCCCGATTCCCTCGGACGGCCATCCAGTCATTGGCGCCTACACGCAACTGCCGAACGTGTACTTTGCCATCATGCATAGCGGCGTCACATTGTCCGCGATTGTGGGGCAGCTCGCGGCGAGTGAGCTACTCGATGGCGTACGCTCGACGCTCCTGGAGGATTTTCGGCCGCAACGATTTTCATGATTGAGAGCCTTTTCAGGCGGCAGACCGATGTCCTGTCATGCCGCATTCAAAGCGGGCGCCTGACGACGTAGCTGTAGTAGTTGCTTGAACCAAAGAACACGCCCGCTTCAGAGTCGTTGACCAAGGACGTAAACCACTGCTCAGCCTCCGCTTCGGTCATGGCTCCGGACTGCGGCGCCAACTTGCGGAAGGATTCGATAGCGCCAAGCCAGAAGTCCGCCTGTCCCACTTCCGTCATGACAGGTGCGGCAGAATAACCAGTATCTGCAGGAGCAGACGGCAAATGCCGCGTTGTAAATACGGATGCAAAATTACCGCGCCACCGCGGAAAATGCCGCGGTTAGCCGCCTCATGTACAGCCATCTTGCCGACCAACCGTTAAGCGAGGTCGATAAATTGCGCAGAATGGATTGGTTCTCCAACCTATTTGTCGACTTTCAGTGGCTTCATGGTCATCACCTTGCTGGGTTGCTTGGAGAGTTCGACTCGCTTGAGCACGTGGCGTTAGCATGTCGGAGTGTCATTGAGCGCACGAACGATGCAGATGTGTGGCGCGAATGAAGGAGTGTTTTCCGGGGCGACTTCGTCGAGTTCATGGACACCCAGGTCATCGGTCCCGGATAGACTCCCCCATCGCCAGTCTGCGAAGCTCCCTGGACCACATCAGCGGGGAGAACGGGCATGAGTGAGGATAGATCATGAGAATTGACGGCGCTTGCCACTGCGGTTACATCACCTATCAAGCCGAGATCGACCCGGACAAGGTTGTCATCTGTCATTGCACCGACTGCCAAACTCTGTCGGGGACAGCCTATCGCATCGTGGCCTTCGCCAAGGACGGCTCGTTCGAACTTCTGAGCGGCAATACGAAGACTTACGTTAAGACCACTAACAGTGGCAAACAACGCGCACAGGCCTTCTGCCCAGAATGCGGCTCGCCGATTTACTCCGGCTCGCCGGGAGACGACCTGAAGAATATCGGCATCCGTATCGGAACGTGCCGCCAGCGTGACGTGCTCCGCCCGACAAAGCGATATTGGTGCGGCTCGGCGCAAGCCTGGAGCGAAGACATTAGCGCCTTGCCGAAAGTCGAAGCACAGGGAGCCAGCATCGACGCCATCGCAGCGGAGTGATAAGACATAAGCTGACGGGTTGAGTTTTTGAAATCTCGTGTTCTTCTTCTACACCCGGCATCATCCGGGGGAGATGTAGATTCTGGTGTAGTGCGAAATGGACCTTCTGCCGAACAAAGCAATGTAGAGCAGGGCTTTTATCAATGACAGACGCGCCGGAGAAACAAGAGTTACTCAGCAGTCGCCAATATAGGCGACAGATGGAGCAAGAAAGAATGATCGAACAA
>CBDDBH010000024.1:0-199382 GCA_965225625.1 Gammaproteobacteria bacterium
GGTAGACGCACATAAAGTGGTTGGAATTACCTCGCAAGGTCCGGCATACCAATGCCCCCCGGTGCGCGCAACGGTTGGCGAATACATGCACCTCGCCCTCCATGTCACGCGAGACAATGACTGGCGTGTCGCCGACGAACGTACTCTTAAAATCACCCGGCTCGCCAATCTCTGCCTCCAAGGCGACAAAGGACCACGCCGGGCCACGGAAGATCCTCTCCTGCTCGAGTGCATAGATATCCGGATCTGTAAAAACCCGGTACGGGACCCGCAGTCCCTCGCCGGATTGCGGCCATTGTATTTCGAAGTGTTGCGTCTGTTTCGCTAAGGTATCCATCGGCTACGTCCCGTTCTACTAAATGGGGGTCACGAGAAGACTGGGAATTCGATTGGTGTCGAATATCACAGTCTTCTCTTTATATTTGAGTTCGTCGTCGTCCCAGACCGCGCTATCGAAATACCGGCCCGCACTGTAGATTTCAGTGTCACCGTCGAGTTTGGTCTGAAAAACCACGTAATTGCTTTGCAACTGCACCGCCTCAGCGCTAACCGCATGCACAACAGTGTTGCTCACCACGTGACGATAGAAGTGCGCGGCATAAATGTTTGCCTGGCGCAGCGCCACCACGCGGTCGGTCAGCATGCCCCGGCTGTCGCACACCATTGCACTCGCGGGCAGGCCGCGATCGGCATTCTCACGGGAAATAACCTTGTACAGGCACGGGTCAGTAAAGAAGTCAGGCCAATCTTCCAGTCGGTCTTCGTCGATTCCCTCGACGTAGCTGGCAAGCAGCTTTTCAACACGGAACTGCAGTTCCAATTCCGATAATGTGGTGAAATCCATAACCCACCCTGTCTGCTCTGATTTCAGGCAACTATTTCGCCGAAGTGACGCCAGGCGCATTTGGAGCTGGCTCTGGAAACGCGGTCTAAGATGCTAGCATATTAGTTCTCGCAGAAGTAAAGTTAGCAGGGTCATAGGACGGGTTCGAAACGCCGGTTGCGGTCGATCTAGCCTAAAATGTATCCGCGAGCCCGTTAACGGGATCTGATCGAACAGGAGCGACACACATGACCGACATCACCATCGGCGAGCTTGAAGCCCTCATGCAGGGTGGCACCGCAGAGGGAATCTACCGTTTCGATCGGCGCCTTCTGACCGATCCCGAAATCTTTGAATTGGAAATGAAATACATTTTTGAAAGCGGCTGGATATTCCTCGCGCACGAAAGCCAATTGCCCGGCCCCAACGATTTCATCACGCGCACCATGGGCCGCCAACCCGTGATCATCAACCGTGATACCGAAGGCCAGCTCGGCGGCTTCGTCAATTCCTGCTCGCACCGTGGCGCGAAACTGGTCAACGTCAGTCGCGGCAACAAGAAAATCTTCACCTGTCCGTTTCACGGCTGGTGCTATAACTCATCCGGCGAGATGATCGACTGCGCCGAGGATGAAGAGTCGGGTTACCCCAGCAGCTTCGATAAGCGTGAACTCGGGCTGAAACCTTTAGCAAAAATCGACAGCTACCAAGGCTTTATCTTTGGCAGCCTGAGCGCTGACGTGCCAACGCTGGCTGACTACCTCGGCGAGGCCGCTAAGCTGATCGATCTCTTGGTCGAAGAATCAGCCGATGGCGAACTGGAGATCCTGCCCGGCGTACAGACCTATACCTACGATGGTAATTGGAAGTTGCAAGTCGAGAATGGTGTTGACGGCTACCACGTACCCGCGGTACATGCGAATTACGTCGCAACGGTGATACGACGGCAGACCATCATGCGCGAGAATGATGCGGTCAAATCTATCGACGTCGAAGGGATCTACGATTTGCCGGGCGGTTTCTTCGACTTCGGTAATGGACACGTTGCCATCTGGAACGAACTGCCCAACCCCGAGGTACGGCCCCTGTATGGCCAGCGCGAACAACTCAAGGAACGTGTCGGCGAGGTGCGCGCGGATTGGATGATCAAATACATGCGCAATCTGCTGCTCTTCCCCAACGTCTTCCTGATGGACCAGACCAGCACGCAGATCCGCATGTTCCGACCGCTTTCCGTGGATAAGACCGAGGTCACTACCTTCTGTTTTGCGCCTGTCAACGAAGCGGCCGACGTGCGCGAGCGGCGGATCCGCCAGTACGAAGATTTCTTCAATGCCAGCGGCATGGCAACACCGGACGATCTTGCCGCATTTAACGCCTGCCAGGCCGGATTTTCGGGGCGCAAATCGCGCTGGAGTGATATGTCCAGAGGCGCAACAAGCGTTACCGAAGGAGCCGACGAATTCGCGCAACAACTCGATCTCAATCCCGCCCGCAGCGGCCAACCGATCCAAAACGAGGCTATCTTCCATGAGCAACACCGGCATTGGCTGCGACTGATGGCCAAGGGCATGCAACGTAAAACGGGCTTACGCGATGTCGCCTGAGGCGCGCCAGGCCGCGATTGATCTCGTTTTGCTCGAAGGTGCCCTGCTCGATGAGCGCGATTGGGACACTTGGCTCGACTTGTACTGGGAGGATGCAGAGTACTGGATCCCGTCATGGGACGACGAAGACACGTTGGTCGACGATCCGCATAACGCAATATCGCTGATTTACTATGCAAACCGCTCCGGGCTCGAAGATCGTGTCCATCGACTGCGCACCGAGCGTTCGCTGGCCTCCACGCCCCTGCCACGCACCTGCCACATCACATCCAATTTCCGTCTGAGTGCAACAGATGACGATGAGCTTGTAGTCGCTTCCAGCTGGGTTACGCACGCTTACCGGCTGCAGACCACGACCATGTATTTTGGTCGCCAGACACACCGCTTGCGGCGCACGGACAATGATTATCGGATCTGCGCCCGCAAGATCATCGTTTGCAACGATCGCATCGCCAACGTTCTGGATATATATAGCGTGTAAGAGCGGCGTCCCGGCGGGCAAGTCGCTGCTACGAGACGGAAGTCGTGCTCACCGTTTGTTCTGGGAACCCCTTCCCGGCGGCCAGATTGCCGGCCAACTGTAACGCCGCCAGGATCATTGTGTGATCGGCGATGCCTTTGCCGGTTATGTCGTAAGCAGTTCCATGCGCGACCGAGGCATACACATACGGCCGCCCAATCATCAGCACGCAATTACCGGAAAATCCCCAGGTCTTTATCGCGATGTGCCCCTGATCGTGATACATGGCGAGCACTACATCGTAGCGGCCTTCGATACATTGGCGAAACACCGTATCCGGTGATATCGGCCCGTATACATCGATACCCTGCTCACGAGCCTGCGCGACACCCGGCACGATTTCGTTTTGATCCTCGGCCCCCTTGGCGTGGGCATTTAAACCGGCAACACCAATACGCGGGGCCGCCACCCCCCATTCCTTGAGCAGGCCATCGACGGTTGTCAAAGCGCGCAGCACCAAGTCCGCGCTCACCGCATCGCACACCGCACGCAGTGGTATGTGATCGGTCAGGTGCATCACGCGCAGCGGACCACTGAGCAGAAATAAGTAGCTCTCGCCCACGACCGGACTCATCACCCGATCAATGACACCCGCCATGGTCATGGCCTCGACATTGATGGGCGCCATTACTGTCGCCGCGACCTGGCCGCCGCGCGCCAGCGCATCCGCTTCGTCCAACCACTCGGCGCAGGCGCGTCCGCACGCCTTGCTGTTGCGGCCCGGCGTGATTTCGGCGGCGTCGAGTTTGCCGGAATCAAAGATATCAATGATGTGCGGGTCGTCGCTGAGACCTGCCGGCGACTCGATTGCGCGCACCTTGGTTTTCGCGCCAACCAATTTCACGGCACTGCGCATCGCTGCCTGTGACCCGATCAGCATCGGCGTACAACATTCGTGCACTGCGCCGCTCGCCCATGCCCTGGCAAGCACTTCCGGACCGATACCGCAGGGATCACCGATCATCGCCGCGACGATCGGTTTTATCGATGTTCCCAAAATCCCAGTTGCCTTAGATTCTGCGTGCTAGCCGATAATACTCACGCTGCGCGTTTTAACTCGGCCACGGCACAGCCGCAGATCCATTCGGGTATGGGTTCATAGCAAATCAGCTCCGCAGACTGCGAGCGCATCGCGCCCATTGCAACCAGCCAGTTACGGATCTCATGCGCGCCATTACCGCCATGCTCATCGATGTATGCGTCGCTGAGACCCATCAAGCCCTCAGCGTTACCGCTGCGCACATGGTCCAACACCATGTTGTCGAATTCAACGTTGACCCGTCCCATCTGCGCCTCACCGACCCAGTGGCTGATACCACCGGTACCGAAGATTGCGACCCGGTCGTTGCCCGGCGCATTGGCGACCGCGTCGCCGATCATCTGTCCCAACTCGTAAGCACGTCGCAGTCGCATCAAGGGCAGCACACCGGAGGCGGTGTAAATAGGTATCGCGCGGATACCACTTTCCAGGGGTTTCACGCCCAGATGCACGGGCAGCATGGTGCCGTGTTCCAGCGTTATCGCTTTGGCCACCGCCCAGTCGAAACCGTGGTCAAGACCATAGTTCAGAATATGCTCAGCCAGCGCCGTGTTGTTGTCGAAGGAATAGCGTTCAACGCCCAACCAGGGTTCTTGCGGACCGTCGAGGTCGCCAATGGCAATCAAGTATTGCGGCAAACAGTGCGGCCCGAACTTGTAGTAATGGTCATCGCCGATGACGATGACGGTATCCACATTCGCGGCCTTGATGCGTTCGTGGACCTCATCGAGCGCCGCGTGGATCGCGTCGGCTCGGCCCTGCTCGTTGATTTGCCGATTCGCGGTCATCAGGGGATCGTGGGGCAAACAGAAACCAGCGACTAATTCACTCATGATTGCTCTCCCTCCCATGTTGGGAAGCTTGCCGCCGTTCATGTGCTCCAGGTAGGCGAACGGCATCCCCTCGGGTCCTTTCAGCAACGGCCATGTCATCATCGCTAGCAGCGGATTCATGCCCTGTTCCGAAAGGCTTTTCAGGTCGACTTCTTTGATGGCGCGGCATTCCTCCGCATTCAGGTTGTAGGCGCTCAGGTAGGAGTCCGGATCCTGTTTAAATCGCTCGATGATGCCGGGATCATTACCAAACTCCCAAAATACTTTTTCGACGGCATGCAGACTCATGTGATTACTCCCTAGATCGGTAGCTGGCTACGCTGCGGGTTGCACGCGTGCATTGTTATAGTATGCCGACGCGCACCGGTTTTGCACGCACGTGCTGTTCCATGCGACTTTCCGCCTGTTTTACATCTCGTCGGCTGATGGATTCTACAATGGCGTGACGCTCCTCGTTGGCGACCGCGGCTTTCGGCGGCGTCAGGTTCCGCATGCCCTGCCACATCATGAAATCAGACATGCGCCATAGGGTCGCAGAGCGGGCGCTCAACATCGTGGAGCGCGCCATACCAGCCATGGTTTCATGAAAAGTGTCGATAAGCTGAGCATACGGCTTTACGTTTTCCGGCTCGTCCATGGCAATGGCTTCGATAGCGTCCGCAAGCCCGGCGAGCGCTTGCGCTTCTCCATCCACATGGCGTTCAGCCGCAAGCCCAGCGACGGCGCTCTGGATCTTGCCGAGCAAGTAGAAGAAATCACGGATCTCCACTGTTGTTGGCGAACTGACCCGGCAGCCGACCTGCGGCGTGATGAGCAGATAGCCCAGGCTACGCAGGTGGTTGAGGGCGACTGTGACGGGCTGGCGGCTGGCAGCGAATTCGCTCGCTAGTTCAACAACCGATAGCATATCGCCAAATCGGTAGTGGCCAGCGGCAAGCCGTTGTTCGATTTCTTCGAAGATCTGGCCCGCTTTACCGGTCAGCGGGTGGCTGTTACCGGTACGCGTCAGAGGAAGAAGACTGGCTACTTCGGCCACAGAATCGTTCTCAGCAAAGCCCGTTTTTGACGCCTTGCATGCTAGCATGCAAGGACGTAGCATGCCAATCTAGACCCAGTGCCGAGGGATCTCCAAAACGGGAGCAGCATCATGGTAGACATCAGCAAGTACGTGGACCTTGAAAACGCAACCCAATCAAAGCAACTGTTTTGGGACCAGGAAATTTACGAGCAGGAATTGGACCGGATTTTCGGACGCTGCTGGCTGTTTCTTACCCACGAGGCCTTGATCCCGAACTACGGCGACTTCACAACCACGACCATGGCCGAAGATCCGGTGATCGTCTGCCGGCAAAAAGACGGCTCCATCCGTGCTTTCGTCAATTCGTGCACCCACCGCGGCAATCAGGTCTGTCACGCCGAAAGCGGTAACCGCAAAGCGTTCGTGTGCAACTATCACGGTTGGACTTACGGCACCGACGGCAGCCTGGTCGAAGTGCCGCTTGAGACTCGCTGTCACGTCAACATCGACAAAGCCGAGCAGGGCCTGCCGCCGATCCGCGTGGAGAGCTACCGTGGGTTCGTTTACGGATGCTTCGACCCGCAAGCGCCTGGACTTGCCGACTACCTGGGTGACTTCGCCTGGTATCTCGACACCTGGATGGATGGGGCGGGCAGCGGCATGGAACTGCAAGGGCCGCCGATGAAGTCGATTTTAGCCTGCAATTGGAAAGTGCCTGCGGAGAATTTCGTCGGTGACGCTTATCACGTCGGTTGGACGCACGCAGCGGCCCTACGGCTCCTTGGTGGTGAGCTCGCCGGCCTTGCCGGTAACACCGCCGAGATGCCGTTTGACGACATGGGTTTGCAGGTGACGACGCGTTTTGGCCATGGGTTCGGCTACATTGCCAAAGCGGGCAGTTCGATTCACTATCGGCGCGAACGTTATAACGCGTTCCTCGAACAACGCAAACCCAAAGTCATCGAACAACTCGGCGCGGCGCGCGGCCAGATGTACGACGGACACTGGAACTGCACCACGTTCCCCAACAATTCGTTCTTGTATGGCACCAACACTTTCAAGGTTTGGCATCCGCGTGGGCCGCATGAGATCGAGGTCAATACTTGGACCATGGTCCACAAAGACATGGACGAGGCGACCAAAACCGAGCTCCAACAGCAATCCAACTTCACCTTCGGCACGGCGGGATTGCTGGAAGCTGATGACGGCGAAAACATGGCGCAATGTACACACTCGAACCGCGGACGTCAGACGCGCAAGGGAAACATGGTCTCACGCATGGGACTGCACAACGAAGGCCCGCATCCCGAGTACCCCGGCATCGTCGGCTCAAGCTTCATCGGTGAGACCTCGTACCGGGGTTTCTACCGTTTCTATCAGGAAATAATGGATGCTGAGCACTGGTCGGATGTGCGGGCAAAAGACGGCGAGTGGGATGCGCTGTGGACGAATCGTGACTACTGGAAAACCCGTCGGTCGGCGGCGTAGCTCAGCCTGAGAAATCGAAATATGAATACGGCTCCACAAGTCGCCGATGAACAAATATCGCTGCAGCCATGTTCAATGGAACTGCATTACGCGATCAAGCAACATTACTACCGAGAAGCGCGCTTGCTGCAGGAATGCATGTACCGCGAATGGCTCGCTGGAATGGTCGCCGAGGACATCCACTATTGGATGCCGGTGCGCGAACAACGCTTTATCCGTGACCGGCGACCACCACCGACGCCGGCGGACGCCGCAATTTTCAATGACGATTATGAAATGCTTAACTTGCGGGTCGAACGCATGTACTCGGGACAAGTGTGGATGGAGGACCCGCCGTCACGGATCCGCTATATCATCGCCAACGTCGAGGCGTTTCATACCGGCAACGACGATGAATTCGAGATCTTTTGCAACTTCACCGTACACCGCCACAGACGTCTGCGCGAACATTCGATTCATACCGGCGGTCGGGAAGATTTGCTGCGGCGTGACGGTGAGGGATTCCGACTGGCGCGCCGTAAGATCTCGCTCGACGCCAGGATAGTGCAGGACAAAAATCTATATTTTTTCGCATGACGAAAGGTTTAATTCGCTACTAAAACTGTCGTCACACAGCGGCGACGAACGCTGACCAGGAGAACGAACATGGCAAACCAGGGACTCATGACTGCGCAAGACGTTACCGGCGCATGGGCGATCATGCCGACACCGGCCAAGGAAGGCGCCGAGGACTGGCGAGCGGTCGATACGGTTGATCTCGACGAATCATCACGCGTAGCGGACGAACTCGTACGCGCCGGCATTAACGGCATCCTGGCTCTTGGGACCCTCGGCGAATGCGCCACGCTAACTTTGGCGGAAAAACGAGCTTACATGGGCGCCTTGATCGAAACGGTCGCCGGACGAGTGCCATTGTTCATCGGTACCACCACCCTCAATACACGCGACACAATTGAACACACCCGTTATGCCCGCGACGCCGGTGCGGACGGCACCATGTTGGGAATACCGATGTGGTGCGAACCGAGCACCGACGTTGCCGTGAAGTTCTATGAGAATGTTGCCGAAGCAGTCCCGGAAATGAACATCTGCGTCTACGCGAATCCAGAGGCGTTCAAATTCGAATTTCCGCGCCCCTTCTGGGCACGGGTCAGCGAAATCAGGCAGGTAGTCACTGCGAAATACATCGGCGTCGCTCACTTGCTGCAGGATCTCGCCGTCAGCAAACAACGTATCAAACTCATGCCGTTGGACTTTGAATACTATGGCGCCGCGCGCATGGAACCGGACTTCATTGATGCATTCTGGACCAGCGGCGCCGTGTGCGGCCCAATGGTGGTGACACAATTGCGCGATCTTGTTACGCAGGCCAAGCAAACGGGCAATTGGCAGGCAGCCAAGGCACTCAACGCTAGGCTCGGTCCGACCGCCGCTCCTCTGTTCCCTAACGGCAGCTTCGCAGAGTTTTCGAAGTACAACATCGGCCTGGAGAAGGAGCGCATGGATGCTGCCGGATGGATGAAGGCCGGACCGATTCGTCCGCCCTATCATATTGTCCCCGAGAACTATGTCGCCGGTGCCCGCAAATCCGGCCAAATGTGGGCTGAGATACATCGAGATCTGAGCGCCTCGAAAGCCGCATAGCGCGCGTCATATTAGTAAGAGCACGCCCCTATGCCGGCACATGACCAAACCGGTCAGCGAGTAACTGTCGTGACCGGGGCCGGCCAGGGGATTGGTCGAGCGGTCGCGCTACGCCTGGCCGCGCGGCAAGACATCGTTATTGTCGCCGATCGCGCCTCGCGCCAGGCCCACGACGTCGCCCGCCTGTGCGACGAGGCCGGCGGCAAAGGCTATCCCGTGATTGTGGATCTCGAGCACGCAGAGGGAGCTCAACGGCTATTTCGGCAAGCGCGAGATGAGTTTGGCCGGATCGACGTCTCTGTTCATAACGTCGGTGGCACCATCTGGGCGAAGCCTTTCTGGGAGTACAAAGCCGAAGAGATTAAGCAGGAAATCCAACGCTCTCTGTGGCCCACCATTTGGTGCTGCCGCGAGGTGATCCCGCACATGATCGAGCAGGCAGGCGGAGTTATCGTCAATGTTGGATCGGTTGCGACACGAGGAATTCACCGGGTGCCGTACGCCGCCGCCAAAGGCGGTGTCGCGGCCATGACGACGTCTCTGGCGATGGAACTCGCCGAGCACAATATCCGCATTAATTGCGTGGCTCCTGGCGGTACAGACGTGGGTCGCCGCGAGATCCCGCGTAACCCCGAACCACTCAGCGATAATGAACAAGCTTGGATGCAGGGCGTGGTTGACCAGACGCTCAGAGACACACCCATGAAACGTTTCGGCGTGCCGGACGAGATAGCCGCCACGATCGCCTTCATGGCAAGCGACGACGCCTCCTATATCACCGGCCAGACGCTGTATGTCGCCGGCGGCGGCATCGGCTAATACGAGAATGCAGGACAAAACGACAGCGGCGAACCTGGGGATTCGATGGCCCAAGCGGGTGAACGAGATCCCTCGAGAGGTCCTCGTCAGTCCTGCGCTCCACGAATTAGAACTCGAGCGCATTTTTTACGGCCCAGAATGGCACCCGGTTGCGCACACCGGGGAACTGCCGAAGCGAGGCGACTTCAAGACGTTCCCGCTGGGCAAGGTGCCGTTGCTTATCGTCCACGACCAGGACGATGAATATCGCGTGTTCTATAACGCCTGCATGCATCGCGGCAATCAGCTCGTACCTGCCAATCTCGGCAATCGGAGCGAATTCGAGTGCCCCTATCATCGCTGGGTGTTTAACTCCAAGGGAGAGCTGATCGGGTGTCCGAATGAGCGCGAATTCTCGCCAGGATTCAAGCGCGCGGATTACAGCTTGGGCAGACCCCGCATGGCGATGTACTGCGGAATTATTTTCGCAACGATGAGCACGGAAACGCCACCCATCGACGAGTATCTTGATGATGTGAAGGCCACCTTCGCGGAAACTTTGGGCGGCGATGGCCGCTTGCGCCTGCTCGGCTATCAAAAAGTCAACTACAAATGCAACTGGAAGGCTTATAACGACAATGACGGTTACCACCCGCCGCTATTGCACAAAGCGTTCGCAATGCTCAAATGGCAAGGCGGCAAAGGTCGGCAAATCCTCACACGCGACCGTGGCCACATGGCATTCGAGGCGGAATTAACGCAGCCCTCCGGCACCGATGCGCTCAACGACCCATCGCTAATCGAGTTCCGCGGAGTCGACCCATCGAGAGGCTCGAGAGTCGTGCAACTTTTCCCAACTTTTGTTCTCACCAAGCATCTCGACGTGATCAATGCCAGATTTGCAATTCCACGCGGTCCGCAGGACACGGAAGTCCACTATGCCTATTTCTGCCATGAAGACGACGACGCGGACATGGTGCGCCACCGGATCCGGCAATCTTCCAATCTGCTCGGCCCCTGCGGCATGATCAGTATGGAGGACGCCGCCATATTCCATCGCATTCATATCGGCAATCATGCACCGGGTAATGCGGTATTTCAGAAGGGTGTCAAATCGTTTGACGAAATCTCCTACGAGGTCGCGCAAAACGACGAAACAGGTAACCTACCGCGTTGGGATTACTACCGGCGCGTTATGGGCTTTGACAGATGCGCCTGAACGCTGTTGAGTCCGAAGCCATCGAATCACTGCAGCGTGCTTACGTCCGCGCATTAGACAAGCGTGATTTCGATGCCTGGGTCGATACCTTCGATAACAGTGAGGAGGCATCTTACATTTGTACCTCGTCCGAAAACGCAGATGCCGATTTATCCATTGCCCTGATGTACGACGACTGCCGTAAGCGCATTCTCGATCGGGTGACCTTCATTCGCGATATCTGGGCGGGCACTTACCAGGACTACCATACCCGCCATTTTATTCAGCCGCTGCATTGTGAGGCACTGGGCGATGCGCGCTATGGGGTCGAGACAAATTTCGCGATCCTGTTTACGCCGGAAACCGGGCGCACTGAAGTGCAGGTTGCCGGAACCTATGAAGATGTCGTGATACTCGGCGCACAGGGTGCCCGCTTTCAATCCAAAAAGGTCATTTACGACACCACCGTGCTGCCGCGCTACATCGTGTATCCGTTTTAAGGGTGTCGTCATTAGGTGAATTGCGTAAAACGTCCCCTCTTTAGGGGGGCTTCGGCCGGCGAGCGCTGCTCGCCTTCCTCGCAAGGACGGCAGAGTCGAATTTAGCGATATTGCTCAAAATCCGGTCCGTTTAGTCTAGCGAGCCAGGCGCGCCGAAGACCCGCTGGTTGGCTTCCGTGTAGCCCACCGGCCATGCCGTGCCGGGCCCCTGCCAGTCGGTAAGTGGCTTTGATGCGCCATACGCATCTGATATTTGAGAAGCTGCTGGCGGCCCAAATGACCGCGCGATGCGCGCGTAATGCTCATCCAGTTCTCACCATGCAGGCCGGCTCCACGTGCGGGCAAATATGCGTTCCTTCTCGAGTTCGAACAGATCGGGGTCGCTGAATACATTCAACGGCAAGGTCCCCGCGTCGATTGCCTGCTCACATTCCGCCAGCAGTTTCGCGGTATCGTTCATGTGTCGTGCACTGAGACTCGGTAGCGCACTCATCAGTTATAACCAATACCGCCATCGCTGCTGATCACGGTGCCGGTTACATAACGCGAATTCGGCGTCGACGCGAGCAATACGTAAACACCTACATGATCCGCCGGCTGTGCGGCGAAGCCTATCGGCGCCCGGGATGCGATGAGTTCACCAATGTCCGGAATGTCCACCAATTTCGACTCCGCCATTCCAGCGGCTTGACTGCCGGCCAGCGGTGTCATGGTGCCTCCGGGTGCAACGCCATTCACTCGGATTTCGGGTGCGACTTCCACCGCGAGCTGTTTGATTAGACCCACCACGGCATGTTTCGACGCGACATAGATGGGGCCCCCGCCGCCGGTGTAGAAACTGGAGCTCGAAGCGGTAAAAATCATGCTTCCCCGGGTCTTACGAAGTTCCAGTATGGCAGCCCGCGCACCGAGCAGATAACCTTTGACGTTGACACTCAAGATCTCGTCACAGATCTGCTCGAGCCGATCCGCGGGTTGCTCGGCTAGCGGAACAATGTAATCCCAGATCCCGGCGTTGCCGACAAAAGTATCCAGTTTGCCGAACCGCGCAACCGTATCGGCGACTGCGCGTTCGTTGTCAACCAGGTGGGTGACGTCACCCGTGATGGCAACGACCTTATCGCCGAATCGCTGCTGCACGGCGGCTGCACGCTCGGCGCTGCGTTCCAGCACGCCGACCGAAGCACCTTCATCGATGTAACGCTCGACGACGGCGAGTCCGATCCCCGACCCGCCGCCAGTAACCAATGCAACCTGTGCCTCCAGCCAACCTGTCATACCCTCATCCTCATCGTTTTAGAGCGCTGGTTCATGGCTCGACATAACGCTCAAATACCATTGCACAAAGCTGCGGGTGAAATCCTCCATTTTGGTATACGGGCCCGGTTCATAAAACCGGGAGTTAACGCCCTTTTGATTATTCTCGATGATGGTTTTGTCGGCTAACGTGGTCACATCCCAAAGCCAGGTCAATTCATCGAGTTGGTAATCCTTACCCTCTTCGGCGTCACCGTTAACCAGCCAGGTAATTTCGCAGTCACACGAATCAACCGCCAAGGGTGTGAAGCGATAAACGACGACGTGGTCGCAATAGGCGAGAAAAAACGTCGGCGGACCGATGTGAATGTCGGTCGCACCGTGATCATAACCCGTCAAATCCCCGAGCAACGGCGCAACAGGCGCGCCATCGCGACTGCCGGTGACGAAGCCATCGAACAGCGGATATCGATCGAATCCGCGATCGATACCCACTGCACCAGCGTTTGCCCATGAGCGGTCAACGTTATCAGTGGTCAGACCTACCTCGGCGGCTCGATTCATCACTTGCTTGTGCAGATCCTCGACATCGCTCCACAAAACCGCCCGGCCATGGCCTTGGGTGTACTCCGGATGCGCCGGTGCGCAGTGGTAGCACTCACAGTAATTTTCTAAAGCAAGTTTCCAATTGGCGTCGATTGGGTAGGAAGCTCTCTTCGCAACTTTCGCCTGGTCCAATCCGTAGGGACGCAGACACTCATTCAAATCTTCTTTGATCGGCGAGAACGACACTGGGTCAGCGTCAAAGTTAACAAATATTAGACCTTGGAGAACCTCAACGTGGATCTGCTTGAGACTATAGCGGCTCTTGTCCAGCGCGCTATCTAAGTGCCGCGCACCGCGCAAGATACCATCGAGTTGATAAGTCCAGCCGTGATAGCCACACACAAAAAGCTGCTCGTGTCCCGAAGGTTTGGTGCATACGCGTGAGCCACGATGGCGACAAACATTGACCAGCGCATGTATCGTCTCGGCGGCGGACCTTACGATGATGACCGACTCATTGGTGATCTCGAACAACAAATAGTCGCCGACGTCAGGGATCTCGCTCACATGTCCGACATACAACCACGATTTGAGAAAGATGCGTTGCATTTCGACGTCGAGAACAGCCGGATCCCGATAGAAGCCTTGCTGCAGGGACATCCCCTGTGGCTGGGTGGCAACTAAATCGGCAATACTTTGGTCGGTCACGTTTAAGATTTTACGTTGCTATTGTGCCGTGTCATAGACAGGCGGCTATGTCGAGTCGTTGGGTTTCCGTATCCGCAAACGCCGTTGCAGTCCTCGCCAGGGTCTCCGCTACGGGCTACAACAACTTTTCCAACTCGTGTCTTTGGATCTTGCCCGAAGCGCTGCGCGGAAAATCTTCGAAGTCGATGAACCGGATCTCGCGCGGTTGTTTATAGCCCGCAAGATTCTCACGGCACAACGTAAGCAATTCATCTATCTGCAGCTGCTCGTGTTTTCTGGCCACGAACGCAATCGGTGTTTCACCCCACTTTTCGTGTTTCGCTCGCACGACGGCTGCATCGGCGACGTTTTCATTTGATAACAGCACGCGCTCGATTTCGGCAGGGTAAATATTTTCACCGCCGGATTTGATCATGTATTTCACGCGGTCAACGAAATCCAGTGTGCCGTCCGGATTGCGCACCAGAACATCACCCATATGGAACCAGCCATCACGGAAGTCTTTGGCGTTGACGTCGGCTGCGTTCCAGTAACCACTGAACATGGTCGGACCGCGCATCAGTAACTCGCCAGGTTCGCCGACTGCGACATCATTGTCGTTTGCGTCGACCAGACGCACCTCACAGAACACGCTTTGCCGCTTGGAAAGACTGGTGGGCACTTCACCCACCGGTAGCGTGCTACTGGAACACGGGGGACTTCCGGTTTCGGTCGCGCCAAAGGTATTTGCGTATGGTGCATCGAGTAAACGCGTTACTTCCGCAACCTCGTGCCCCGGAACAAGATCCGCCATGACACCACACACTTTTATTGAAACGGCCGGCTTCGCCTGGCGCTGCAATGCTTCAATGATCCGTGCCACCGTCCCGGGCATCACTATGCACCAACCCAGGGGTTCGCGCGTGGCGATCTCTGCAATCTCGTCCGGTTGGAAACCATCCAGAACAATCACTTTATCCCCGCGCAGGAATGTACCAATTGCCAGGTCCATTGCCCCCATGTGGTACATGGGTGTCCAGGCAATAAAAGTGTCGCCCGTGCCCAGACCGTGTTCGGCGCAGTTGACGATGTTGCGTACCACCTCCGCACGATGACTGATGGTTGCACCCTTGGGAAGCCCGGTCGTGCCGCTGGTATAGATTATGAGCAGGGGATCTTCGGGATCGACATGCTGTCGGGGTTCGCCGCTTGAAGCTATAGCAATTCTATCTTCCAAATCCACGTCAAAATTTATTATCGGCGTCGACTCGATCCCGATTTCCGCGACAACACCCGCATAGCGTTCAGAAACCAGCAGGATTGCCGGCTCTACCAACTGCATGCAGTGGCGCAACTCAGCGGGCGCCAGCCGCCAATTCTGGCATGCGAGGATCGCACCCAGTTTCGCCGCAGCAAGCAGGCACTCCATGTACTCGATCCTATTTTCAGCCAATATGGCAATCCGGTCGCCGTGGACAACACCCGCGCCCGTCAACACGTTAGCGATGCGATTCACACGGTCGTTGAGTTGTGCATAACTCACGATTCGCTCACCTGCCTGCATGGCAGGTTGCTGGGGTGCCCAGCGGACGCGATCAAGAAACATGCCGGCAACCGTGCTGGCTGAGGCTGCCTGTACTACAGGATCGATTTGGGTTGGCGTCTTCATATTCCCTAGCGCATGAATTCGAACGGATTATTCTATACTGAAGGGCCGAACAGCGACCAAACCCCACGGAAATCAATGCAATGATCACGCTTTACGGTATCCAAGGCTCGCGCGCGTCTCGCAATATGTGGATGCTGAATGAACTCGGCCTCGACTACGAGAGTGTCCCGATCAACGACCGTACGGGTGAAACTCGAACACCGGAGTTCCTGGCTATTAACCCCAATGGCAAGGTGCCGTGCCTGATCGACGGCGACGTCAAACTCGTCGAATCGATGGCCATCAACCTGCACCTCGCCAACAAATATGACAACGGTATGTGGTTTGCATCAGTCGATGAACAGGGCGAGGCAATGCAGTGGAGCTTTTGGGGGATGTTGGAGATCGACGCTCCCATCATGGATGTGCTTAGCGCCAGTTCACGTGGCGATGCCGACAAGGGCTTTGCGCGCCTGCAATCGGCCGCCACCGTACTGGACAAGCATTTAGCGGATCGTGAGTACCTCGTCGCTGATCACTTTTCGGTCGGGGACTTAAACGCCGCGTCCGGGTTTTCCGGTGGTGCATTCATGCAATACGGCTTCGGTGAGTTCAAGGCGCTGTCGCGTTGGCTGAGCGCTTGCTACACACGTCCGCAAGCCGCCATAGCGAACTCAAGTCTGGCGATGTTTCGCGAACTCCTCACCGCCAGGGCCGACTGAGTTAGCGACTGTATTTGCGGGCCATTTACGGGCGCCCGGCAGTATGAACTGCTATGCTTTCACGCACACGTTAATTCCACAGGAGGCTTCCACATGGCATCAAATCCCGGCACATTACTCGACTCAACCACGGTAGCGGCACACACGGGCGGCAGCGGTACTGTCAAAACAGGTCAAACGCTGCGCATCGTTGATGTGGAAGGCATGCAGGTCGCTGATTTTGTTACTGTCAAACACGGCGATCCCAGCGAATTTTTTGACTGTGTCTATACCAACTGGCAGCTGGGTCGCTACAAATGGCGGGAGGGCGATGCGCTGTCCAGCAATCACATGAACGAGATGTGGACCATCACCGACGACAAAACCGCAAACCACTATACCGGCGGTGGGTTCTGCTCACGCGATGCACGCAAACTGTACCTGAACAATGACGAGCCCGGCTGCCGCGACGTCGTGAAGTCCGAGTTCGAAAAAAACGGTTTCGACCCGAATCTGCTGCAATCGGTATCGTGCTTCAACATATTCATGACCGTGAACTACACGGCTGACGGCGACTGGGAACTCGCCCTGCCGATTACCAAGGCGGGCGACTATATCGATTTGCGCGCGGAAATGGACGTCGACTGGATGGTCTCGGTATGCGCCTGGCCAGAAATCGTTAATGGCGATAAGCCGACGCCGCTGCGCTTTGAGCTTTACGACGCGGCTTAATCGAGCGATTTCAGCAAAACCGTAGTAGGCGAAAAAGCGCAATGTACACGCAGTTTGCCGCTTCCCGGCCCCGCATTTTGAGCCGATTTTAACGCAGTATTGCGCCGCCTGAGGCTTTTGCAGCAGTTTGCGAGCCCGCATATTGTACGAAGGATCCGGGCGTCTCGTTGAGGACGCGTGCGGCTGGGCGCCGCGCTGGAGCGCCAAGCATAGCCATAGCTATGGTTGGCGTGAAGCGCAAGTCCAGGCGTGCGCGGACCAGCGAGGGCCGGGATAGCCGCGTGATGCAGTACAAACGGTCTTTTCCCGCGATTTACATCAAACCATAGAAGTACACCGGTTTCAGCAGCATCACGCGGCGTGACCGCCAGGGATGGCGGAAATGCAGACCATGCACGCCTGCACGGATGCAGGCGGTACGAGTCCAGGGATGGACGAGGTAGAGCCAGGCAGGAGGCCAGAGCCGAGAACGACGCAGGAGCTAAAGTCGACGAGTCCATGGATGGACGAGGTAGAACGACGCAGGAGGCCAAAGTCGAGGAGCATTTGTCTGCCCTTCATGCAATATGCGGGCTAACGTGCCATGCCGGCGATCACGGCCCTCTCGGCCTGCGTCGGAGTACCCCGGTGATTGAACCATAACCACACCAGCAGGCTGAAAAACATCCCGCCGATAAACTCGCCTGCAAACCAATGTGCGCCGGTAATTTTGTTCACTGCGTAGATGGCAGGGGCGGTCACAGCACCCGTTATCATCGCCGCCAGCGCACCCTTCCCCGTTGCCCGCGTCGAGAAAAAGCCACCGACCAACGGGATGAAGAAGATCGCCGAGAACAATGAACCGGACAACACCACCAGCCAAAAAATACTCAACGGCCGGAAGTAGGCCAATACACCACCGAGCAGGCCGATGAGCAACACACTGATCCGCGATACGCGGACCAGATCGACTTCGCTGACGGTGTCACCCCGCAAACGCTCGTATACGTCGCGCGATACCGCTTGCGCGGTAACCATCAAAATAGTGGAGCACGACGACAATGCCGCGGCTGCAACACCGATCAATACAAATGTGCCTAACCACGGCCCCAAAGTATGCTTGGCCATGGCAATGTAATAGTGCTGTTCTCCACCGTAGGTTTCGAGACTGACACGACCCAATAATCCCACGGGAACGGTCGCGGTATAAATGATTAACCCGGCAATGGCGCAAACCGGTAATGCTTTGATAATCGTCTTTTCGTCTTTTGCCGTCAGAAACCGGGTGACCAGGTGCGGTTGCGACCCGAGCGCAAAAATCCAAACGAGCTGACCGAGTAGTTCATACCCACCCCACTCATCGGTTCTCCACTTGAACAGATCCGGAGAGATCTCAGTGAGCGTCTGCCAACCCTGCCCGGCGTCACCGTCGCCGAGCATGGCTAAGCCCATCGGCACAGCGACGATCAGTCCAAGGAAGAGTACGAAAAACTGGAACGTGTCGGTCCACACGACACCGATCATCCCGCCTAGCAATGTATAAACCACGACTACGGCCAGCGTCAGCACGAGTACCGCTTCGTAGGGAAGATCGTACAAGGATGCCGAAATTGCCGACAGACCTATAAACTGCGCTGCCAGGGTCGGTATATAGATGATTGGCAAAACGATCGCCGTGAATATACGGATAGCGTCACGCCGGCTTGGAAAGCGCACCGCCAGTATGTCGGCGAAGTCATAGATCTCGTGCTTGGACGCGAGGCGCTTTACCATCACCCCGACTACACCGATAGCAAAGATGTAACCAATACTGGTGGCCGCATACGAACACCACAAGGTGAAACCGAAGCGCCCGGTCATGTCGGTGCCGCCGAGAAACAGTCCCGCACTTACGTTGGATGCGATAAAGGTTCCGCACAACAGATACCAGGGCATCTGCGCGCCGGCAATATAGTAGTCGCGTAATCCGTGCACGCGCCGCGATGCCACAACGCCGATCGCAAGACTCACGAGCAGAAAGATTGAGTACAGCGTCGCTTCTAGGCTCATACAGCGATCGCCTTAACCCAGGTCACCGGCTGAATTTTCTCCGGCGCTTTCTGACTCATCCGCGTTGCCATCGCGGGCAAATTTAAGCGGCAGCCACTGCTTATGGAAAATTATCGACCGTACGTAGACCCACACGGCAAACACAACGGACGCGATCCAGATGACCAATTGCAGTTTCAGGCCGTTATCGATCCGAGACCATGGGAAATACCATTCCAGAAAATCCAGCATGCCTCGCTCCGCACCGACCAAATTGCGGGCTAGTTTATGCTATGTTCGCAGCAAGGCAATCAACGCCTCCCCTGATAGCGTATCAAGTTCGAGTCCGTATCCACGTATGGACGGTTTCGAACGGCGCCGCGCCAGGCGGAACTTCGCAACCTCGTTCGCAGCCATAGCATCTGATAAGCTTGCTGCGCGCTGCATTGTTACCCACACCACAGGAGGTGCGCTATGGAATTTGGACTGATCATGGTCCCACAGGTTCGCGGCGATGACCCGGAACCGTTCGACAAACTAACCGAGCAAATCGAATATGCCGAGCAGCTCGGTTTCGATACGATTTGGCTGACTGAGCATCATTTCAGCCCCTATGGTCGGGCCTCGGTGCCTGCCCTCGCAGGACACGCAATCGCGCGGACGTCGCGTATCCGGATCAGCACAGCCGTGGTGGTGCTGCCATTCCATCATCCGCTGCAGGTAGCGGAAGACTGGGCGACACTGGATCATCTCTCCAAGGGCCGGGTCGATGTGGGCATTGGGCGGGGCAACCAGCCGGCCGAATTTCAGGGCTTCGACGTGTCCATGGACGAAGCCGAACAACGTTTCTCTGAATCTCTGGACATCATTCGCAAGGCCTGGACGCAAGAGTCCTTTTCCCACGACGGCAAGTTCTGGAAGATCCCGGAACGCACTGTGCTGCCTAAACCGTACACCGATCCACATCCACCCTTGTGGCAGGCTGCTCTGAGTGATTACACCGTCAAGAAAGTCATAGACCGCGGCATCAACGGACTGATTGGACCGTATTTGTGTCCCTATGAAACGCTCAAGACTACGTATTTTGATACATGGCACCGGTTGCTAGCAGAATCAGGACGTACTGATTTAAAGATGGCACATAACGAGTTCGTGTATGTCGGCGAGAGCGATGCACAGATCAAGGCCGACGTTGAGGAATACGTCATGTGGTACGTCCGCACCGCGGCGAAAATTTGGGGCGAACGCGATCGCAGCAAAGTGTCAGAACAATACGCAAACTACAACGATGTTCTCGAATGGCTCGACGTCGTGCCCTTCGAAGAAATCTACGATCAACTCGGCATGTTCGGGACTCCCGATCGGGTTGCGGAGAAGGTACGCTGGATGCGTGACGAAGGGGGTGTCGACCAACTTATCGCTTTTACCTGGTTCGGTGGCTTCGAGCAAGAAAAAGCCTTACGCAACATGGAACTGTTCGCCACAGAAGTTATGCCACAGTTCAAGGAACCCAAACAACGCGTCGCGTGACGGCTCAGGAACTGCTATTTAATGATTGACTTATATACCTGGTCTACGCCCAACGGGCGTAAGGCGTCGATCATGCTTGAGGAAACCGGACTTGAATATAATGTTCATCGGATCAACATCCTCGAGGATGATCAGTTTACACCGGAGTTTCTGAAGATCAGCCCCAATAACAAGATCCCGGCAATCGTCGATAACGATACCGATATCGCGATGATGGAGTCTGGCGCGATCCTGCTTTATCTCGCTGAAAAAACCGGGCAGTTCATGCCGAGTGAACCCGAGGACCGCTGGAAGACGACGGAATGGCTGATGTGGCAGATGGGCGGATTCGGCCCGATGCTCGGTCAAGCGCACCATTTCGTCCATTTCAAGAAAGGCGTGTCGGAATACGCGACTGAGCGTTATGGCAACGAGGCTAAGCGCCTCTACAAAGTGTTAAACACCCGCCTTGGAGAAACCGAATACCTGGCAACCGATGATTACACCATCGCCGACATCGCAACCTGGCCCTGGTGCAATCGCTTTGAGTGGCAAGGTATCGATCTCAACGAATTCCCGAACGTGAAACGTTGGTATTTAGCCATCGCCGAGCGCCCGGCCGTGCAGCGCGGCTTTCCGATACCCAATCCTGCCGAAATTCCTATGCCTTAATACTCTGACCCCTCCCCCGCAAGGGCGAGGGGCTTAAACTGTAGGTCCCTTCTCCCCCTGGAGGGTGTCGCAAAAAGCGATAAATATGCTGGATATCGTACTGGCGGTGTTTCAACACGCCGTTGGCAGCAGGTGTGTTTCCCAAAGCCATAATTCGCGGCGCACGATACGGTGATGCCACAAGCGCATCAAACAGGCTTTTGTCAACGCACCAATACAGGCTAAACGGGCCAACACCGCCCGTCCCAGGTTGTAAGCGAGTATATGCAGTGCAAATTCTCGTCTCACCCCGGCTAACCCGCGCCGCCGGAACCGGTTCAATCCCTGTCGCTCGCGCAACGTGCTGAACACCGGCTCTACCATCGCTTGGCGCTTCACATACAGCGCTTGCGCCTGCGGCTGTTGCATCACCATGCGCAGCGCATCTTTTAGTTCATCACCCCCATAGCGGCTGATGGTCCGGCGTTCCCCCCGCGTACACTGCGCTTTCAAAGCACACGCACCGCAGCCCGGGGTGGCATAACGCACGTACCCTTTGTGTGTGGCAGTGCCCGCGTAACGCTCCACCGGCACTAACCATTCATTGTTCGCACAGCGGTAAGCATCCTGGTACGCGTCATAGACAAAGGCACCCTTAGGAAAGGTTTTCTGCGATTGCTTGGCTTGCCCCGCCACTTTCCCCTCCGGACAAAGCAGGTTGATGTCCCGCTCCACGCTGTGTTGCAATATCCGGTCACTGAAGTAGCCCGCATCCAGCAACAGATCTTCAACGGCCACGCCACTGCTCGCTTCACTGTGCGCCAGCATCCCCGCGACCACCGCGCTCTCACTGGAGGGGTCAACCGCCATCCCAACCACCACCCGTTCTTCATTGGCCAGCACCGAGGGCTTATAGGAGGGCCCCGTGCCTCGTCCGCGTTTCAACGCTTGCACCATCGCTTCGGGCTCGTGCGCACTCACACACACCTTCTCGCCTGACTTACCCTTGCTTTCCCGCGCCGCTTTGCGCCTTTGCAAGGTCTCATGCACTTGCTGGCTTTGCGCCAACGCCACTTGTTTGGTTTTATCCTCCGGTGCCTGCGCCAACACCTGCCTCGCCTCGCTCAAACGCTGTTTCGCCGCCTCTTCCTTTATCAAACCATAATGCGAACACGCCGCCTCTATCACCGTGCCGTCTCCCGCCACCCGGGTCGCGCTGCTGCCCGTGGCTTGTAACACACGGCCGGTTAACTCAATAAAAAATGACCCGCTCAGCAACTCATCATGCTGCGTGATAAACCGACCGATGTTCGCATGGTCCGGACAGATCCCCCCGCTCACCCACATCGCACCGATATCCACTCGCGCCAACCGTTCCAGACCCCGCAACGAACTCACACCCTGCAATAGCCCGTACACGATTAACCCCAACACGCTGCGCGGGGAATACGGCGCGCGGCCCGTCCTGGCATAGTTGTCTTCAAAACCCGACCAATCCAGCTCGCTCAATAGCGCTCGTAACACTAACGGCCCACGAATGCCGGCCGCTTGCAGATGCGCCTTCACCGACAACTGACCCAGATAAAGCTGCTGCGGATCAGGATCAATGAACACACGCCCCGCAGCTCTGCGGCTTTGCCGCGACGCGCCAGTATCGGACAACCCCTCAAACAGGTTCAGTTGCACATCCCCATTTATTCCCAGCGCTTTTGTCACCGTTGGCCTCTCGCTATCTTGTACCTGCACGTAGTTTAACGCTTCACGATCCTTGCAACGATCCCCCTTTCGCGACACCCTCCCTGCGGGAGAAGGACAGGTTGAGGGGTTAGACAATCAATTAGTCGGCCAATACTTCCGGTAACGATCGACCAGCCAGCGATTAAACTGTGGCAGCGTCCCTTCCTCGTGCGAATATCGTCCGCGCGGTCCGAATCGGGAATTCAATCCGACTTGCACCATTTTATCGGCGTACACATCCTGGACGTTAAAATTATCGACGCCCGCCTCGGCCGCCTTGAACCAATATTCGAACATCGGATTGTCGAGCGATTGCGGCTCGAAACAATACGCGATGTCGATTGTGATCAGGCCGGCGCTTTGCGGTTTGATAATGAAGTAGGCGATTTCATCCGGCACGACGGCGAGGGCAAGTGTCGGCGGGATTAGCGCAAACATGCCGCGTTTGCGTTCTGCTTCTGTTAACTGCGAAAAGACCGGCAACATACACTTCTTGCTGGGATTAAAAGAACCATCGATTTGGGTGAAATGCTGAATCCGCGACACATGCTTCATATCATCGCGCCATTCGTAAAAGTCACTCATGCCGCTGGGTGCAAATGACTGCAGTGGTCCGTGCAGTCGACTTGCATGGTACGGATCATTGAAATTCTCCATCATGATCTTCCAATTCCATGGCAAATCCGGGATCACTTTGCCTTGTCGGGTGGTCGACTCCGGCAAGTTGTAATGCTCCAGCGGTTCTTCCAGCTCGCTCAGGCCCGGAGCGAGAGGTTCAGGGTTGGGATCGAAATTCGTGAACACAAACCCTTGCCAGATCTCCACGGGTAAGGAGGGCAAATCGAAGTCGGCACGCTCGAACCCCTTGGCGTTTTCCATCTCAGGCGCGCCGGCAAGCTTACCCTCCAGGGAATAGGTCCAATGGTGATAGGGACACCTGAATCGCGCGCAATTACCGTTGCCCTCGGCCAGCACCATGCCGCGGTGCTGACAAACGGCCGAGAGCACGCGGATAGTACCAGCGTTGTCGCGCACGACAATGAGTGGTTCGCCGGCTATCTCATAAACCCGATAATCTCCCGGGTTTGGGGTCTGGCTTTCGCGTCCAACACATAACCATTCGTGGCCAAAAATCGAATCTTTCTCGAACGAGAAAAACTCGTCCGACGTATAAACATCCGGCGGCAACAAGCATGCATCGTTGACGTCAACGATCGATGGCTCAAAGCTCTTGAGAAGGTCCTGAGTCAACACGCTCATTTCGGCCACACCTCCCGATAACGCTTGACCAGCCAGCAATTGAACTGCTGCATGGTTTTCTCCTGCCATGAATAGCGACCATGCGGTTGGAAGCGTGACTGCAAACCTTTCTGCACCATCGTATCCGCCCAGATATCCTGCACGTTGAAGTTCTGCACACCTTCCTTCAGCGCTGCCATCTGATATTCGAACATCGGATCCTGAGGTGCGGTTGGATCCACGCAATAACCGATGTGGATATCAATTTTGTCGGCAGATTTGGGATTTACGATGAAATACGTGATGCAGTCAGGGGTTACCGCCAGACCCAAACTCGGCGGCAATAATGCAAACATGACGCGGTGACGTTCGTCGTCGGTCAAACCCTTAAAGACTGGTAACACGGAGGTGAAGTTGGGCGTGAACGAAGGATCCTTAATTGTCGCGTAGTTAATGCGGGTTACGTGGCCCTCATCCGGCGATAAATCGAGAAACGTCGCCTTTTCACTGGGCACGTGGTCACCGATGCCCAGATGGAGTTTGTTGGCGTGGTAACCGTCATTGAAGTTCTCCAGCATCACCTTCCAATTCCATGGCAGATCCTGAAAAACCTCGTCAATCACCGTGTGGCAACCATCCAGGTTGAAATTCTCCAGCAGATCCGTGAGCTGACTCACGCTGGGCGCTAATGGTTTTGGTTCCGGATTGAACGTTGCAAAGATGAAACCGTTCCAGATTTCCACGGCCAACGCGCGCAAGCCGTGTTGTTGTTTTTCGAAACCGCGCGCATTGTCCATCTCAGGCGCGGCTACCAGAGTGCCGTCATGCGCATAGCACCAGTGGTGGTAAGGACATACAAACCGGGCGGAGTTACCCTTGCCCTCCGCCACTACCATGCCACGGTGCTGACATACGGCGGACAACACATGAAACTGCTCGGCCTTGCTGTGGACAACTAACAGAGGTTCGTCCATCAAGGTAATTTGCAACCAGTCACCCTCGTTCGGGATCTGCGCGACACGGCCCACGCACAGCCATTCTCGATTGAAAATTGCTTCTTTTTCGAATTCGTAAAACTCCGGTGAGGTGTACAAGATAGGTGGCAGAATACTGGCCTCGTCGACGTGCGCGATCGACGCGTCGAACGCCTGCTGCATCGATTCATTGAATAATTCCATGTGCTCCTCCGGGTCAGAATACTGTCGATATGGTACCCGCAGTTTATGCTAAGGACCATGCACGGGCTCGTCTCGCTAGCAGCCTCACGGCGAGAAAGGAACCTTCGATTTAGCCTCTCGCCCCTTGTGGGAGAGGGGTTGGCAGACAACCGCTCCTGCGTTGTCTGCATTTCCGCCATCCGTGGCGGTCGGGTGAGGGGTAATCAACCAACCCTAAGGATCTTCATCGGAAACAGATCCCCAATTGGCCCGGTGCTGTCCCCGGCCTGCTTGCCGGGTACTGGAAACAGGCGTGCTGTCAGCGGCTTATTCAGTCGTATTGCCAGTGCGGCGACATCGGTCAAAATGCGCCGCAACTGTGCATCACTGGTGTCGCCGGGAATGGCAACGGCATCGAGTCCGGTCCCACACACGGCGGAATAGCTCAGCAGCGCGGCCAGCCCATAGTGATCGAAGGCACGACGCGCCAAGGTCGCGTCTTCCAGCGGGGGTAGAAACAAACCCTGGTAGCCGGTGCGTTTCACCGGCACCTGCTTGATTACGGAGGTCAGCATCTCGCAGGCGGCGAGTGTACCCGGCGAGCCGAATGGTGCTCCGATTAAGCTCTCTACGGCGGTGCCTATGCTGTTCTCACGCCAGGGTGCCGGTGTTGTGTCGATACCGGCGTAATCTGGATTGCCGTCGTCAGCCAGACCCATTGCAATCTGTTCAACGACCTGTAACTCAGCACTGTACTGCTCGATAAGCGCCTGTTTTGCGCTGACCAATGAGTCCGACTCCTTACATACCCGCATGAACAAACCTGCCCCTTGGGTGCCGACGGTGAAACTCGATGCGGCGCCATCATGAAACCCACCCGGGAAAAACGGCACGCCCGGCGGGACGTTCGCAATGGCACCGAAGGAGAAATTCTGTACAGGATCAGTTCTTGCGAGTACGGCGATAACCTCGGCCGCCGCGGCGATTGCGCGATGATGTATTCCGGTAGCACGGGTGCCGATTGAAATCGTCGAGGTGATACCCTGCGCAGCGTTGCCGCGTATCGTCGCCACGGCGTCCGGCGAATCGTCATCCGCAGTGATCCCAGGACCAACCGATAGCAGATAACCTTCACCCACCTGCGCTTTTAAATCCGTTAACAGTTTTGCCCGGTTCGCTTGCGGTAGTTTCGCGAGGAAATCGGCGTGAGCCTGGGTGGTAATCCGTTTGGTCTGGACCACGAATCCGGCCGTTTGGTAGGCGCGCTCAGCCGTATCGAGAAACCGCTTCGCTTCCTCAATTACGGCCTCGGAATCATTCGGGTTAATCGTAATTCCGGCAGTAATCGTGCGGATGGCGAAAGAGGGCGGCGGTGTCGTGTCGGCAAACACCGCTTCGTCAGTCGCGAATCCCGCGGCCACGAGCGCGACAGCGGATTGCTTGATGAATGTACGGCGATGCAAGTTTACAGGGTCCCGCGCTGTGCTACGGCATGCTGCCCATCGCCGAGCGAACCGTATAGATTTCATCGGGCAGACCCTCTTCCGGGATCCCCTGCATCAAAAATGCCGACTCACCCTTGCCGCGTACGCGATTGCGCCACCCCGGTTCCTGCTCTGCCGGCTTTTCTACTTTGGTCCAGGGTTCCTGAAGCCCGTCCTGGAGTTCCGCCCGCCACTTAGGCAAATCAATACTCTTTAGATGTTGCACAAAAGATTCCTTGTAGCGCCCGTCGAAACCCTTGGCATTAAACGGGCATACCTGCAGACAGATCCCACACGAGTGGTAACTCCCCCAGTAAGGCGCGCAGGCCTGCGTGTCCACCACCCACTTTGTAATTCCGCGCACCTCCTGTTTTTCCGTAGAAATGGCATCACCGGGACAATATTTAGTGCACATAGCACAGTTGACGCAGATCTCGTCGATCCCCTCTAATTGCGGAGCGTCTTCGACTAACGGCAGATCGGTGGTAACGGCGGAGACCCGGAATGAGCAACCCAGCTCCAGATTGATGAGCGAGCCATGCTTGCCCAATTCTCCAAGACCGGCGGCATAAGCGTGCGGCAACATGTTGATCTGTTCGAAGCGCAATGAATGCGCCCGTGCGGGGTAACCCCGTGCGCGGATAAACTTAGCCAGCTCAGTGGCTAGCTCACCGACTTCGGCGTACGTACGCAACACCTCCTGAACGTGTTTATCGGTGGCACCGTGCTTCATCTCGTCGTACTCCATCGGCGCAGCCAATATCACTGCGTAGCGATGCGGAACGTCACAACCTTTATAAACATGATAAGGATCAACGTGCGTTATCCCCACCATGGTGGCGCCGATATCCTTGCCGACCTGCTTAATTGCCGCGCTCGCAGCTTGCCGATTGGTATACTCCAGCCGCTGCTCGGCAACCTCACCGTCTACTTGCATGACACAGGCGACCGTTTTCTCCAAGTGTTCCATCGTTTTTGGGGTGGCACCGGCGGCGAAAACGTCGTAGCCAAAGCTGCGGGTGACCTGGGTTGGCTCTACATACTCGAGTTCTGGTTTATTCCACTCGTCAATTACGCGCTGTGACATAACTGCTCCTGTGCGATTGTGACCGGCATTTCCAACTGACACATATCACTTTATAGCAAGGCACGAGGCGATCCAACGCTCCGATGCAGCACGATCGCGATATAATGCCGGCGCAAACGTCTTAAAGAAAACACCGCATGCGTCATCTCGAATTCGGGATCTTCCTGCCGATCGCCAAAAACGGCTTTATTGCGTCTAAGACGACCGCGCAGGCTATGCCGACGTGGGAACTCAACCGCGACGTCACCCTCAAATGCGAGGCTATGGGCTTCGAATTTGCACTGTCTATGATCAAGCATCGCGGCTTCGGCGGTGAAACCGAATACTGGGACTATGCGCAGGATTCCTATGCGCTGATGGCTGGGCTGGCCACCATAACTGAGCGCATCGAGCTGTATCCCTCTATCGCGACGCTGACCATGCATCCCGCCATTTGCGCCCGCATGGCGGTTACTATCGATCACATGAGTCACGGGCGCTTTGGCCTCAACATCGTCTCCGGTTGGTACAAAGACGAATACCGGCAAATGGGGTTATGGCCGGGCGACGAGCATTTCGGCTCGCGTTACGATTATGCGACCGAATATGTGACGATCCTGCGAGAACTGTGGAGCACCGGCGTGTCGGATTTCAAGGGGCAGTATTTTCAACTTGACGACTGCCAATGCAAACCACTTCCGACCCGTAGTCTGCCGGTCGTGTGCGCTGGACAGTCAGGTCGCGGGCTGAGTTTCACCGCCGCGCTGGGCGATCGAAACTTTGTCATTGGCGGCATCGACACGCTCAAGGAAATCGGCGCGAATCTCAAGGCTAAAGCCGGCAAGGTCGGCAGACAAGTAGGCACCATCGCACTCAACAATATCTTTGCAGCGGATACAGACGCTGGCGCACAAGCCTATTTTGACCACATCGTCGATGGCGCCGATGAAGGCGCATTGCGCACAATCGTCGGCCAGGCCGAACTCGATGAGTCCGAGGGTATGTCTCGCAGTCTCAAAGAAAAAGCCATGTTCATGGGCTTACCGACATTGGTCGGATCCTATGACACGATAGCGACTTACTTTGAGCGTATCGCCGCGGAGACGGACGTTGCAGCCGTCATGCTGGCGTTCCCGGATTTTCGTAAAGATCTGGACAACTTCGAAAAACATATATGGCCCCGGCTGCAATGCCGGGCACGCTGAGGCAGAATTTTCCATGACTGACTCCTTAGGATACCGAATGAAATTCGGCGTCATTGCGCCATCGACCAACACGTCGGTACAACCCGAATACGCAGCCATGACACCACATGGCGTCAGCAACCATTTCTCGCGTGTGATCATTGCCGATACGACGGTCACCGATGATGCCAGTTTTATGATCATGCTCAACAACATCCGTGGCGCCTGCGACGATGCCGTCGATGCAGTGATGACCTGTAGTCCCGATCACGTGATCATGGGCATGTCGGCCGAAACCTTTTGGGACGGATTAGAAGGTAGTAAACGTCTGCACGCTCAGCTGGAAAAGCGAGCCGGAACCAAGGTCACACTCGGTTCCGATGCCTGCCGCGCGGCACTTGCGACTTATGGGAACATTAAGCGCATTGCCGTCGTCACACCCTATATGCCAGTCGGCGACAAGCAGGTGCAGCGATTCTTCAACGACTGCGGCTATGACGTGGTAAATATCAAAGGTTTGAAATGCCAAAGCCCGGTACTCATTGCTCACGTGTCGGAGCAGCAGCTACGCGATGCCATCATCGAGCTCAACACGGCCGACGTCGACGCTATCGTACAGGTCGGCACCAACCTGGCGATGGCAAGGCTGGCGCCACTGGCGGAGTTCTGGCTGGATAAGCCGGTACTTGCCATCAATACCGCAACGTACTGGTATGCGCTCAGACAGAACGGCATCGAAGACAAGATCTACGGCTTTGGGCCACTGCTGGCGGAACACTAAACGTCCGGATCAAGGGGTCAGTTATAATCCACGCACATCATGCCAACCACCATCGTAACCATCGTTTATCACAGCAACTTCAAGGGCTCGACCGAACAAGTCGCGAAGGCAATCGAGCGTGGCGCCAGCTCGGTGGAGGACGCCGACGTGAAACTGGTGCGGGTCGAGGAGGTGGACGACAACTGGGATCGCCTCCACGCCTCCGACGCTATTATCTTCGGCACACCGACCTACATCGGCAGCGTCGCCGCCAAATTCAAAGAATTCATCGAAAAACTTGCAGGTGAAGTCTGGTTGAAGCGCATGTGGACCAACAAAATTGGCGGTGGCTTTACCTGTTCGGCCGGACGCAGCGGCGACAAACTGAACTGTCTGCAGGACCTGGTGATTTTCGCCGGACAGCTTGGCATGATTTGGGTGCCGGTGCGCATCACCGGCGGCAACTACTCAACGCAGGGCAGCGAGGAAGATCTCAATCGTATGGCGGGTTACCTCGGTGTAATGGCACAAGCCAACATCGACGAGCCCGCTGAGCTGGCACCCCCCGCCAGCGATATCAAAACCGCTGAGATGCACGGTCATCACATAGCCAGCGTCGCTCGCCAGTTCGCCTACGGACGACGCGCATTACCCAGCGATTACGACACCCTTAACGATGTCAACCAGGGTCGTCCGCAAACCATGCGTGAGTTACTGAGCCAGTAGCACCGGCGCATGCAGGCCATCGATATTGTCTGCAACTTGTTCACGCCGGTAGAGGTCCGCGAAGGACGTACCGGGGTTGACGAGCATTTTCTCGATCAAGTTCGCTTCCCTGAAACGTTTCGCGGTGGCGTAGACATACCGGATTATCTGCGCATGATGGATTCGGCGGGCATTGCCCGGGCATTACTCGTTGCCGTGCGCGGCGGCGATATGCGCGTCAAAGGTTCGTTCGAAATTACCTATGAACGGGTCAAAAGCGTCTGTGATGAACACCCTACGCGTTTTTCCGGACTGGCCGGTGTTGATCCCACACGCGGTATGCGCGGACTCAGGGATCTCGAACATGCGGTTACCGAATACGGTTTCGTCGGCGCGCATTTGTACCCACATTGGTTTGAGTTAGCGCCAGATCATGCCCGTTACTACCCCTACTACGCCAAATGCTGCGAACTCGATATACCTATCATGATGCAGATCGGCCAAAACCTGATCTATCAACGGGATCGTCGTTTACCCAGCGTGGGCAGACCGATTTGTCTGGATCAGGTCGCTATCGATTTTCCTGAGCTCAAACTCATTGGAATACATATCGGCATACCGTGGGCGGACGAGATGATTGCCATGGCCTGGAAACATGAGAATGTCTTTATCGGCGCCGACGCCTACGGCCCTGCCTACTGGCCAAAAAGCCTTGTTAACTTCATCAACACTTACGGCCAGGACAAAGTTATGTTCGGCACTGATTGGCCAGTGCTGGAACCCGAACGCGCCATTCGAGACATCGAAGCATTGGAGCTGAGGCCACGCAGCGCTGAGAAGCTGCTGCGCGATAACGCATTGCGGGTGTTCGATTTAGCCGAATCCGCAACATGAAAAAGCCTATGCCCGCGACTTATCGCCCACTCACCCTGGCAGATGGTCTGCGCGCTGCTGCGGCACGCGCCCCGGGCAAAGTTGTATTGCACGGCGAGGAACAAACCTTGCGCTTCGATGCGCTGATCGAGCGGATCAATCGCATCGCGAATGCTGCAACCCACAATCTGGGTTTGGAGGTGGGTGACCATGTCACCTTGTTGGCGCCGAACTGTATCGAATACGTTGAATTAGTCGTGGGTCTGGCCGCGGCAGGATGCGCCGTGGTCACGGCCAATCCACATCTGGGCGAGGCTGAGTTTCGCGCGATCTACGCAGACAGCGAATCGAAAGCACTATTCGTCCATCACACACTGGCGGGATTCGTACGTGACCTCGGAATCGAGCGCACGCAGCGGACCTTAGTCATCGGTGAGAACTACGAAGAATGGCGAAGCCGCGGCGCAGATACGGCGGCCGCGGTTGAGTTCGACGAAACTCAACATTTCGCGATCTCCTACACGTCCGGCACAACCGGACAGCCGAAAGGCGTCATGCTTTCGCATCGCTCGAGGGTTTTGACGTGTCTGGCGATGGCGACGGAGTACGGCTGTTACGGACCAGCCGACCGCGCGCTATGCCCGGCGCCACTGTTTCATGGCGCTGGATTTGCGTTTGCGTTGGCGCCGCTATATTTCGGGGGATCGGCGCGGATCATGACCAGGTTCGATCCCGAACAAACGTTAAAATCGCTGGCTGATGACGCGGCAACCAATGTCTTCATGGTACCGACGCATTTCCAGGCTCTGTTTTCTCTTTCGCCGCAAATACTAGCGCGCTATCCCACCCCCGCGCTAAAAACCATCATCTCCAATGCGGCCCCGTTGGCGCAGACGGCCAAACAAACGATCGTCGAACACTTTGGCGATGGCCTTTTGTTCGAATGCTACGGCTCCACGGAGGGCGGAATTGTGAGCAACCTGCGGCCCGCGGATCAATTGCACAAAACGCAATGCGTCGGACAAGCTTTTCCGTGCACTGAGATCCAGATTGTGGACGACGCCGGACAGCCTGTTGCTGCCAACATGATTGGTGAGGTCTGCTCGCGATCACCCTACCTGTTCAACGGCTACTGGCGTCAACCACAAGCAACCGCGCAGACGCTACGCGGCGAATGGTTTTGCGCTGGCGATCTCGGTCGGCTTGACGACGACGGCTACCTGTATCTTGAAGGACGTTCCAAAGACATGATTATCTCCGGTGGCGTGAATATTTATCCACGCGAAATCGAGGAGTGCCTACTACAACACCCGGCAGTGGCCGACATAGCTGTGGTCGGCGCGAAGGACGACTATTGGGGTGAAGCCGTAACGGCTTTCGTAGTCGTCGGCGCAACAGCGCCGACACGAGATGAGTTGGAGGTTTTTTGCAGCACCAAGCTCAGCAAGTTTAAATTGCCCAAAGATTATCAATTCGTTGACGCCATTCCCAAGAACGCATCGGGAAAGGTCCTGAAACGCGTGCTGCGCGATCGTTTGGATTCGAGCGGGGAAACCCGTTGAATCCGCTGATTCCTAGGCCGCCGCAAATCATTAACACAGAGAGCTTTCATTAACCCCTCACCCGACCGCCATCCATGGCGGTCGGGTGAGGGGTAATCAACTAAATACCTCAATACGCAACGGCGTCGACTTACCGCCGATCGCCTCGATTCCGTCGTAAGGCAAGTCCACAGAACAAGCGGTCACCACCACAATAATATCCATTTCCGCACGAAACTCGACGTAATCACCGGGCTTGGTCAGCGTCTGGCCGAGAATGTAATCGCCGCTCTCGCCAGGCACCGTGTTCTGGTACAGATTAAAAGGCTCCGGGTGAGTTGCACATTCCATGCCGATCTTAGACATCGCCGCGAAAAAATTGTCCTGACAATTCGGATGTGACGCACCCGCATCCAACCTTTCAAAGAAAATGCGGTTGCACGGTGCAAATGCCATGTCGTGACGTCCCGGCGAGGTGTCGTTTACAAACGTCAGCATGTGTCGATTGTGGTTGCTGTATAAGGCATCGCCGGGTTTCGGCACGAGCTTGAAAATGTTTTGTCGCGTAAACGAGGGAGAGAACATTTCCATCAAATTGCCGGCCGCAAGCACGAAAAGATCCGCAATTTGACAACCTTCAACATCAATTACGCGAAATAAATCGCCACTTTCGACTCTCGCGGCAGCGCCAGCGTAACCGGGTACTTCCACGCTGGTTTCAGGCTTGTTCATGACCCTCCTCCGTATAACTCCAAGATCGCCGCTCGCTCTCGGCACCGAGATTTAAAACAATCTCGGCGCGGACATGCACGTGCCTTCACGAGTGCGGCTGCGACAAGATTAAGTAGCGCCCGGCTTCGTCCCTATCGAGAAGCTGTTGCTCTCGCAGGCGACCAAAGGACTCGAGGATCATTCGATGCTCAACGCCGTTGAACTCCGCCAATATGTCTTGGAAATAGCACGGACCCTGTTCGGCGATCAGCGCTGACATCCTCGCATCCAGTTCCTCGTCCGTGAACGGTGGGTGACTGACGATAGCCTCGGAACTGAACACAGCCGGATAACAGCGTTCAAAATCAGCACGATTTCTTCCAAGCGGGATGGTTGCGTCGATCCCCATTTTCGAGGTCGTCACCGGTGGCATCGGCGTAGGCAGCGACGGATCGAGCGTAACGGCTTTCATGTCTGTCAGTATAAGTGTGTCTTCGTGCGGCTGGGAGCGCCAACTCATTGCCCAATAAAGTTGTTCGTCATCGAAAATATCGATGTCGTCATCCACGACAACGGCGTACTTCGGCATAGCCTGTTTCGAGGCTGCAAGCATGAGCGTCAGCGCGGTTCTGGCGTCGCCCTGAGTCAGCGGCCTGATGCTCGCCACCGCCCAGTTGCACAGTCCTGCAGGCACTACCCGCACGCCGCGCACATCAATTCCCGCCTGCTTCAATGCCTTATACAAATCTAGCTCGATGAGACAAAACAATACGTAGATGTCGGTCCAGCCGGGGTGCATTCCGCCGTGGGTTGCCGAATGGAAAACGGCATCCCTGCAATGAGTAATCGCGTTTATCTTGACGGTTGGATTCCATTTCATGCCCGAACCATAAGTACCCGTAAACTCCCCATATGGGCCCTCATCGGTGATCCAACCCTGCGGTCCAATCACTCCTTCGAGCACTATCTCAGCGTTGGCGGGCACCCGGAGATCCACCGTTTTGCATTGAATCAACTCGGCCGGTTCGCCGCGAAACCCACCGAGCACATCGTATTCATCAATATCCAACGGCGAGGACGCAAGCGCCGCCATGATGTCCAGCGTCGGCAGTCCGATGACGACCGCCACCTCGAGTGGTTCGCCACGCTCATACGCCAACTGATAATAGTGTTTCAGCTTGGTCGGCCCGGTAATATCGATACCGGTTTCGTTTCTGCCGCGGTACATCAAACGATAAATTCCCAGATTAATGACGCCACGCTCAGGGTCTTTGGCGACAACGACACCGGCACTGATAAAGGGTGCACCGTCGAATTCGTGCTGCAAGTACAGCGGCAGATCAGCGAGATTGACCTCGGCGTCACGGACGATGACTTCCTGACAGGGCGCCTGCGTCACTTCTACAGGCGCGATCAGCCGGCGCATTCGCGCATCGAGTTCATCGAACAAGTGCTCCTCGTCGGTGTCCAGCGCAAGCTTGATCATCTCCCGGTTGGAAAAGGTGTTCGCGACCAGCGGCATGCCATAACCGCTGACACGTTCGAACAGGGTTGCTTTACGGTAATTGCGATCGACGATACCGGCGATTTGATTGACGGGCGTTTCTTGCGTAATACGCGATAACAGATCGTGTCTTTCCAGTGTGTCCAGCCAATCTTTCAGGGTGAGGGCCATTAGGGTTGTTCCGTCGCAGCCGGGAGTTGTAATGTTCCCGCGGGTTTCCAGATTACATTGGTCATGGTCGCTGCACAGTGTTAGTTTTTGGTAATGACAGCGCTAGTTTTTTTGCGTTCATGATTGCAGAATCGTCACAGGAGCCGCTGATGTCAACGAATCAACTTACCTTTTACCCGCTTAAACCTGAAAAAAGGCCAGGCAAGGAGCAAACCCATGTCTGAACAGGCCAACAAAAACGAAATCTGCCGAATGGCTGCAGTGCGCTTGGGTGACTTGATACAAAGAAAGGAGTTGTCCCCGGTCGAGGTCATAGATGCAGTGTTGCAACGCATGGATAAACTAGAACCTGCGCTGCATGCATTCTGCACGCCAACACCAGAGAACGCGCGCGCTGACGCGCGGCGAATCGAAGCAGCGCTGCTGGCGGGTAAATCGGTTGGCCCGCTCGCCGGCATTCCGGTCGGCATAAAGGATCTGGTACTTACCAAGGGAGTGCGCACTGTCTCAGGCTCGTGGGCCTATGCCGACTATATCCCGGAAGAGGACGACATCGTCGTCGAACGTCTGAAGGCCGCCGGTGCCGTTATTATCGGCAAGACCAATGTTCCAGAATTCGGTTATAGCGGCGTGACTGAGAACCCGGTGTTCGAAACGACACGCAATCCCTGGAATACGGATCTGACGCCCGGCGGCTCAAGCGGCGGTTCGGGCGCTGCTGTTGCGGCGGGCCTGGGTCCATTTGCCATTGGCAGCGACGGCGGCGGATCGATCCGAATACCCAGCAGTTTTTGCGGCCTCTACGGCATCAAACCAACCATGGGCCGAGTGCCGCTATATCCGGGTTGCCGCGACGAGCGCTACCCGGGCGTGTCCAGTTGGGAATCGCTGGAACACCTCGGCCCTATGAGCCGCACGGTAGCGGACAGCGCACTGATGCTGTCGGTGATTGCCGGTCCTGATGATCGGGATCGGCTCAGCCTGCCCGCAGCCGACTTCGACTGGCAGCAAGCGCCGCTAGGTGATATCAAAGGCTTGCGGGTGGCTTACAGCGCGGACTGGGGATATGCCAAGGTCGATCCACAGGTCCGCGAGATTGTCGGCGCAGCCGTGCAGGTATTCGAGCGTGATCTCAGCTGCGTCGTCGAAGAAGCAAATCCGGGGTGGGACGATCCGGGTGAGGCATTCTGGGGCCTGGTTGCGCTGGAAACTGATCTACGCGGCATGCGTGCGCTGGCCGAGGAGCTCGGCGACAAAATGTCGCCGCATCTGGTGCAGATGTTGCAAACCGAATTTACCGCCGAGGATATGAACGCCGGGATCCTGGCGCGCAAACATGTCTATAACAAAATGTGGCGCTTCATGCGCAACTATGATCTATTGCTGTCACCGACCATGTGCGTACCACCGTTCGAGACCGGTATGCAGGGGCCGGCAATCATCGACGGGCGTCCGGCCGGTCCGCTGGATACCATCGCATTCACGTTTCCATTCAATATGACCGGCCAACCTGCCGCCACGGTTCCCGCCGGGTGGACCAATGACGGGCGGCCGGTGGGTCTGCAAATCGTCGGCCGGCGTCTTGACGACGCGCTCGTCTTGCGCGCCTCCGCGGCATTCGAAGCAGCCGCTCCATGGCGCGATCGCTGGCCGCCGCTACTCGAGGCGATGGGACTGTAGAAAACGGTTGCAAGGCTCTGGCACGCGTTAGACGGATCGTTCGCCTAGCCGCGCGCGGTAGGCGGCTGTCGTCTTCGGCAATAGCTTACCGTCCCCCTAATCGACGATGACTCCGTAGCAACAATGCCACCTTCGGCATCGTCCGGAGAACGGGTATTGGGAACGATGAGGCGGACAGTGTCTGCGCGATAGGCAGGTGCTCTATGCCGATGCGGTGTCCTATGCCGGGGTCAGCTAGTGGCTTCGATGAAATCCACCAACGCACTGTTGAAGCGGGCCGTGTCCTGGATCTGCACCGAGTGGCCACTGTCCTCGAATACTTTCAGGTGACCCTGCGCTACGGTGTCTGCGATGTATTGGCCTAACGCAACCGGATAAAAATCGTTATCCGTTTGCATCGCGAGGCACGGGACGTTTAGCGCTTCCAGTACTGGGCGATGATCCAGTTTCATCTGGTTGTAAACGGCTTTGAGTGCAATATCCAACGGTGTTTGTAAGGAGATATTGAACAGAAAATCGATCTCCGCCTCGGTTGGTTTATAGAGATTCGCTTCGGCAAAATTTCTGCGACCGTTGATCGGATCTTCGGCCAGTCCGTCGATGTGACCCATGCACTCCTTTTCTTCGATACCGTAATCCCAGCCCGGCGAATTGATGAGCTTAATGGGACCGTTTATGAGAACAACCCGGCCAACGTCACCCTGGTCCTGATACTTTTCCATGTAAGCCAGCGTCACACTGACGCCCATGGACCAACCGACGAGCGTGACATCCTCAAGCGCGAGCTCCTTTATCAGGTGGTTCACATCGGAACCAAACTCCTCAAACGAGTAGGCACAGTCCGCTTTTTCTGAATGTCCCATACCGCGAAGATCGAATGCCACGCAGTGATAGCGATCCTGCAACAGATGCAGCTGCTTATCCCAGACCCGTTGACTGCAGGGCCAGCCGTGTATGAAGACGATGGATTTACCCTTGCCGCGACTCACATAGTCTATTTCGACACCGTCCGCAGTAATCGTTTTAGCCATCGGTGACCTCGCCTTCCACTGGGACATCCGTGGCCGCATCGTCTGCTACCGCGACTTGGCTCGGCTCTGCTACCCGTCCCAATACATTGGGCAAATCGATGCCGGCCTGCTTTGCCAGCTCATGTATCGGCGGCAGCGAACCGATGAGGCTGCGCAAAAAACCTGAAGTGCTGCCGCTTGCGTCGCCACCAACGCCGTTGGCGCCGGAATCCCAGACGGTGATCTTATCGATCTTGAGATTCTGGATTGCCTTTACCTGTTCGGCCACGAGTTCCGGTAATTGTTCGATGACGAGCAACGCGGGTGCCAGGTCAGGGCGGTCTCCGCAAACCTCGATCATGCGCTGGTAACCCTGCGCCTTCGCCTCCAATACTTTCTGGAGGCCCTCAGCTTCGGCAGTATACCTGGCAAGCGTTGCGTCCGCCTCGCCGGCCGCTATGCGCCGCAGCCGCCCAGCTTCCGCATCTGCGTCAATCTCTATTTTCTGTTGCTCGACTAATTGTTGGGCGACCTGGATTTTTTCGAGACGGGCAACTTCCTGTTCTTTCTCCGCGCGCAGAACATCGCGTGCGGACTCCGCCATGGCGACTTCACCCCGTCGCTTTGCCTCGGCTTTACGCTCCTCCAACGTGGCGGTGTAGCTGGCTATTTCCGCCTGTGATTCGTTTTCACCTTTAACCGCGGCCGATTCAAGTTCCGCAACCTCGACACGCTGGTGCGCTTCCGCCTTCTTGCGTCCTTTGGCCGTCAGTGCGTCTTGCTCGGCCACGGCCACTTCCTGCGCCCGTCTGGCCTGCGCTTCCCCGGTTATACCTTCGGCTTCGAGTTTTGCAACCTCGACACGCTGGTCACGTTCCGCCCCTTTTTGCCCGGTGACCGATTGCGCCTCTTGCGTCGCGACATCCACATCCATTTCTTTTTTCGCCGAAGCTGAGCCCACCGCACCCTCACGATCGGCGACCGCGACCTCGACCTTGGCTTTGTTGATCGCCTCGGACGCCGCTTTTTGGCCCAGGGCCTCGATATACCCGGATTCATCGGTAATATCACGGATATTGACGTTGATCATTTCCAGGCCGATTTTGTTGAGTTCAAAGTTCACGTTTTGATTGACAAGATCGAGAAATTTTTCACGATCCTGATTGATCTCCTCAATCGACAAAGTCGCGATTACCAGGCGCATTTGGCCGAGAATAATATCTCGGGCCTGCATCGCGATGCCTTGCTCGTCCAGTCCGAGTAGACGCTCGGCGGCGTTGTTCATAATGTCGGGATCGGTCGATATACCGATGGTAAAAGTCGAGGGTACGTTTACACGAATATTCTTCTTCGACAGTGCGCTGGTTAATTCGATATCAATGGTGGTGGGCTCCAATGACAAATAGTCGTAACTCTGTAACAACGGAATGACGAAAGTGCCGCCACCATGCATACAACGCGCGGCACGATCACCCGTCACCTTTCCGTAGACCACCAGCACACGGTTGGAAGGACATCGTCGGTACTGCTTGACTAACATCGCAAAGAAAAAGCTGAAGATCAGGACTACGGACACCACCAGCATCAGTGGACCGGGGCTTAAATTGAACATGTCATTCCCCTCGTTATTGTTATCGCCTCATTTTGAGGCTTAGTGGTTATTAACTACCTAGCCCGCATATTTCATGAAGGATCCTGGATGCTCGCGCAGGACGCGTGCGTCTGGGCGCCGCGCTGGAGCTCCAAGCATAGCCGTTAGCGATGGTTGGCGTGAAGCGCAAGCTCAGGCGTGCGCGGGCCAGGGAGCGCCAGGATAGCGCGCGATGCGGTACAAACTGTCCCTTTGCCGTCGTTGACATGGCACCTTTACAACGCCTGGGTTTCACTCGCATCGCGTGGCGTGACCGCCACGGATGGCGGAAATGCAGACCATGCACGACTGCAGGGAGGCAGGGCGAAGCAGGAGCCAAAGCCGACGAGTCCATGGATGGACGAGGTAGAACGAAGCAGGAGCCAAAGTCGACGAGTCCATGGATGGACGAGGTAGAACGACGCAGGAGGCCAAAGTCGAGGAGCGTTTGTCTGCCCTTCGTGAATATGCGGGCTAGATCACTCGTAGTGTTCGACGATTAGCGTTCCGTCATCGCGGACTTCCTTGACCACTACACTGCGGAATGACTCGATCTTCTCCTTCGTGCTGATGGCATCGAGAATTTTTCGGCGACCCGAAACACTGACTTCCACCTGGCCGCTGCCATCGCCGCGCTTTGGGATAGGCAGGTACACTTTTCCCGTCCGTCCAACGGCAGTTTGCAAATCGAATTCGATGGTTCGATTGAGTTTGCGCGCCCCTACCATCAATCCGGAAGCCAGTAGCATCATGCCAAAACCAAACGCAGCCGCGCTGGCAGCGGAGGCGAAAGAGCCCAGCCCCCAATCCACCCGACATGACAAACCCATCCAGCCCGCGCCCATGAAAAAAGCCAACACCGACAACGTAGAAAAGAAGGTAAAGGATCCATCGCTATCACTGAGATCCATGCCGTCATCGACGCCGTCTCCGCCGCCGAAAAACAGTGCCACAAACAAGCGCAGAAGGAAAAATACCGTGCCCACGAGCGCCAACAGCAAATAGGCAATGACGTCGGTGCCCAACTCCAGCGCAACGCCCCAATTGAATAATAGATCCCACATCGTCGAATCCGCCTGCGGTTCTTCACCGAACCGTATTCCAGCCTTCCGGTGGCGTCAAGGTAATGGCAGTTATCGGGATCAGGTCTTGCTTTGCGCCGCAACAGATGTATTAATGTTTTAGCCGGGTATTGCAGGAAATCGCCGCAATTGGCGGGCTAATATGCACACAGGTTCATCGGAGATAGACGATGTCACCACACGCACCCAAGCGCAGTCCGCAGGACGACACGAAAAGTACTGATACGCTCGTCGACCAGATCGAACAGAAGAAACCATATCAGGCCTACCTCGATGCGCCGCTGGGTCTGCGCAACCATTGGTATCCGGCGTTATTCAGCAAAGAGCTTGCCGAAGGCGAGACCTGCGGCGAAATGCTGCTCGGCGAGCGGATCTTGTTCAAGCGCGCAGACGGGAAGGTGTACGCTGTGGAGGATCGCTGCGCACATCGGGGCGCGTCTTTTTCCGCGCGACCCGAATGCTATACGCAGAACACGGTCACCTGCTGGCTGCACGGATTTACCTATGACGTGCGCGACGGCAAGCTGGTACAAATCATCACCGAGCCGGATAGCCAGCTCATCGGTAGGGTCAAGCTCACGACCTACCCGGTGGACGAGCGCAATGGCGTTGTCTTTATCTTTATCGGTGATATGGATACACCGCCGCCACTGGAAGAGGATGTACAGCCGAAGTTTTTCACCGAGCGCCTGGCTTTTTATCCTGTCAGTCGCAATAAGGTTCGAGGAAACTGGCGGCTGGCAGCGGAAAGCGGTTTCGATGCTGCCCACATTTACGGTCATCGCAACTCTGAATTGCTGAGCGGCGAGGACATCGCAATACCGCTAGGCACCTACCCGGACACAAAAGATGCCGTAGTCGAACAAGACGGCGATCAAGGTCCATGGGGCATATTCAAGGCCGATGACGTCAATGTCTGGTCGGCAACCATCGAAGACGTACGCGTTACCGCGCACAATGCCGATCCCGACAACCCACCGCCACTGATGGACATAGTCGTTGGAGTTTTCCTACCGTGTGGCCTGGAAGTCGATTGGTTTCCGACCCCAGGCATGATGCATTTTGAATGGTACGCCCCTATCGACGAAGAGCATCACATGTACATGATTACCCATGCCAAATCAGTTAGCTCGGACGCGGAAGAAGCAGAATTCTTTGCCGAATGCGACAAAATCTATGGCCCACTCATTTGGAAGCAAGCCGGCGAGCAGACTGAACCAAAGGGCGATGGCAGTACCTGGGGATTCAATAATTTCGACGCTTTCGGCCGTGAGCAGATCCAACAGGCCTACCAGCACGAAGATTTCTGGCACCGCGAACATTTGTACAAGCCCGATTACATCATCACCCGTTGGCGCATACTCGTGGCAAAACGTATGCGCGGCATCCAACAATGGGGCACTTGGGCGGATCCACGCGGCTGGTCACCGGATGGGAGAAATTACGATCCGGTAAAAGGCCCCGGAAACTGGTAGATGTAAGCGCGCTGGAGCAACGAGGCAACAGCAAGCAGATACAATATGACAAGAATTAAGTTGGACGACATTAGCATCAATGTCCGCCAATGGGGCGAGCACCATGGCGAAGCCGTGCTGTTCGTGCACGGGCTCGGCATGAGCGGCGATTTGTTTTTCAACCAGATTAAGCCGTTTACACAAAACTATCGGATGATTACCGTTGATCTGCGCGGATTCGGTCGATCGGACAAGCCGCAGCAACAAGGCGCGTACCTTATTGACCGTTTGGCGGAGGACGTTGCCGCTGTCATCGGCGCACTCGACCTTGACCAGGTTCACTTTGTCGGCACATCCATGGGCGGTTATGTCGGCATTACCCTGGGACTTAATGCGCCTCAATTGTGCCGTTCACTGAGTTTGTGCCATACGGCCTGTAAGGCCACTATCCCGCGCGAGGTTGTGCAAACCCGTCTGGCCGCGCTGAAAGAGCAAACGATGGACGAATATGCGAAGCTCGTTTCCAGCCAGGCGCTTGCGCAACCTGCCGATCCCATCGTGCAGGAGTGGGTGGAGGAACATGTCGCGCGTAACGACCGCGAAACGTATACACGCATCCTCACCGAAGGCCTTGGCCAGTTCGATGAATCCGCGCGGGTCGCGTCTCTGGCTCCACCGACTCTGGTGCTGGTCGGAGATCAAGACCGCGTTATCCCACCGGAGCGAGGTCGCGAGATTGCGGAGCTGGTGGACGGTGCGCACCTGATCGAGGTGCGGGGAGTCGGCCATCTGAGTTACATGGAACGCCCCGACGCATTCAATAGCGCCATTTTGGACTTTCTGGCACAGGTCTGAGACCCTAACAGGCTGTACGAATCGGCGGCACGATCATAGTGTAGGAGGATGTTATGGAACACGCGGTACCGATGCAGGAAATGGTTAACGTATTTGCTGAGGAACTGAAGCTTTGCGGCGTCGGCCCCGAGCAGAAAGTATCGATCCTCTCAGAGGGTGACATATTGCAGGATTACGCTGAGGCGTTCCAACGCAGCGCGGATACCCTGGGTGCGAATACCACTCACGTTCATCTAGAGTCGGCGAGCGGCGCGGATGCGTCTGAGCGTCTGGCGAACATCGGCGTCAATGCACTGGGCGGCAATCTGGAAGCGATGGCAACGCTGAAAGAGGCCGATCTTGTCGTCGATCTTATGCTGTTGCTGTTTTCCAAAGAGCAACTCGAAATCCAGGCTGCGGGCACGCGCATGCTGCTGGCGGTGGAACCCTTCGAGATACTGAAGCGCCTGATACCCACGCCTGAACTGCGCCAACGGGTCGAGGCCGGAGAACGCCGCATGGCAGCCGCCAAGACGCTGCGATTCACGAATAACGCGGGTAGTGATGTGAGCTACGAATTGGAGCGCACTGATGACGGCACCGCACCCGTGCTCACGGAATACGGTTACACCGACACGCCAGGACGATGGGACCATTGGCCCAGCGGATTCCTCGCATCGATGGCTACCGGCACCGGCGTCAACGGCCGCGTCGTCATGGACAAGGACGACATCATACTGCCGTGGAAAACCTCGCTCAGCAGCCCGGTCGATTTAACCATCAAGGATGGCATGGTCACCGATATCAACGGCGGAGACGACGCCGCTCGTCTGCGCGAATACGTCGAGGGTTTCGAGGATCCACGCGCTTACGCCATTTCGCATATCGGCTGGGGTCTAAACCAGGAATGCCGCTGGGGAACGGAAATGCCCGGGATCTGCATGGAGGGCCGTGCTTATTACGGCAACGTGCTGTTTTCCACCGGACCGAACACAGAATTCGGCGGCGATAACGACACCCAGTGTCATTTAGACCTGCCGATGCAAAATTGTTCGCTATGGCTCGATGATGAGCTAATCGTCAAAGACGGCGATGTCGTGCCGGACGATATGCGCCCACCCCACCATTAAGCAACAAGCAACGTCGAGGCAATGCTACGGGTCTTCCGGCCGGAAGACCCGTAACCCGTCGTGACCCAAGCACCCGTAAAAGCAGTCATTGAAGACCACGCACTGGAGCGCGTGCCTGACGGTGAACGCCGCACGTGGCTGGATCTTTCATGGAGCACGGTTGGAATCGTCACCCCGCTGATCCAGCTTTTCATCGGCGCCATGATTGCCTTCGTCGCCGGCCTCAAGATCGCGCTTATCGCCGGCGCGATCATTACCGTCATGGGCGCTGTGATAGGTTGGGGTACCGGCCACATTGCCTATCGTTCCGGTCTTGCCAGTACTTTGTTATCACGTTTATACGGATTCGGCGTCAAGGGTTCAGTGATAACGGCAGCAATATTCGGTTTCATGATTATTGGCTTCATAGCGGTCGAAAACGTGCTGCTGTACAAGGGCTTTTTGTTCTATTTTCGCGCCGAAGATACTTTGGCTAACCAGATCCTCACCTATAGCATATTGACCTGCGCCTGGATCCTCCTCACAACCTATGGGTTTAAGGCGGTTACCCGCGTGTCATCGCTGATGTTGCTTGGTTTCCTGGCGGTGCTGGGATACATGATGTACACAATCGTAGGCGCATCGGCACAACCGTGGCAGGAAATCGTATCGTTCACCAGTCAGATCCCCGCCCCCGCACTTGCGGACATGGGCATAGTGAGTGACACCGATAAACTCATCTTCTGCATCAACATTCTGTCCGGCTCCATGGGCGCCCTGGCCTTAATCGACGCTGATTTAGGCCGCTACGCGCGTAGCTCGGCCGATATCGGTGTGGCTGCGCTGTTGGGCAATCTCGCCCAGGACATGCTAATGATTTTCGTCGGTGCGGTAATTATGTTTGCCGGCATGCCGGCGCTAATCGACTATTACGTGTCGGTAGGCGGCCTGAGTGCCGAAACTGCTGCCCAGATTGCATTGGAGAACCCGGATCGTGTTGCCGCCGCGTTTATTGTATTTGGCGGCGTCATGGGGACCGTGCTGATGATCGTCGCCCAAACGAAAGCCCAGGTATTGAACACATACAGCAGCTCTCTTTCGCTGGCAAATTTCGTCGATGCGGTATTCGGGTGGCGGCCGGGACGATTCACGTTTGTGGTTGCCGCAAACGTCTTATCGTTATTCATGCTTTACAGCGAAATTCTGCAATGGTTTAACTCGTTTCTGGTCATATTGGGTGTCCTGACAACCTGTTTTGCAGGCATCATGCTTGCCGATTACTTTGTCGTGCGGCCTTTGCTGGGGCAGCAGGATACTGACGAATATGGCGCGGACAACGTTAACTGGGCCGGCGTTAGCTCCATCACGCTGGCTTTCATACTTGCGCATTTTGTGCTCGACGAGATAATTAGAATTGAGATATTCACCGCGATGGCCGTTTCCGTTTTCGTTTATCCCGCCCTGCGGATTTACCTGCTGAAGCCACGTTATCGTGACGCACGAATATAACGCGCCGTGATCTATTTTCGGATACTAACCCTGGCGACCGCGATCGGCGTCATCAGTTGGGCGTTCGCTCGTAACGATAACGTCGAATTCCAGTTACGTAATGAGTGCCCGCCCAGCTTTGAACTAAAATCCGGTCGCTGCATGTTCGTCCATTCTTACCAGGATTATGTCGCGCCGCCCGAGGTGGCAATACTAGTACAGCCCTTACCTGCGCCACGCGACGGATTCACACCGGCCCAAATCGATCTCGGCCGTTATCTGTTTTTTGATCCCATTTTGTCGCGTGACGGCTCGATCTCCTGTGCACATTGCCATCACCCGGATCTGGGACTCGCCGACGGGCTCGGACAGAGCATCGGTGCAGGCGGACGAGGGGTAGGTCCAAACAGGCGTGGTGGCGCCGTGCTGCCACGTGGCGCACCCACGCTGTGGAATGTAGGATTTTATAGCAAGCTGTTCTGGGATGGGCGCGCTCGCAGCCTGGAAGAACAACTTGATGGACCGCTATTCTCGCCCATTGAAATGGGTACGACGCCGGCGCAAATCGAAAAAGCCCTGAATGAAAATTCTGACTATCCTCGGTTATTCGCCAAAGCGTTTGCACGTAATCTCGACACCGAAATTACCGTGCAGGAAGTTAAGACCGCAATTGCTGCATTTGAAAGCTCCTTGATCTCGCTGAACAGCCGCTACGACCAGTACATGCTCGGCGATCGTTCCTCGCTAAGCAGCGAGGAACGCCGCGGGTTTGAGCTGTTTCATTCTTTCGCATTACGCTGCGCGCACTGCCATGTGCCGCCATTGCTGACAGATATGCAGTTCACGGCTATCGGCGCCCCGGAACCCGAAGGAAACGCCTTTGATGCGGGCGCAGCTGCCAGCAGCGGAGATCCTATTCTGCACGGCGCATTTCGAAATCCGTCGCTACGCGGCGTCACTGAGACTGCTCCGTATATGCACTCGGGGGGCCACACCAATCTCAAAGAGGCCGTCGAGTTTTACAACAAACGCCGCGGCCATGCCGTGCCCGCAGGTGAGCAGGTACTGCTGCACTGGCATATCTATCTAACCGGGCCCATCGTCTCTGATGCGGACATCGATTCGGTGGTCACCTTCCTGGACGCGCTTTCAGATGAATCATTACTGCCGGATATACCAACACATGTGCCTTCCGGTCTCGAGGTGGTCGGCAGGCTCGCTGAGTAAAATTTGCCCCAGGCCGCAGGTAAACTAGTCCGTTACGGCGTATTATTAAAGCAGGATTAATTGAGGCAGATATGCAAGCCGAAGACTCCGCCAGTTTCACCACGAAAATTCTGCTGTCGATGGTCGCCGGCATCATTGTTGGCGTGATCTTGAACGTGTTCCTGATCGACTACGCGTTTGTAACAGACAACCTTGTAAACGGCGTTTTACATGTTGTTGGCGCGGTGTTCGTTGCCTTGCTTAAGATGATGGTGGTGCCGCTAGTATTCGTGTCACTGGTGTGTGGCGTTGCGTCATTGGGCGACGTCGCGGCATTGGGGCGCGTCGGCATCAAGACCATCTCGTTGTACCTGCTCACAACAGCCGTGGCGATCACAATCGCCTTGTCGCTGGCATTTCTCATCGGACCAGGTAAGGGCTTCGAAATGACCGATGTGGCAGTTGAGTACCAAGCCAAGGAAGCACCTCCGTTGACCGAAGTAATTATCGGCATGGTACCCGACAATCCCGTAAAATCGATGGTCGAAGCCAACATGCTGCAGGTAATTGTGTTCGCAATCCTGTTCGGTATATCGGTCACGCTCGCGGGGGAAGGCGGCCGTCACGTTATTAACCTTTTCAATGATTTGAACGAAGTCATCATGAAGATGATCTTCATGATCATCCGCATCGCCCCGCTCGGCGTATTCTGCCTGCTGGCCAAGGTCTTCGCGCTGCAGGGGATAGACATTCTCAAGCCGCTGATCGGCTATCTGCTCACGGTCATACTAGCCCTGCTTTGTCATTTGTTTGGTACTTACACGCTGTTACTGCGAGTTCTTGCCCGGCTTAATCCGCTTACTTTTTTCTCTAAAATGCGCACTCCCATGGCATTTGCCTTCAGCACCTCAAGCAGCGCCGCCACAATTCCAATCACACTAACTGCGGTGGAGACGCGCCTTGGTGTCCGCAATTCAGTGGCATCGTTCACAATACCGCTGGGCGCCACTATCAACATGGATGGCACGGCGATCATGCAGGGGGTGGCGACCGTATTTATTGCCAATGTCTACGGCGTGCATCTGGCGTTCGGCGACTTCATCACGGTAATACTGACCGCAACCCTCGCATCCGTTGGCACGGCGGCGGTACCCAGCGCCGGTTTGATTATGCTGGCGATGGTACTCGGCCAGGTGGGATTGCCGGTGGAAGGGATCGCGCTCATATTTGGCATCGATCGTCTCATCGACATGCTGCGCACCGCGGTCAATGTCGCCGGTGACGGCGCCGTCACCTGCCTGGTGGCACGCGGAGAAGACGCGCTGGACCATGCGCAATTCACGGATCCGAAAGCCGGTACGATTCGCGACACCGAGCCGCAGCTTAACGGGTAACGCGCCCCACGCTCAGTCCGCATTCTCCTCAATGGCCGTCCAACCGGGCAGATCGACGATGGCATGATAATCGTCGAAGCCGATGCCCGTGCCGACCAGCGCGAGCTCTCCGGATTTGATGTCAGCCAGCGCCTCCTGCATGACTTTGGTGATGCGCATAAGCAGCGAAATACCGTAGATGACAATTGCAAATCCGAGCGCATCCAATTCCGCCGGATTGAGGATCGGGGTCTTGCCGCCTTCGAGCATATTGGCCATCTGTGGGACATCGAATGTTCGGCCGATGAGGTCCAGTTCCTCGACACTCAGCGGCGATTCGATAAACAGCCCGTCGGCGCCCGCTTGAAGATAACGCTCAGCGCGCCGCAACGCCTCGTCCATACCAAGATCGGCACGTGCATCGGTACGTGCGATTAAAAACGTCTCAGGATTCTCGCGCGCAGCCTGGGCGGCACGAATATTCTTCACCATCTGTTCTGTCGTGATGAGTTCCTTGCCCGCCATGTGTCCGCAGCGTTTCGGTAGAATCTGATCTTCCAGCATGAACGCGCTCACGCCCAGGCGTTCGTAACTGAGGATCGTGTGGGCCACTGTCTTGGCGTCGCCATAGCCATTGTCGGCATCGACGAGCACCGGCAGATCGGACACGGCAACGATGTCGCGCACGGCGCTGAGCATCTCTCCCAGTGCCGCAATACCAATGTCGGGCAAACCATAACGAACGCCAACGACCGGAAAGCCACCGATGAAATAGCCTTTGAAGCCGGCCTGTTTAATGAGCAAGGCACTCAGCGCATCGTGCGCGCCGGGCAGCACGAGAGGACGTTCGGTTTCCAGGAGTTTGCGTATCGACATATTTGGGGAGAGAACTTTTTTACCCCTCATCCGACCGCCATGGATGGCGGAAGTGCAGGTAATGCACGACTACAGGCTGTAAGAGGTAGAGCGAAGCAGGAGCTAGAGCCGAGGAGCATTTACCTGCCTGTCCTGGTTCTAAGCTCGGCAATCCTTGCCTCACTAAGAACCACCAGCCTCGCACTTCCTGTGCTCGGGAGCGTCGCCGAACCGTTCAATAACTTCGTCCGCCATCATGACATCGCCGAATTGCTGGATGATGTTCTCAAGAGCGGACTGGTGTTCACGCTCGGACAACGCCGCGCAGCAATCCTCGACCATCACTACTTTGAAATCCATGTCGAATGCATCGCGTCCTGTTGTCTCGCAGCAGATATTTGTTTTGGTTCCACCGATTAGCACAGTTTCGATGCCGCGACTTCGTAACACCCGCTCCAGTTGCGAAGAACCCGGAGCCAAACAGCTATAGCGGTTCTTGACGATATGCGCGTCGCCTTCGTGTACGTCTAACGCATCCCACAGTTCCGTACCCTTGGCGCCGGGCGACATATAGCTCATAGTCCGCTCGCGCACCTCTGCCGCGACTATATGGTTGAAGAAATTCTCCCAATCGCTGACTCCACCACGATGCGCGAAGGCGCTCACAATCCAAATCACGTCACCTCCGACATTACGCACGGCGTCGGCAAAATAATTTATGCGCTCCACTATATCGCGCGAAGCTGGAACCTCGGCCGGCGCCCCGTCCTTACAAAATGCATATTGCATGTCGATAACGACGAACGCACATTTTGTCGCATCCATTTCGTCAAACAGATGGAAACGGCCGCGCCGTTTCATAACACGCTCGCGGATTTCATCACTGATTCTTGCTGAATGCATGGCTGTTTCCCTCTGCTTCGAACCTATTCGAATATGATATCGTCCAGAAACGGATCTTCAGCTAGCGCGATCTCGGTATCGAGCAAGGTACCGCACTGCGGACAGGTGAAATTCCGCAACAGCACCTGTTCACCGGCCGTATACGGACCGCCCATGTCGCGGATTGGCCCCTCCTGCAAAGTCGCGTGAGGTTTCCAGGCTTGACCGGCCGGGCCAATGGCGTAATCACACTGGCTGCAGGTGACACTGCGAGCGTCGCCGCTGCCCGCGAGTTTAAGCGTTTGCGACATTCTCATTGAATTGAGTTTCCTGATTTACTGTTGCTTTGCGAGCATCCAGCAGCGACTCACGCGCTTTCTCAGTCGCGTCTACATCGACGCTGGCATGATCGCTCTCCAATATGACACCGTAGACGTCTCGCGCAAAGTCGCCGGAAATAAATCCCTGCTTCACGTCTTCGAGAACACTGCCGGCCGGTCGCTCCAAGGGATCGCCGTAACCACCGCCACCGTCCCAGCGGGCGTACAGCGCGTCTTTGCCCATGAGAGGGTAGACACCCCAACTGACGGACTCCTTCTTGCCGGGCATAGCTTCGAGCGTGGTTGCGAACTCACCGTTACCCGAGTCCGATTCATTATTGTGTACCCACAGATATTGATTCGGCGCACCCGGCATGCCGCCGGCGAGTCCATCGCTCATAGGGAACAACGTGCCCTTGCCCGAAATCACGTAATTCAGGCCACCACCAGGCGCATCGTGTGGCACCACTGCGTATTCCATGCCCGCACCACCGCGATATCGTCCCGGCCCCGCCGAATCAATCTGCCGCCGGCGAAAAAGGTAGCGTATTGGAAACGTATATTCCGTCGTTTCGATATTGGCCATGCGGGAAATCGGATTTGGGATCTCACCGCCGAAATCCACGCCGTCGGCAAACGAACGCGCTCCGCCTGAACCGGCAAACACCTCGGTCAGAATGCCGATGGCCTCGCGCCCGTGCTGGTTCTCACCGAACATGAATATGGCAAAGTGATTGGCATGCCACACCGCAGTCGCCTCACCTTTGTACTTGTCACTGGCATCCATCATCTTGCCAATGGCGTGAGCCGCCGCACAATTGACCGATTGGATGGCGCCAACGGTGGCGACAGATACCGGCGCCGGCCGGGAGCAATTCACGATAGATCCTTGCGGAGCGATCATCTTGATGGGACGGAGCATGCCCTCATTCCAGGTGATGTCGTAACACAGCAACGGAAACACGGGCGCGAACAGTCCGCCCAGACCAGCCCAGTAGCTGCAGTTCACAGAGTATTGGCTTTCCGGACTGGAACCGGTGAAGTCGAAGAGCAGGCTGTCGGCCTTCTTCGTCATGGTCAGCTGAACTTTAGAGATCTCATCCTTGACGCTCAAATACTGTCGCGCCTGCCACTGCCCGTCGGGTAATTCCTGGAGTCGCGCGCGCAATCGCTTTTCCGATTGTTCTATCAACGCGGTACCGACTTCATCCACGGTCTCGTGGCCATACTTGTCGATCAAAGCCAACATGCGTTCGCGCGCGACATTGTTACAGGCGATCATCGACTTGATATCGAGCGCCACCATCTCTGGCGTGCGCACCATGTTCATAAACGTGTCCATGAGGTCCTGGTCAATCTCGCCACGATTGACCAGGCGGATCCCCGGCGAACTGAAGCCCTCGGTGTAGATATTCTGCGCGTCCGGGCAAAAACCGCCCGGGTTGGTAGCGCCGATGTCATACACGTGCACGAAGCAGGCACTCCAGGCAACGAGTTTGCCGCCGTGATGGATCGGTGCAACCAGATAGACGTCCGAGGTGTGTAACGCAGCGGTGTAGGGATCGTTCAGCAGGAACACATCGCCTTCGTGAATACGGCCATCAAAGCGTCGAATGATCGACTTACAAGCCTCCGCCGCGCTCGTCAAATGATGCAGGAAGCCGACGCCGCCCATCAACAACGAGCCATCCGTACGGTACAGGGACACCATCAGGTCGTGACCTTCGTTGGTGATCGCGCTACCCGAGACATTTTTCAAGGTTATGACAGCTTCGTCCACCACACGAAACAAACGATGGCGAATAATCGAAAAAGTAATTGGATCAACCATGTTCTGCTACCCCAGTTCCATGATGATGTTGCGGTATTCATCCATTCGACCGGTGTGTCCGTCCTGCAGCACAATGGTCGTAATGGGTGTGTGGATAACCGCCGGCCCACTAATGACGTTGCCGGGTAATACTTTATCGAAATCATAAATGTTTGCCGGAGCCAGGCCATCTCTGGCGTCGACGAAAATATCGCGTTGCCCGATCTGCGCTGCGCCCGCGTCGGCACCGTGCAAAGCGGTTTTCGGCAACGGTGGGCGATCCAGCAGCCCACGCGCCGCGACGCGAAACTGGGTCATTTCGATACCGGCTTCGCGATAGGCCGAGCCTTTGCCGTATTTGCTCTCGTAAAGGGCCTCAAAATCGTCCACCAATTTGGCCAAAGATTCCTCGTTCAAGGGGATTTCCGAGCGCACCGGGGTAATGACTTCGTGTACCTGCCGCGCATATCGAAATGCCACTGACCAGCGATAATTCGTGCGTGCCTCCTCGAAGCCCTCACCCGCAAGCACTTCGCGTGCGTTGTCCATCATCGGCGCAAAAATCGCGTTGAGCGCGGCCGCATCGATGGGCAACACTCGGGTTTCCGTGTGACCGTACTCGTGCACGATGTCTGCCGAAACCAAACCGAATGCGCAGTTCACCGACGCCGTATATGGCACGACGATGCGCTTTACTGAAAGCTCCTGGCCAAATGTACCCGCCAACATGCCGCAGGAGCCGCCGAACGCATGCATGACGAAGTCACGCGGATCCAAGCCCTGTTCGACAGTAATTTTATGGATCAAATCAGTAATCTTCGCCGCTGCGACACGGAAGATCCCGAAACCGGCTTCCTCAACACTCAATCCCATGGGATCGGCGATTTTCTGTTTGAAAACCTTACGAGCGCCTTCGACATCGAGCGTCATAGTGCCGCCCAAAAAACGGCTTGGATCGATATAACCGATCAGCAGCAACACATCGGTGATCGTCGGCTCGGTCCCGCCCAGTCCATAACAGACCGGACCCGGCCGTGCGCCGGCGCTATTGGGACCAACACGAGGTGCCAGCGTTTCTGGCTCCAGGGTAATTAAACTGCCACCGGCGGCGCCGATCGAAACCACGTCTATTTTCGGGATCTCGTAATGAAAGCGATCGATCAGCGGCTCGCGCGCATACCCTAATTCACCGTTTTGAATGATACCGACTTTGAATGTGGTGCCTCCCATATCCGCGGCGATCACGTCGCTATCGTCCATAACACTGCCGAGATACTGACTGCCGATGACCCCGGCGACCGGGCCGCACTCGAGCATGCCAACCGAGCGCGTGGCCGCCTGTTCTGCCGGAAGCAGTCCGCCATAGCCTTGCATAACCAGCAGAGGACCCGCGTAGCCGTGCTCGGTCAATAATTCCTGAAGATTGGTGACGTAATCGCGTACCACCCGGCCGGCATAAGCATTGATTACCGTCGTGGACGTACGCTCGTATTCACCCGGAATGGGTGCAATATCGTAAGAAATACTGACATAGGTCTCGGGCGAGATGCGGTTAATCAGTTCTTTGATTTTGCGCTCGTGCCTGGGTTCGTTGAACGACCACAATAAACACACGGCAATTGCGTCGGCGCTTTGGGTCTCAACCAGATAACGTATGGCTTGCTCGGCCGCAGCTTCATCCAGAGGGCGGACAATTTTGCCGGCATAATCGACCCGCTCGGGTACCCCTCGCGTGCGTTCCAGCGGAACCAGCGGCGTTGCCCGGTCGGTTGCGACTGGGTGTTTGATGCCATCTTCGGTCAGCCCTGCCCAGCGACCATAGGCACCACGCGTGACCAGCAGGGTATCTTCGAATCCTTCGGTCGTGATGAGGCCGGTACGTGAACCACTGCGTTCCACCAGTGTGTTGTCCACCACCGTCGATCCGTGGACGAACATGAAGGTGTCGGCAAACAGTGCTTCCAGCGTCATGTCCATCGAATCCGCAGCAGATTGGATCGAATCGATAACGCCTTGGGCGAAATTGGGTGGTGTCGATAGCGCTTTGCCGATCACTATCTCGTCGCCGCTGCCAACGACCACCGCATCGGTGCAGGTACCGCCCACGTCGCTTGCAACTACGTACGCCATCGCCGGATTCTTCCTTGTTTTACAGGTATCATCGACCAATCACTTCCGAGCACCGCTCGGCTGTTGTATTGTGCCACAACCCGTCACCTGGCGGGATTCAATAGCGGACCGCACCACAACCGCCGCCACGTCATGCGAGGTACCAACTTGAGATTATTGCTGGCCTTCGTCGGCATGGCGGTCATTTGGTCTACCGTACCACTGGCCCTGAAGTGGAGCCTGGATGGCGCTAGTTATATATTCGGCGCGACGTCGCGCGTCGTGATCGCGGCCTTGTGCATACTGCCGTGGGTGGCGATCTCCCGAACTCGGTTGCCACGGGAGCGGGCAGCACTTAAAGCTTATGCGTTCTCAGCGATCAATTTTCTCGGCATGTATGGCATGTATTGGGGAGCCAGGTACATACCATCCGGCTGGATTGGCGTGACCATCGCAACGATGCCGCTGACCACCGCGCTGATGGCCGCATTATGGCTGGAAGAGCGCTCTCTGGAGTCCATCAAGGTGGTCGGGCTTTTGACCGGATTCGTTGGCATCCTCGTGGTTTTCGACACAGCGATAGACCTCGGCACGAACGCACTGCTCGGCGTCATCGCCATATTCATCAGTGTAACGGTTGCCTCCGGCGCCTCTGTTGGCGTCAAGCACGCCGCGGCCGACATTTCCGGCATCCAAACGGCGGCGGGCGGTTTAATCGTTGCGGCTCCCATTTATCTGCTCATCTGGGCAGTTTTTGATCCCTGGTGGCCAACACAGTTACCGCTGCGCGCCGGGCTGTCAATGGCGTACGTCGGCATCCTGGGTACGGGGCTGGTGTTCCCGCTACTATATTTCGTACTCCGACATATGCCCGCCACACGCGTATCGCTGATGACCATGGTGACACCTGTAACGGCCCTGCTGCTGGGTACATGGTTGAACGACGAAAGCGTAAGTTTACGCGTTTGGCTAGGCACAGCGTTGATCCTCGCTGCTTTGTTTATGCACGAGTATCTAGCGCCCCGCCAGGCTGTAACGGAAAGGTAGGTTGGAAAAGTGGGGCCAGAAGAAAAATGGGGGTCAGATACACATTTTCTTTGAAAATGTGTATCTGACCCCCATTTTTCTTCTGGCCTCAAAACGCGCTGAGAAAAGGTAGGTTAGAATAATCGCGGGCCCTTACGCACGCGTTCCATCATGAACAAAAATGACGCAAATTCTTTACGAGTCGCCATTAACGTAGCCCGCCATTCGCGCGAACACGGTAATCATCCATTCGGGGCGATATTGGTGGACGCGTCAGGTAAACCGTTACTGGCCGCTGAAAACTCCGTGATCACTCAGAAAGATGCAACCGCGCATGCCGAGATGAATCTCATGCGTGGGGCTACGTGGAAATACGACACTGCGGCCCTCAAAGGCAGCACGCTCTACGCCAGCGGCGAACCGTGCCCAATGTGTGCAGGCGCCATTGTCTGGGGCAATATCCGCCGCGTCGTTTACGGCATGGGCATGGACGCTATGTATGAAATGTTCGGCGCACCTGATGATATCCCCAGCCTTAAGATGTACTCGCGGACTGTGTTCGAAAGCGCCCCCTATCCGATCGAGGTGATCGGCCCCGCTCTCGAGGAAGAAGCCCGCGTGGTCCATGAGGGATTCTGGCAGGGCGACTGATGAATTAATTGGGGTCAGATACACATTTTCGGATGAAAATGTGTATCTGACCCCAATTAACTAACCCCATTTTATTACGCGCGCTGTTTGGATCCTTGCAGATCCGTCTTAAGTGACTCGTCGATTACCTCGGGCAGGTGTACATAGCGCAGATCGGCCAGGCCTTCCATGCCCTGCACCAATCCGCTCGGGGGGTATTCCGGCTCACCGCCGGTGGCGGCACGTTCCGTGTTGGTCACGCCCACTAGACGTTCCTGTTTCATATAAGCCGGTTTGCCATCTGCATCGCGGAATTTCGGGATCACTTCTTCTGCGAACATCTGCATGTTCTTCACTGCCATCCAATGTGGCATAGGTCCAACGGGTGAACCCGCGCACAGGATGCCACCTGCGCCTATGTCGTCGCAGTACTCGGCATAGCGCTCCGCGACCGTGTCCGGTGAGCCGACGATGATGTAACCCTGCTCGATGAGTTCGTCATAATTCAGCTGGGCAGGCGGTTTCACACCATATTTTATCGACGCGGATCGCATGCTGCGGAAGGACTCATCAGTCATGTAACCCGGCGGAAAATAATGCGACGGCTTAATTTTCAAACCGGTGTTGAACAGCCATTGCATATGCGCTTTGCCTTCACGGTGCGCCTGCTTGTCGGTCTCGGCGACGTAAGTCGGCACCGCGGCCATCGCCTGATCTGGCGACATCTCGTATCCAATTTTCTCCGCTTCGTCGCGCAGCATCTCCACGCCCTTTTTACACATCCATTTGGGCGAGAAGATCATCATGTAGGTATATTTGTTCTTCGCGCAGTTGCGTATCGTCTCCAGCGAACCCATACCCGGCAACCACACCGGCGGATGCGGCTTCTGTATCGGACGCGGCCACAAATTTACGTTGGGAATGTAAAAGTGTTTGCCCTGCCAAGTGAACGGACCAGTCTCGGTCCAGGCTTTCACGATTAGATCGTTTGCCTCCCAAAATCGTTCAACTGAATCAGCCGGTGAAATCGGATTGTTAAAATATTCACAGCCGATACCGCGCACGAATCCGGAGATAATGCGTCCGCCGGACATCACATCGAGCATCGCGATTTCTTCTGCGACCCGCAGCGGGTTGCCGTGCAGCGCGATGGCGTTGCCGACTATGCCTATCGGTATATCCCGGGTCCGCGCCGCAACTTGCGCGGCGATAAGATTCGGCGCGGGCATAGTGCCGTAGGCGTTGGCGTGATGTTCGTTAACGATTGCGCCGTCGTACCCAAGCCGCTCCGCATCGACCAGTAGATCGATATATTGGTTATAGAGCTGATGCCCACGCTGCGGATCATAGTGTTTATTTGAAAGCGTAACCCAGGAGGATTCCATCTCCGCGGCTGGTGGCACAAACGGGTATGGCATTAAGTGAAAGTAATAGAACTTGAGACGTTGCATCAGGAAACTCCCGCGATAAAGTCGGTGATTGCGTCGGCGGTTTCCGTCGGACGCTCCACGCAAATCGCATGTCCGGTTTCCGCGATAGTGGTCGTGCGTGCATTCGGCAGCAATTCGGCATAGCGGTCAGCCATGGCGTTGGGCACCAGACGGTCGTTCTCAGCCTTAATCATCAGCGCCGGACAATGCACGCGTTGCAAACGCCACTCAAGCGCGAGATTGTAGCGCGGCGCCCAAATGAGCCTTGCCAGAGTGGCGGCTTCCGCATGGCTTTGTACCATCTCTTCAAAGTCGTCTGGGTCGGGGGCTACGGCCTCGATCGCGCTTTTGTCGTTAAAAAGTACGCCGACTAATTCCTCCGGTACCAGCTTAAAGATATCAACACCAGGATCGTCAACCAGGCGCAATCCAATCGGCGTGATTAATGTCAGGCTTTTCAGGCGCCGCGGAAAATATGCTGCCATTTCCGCCGCGATCCAACCGCCCACCGAGTATCCGACCAGATGCAGCGACTCAATGCCGAGCCCTGACAGAAACTCATCATAGTGGATGACTAAATCGTCAAAGCCCCTAAGCCAATCGGGCCGAGCCGTGTGCCCGAAGCCGGGATGTTCGGGCGCAATGAAATCGACCTTGTGCGCCATTCGCTCGTACATGGGCAACCACATGCGGGTAAACCCCGCGCCATGGAGAAAAAGGACCGCTTCACCATCGCCTTTGCGCCTGAACGCAGTCGATAGGCCATTGACGTCGGCGAAATCAGGCGCAGTGTAATAGTTTCGAGGTTGTGCTAATGGCGGTTGTTGCCCAGCGTCTACGCTCTCTACCATTTAGGGATCCTTAGTGTTAGGGCGGCGCCATCATAGCGCGAGGTGGCCGTGAAGCAACAGCAGTTACAACTAAGGACCGAGGCGGAGCAGCATGTCATCCGCGTTCGTAACTTCCGCGGTCCAGGTATCGAGGATCTCGAAATAGGTATCGATGGCCACTTCATTTGGCGCGGCGCCGGTACAGTCGCGGATTACGATCGTGGGCAGATCCCGGGCGAACGAATCGCGGGCAGTTGCGCTGATGGCATTGTTGACGCTTAGTCCCCCCAACAAGACGGCATCCGCATGCAAACTCTGCAACACTGTATCTAGTTCACCACCGAAGAATGCACTGGGGCGATTCCGCCGCACTTGAATGTCGCCATCCTTCAGTTCCAGCCGCCGATCTAGTTGAGTCCAGGCGCTGCCTTCGCTGAAGTGCCCGGCTTCTACGACTGGATTACCGCGCAACAGGCCGGCATCGGCCAGATCTGCCCGCAATACATAACTCGAGATCACAATCGGTAAATCACGCGCGCGACAGGCGTGCATGAACGCATTCAGCGCAGCAAGCACCGGACCCGCGCCGGTGTTGGCAAACGGCGCCTGCGGCTGTGTAAACAACTCCTGAACATCGACGACCAGCAACACGCACCGCCGACCAGTAAGATCGAAGATCATGGTTTGCGCAGTTCCCGGCTATCCGGCTAGTTCGTTCATGACCTCGTCTATGGTCATTACCCGTCCGAACAATTCGTCCATCAACTTCAGCGACGCCGCGTGTTGTCGGGGATCGAATGTCGCAGTACCGTCGCTGGTAAACGCTACGCAATAGTCGCGCTCGAATGCGGCGCGAGCAGTGGACTCGCAACAGCAATCCGTTGTCACTCCGGTGATGATTATGGATTCAATACTCAGATTGCGCAGCAAGGTATCAAGATCGGTTTGATGAAAAGCATCGTACTTATGCTTGACGATGCGGTATTCATTCTCCAGCGGAACCGGCACCTCATTAAACAAGTCGAAACTGTGAGTGCCTTTAAACAGGATTTTCTCACTTTCCAGCATCGGATATTTTCTGATTAACATGCCGCCGTAGGGTGCCGTGCTGTCCAACTGGATCCAGACAATGGGCAGCTTCTGCGCACGACATTGTTCTATCAGACTGGTGAGCTTGGGGATCATCGAGCGACCATCACTGACTTCGAGTAATGCTCCGGGTTCCAGAAACGCATTCTGCATGTCGACGATCAACAACGCAGTCTTGTCTTGCGCCACATTAAACAGCGCCTCACCGGAACTTCTAATCTCACGTGCTTGGACCACTAACTCCTCCCCAGCCAAAGCGCCGATCAAACGTTCGGGACTTATTGGCATTATTCAAGCCGGACGGCTGCGCAAATAATGAAGCAATGCCGCCTGGACTTCTAGCCTGCCTTTTGGGAAATTCATGCACATCAGTGCGACATTGCCTGCCGGGACCCACCCGGCAAACTGTGCTACGTTCGCAGCAATCCAATCTCTGAGATCGTTATGACACTTGAAGCTAATTCCGAAAAACCCGGCCTGATGGAGCGGCTCGCCAACGGTACCGTTCTCTGCGCGGAGGGCTATGTATTCGAACTGGAGCGCCGTGGCTACGTCAAGGCAGGTCCTTTCGTCCCTGAAGTCGTACTCGATTACCCGGATGCGGTAAAAGAACTACACCGGGAATTCATGCTGGCTGGTTCGGACGTGATTCTCGCATTCACCTATTACGCCCACCGGGACAAAATGAAGGTCGTAGGCCGGGAGACGGATCTTGAGGCCTTGAACCGCCAGGCTTTGCGCCTGGCACGCGAAGTTGCGGCTGAAGGCGATGCGCTCGTTGCCGGAAATTTGTGCAATACCTGGGTTTACGATCCAGGTAACCCGGAGGAAACCGGCAGACAAGTCCGCGACATGTATGCAGAGCAGGTCGATTGGGCAGTTGCCGAAGGTGCTGACTTTATCGTTGCCGAAACGCTACAGCATCTCGGCGAAGGACAAATTGCGCTCGAACTGATCCAGGCGGCGGGTGTGCCCGCGGTCATCAGTTTTACCTCGGTTGAACCCAAAACCGCGGATGGCTACGAATTTCCCGAGGCCTGCCGACGTCTGCGCGATGCCGGTGCTGAAGTCGTTGGTCTCAACTGCGGCCGTGGCCCGGCGACGACGATGCCATTGTTGCATGCGATCGCTGAACAAGTCCCGCAGGACATCTGTGCGTTGCCGGTTGCTTATCATACTGACCACGAAGATCCGAGCTTTGTCACTTTGAAGAAGGACGGCCGCGAGCACGGTTTCCCATTGGAACTGGAATCATTCCTGCTGACCCGTTACGAAATGGCTGAATTTGCCCTGCAGGCGCGCGATATGGGCGTCAATTATATTGGCGTGTGCTGCGGCGGCGCGCCACATCATGTACGCGCAATGGCAGAAGCCCTGGGGCGAGAAACACCAGCCAGCAAATACTCACCCGACCTGTCGAAACACGCTGTCTTCGGAACAGACAACGTCGTCAAAGGACACAGCCGCGCGACTTATCGCGATCAAATCGAACGTGTGCGTAAGAAATAGGTCGACAGTCACCCCGCTTAACTTTGGCTTTACGCAAAATCCGAAAATTCAAGGGGTCAGAGTCAACGCACCATCTGTGGGTTGGGGGCCTTCATTTTCTAAACCGGTCTCGAACTGCAGCGATGTGTTCCGGCCCGACCCCACAGCAACCGCCAATTATCTGTGCCCCGGCGACAGCCCATTGCTCGGCGAGCTCTGCATATACCGCCGGCGTAGTGGCTCCGGAAAATACCCATTGATTCCCATCCCATCGACCGGTGCGATTTGGATAGGCACCGAGCGGACCACGCCAATTGTCGCGCATGACCTCGAAAGCCGGCGCCACCGAATCCAATTGCGAGTGCATAACAAGCAAAGCATCGCACGGCCAATCGCACGCTTCCCACATCACTTCCTGCAGAGGGATCTGCCTGGCGGGTGCTACAAAACCAAGTTCACGCTCCATGGTGTTCAGGACAAGTTCCCCGGTGTCCGCGTCAGCCGCGATACCCAGTGAAATCCAAAGCGGTAGCTCGCACTCCGCCACGGCTTCAATGGCGACCTGCAGCTCAACGGACGGTACACATAGCAATTCCAGTAGTAGCAGATCCACGCCTGCTCGGGCCAATACTTCAGACTGCCGGCGAAAGTTCGCACTGACTACGACCGCGTTGTCTTCCCCCCAGGTAATGGAACCGTCGAGCGCGCTATAGCGCATTGCGCCGTTACCAAAGCCCGAGATCGAACCCGCAACGTAAACATCAGCCTCGCCCGTGTGATCAGTGTGCGCCTGTCGCGCCAGATCCACTGCAAGTTTGTTCCACCGTTCGAATTCGTCCAACCTGCCGATTTTTTTCGAGCACATGCGCCCCGCTCGAATAGGTATTCGTAGTAATGACGTTGGCACCCGCGCGTAGGTAATCGGCATGCACTGCGTAAACCAAATCGGGATCGGTGGCCAGCGCCTGCGCCCACGCAGCATCACCGGTGCTTGGGACGCCGCGGCGTTCCAGTTCCGTGCCAATGGCACCGTCGAGGATCAGCAATTCGCCGGCACTTAAACGGTTGCGCAGTGAGGTCATGGTTCACTCTGTGGGCTTGCGATTACAACCCGGCAATGATAGCGCAGCGATTGTTGGCAAGGTGGATCTAAAGAGCCCGCGCCGTGCTTGCGACGCGGGCCCGCTACCAGCAGCAAAAACTCTAACGCAGACCCACTTGCCGATCGGGTGTTTGCAGCGCGCCGGTGAGATTTACCAGCGACAGGAATTCGCCTCGATAGCCATAAGGATCGGCACCACGCGCAGCCCCGGCCAACTTGGCGATATCCGCATAGCCAAACTCGCCGGTATAGGTCCCGCCGCGTAATGTCTGCGCGAAGGCCGCCACTGCTGCGGAAAACCGGAACGCATTAGACGTCGCGTCCTGCTCGACCACCTGGTTTAGGCTGAGCGCCCATTCGAGCAGATCGCTACGCTGGGACTCGGGTGCTTTGCAACGAAGACGCAAATGGGCAATTTCATTGCGCGCAGAATCCGTTCGCGATTCATGCTGATAGCGCAGCGGATCCATACGCTGGCCACTGCTTCCCACTAGCGCAAGCTCGTAGATCGCGGTAACGGTATGACCGGCACCGATTTCACCGGCATCAACTTGGTCGTTGTTGAAGTCTTCGCGATTCAGGACGCGATTTTCATAACCTATAAGGCGATATTCGGCCACCACCGCAGGATTGAATTCAATCTGTATCTTCACGTCCTTGGCAATCGTCAGCATGGTGGAGCTCATTTCGTCCACTAACACTTTTTGAGCCTCATTCAAGGTATCAATATAGGCGTAGTTGCCGTTGCCGACATCGGCCATTTCCTCCATCAATTGATCGTTGTAGTTGCCGGTACCAAAACCGAGGGTACTCAACGCAATCCCGGTCTTTCGCTTTGCTGCCACCAGCTCCTTGAGTTGTTCGGTATTGACAACGCCAACATTGAAATCACCATCCGTGGCCAGCAATACGCGGTTAATGCCGCCTTTGATGTAAGCCTGTTCCGCCATTGCGTACGCAAGGCGGATCCCGGCGCCGCCATTAGTAGAGCCGCCAGCCGTCAAACGTTCCAAAGCACTGATGATTGTGCCGTGTTGATCTCCCGGGGTCGGTTCCAATACAACGCCCGTAGCGCCTGCATAGACAACAATGGATACGCTGTCTTTAGCGTCAAGCCGGGTTACCAGCAGTTTCAGCGCCGACTTGAGCAGTGCTAATTTCGCCGGTGACTGCATCGAGCCGGATACATCCACCAGGAAAACCAGATTGGCCGGCGGCAGACTCGCAGCGGGTAACGCGTAACCCTTGACGCCAACGTGCATCAGCAGCGTGTCTGGGTTCCAGGGGGATGCACCGATTTCCGTATAAACAGTAAAGGGCGCGGCCTTCTCAGCGTGCACAGGATAGTCATAGGCAAAATAGTTGATCAGTTCTTCCGCGCGAACCGCGTCGTGCGGCGGCAGCCGCCCTGCCTTCAGCATGCGCCGGACATTCGCGTAAGCACCGGTGTCGACATCGATGCTGAATGTCGATACGGGATGTTCGCTTACCCGTTTGACGGGATTAGCATCAAAGTGTGCATAGGATTCCCGATTGGTGGGCTCAGCCGGCAAACGCAGGGCATCGAGGTTCATCGTCGCAGGCGACGCGCTCGGCGCATTCACGCGCCCCATATTTACCTGTTGTTTCATGGCAAATTTCTGCTGCGACTGTTCAGCAACTTGCAACGACGCCAGACCCGGATCCCGAAACTCGCCTAGCGGCGGCGCCTCGGGTTGCAGCTCTTCGTCCGCCAGATCCTTCTCGAGCACTTCGTGCGTTGCCACCTCACGCGGACGCTCAGGCGCTGTCGATGCTTCAGATTTATCTTCCGCGCGCTGTCCTACCTGACCACAACCAACGGCAAACACAACAATTGCGATAACGGCGATTTTTAAGCATGTTGAATGCATTTCATTCTCCTTCCAGATGACCTAAGTAACTGCTGCTTGGAAGGTGTAAACGACAGACACCGAGAACGGGGTTAAGCGTTTAGTCGAGTTGCGCGCTTAAACCGCGGAATGTAGGGCCGGGAGGTGTCGATTACTCCCAAGGATTGCGAAAACGGGGCTCGGACAGCAAATGTTCGTCGGTCAGGCTCTGCAGAAAGGTCAACAAATCCTGTCGTTCAGCCGTTGACAGCTCGAACCCGACAACAAGTTCGCTCTTCAGTGAGTTTTCAGGGACAAGGCTGCCAGCTGACGTCGCGCGTAGCGGCAGCCCCCCCGCCCGCATAATGATCAATGACAGCGTCCAGCGTTGCGATACGACCGTCGTGCATATACGGCGCTGTGACCCCAATGTTGCGCAGACTTGGCGCACGGAACTTTCCCGCGTCCGCTGCGACCTCAGTCACCATGCTCAAGCCACCTTCGGGTGTTAAGCCAGTATTGTGAAAGCCGTCCACACCGTGTTCGCCGCCACCAAGGTTCTGGCTCCGATGACAGCGAGCGCATTTTAGGCGATCAGAATAATACAGACGCATACCCCGTACCGCGGCATCGCTCATTGCCTTGCGATCATCGTGATACAGGAGTCTGTCGAACGCCGAATCAGCAGCTATGATGCTACGCACGAACGAGGCGACAGCCTTAATCACATTGTCTATCGAAATTGGCTGTTGCATTCGATCAAAAGCGAGTGCGAAGGCACGCGGATAATACGGGTCATTGCTCAGCGCGCTAAGTAACTTCTGCTCGATACCGCCCATGCCCAACTCGACGGGAGTCGTGCTGAACAAGGGCACCGCGATCTGCCGTTCGAGCGTTGTAATGCTTGGATCGACCCAGGTGTAAACCGAATTGTAGGCAACATTCACCAGACTCATGCTGCTACGCGGGTGTGTCTGGCCGGTCGCACCCAAGGCGTGGGCGCGGGCATCGGTAAATGCCAGCGCCTGTCGATGACAGCTTGCACAACTCGCCTGCCCATTCACCGACAGGCGTTTGTCGTAGAACAAGTGGCGGCCTAGTTCGACTTTGGCAGCCGACATGGGGTTATCCGTCGGCACCCGTGGGGGTTGGAATCCTGGCGGCAAACGCCATTGGAAAACCGCCGCCTCGCTCCCTGCTTGGTGAATCGGACGCGGGGCGCAAGCGGCGATACTTAGCACCGCGGCGAAAACGACCCAGGCCGCAAGATGCCAAGGCACGTTCACGCTACCAGGTGGCGGTAAACGTCGCTCTATCCGCAGCCGGCAGATATGACGACAGCTCCTTTCGACTGTCTACCCATTGCGCAAACCCGCTCAGTACGTCCGCGGAAACGCCTTGGGGATCCGCCCGGCGAACTTCGAGCCAGCCGTCCATTGCCGTCAGCAGTTGCGCCGCCAATTCGCGATCAATTTGAAACAGGTGCATGTAGGCCACTTTCGCATCGTCGACCCGATTGAGACCAAGATAAGCCTCACCGCGGTATTCGATCGCTTCGCTGTAATCCGGAACTAATCCCAGCGCACGATCGTAAGCCGCCAGGGACTCTTCGAATCTGCTTACTTTTCGATAGGCGTAGCCGAGACTGCTGTGCGCTTGAAACATGCCGGGTCGATACTTAATCGCTTTTTGGAATTTCTTGATCGCGCGGTTGAACTCCTTGTCAGCACGTTTCTGATTCTTGGCAATATCTCTCTCGCTCGTCGCCGCCAGGGCTTTAGCGCCGTAATCATTACCTTTGTCGCGGTTTTTCAGGCCCGCGTTGTACCTTTTCTCCGCCAACTCCTGCGGTGTCTTCTGCACGGTCCGGCTCGAGGTGGACGAACCGCCACTAAACGAGCCACCGCCCGCCGCAAACGCGTTCGGCAGTGCCACGGCCGCGAACAACAACATGAAAACAACGACTGCTGATCTTTTCATAGCGCCCCCTGTATCACGGTTCTAAGCCAGACAGACAGCCACAAACCGCAAGAGTTCACTTGCGAAACCTGCCGAGCGCACGGTTATGGCGCAGCGCTTAACTCCCGTGCCGAAGACAGGTAGTAATTGCGCGCCGGTGCGTTCATCTGCTGCTCGGCAAGTGCCGTCAACGCATCAATTCGCAGCTTCCGGGTTTCCGCGCCGTGCGCGTCCAAACGCAACAGATAATCGGTGAGTTGCAGCACCCATTGATGCTGACCCTTGGCCGCGGCCACCTCAGCCTCACGCAGTAACGCAGTCGCGCCGCCCACCAATTCAGCGATCCGCTGTGCCTCCTCTGTGGGCCGCAACGGATGCAGGGTAGCCGGATTACCGTCGAACCAGCCCAGATATCCCGAGAAAACCGACCGCACGGACCAGGCCACGCCGCCATAAAACTCGCCCAGATACGGCCGCGATGCCAAATGTTCCGGCAATTGGACGTAGTCCACCAGTTCATCCGGTGTGAGTCCCTGGTTCATACCTTCGATGGTCTTATCGTGAACGAAGCGGATGGCATCGCGATAATCGCTGAGCGCCTGATGCACGCTTTTCGCACCGAATATCGGCCGCGTGTGGCCCGGCACCACCACTTCGGCGCCATGTTGTAACATCCTGTCCAGACTGTCCGACCAATTGCGCACGTCGCGATAAGGCGAACCGCGTATCGCATAGAGGTTCGGGAAGGCCTGGTAGAAATTGTCGCCACTGAACAGAATTTTCAATTCGGGTAACCAGACGTACAACTGATCATCCGTTTCACCGGGCGCCTTCAGCAGCTCGACGCTGATGCCGGCAATTTCGACGCTTAAATGCTCGCCCGAAAAAAGCTCGGTAGGCGCCATATAGCCCTCGCCGAAACCCTTCATAGGAAACACCGCTGGCGCGATGCCGAGGTTAATCCGCTGAGTATGCGGTTTGAGTTTGCGTCCAAACTGGCGAATTGAGCGTTGGTCGATGACAGGGCCAAGTAATTGCTTTTCCCCACGCAGGTGTGGTGTGAAATTGTCCCGAGCGTAAACCTTCGGCTGGTCGGGGCCAGCAAACATGCGCGCACCGCCGATATGATCACGGTGCCCATGCGTATAAATAATCGCTTTCACCGGTTTGTCGCTCAGCGTACGAAATTCCCTCACGATTGCCGCGGCCGCGCTGGTACTCGGCGTCGTATCGATGATGATTACGCCATCGCTGCCGATAACCATACTGACGTTGGAACCACTATAGCCAACCGCGGTGTAGGCGCCGTCCGCCAGTTTGATAATGCTTTTTACGAATTGCTTCGATTGACCTTCGAGCCGCTGCCTCGGTGTCAAATCCTGCGCGGACACTCCTGCGCAGCAAAACAATGTGATTAAAACCTGCAATACAGCCAAGACCAATTTCGACATTATTCCTCACTCCTGAGATCACGGGGCTGACGTGGCTGCAATTGTATGGGGTCCGCGCACCGACGCAATAACGAATTTCCGTTGGACGGAGCAAACCAGTCTTGGACTTCTTCACCCCGCAGCCAGTTTTGATACCATGGCGGTTTCCGCCGATTGCTAAGGAATATTTGTATGAGCGACATTGTCGAGGCTGCGGGTCTGAAGATCGACAGCGGCCTGTACGCATTGGTTCGTGACGAGATAATTCCCGGAACCGGAATCGAGGAAGACGCGTTTTGGCAAGCGCTAGCGAACATCGTGCGCGATTTGGGGCCACGCAATCACGCGCTGCTGGAACGGCGTAACGAGCTACAGGACAAAATCGACGCCTGGCATAGACAGCACCGCGATAAACCCATCGACCCGGCCGCCTATCGGCGGGAACTGATCGATATCGGTTATTTGCTCGAAGAAGGCCCGGATTTCCAAGTCACGACCGCTGACGTCGATCCGGAAATCGCTAATATGGCCGGACCACAGCTCGTGGTCCCGGTAGATAACGCCCGCTATGCACTCAACGCGGCAAATGCTCGTTGGGGCAGTCTCTATGATGCCTTATACGGCACTGATGTAATTCCGACAGACAACGGCGCGGGTCGCAGCGATAACTACAATCCGCTGCGCGGTGCACGGGTCGTGGTCGCTGCCGCTGAATTCCTTGATGAAACGGTCAGTCTCGCAACGGGTTCGTTCACCGACGCCCGGGGCTATGCGTTACGCGATACCGACAACCGCAAAGTGTTGGCAGTCAGCATGAGTGACGGCAGCGAAGTCGGCCTTGCAGCGCCCGAGAAGTTTGTCGGCTACCTGTCCTCCGAGACTGGCTTGCGCTCAATCCTGCTCGCCAATAACGGCTTGCATATTGAAATACAAATCGATGCCCAGCATCCGATTGGCCAATCACATCCGGCCGGGGTCAAAGACATCATTCTCGAATCCGCGATCACCACCATTCAGGATTGCGAGGATTCTGTGTCGGCGGTAGATGCAGCAGACAAAATCGCTGTTTATCGCAACTGGTGCTCAATCATGCGCGGCACCCTGGAGGCCGAATTCGAAAAGGGCGGCCGCCTCGTGACTCGTCGCTTGAATCCCGACAGAACGTTCACGACACCTGTGGGCGACAACCTGACCCTGCCCGGGCGCAGTACTTTGCTGGTACGCAACGTCGCCATTCACATGTTCACCGACGCCGTTACAACGACCTCAGGCGAAGAGATCCCGGAAGGTTTTCTGGATGCAATGGTGACGTCGCTGGCCGCAATCCACGATTTGAAACGCAGCGGCGACCACGTGAACAGCAAGACCGCAAGCATTTATATCGTTAAGCCCAAGCTCCACGGACCCGATGAAGTTGCCGCCACCGTCGAGCTGTTTAGGCGCGTGGAAGAAGCGCTCGACCTGACCCGCAACACCCTGAAAATTGGCATCATGGATGAGGAACGCCGTACCACCATTAACCTCAAGGAGGCCATACGAGTCGCCAGCGACCGGGTGTTCTTCATAAACACGGGGTTTCTGGACCGCACGGGTGACGAGATCCACACCAGCATCGAAGCGGGTCCGGTACTACCGAAAGGCGACATCAAGAGTCATAAGTTTTTGCCGGCCTATGAGAACTGGAATGTCGACATCGGTCTGGAAACCGCACTGCCAGGTCATGGTCAAATCGGCAAAGGCATGTGGACAATGCCTGATCGTATGCGCGAGATGCTCGACACTAAGGTCGTCCATCCGCAAGCCGGCGCCACCACGGCCTGGGTGCCCTCACCTACGGCCGCGACACTGCATGCCATGCACTATCACCGCATCGATGTTGCTGCCCGCCAGCGTCAGCTTGCGACCCGGCCACGCGCAAGTCTGGCGGACATACTCACGCCGCCGTTGCTGGACCGGCAGCTTGACAGTGCCGAGATCCAGCGCGAGCTGGATAACAATGCGCAGGGCATTCTCGGCTACGTCGTGCGTTGGGTCGATCAGGGTGTGGGCTGCTCGAAAGTTCCGGATATCAGCAACATCGGACTGATGGAAGATCGCGCCACGCTGCGCATTTCAAGCCAACATCTTGCCAATTGGCTATATCACGGGATCATAACGCGCGAGCAACTTGACGAGACGTTCCAGCGCATGGCCCAGATCGTCGACGGCCAAAATGCCGGCGACCCCGCTTACCGAAACATGGCGCCGGATTTTGCCTCCAGTATTGCGTATCAGGCGGCCCTGGACCTTGTGCTGAAAGGCCGCGAAATACCTAACGGTTACACCGAGCCGGTCTTACACCAGCGGCGACGTGAAGTGAAAGCTCAGCTTGACGCCGCCTGAGGCATTTTTAAGCGGCGTCAAGCGAAGACCACCAAGTAGTTGAAAATGCGTCAGGCGAGTGCAAGACAAGGCAAAATCGGCGAAAAAGCGCAATGTACGTATAGTACATGAGCATTTTGAGACGATTTTAACGCAGTATTGCGCTGCCTGAGGCTTTTTAAGCGGCGTCAAGCGAAGACCACCAGGTAGTTGAAAATTCGTCAGGCGAGTGCAAGACAAGGCAAAATCGGCGAAAAAGCGCAATGTACATAAAGTACATGAGCATTTTGAGACGATTTTAACGCAGTATTGCGCCGCCCTGAGGCTTTTTCAACGGCCAGTCTAAAGAGAGCGGCCGATGAGTTCTTTCATGATCTCGTTAGTCCCGCCATAGATCATCTGCACGCGGCTGTCGATAAACATTTGTGCGATCGGGTACTCCAGTATGTAACCATAGCCTCCATGTAACTGAAGGCACTCGTGGGCGATCTCGAATTGCTTTTCGGTGGTCCACCACTTGGCCATGGATGCGGTCACGGTATCCAGATTGCCGGCGATGAATTCGCCGATGCAATAATCAAGAAACACACGCGCAATGGTTGCTTCGGTTTTCGCTTCAACCAGTTTAAAACGCGTGTTCTGAAAATCGGCAATCGGTTTGCCAAACGCTTTTCGTTCTTTCGTATACGCGTTGGTAACCTCGAATGCGCGTTCAATGGCGGCAACCGCGGACACCGCAATCATCAGTCGTTCCCGAGGCAGCTCCTGCATCAACTGGAAAAACCCTTGGCCCTCAACCCCACCGAGCACACTTTCAGCTGGCACCTGCATGTCGTCGAAAAACAATTCCGCCGTGTCCTGGCCCTTTAATCCTACTTTGTCCAGAATGCGCCCGCGCTTGAAGCCGTCCAGCCCTTCGGTCTCAACCATAATGAGCGAAACACCTTTCGCGCGTTCATCCGGATTGGTTTTCGCCACGACGCATAGGAAGTCGGCGTGGCCACCGTTGGTTATAAAGGTTTTCGAGCCGTTGATGATGTATTCGTTGCCATCCAAAACTGCGCGAGTCTTGATGTTTTGCAGATCCGAGCCGGTTCCCGGCTCAGTCATGGCTATCGCGCCAACCAACTCACCGGTCGCCATCTTTGGCAACCAGCGCTGCTTCTGGTCGTCAGTGCCATAAGTCTGAACGTAATGCGCACCGATGCTGTGAACTGCTTTTCCGAAACTGGTGTTGTCCGCGTACACGAGCTCTTCGTAGACCACGGCGTCATGCGCAAAATTACCGCCTGAACCGCCATATTCCTCGGCGATATCCGGCAGCAACATGCCGATTTCGCCGGCCTTATTCCATATATCCCGATCCACGTGCTGTTGTTTGTTCCAGCGTTCCTGATGCGGCGCAATTTCGGCCTCGACGAACCGGCGTACGGAATCACGAAACAGCTCCAACTCCTCAGTCATCCACGGTGATTTGTACGCGTTCATATCGTCTCCACGCCCACTATTAATGACAGGTTCGCTACATTTGTAAGCCGCCGCCACACACGACGGTCTGGCCACTGATGTAGTTCGATTCCGGAATGCAAAACAGGTAAACGGCATCGGCAGCGTCTTCCGGGGTACCCGCCCGTCCAAGCGGGATCAAACGTTCCATAAACGCGATCGTTTCCGGCTGAATACCGACGTCGAGCTGGCGCCCATCGACATCAATTTTGACTGGCTCGTCTTTTTTTAATGCCTGGGTCATGCGCGTTTTTATGAACCCAAAGGCGACGCAGTTGACGTTGACTTTATAGCGCCCCCACTCTTTGGCGAGCGCCATGGTCAGTCCGACTATGCCGGCCTTACCGCTGGAATAATTCGCCTGCCCGGCATTGCCGAATAAGCCGGAAATCGAGGAGATATTGACTATCTTGCGAAATACTTCGAGCCCCTGCTCTGCCTCGCGTTTGGCCGCCGGTCGGATCACCGCCGAGGCGGCCCGCAATAAGCGGAACGGCGCAGTCAAGTGTACGTCGATGACGGCGTGCCATTGCTCGTCGGTCATCTTCTGGATGACGTTGTCCCAGGTGTAGCCTGCGTTGTTGACGACAATATCGATACCGCCATAGGTATCTACTGCGGTCTTCACGAAAAGCTCTGGAAATTCCTCCGCGACGACATTGCCGGGGCAAGCCACCGCTTCGGCGCCACTCGCGGTAATCGCCGCGACCGTCTCATGCGCCGGTTCGGGATCGAGATCGTTGACCACCACACGCGCACCTTCGGACGCGAGCTTCAGTGCGATTGCTCGCCCGATGCCGCGCCCCGAGCCCGATACCAGTGCAATCTTGCCATCCAGTTTGCTCATTACGTCCTCCCCCTTATTCGGCAAACCCTATCAGAGCCTCGCCAATCAACTTAACGTCGGCCGCAGGCCCGGTCGCCCGCAATTCCAACCGCAACCGCGGCTTGCCGTCGTGCTCAAGCTTTTCCACGACCTTGCCGGCACAATTAATCGTGTCACCCACCTGGGTAATCGCCGAAAACCGCACGTGGTAACTGCGCAATACAGATTGCGGGATCCAGTCGGTAATCGCGCGCCCGAGATAGGCCATGATCAACATGCCATGGGCGAATACATCATCGAATCCTGCCTCACGCGCAAAATCGATATCAACATGAATTGGATTGTGATCGCCGGACGCACCGGCGAACAATGCCAGGTCAAGTCGGGACACCGGACCGACAACCAAAGCCGGGATCTCGTCGCCGACCACCAAAGAATCAAAGCTCACCTGCATGGCAGCACTCTCAATTGCGCACAACGAGTACGCGGCGCAGTTCGGTCAACAGTTCGTCATGCTGATTAAACGCCCTGGTGTCTTGCACTAAGAACTCGAGGGCACCACCTTTTTTCTCGTAGATATCGACAATCTCAGTTTCGAAACGCACCTGGTCACCGGCACAAATCGTGCCGTGGTAAGTGAAGCTTTGTTCACCGTGAAGCACTCGTCGGATATCGATGTCGAGTTCTTTAAGCTGTTCGCGATTATCGAACGCTTCTGTCTCGAGCGTAATTGGAAAAGTTGGCGGTGCCGGAAGTGACCGGTAGCCGGCCTTCTTTGCGACCGCCTCGTCTCGATACATTGGGTCCTTCTCACCAATGGCATTGGCAAACATCCGCAGGCGTCCCTTTTCAACGTCCACGGGTAACGATGACCACTTGCGGCCGATGTGTTTACGGTCGATCACTCGTTTACCTCAATCAGCATCGGTTCATCGATATGGGGCTTGGCGGCACCCCGTCCTTTTTGCAAGGCTCGATACATGTACAGCCCATCCGCCAGCCGGCGCTCCAAGCGCAGTTCTTTCATCAAGTAATGCAAATGCGCGATGCACTCACCCACCGCCAATATCAAGTGGATCCCGCTCAGATCCGGCCGAAACATCTGTTCGGTTATCTGCATTGCGCTTCGCGGTTCCTGGCACAGTTCTTCGATGAATCCGAACTGCTCATGATGGTGGCTAATTAGCGCATCGAGGCGCTCATGCAACCCGTAAAACGGCAGATTGTGGGCGGGCAGCACCAGCGTATCGCTGGGCAATGCCTTTAGTCCCTCGAGCGACGTCAGCCACCACCTCATCGGATCCGCATTGGGTCGAGTGGAAGTCACACTGACATTGGTACTGATGTTGGGAAGCACTTGATCGCCGGCGATGAAAACGCCGCGCTCCTCACAATATAAACAGGCGTGCGCCGGCGCGTGCCCGTAGCATAGGATGATGCGCCAATGGTCGTTTCCTGCCGTGACGATGTCGCCCTCGTCCAGACAATGATACGCATGTGGCAGGGGCTGTACTGCGCGTGAAAACGCGCCCTGAAATTCCTCCACATAGCGCATTTGCTCAGTGACAAGGCCTGCTCGTTGATAAAACTCTATGACTTCCCAGGACAGCTGCGCACTCGGCTTTGCCGTTAGTGTTCGCGCGTGAAAGTATTCCGCCTCCGTCATCCACAGCGGTGCTCTCCAGCGCTCGGATAGCCAACCCGCCTGACCGACATGATCGGGATGCATATGTGTGACAAGGATACGTTTAACCGGAAGCCCGCCTAGATACTCGGCAAACACGTGTTCCCAATGCGTCTGTGTTGTTTTGGTACCCAGACCGGTATCGACGATGGTCCAGCCGTCGCCTTCATCGAGCAAATAAAGATTGATGTGATCCAGACGCATCGGCAGCGGCATGCGCAGCCACTGGATACCAGGTGCGACTTCCAGGCAATCACCGCCGGCTGGCGGATCAGGAAAAGGGAATTCAAGCCCCATTGAGCACAACATAGAATTCGAAAGTCATAAGACCGGCGATTCTAGCTAAATCGAATGGTAGGAGCGACTAATACCGTCTAGCCCATACCAACATGAACGCCTATGCTATCGCGGTCATATCGTTGAAGTGCGGCTAATTAATATTAAAGGAACACGAATGGGACCACTCGCAGGTAATACCATCATCGAGTTTGGCAGCATCGGACCGGGACCGTTTTGCGCCATGATGCTTTCCGATATGGGCGCCACCGTGATCCGCCTCGATCGCAAGGGCGGCGTGCTGCCGCTTGCCCAGGGTGGGCCGACCTTTCGCGGACGCCGCTCGATAGCGTTGGATCTCAAGAATTCCGTCGGCGTTGCCGCGGCCTTACGTCTCGTGAGCCAGGCCGACGCAATGTTCGAGGGCTTGCGCCCGGGTGTCATGGAAAAACTCGGCCTGGGCCCTGACGAATGTCTGGCCGTTAATCCACGCCTTGTCTATGGCCGCATGACCGGTTGGGGTCAGGACGGTCCCATGGCCAAGCGTGCAGGTCACGACATCAACTACATTGCACTGAGCGGTGCCTTGCACGCCATCGGTTCCAAAGACGGCCCGCCGGTACCGCCGCTCAATCTGATTGCAGACTACGGTGGCGGCGGCATGCTGCTGGCCTTCGGCATTGTATGTGCACTACTGGAGGCACAGAAATCCGGTAAGGGGCAGGTCGTGGATGCCGCGATGATCGACGGTGCCGCAAGTTTGATGGCTACTTTTTACGGCATGCATGCGCGCGGCCGCTGGCTCGACGAGCGAGGTATGAACATCCTCGATGGCGGCGCACATTTCTACGGCTGCTATGAATGCGCTGACGGAGAGTGGATCTCCATCGGCTCACTCGAACCTCAGTTTTACCAACTTCTCGGTGAGCTGACCGGAATCGAAGATCCAACTTTCGCCGAGCAAATGAATGCTGATCACTGGCCTGCACTACGCGAGAAACTCGCGACGATCTTCAAGCGCAAAACGCAGGCGCAATGGTGCGAGGTCATGGCCGACACTGATGTTTGCTTTGCCCCGGTGTTGGGACTCACCGACGCTCCAAAGCATCCACATAATCAGGCTCGCGGAACCTTCGTAAACTATGAAGGCACGCTGCAACCTGGACCCGCACCGCGTTTCAGTCGCACCCCACCCAAGATCCAGAGCCCACCGGCGGAACCCGGTGAACATAACCAAGAGATACTGAGCGACTTCGGGTTCACGCAAGCTGAGATCAGTGATCTGGCATCGGCCGGCGCGATTTAGCGTCCTCGCCGTTTAGCCTCAATAACCCAACTACATTAATAACCCCTCACCCGACCGCCAGGGATGGCGGGAATGCAGGTCTTGCACGACTACAGGATGTAGGAGGTACGAGTCCAGGGATGGACGAGGTAGAGCGAAGCAGGAAGCCAGAGCCGAGGGCGAAGCACGCCTGCAGGGATGCAGGCGATAGAACGACGCAGGAGCCAAAGTCGAAGAGCCAGAGCCGACGAGTCCACGGATGGACGAGGTAGAACGACGCAGGAGCCAGAGCCGACGAGTCCACGGATGGACGAGGTAGAACGACGCAGGAGGCCAAAGTCGAGGAGCATTTACCTGCCAAACCCCTCTCCCGCAAGGGGCGAGGGCTTAAACCGTGGGTCCCTTCTCCCCTTGCGGGGTGAGCGGGAACAGCAAGTGCCACTTAACGTGGCTCATGCCCCGCGAACGTGACCGCCATGGAAGGCGGAAATGCAGACATTGCCGGAGCAAATGTCTGCCCCTTGCCGTGAGGCAAGGGCTGGGGGTTCTTAACGAGGCGTAGCCGAGTTCTAGAACAGGTCAGGATGAGGGGTAACCGCCATTTGATCAGCCATTCACACAGTCGTTGAAAAAAGCTTTGCCCGTACCGTCGCGCGGTACTCACTGGGCGTCGTCGCCAAGAATTTTTTGAACACCCGTGTGAAATGTCCGTAGTCGTGATAGCCGACATGAAACGCGATGTCGCCTGTGGCAAGGTTGGTCGACTGCAATAACTCCTTAGCTGCATCGACACGCAGTCGTTGCAGATATTGCAACGGTGTCATACCGGTTGCAGAGCGGAAGCGCCGATTCAGTGAACGCATGCTGATACCAAAATTTTGAGCCAATGCCCCGAAGTCGATAGGCTGTTGCAGATTGGTTTGTAGCCACAGCTGTATCTCGATTATCAACTCGTCGGGGTGCTGCAAATTCTGTCCATCCAGATAGCGCCGCGTCTCGTACGGATGGCGGATCTCATGAGAAAAATTTCGTTCGACATGTCGCGCCGTCTCCCGATCATAAAAACGCTCTACCAGGTGGACGGTAACGTCGGCAAGGGCGTTGAGGCTGGCGGCGCAAAAGATTGTTCCAGTCTGGGTAATAAAGTATTGGCGTTTTAACTGCACCTGCGGATAGTCGTGTTCGAATTGGTCGAAGTAATACCAGTGCGTGGTCGCCGCTTTGCCATTGAGCAGACCGGCTTCGGCGAGGAAGCAGCAACCGGTCCCCACGGCACTGATCAGCGCCCCTCGCTCGAATTGCTCGCGCAGCCAAGGGTATAAAACTGATGAACTTCGTAAAACGGGTCGTGGATTGCGCCATAAGCCAGGTAGAAATACCACGTCGCTGTCGCTCGCCTGCGCCAAGGTGCAGTCGGGCTGCAACTGAAATCCGGCCTGGGTGGAAACCGGTTTATCGTCGAGCCCCGCAATGCGGATATCCAGACGAGCATCACCACTATGCACACTCGCCCAGGCCGCGTCGGCCGTACGCAGCATTTCTATGGGTAATGTCACGCTGGTCGCGAGCACCCGCGGCACTGCAACGAAAGTAGCCGTAGTCATTCGCCAAGGCTGACACAAATTGGCGAAAATGGCCATTCAAATGGCTGGAATACCCTGTATTCGCTATTTCATGCTTATTAAACTGCTTTTGGAGAATGATGACACGGTGATACGACTTCCTGTAATTGTTGGGTTTGGTGGCGTGAATGCGGCCGGTCGCAGCTCGTTTCATCATGCCTACCGCCGCATTGTGCTCGAATCGCTGGACTCACAATCTCGCGACGAAACCGTACTCGGCCTGGCGGTCGCCATGAACCTGGTGCGCTCACACGCTCATGGCTTTTGCCATCATGACGGCCACAATCTCTCAGCCGCACAAGTCGTACAACAGTTCACCCCCCAGGTGCTGGACTCCACCCTCATCCGGCGGCTGGAACCGCAGCATTTCAATCCCGACCAGGTACCATGGCAACAACGAATTGCCTTGCATGCAAACGATGACCATGCGTTTAGTTTTACGACCGCGGCAGCCGATTTACCCGAACCGCTACCACCGGGTTGGACCGTCGAACCCATTGCCGACGACCGCGTGCGAGTCACTGCCGGCGCCACCGCGGATTTCAAGATCGACAGTCATAGAAGTATGCCGGCGCAAGCTGCCGGTCAGTTACCCACGGGATTCGACCCCGGCAGTCTGTACGGCTCCCGTTTCCATCCACGCGGATTGCAAATGGCCGTGGTCGGAGCGTCTGATGCAATTCAATCCGTCGGCATCGATTGGACTGAAATCAGTGCCGCGGTAAGTCCCGACGACATTGGCGTGTATGCCGGCAGCAGTATGAGCCAACTGGATGAGTGCGGTAACGGCGGAATGATGCAAGCACGTCTGAAAGGCGGCCGTGTTACCTCACGGCAATGCGCACTCGGGATGCCAACCATGCCTGCGGACTTTATCAACGCGTACGTACTCGGCAGCGTCGGAACCACGGGCAATACAGCCGGCGCCTGCGCAACGTTTCTCTATAATCTCAGAATTGCCGTTGCCGATTTGCAAGCCGGACGCTGCCGCGTTGCAATCGTGGGCAACAGCGAGGCGCCACTTACCCCGGAAGTATTTGACGGTTACGGCGCAATGGGTGCGCTTGCCACAGACACTAACCTGCGCAAACTCGACGGCAGCGCCCAACCCGACTATCGCCGAGCCAGCCGACCGTTTGGGGAGAACTGCGGCTTCGTCCTGGCGGAATCGGCGCAATTCGTTGTCCTGTTCGACGATGCGTTGGCGATGGAACTGGGCGCCGAGGTATATGGCGCCGTAACCGATGTCTTTGTAAACGCCGACGGTGTTAAACGTTCGATCTCCGCGCCCGGACCTGGCAATTACGTTACCCTGGCAAAAGCCGTTGCCGCTGCCCACAGCTTGCTCGGCGAAACTGCGCTGCGTCACCGCAGTTTCGTCTCTGCTCACGGCTCCAGTACCCCGCTTAACCGCGAAACGGAATCGCGGGTATTTGACCTCGTAGCGCGCGCGTTTGATATCCGAGACTGGCCACTAACAGCCGTTAAAGCCTATGTCGGACACTCGCTAGGTCCGGCCAGTGGTGATCAACTTACGAATGCCCTGGGCATATTTCGTTATGGAATTGTGCCCGGAATAAAAACCATCGACGCAGTTGCCCAGGACGTGTACGCGGAGCGTATGCGGATCTCGACTACTGATTTCAAGATGGCGGCGAACAGCATGGACATCGGCTTCATCAACACCAAAGGATTCGGCGGCAACAATGCCACGGCTACCGTGCTGGCACCGCATATCGTCCAAGCCATGCTCGAAAAGCGGTACGGATCTGCCGTAATGCGCGACTATCAAGGGCGACGCGACACGACGCTCGCCAGGGCAAGCGAATATGATGCTCGCTGCCTGCACGGCCCGATGCCCGCCATCTATCGATTCGGCGAAGCAATGGTTGACGAAGATCAGATCCAAATGGATCCCCAGTCACTGCGACTCCCGGGCTATGCCAATCCGATCGATTTGCGGTTACCCAATTGTTACGCCGACATGCTCTAACAGGTGCTTACCCGAGCGCACCTTACACGTCCTCGCGGCCGGTAAGCGCGCGCGGCTTCAGGTTGACTCCAGCATGTACCCGGGTGCAATAAACCGGCGACACGGCTATGCTGGGTCACGTTAACACCGACATGGGAACCAGGAGATTCATATGCCACTAACCGCCGAAGCTACCGCGTTGCTGGAGCTCATGGCCCAGGCCAATCTGCCAGACCTGGAAACCGTGCCGCCGGTACAAGCACGCGAGATTTTCGATCCTGCCCTCATGCCAAGGCCCGAGGACCTGGACCCGGTGCATCGCATCGAAGACCTGACCATTTCCGGTCCTGGCGGAGAACTTGCCGTCCGCGTGTATGCGCCGGAATCCGCGGAGCCGCTCCCAGCCTTGACGCATTATCACGGTGGCGGTTGGGTTATTGGCAGCATCGATACGCACGACAGTTATTGCCGCACCTTCGCCAATGCCGCGAACTGCATTTTGCTATCCGTCAATTATCGTCGAGCTCCGGAGCACGCTTTTCCCGCGCCGCTGGATGACTGCTATGCCGCATTGTGCTGGCTGGCCGAAAACGGCAAGTCGATCGGCGCCGACACATCGAGACTGGGCGTTCTGGGCGACAGCGCCGGCGGCAATCTGGCAGCGGCCACTGCACTAAAGGCGCGCGACGCGGGTCACCCGGCGCTAAAGGTGCAGATCCTCACCTACCCGGCGGTCGACGCAACCATGGCATCGCCAACCATCAACGAATTCGCCGATGGACCATTTTTGACTAAGGCGAGCATGGAGTATTTCTGGAAACACTATCTGGGTGACGCCGACCCTACCGACGCGTACGCATCACCACTGCTTGCAAGCGATCATTCAAACCTGCCACCGACGTTGGTTATCACTGCTGAATTCGATCCTCTGCGCGGAGAGGGCGAAGACTATGCACAGAAGCTGGCCGGTGCCGGAGTGGATGCACGTTCCGAGCGCTATGACGGCGTATTTCACCCCTTCTCAATGCTCCACAAAGCGCTGCCGGAAGGCATGCAATCGATCCAATCGGCCGCGGCATTTGCGCGTAAACACCTGAGCGGCTGACGGGATCTAATGTCGCCACCCAAAGCTGAGGAAATCAAGGCGCTGGCGAAGGAATTCGGCGCCGATCTGGTCGGCATCGCCAGCGCCGACACGCTGAACGCATTCCCACCGGATCCGCGCTACCCGCAGACGCCGGAACGGATCTCGCCGTTCGTGAAAAGCGTTATCGTCATCGTATCGAGGATCCCGGTCGCTTCGTTTCGCGCCAAACACAACATGGCGGTGCAATATCAGGACATGCTGGTTCTGCGGCGTATGGATCGAATTGCCTACCGTTTAGTCGAAGAGTTGGAACGGCGCGGTTATCCGAGCTTCACAACGGCGGCACAAGAAACGGATTGGGACTATAAAAAGGCCAGCTACGGCAGGCTCAGCACCCGCCATCTTGGCGTCGAGGCAGGCGTCGGCAACCTCGGACTGGAAGTGAATATCCTGACCCCGGAATACGGTCCGCGTGTCTATCTGACCGGCGTCTTGACCGAACTGGAACTGGCGGCCGATAAACCGTTAACCGAACAAGTGTGCATCGGCGAGTCCTGCTCACGTTGCCTGCACTCCTGCCCAGCCGATGCAGTCAAACATTTCGATATCGACAAGCGCGCTTGCGCGACCGAAGCGCAGGAATTCGGCTACATGCAAATCACCGGATTTTTCGAGCGCTATCTAGGTATGAGTCGCGGCGAAAAAGCGCAGGCGGTCAAATCCCGCGATCTTTTTGGTTTCTGGCAAGGGTTGTTACGGGTCGTCGGCTCCTTTGGTGACTGCCCGCGTTGCCTTGCCGTTTGCCCGGTCGGTAACGACTATCATGCCTACCTGGCCAAACCACAGAAAGATATCCCCGAGAAGACACCGGAAAAAGTAGCCAAGGCAAAGACGTTTAAGGCCGCGCGAAAACAAGGGGCGGAGATTTCCGGCCTCAACGACTGGAATGTCCGTTGGGTAGGACCGGATGGTTATCAGGGCATTGTCGCAAGGCAGTTAAAGACATTCAAAAAGGCACAAGCTGATCGCGCACTTGAGGCGACCAGCACGCAGACCACCGATGATGGAGCAGCGTGAGGAGTAGCGAGTGGTCTCCGTCTATCAACAACCCATTAGCAACGCCGATGTCAAAGCCAAAGCTCGTGCGCTGGGCGCCGATCTGGTCGGCATCGCCGACGGCAAAACCATCGACGCGAACCCACCCGATCCCGAACACCCGCAACGGCCCGCGGACATAACGGAGTACGACGCTGATCGCGTAATCGTGCTTGCCAAGCGGCTTAGCGCCGGCACTACGCGTATCAAGCGCTGGGACGAGCGGCACAAGTATTACAACGATGAACTCGCCGTCACCGCGCTGGAAGAAATCGCACTGGAATTGGTGCTGTGGCTCGAAGACCAAGGCTACCCCGCTTTGGTCGTCCCGCCCACCCACCTCGACCCGTGGCGTTATCAGGGCGATCCGAACGAACATATGAAACCGCTGTTGTCTCTCGACCACGCCGCCGTAGAGGCCGGTCTGGGCACGCTGGGTTTGAATCTACAGCTACTGACACCGGAGTTCGGCCCGAGGGTAATCCTGTCCGCGGTTTTGAGCTCTGCCCCAGTTGAGCCCGACGAGCCCCTGGAGGAAAGTCTCTGTCACGGTCCTGAATGCGGTCGCTGCCTGAGCACCTGCCCAGGTGACACGGTCCGGCACTGGGAACGGGACTGGCCCGCCTGCGATCGATATCGCTCTCCTCATGGGTTTAGTCAAATGTCTGAGTTTCTGGGTGAGTTGATCGAAACCGCAGACGTCGACAAACAACAGGCCATGCTGCGCAGCCAACCAAGTTTCGATCTGTGGCAGAGTATTCTGCGCGGATCGGGTGTCATAACCGGTTGCCGACGCTGCCAGGACGTGTGTCCGGTAGGCGCCGACTACGAACGTTTGATCGGTACCGCGCTGGAGGAAATCCCGGAAGATACGCCGGCCAAACAATCGCGACTGGCTGAGATGGTGGAAGCCGAGTCCCGTGAAGATTTCCCCGACAGCTATCAACAGCAACAGCGGTGGATCCGCAAATATAAGGCGAACTGATCCATGAGCAGCCGCACCTCAGTCAGCCTGTTGGTCAGTCCCGATTTGAATTCCAATCGGGTGTTGCTGGTAGAACGTAATCCAGTCCTGCGGTTCATGGGCGGCTACTACGCGTTTCCCGGCGGAACACTGGATCCGGAAGATTCGGCTATTGCGGTCGCGGAGTTGACCGTACCAAACGGCGAGAGCCCGGACGAATATCGGGCGTTCGTGGTGTGCGCCGTGCGCGAATTGTTCGAGGAAACCGGCGTGTTGATGACGCACGGCAAACGGCAACCGGACAACGAGCAACTGCAGGATTATCGCCAACGTCTGCTCGACGAGGAGATGAGTTTCGCTGCCATCCTCGAAGCGGAACAGCACTACATCGATGGCCGTGACTTTCGACCCATGTGCCGGATCACGACACCGCCATTTGCACCACGCCGCTATGACACCTGGTTTTTCCGCTGCGAGCTGCCGGCGGGACAGCAGATCCAAATCTGGCCGGGTGAACTCACTAACGGCCATTTCAGTGCTGCCGACGAGGCGCTCGCGAACTGGCGCGCCGGTGACATTCTGATTGTGCCTCCCGTTCGTGTGCTGCTCGGCTTGCTCAAGGATCGACCAGACGACGACTACCTGGCCGCGGTTCATGAACTCACCGGCGAATTCGCACGCGGCAGCTTACATCGCGTGAGCTTCAATCCCGGTATCCTGCTGGCACCGCTCAAGTCACCCACCTTACCACCGGCCACGCATACCAATTGTTATCTGGTTGGCGAAGAAAAGATTTACATCATCGATCCGGCTGCAATAGATGCGGACGAACAAGCCCGGCTGTGGAACTTACTCGATGAACTACAGGCCGAAGACCGCGAACTCGGCGCTGTCATTCTCACCCATAATCACGCCGATCATATGGGTGCGGCAGGCGCTGCCAAAGCGCGTTATGAGATCCCATTATACGGGCATGCCGAGACTATTCGACTGCTGCCCGAGCTGGAATTTGACGGCGCCATCGAGCACGAGCAAGAGATACCACTGGGCACGGCGCCTGACGGGAACTCCGGCTGGGCAATGACGGCGTATCACACACCCGGTCACGCGCTCGGTCATCTGGTGTTCAAAGAAAATCGCTATAACTCGGTCATTGCCGGTGATCTGGTCTCGACCTTGTCCTCTATCATCATCGATCCATCGGATGGCCATCTCGCGACTTATATGCAGTCGCTGGAATTCTTGCGCGCTCTCAGCGACGGCACAGTTTATCCCGCTCATGGCCCACCCGCGCGTGTCGGTCGCGACGTCGTAACCGCGGCGATCCACCATCGCAAGGAACGCGAAGAGCAAATATTCAAAGCCTTGACGGCAGAGCCGCAAAGCACGCAGCAGATCCTGCCCACGGCATACCCTGAAGTGGATCCGAGCTTTTATCATGTCGCCGAGCGCGCGCTCATTTCCGGATTAACTAAACTCGAAGAGGACGGTCGCGCGTTAAAGCGCGCCGAGCAGTACAGCCGCGTTTAGCAATCTCGTCACTCGATAAAGAACCGTGGATCCCATCACCTTCGCAATTATTCGGCATCGACTGTTTCGGGTCGTCGACGAAGCAGTCATCACCCTCAAGCACGTCTCCGGCAGCGCCATCACCAACGAAGGTCACGACTTGATGGTCTCTCTTTACCGCGCCGACGGCTCATTGCTGATGGGCGGTGTGGGCTTTCTGCACCATCTCACCAGCGCCGCCGAAGCGTGCAAGTCGATTATCCGACGGTTCGGCGAACGCATAGAAGAAGACGACATTTATCTGCTGAACGATCCATATACTGCGGCGTTACACACATCGGACGTCTATCTCATCGCGCCGATTCACTATAACGGCGAACTCATTGCCTGGAGTGCCTGTTTCGTCCACGTATACGACATCGGCGCGACCAATCCGGGAGGCTTCTGCCCGGAAGCAGGCAACATTTACACCGAGGGTTTCAGCTCACCGGGCCTGCGTCTGGTACACCGCGGCGTCATGGATCAAGACCTGCTGGACACCTTCATGAACATGGTGCGCTCGCCCGAGATGGTGGCGCTGGACCTTTCGTCAATGATCGCCTGCAACAACGTTGCGAAAACACGCTTGCTGTCGCTCGTCGACAAGTACGGCCATGCCACCGTCGATGAGGCTTGCGGAGCGCTGATAAAGCAATCGGAGACTGCATTCCGCCAACGTTTGCGCGAGTTACCCAACGGCCGCTGGCAATCACGTCAATATTTGAGTGTCGAAGGTGAGGTATCCAAGGTCGTGTTGACCATGACCAAACAGGACGACTCACTGACTTTCGATTTCACCGGCTCCAGCCCTCAAAGCCGGCACTCCATTAACTGCAGTTATTGGGCCGCTCTCGGCGGATTGTTCGCGCCGCTATTCCCGCTGCTTTGTTATGACATCACATGGAACGAGGGCGTCATTCCGCCAGTTAAGATGATTGCGCCCGAAGGCACGGTCGTTAACTGTACGCGACCCGCACCAGTCTCGGTGGCAACGGTGGGTGCGATACAGTCCGTAAATTCCGCCGCCTGCTCGACCATCGGCAAGATGTTAGCCGCCAGCGACAAATACGAACGCGAAGCAACCGCTGTGTGGGCAGCCAACCATTGCGCAATCTTCATGTTCGGGCGCAATCAGCGCGCGCGTGACGTGATCGGCATTCTTACAGAGGACTTTGCCGGTTCCGGCGGCGCCCGCACCTTCGCCGACGGCGTCCATGTTGCCGGCGAGGTTCCTAATCCGATTTCGCGAATCGCCAACGTGGAACTCACAGAGAATACGTTTCCGGTACGGTATCTCTTCCGCCGGCGCATGCTCGATTCCGGGGGTCCTGGCCGCTACCGTGGCGGCGCAGGTTTGGAATTCGCACTCATTCCCCACGATTCACCGGACGATAATCTGCAGTACGTTATGTCAGGCAAAGGTGCCGAGTTTCCAATGAGCGACGGACTGTGCGGTGGCTATCCGGGCGCACCAAACGACTACATCTGGATACACAACAACGCCCTGTCCGATGGACAGCGTGAAACCGCGGCGTTTAGCAATACGATTGAGGCTATGCCGGGTCGTAAAGAACGTGTGTCGTGGGGTGTGTTTCCTCTGGCGGGTAGCGACGTACTGTACGTGCGCTGGAACGGTGGCGGCGGCTACGGCGATCCTTTGCAGCGCTCGCCTGAGGAAGTAATGGACGACATAGAAAAACAGATAAGCTCACGCGAATTCGCAGAACACGTTTACGGCGTCGTACTGGATCCAACCGGCTGCACCGTCGACGCCACCGCCACCGAACAACGCCGCACCCAACTCAAAGGCGATCGCAGCCAGCATATCTGACGAATAATTGGAGTCTAATTAATTGGGGTCTTAATTGGGGTTGCTTAATTGGGGTCAGATACACATTAATTAATGTGTATCTGACCCCAATTAAGCAGACCCCAATTAAGCAACCCCAATTAAGACCCCAATTAATTTAGCCCCATTTAGTTAGAGCGGCACTGCTTCTACCAGGTGCACTTCTCCTTCGGTTTCCAGGTTGCGCTGGTAGGAAAACCCACTGTCGGTAAGTAGCTGTCCGAGTTGTTGGTGGGTTCGCAGGCCTCCGTCCATCAGCAAGAACATCAATACGTCGAAAGATGCGCCGTACAGTGACGCTGGATTCGGATCTGCGATCAGCAGGTGGCTGTCGGGCGCGGTCGCGTTGCGAACGTTTGTGAGCACCGTGCGAACGGCATCGTCTGGGAAATGAGTCAAAACACGTTTCAACATGTATACGTCGCCACCCGGCGGCACCGCTTGCAGGAGATCACCGGCGATCACCTGGCAGCGCCCACTGTGCATGTGCGCCTGCAGTCGCTCCTCCGGGTGCTCGACCACCTCGGGAAGATCTAAAAGGATCCCTTTCATGTCCGGGTATGCGTCCAGTAGCACCGCAAGTAGCAGACCCTGACCGCCACCCAGGTCGACCAACGTTTGGCAACTGGTGAAATCGTATGCCTTGCGAATGGCGACTGCGTCCTGCTCGGAGATCTCACGCATTGCACCGTGGAACACAGCCGCCTGTTCGGGGTTGTTTGGTAGGCTGTCGTAGAAGCCTGCGCCGAACAAGTCCGGAAACGGACTATTACCCGATTTCAAACTGGGCAGCAGTTGCGTCAAGACCTGCAGAATCATCGGGTTGTTGGTGATCCGCGTGTAATCCCTGAGGGACTCCACCGCGTCGCTGCGCAACTGTTCGCCCAGCGCAGTGCAAGTAAACGTATTGACCGGATCCTCCGTGAAGATCCCTGCCTGCACGAGCAGACGCAGTATGCGCCCGAGCGCTGCAGCATTCGAGCCGGTGGCAAGCGCCAGTTCATCCAGGCTCTTTGCACCGTCGCGCAGCAGATCGGCGACGCCGAGTTCTGCGACCGCACCCAGGGCCTGCGCCTGGATACCGCCGAAAATCATTTCGAGTAAGCGGTGAGCATCGGCATCCACCGCTGACCTGTCGTTAAAAGTCCCCGTAGATTCTGTCATCCGGTCATCCGGTCTTCCTGTCCTAATTGAAAAACGCTCAAGGTCATTCTGCCAGATTCCTCGATATCACAGTCAGCTATACTTACCGCATTACATTTAGTGCGCTCTCCTGGCAATGCTCCAGTAATTTAGCCAGGGCGACTTCCTAAAGGATGGCAACATGAAATCTTCAATAATCCAAGCACTGCGAGATAGCGTCCGCGGCCCCGTGCTGTGCCCGGGCGATGACGAATACGACGCGACTCGCGTATTGCACAACGCCATGATTGATAAGCGGCCAGGCGCGATCGTTCGCTGTACCGGTGTGGCCGATGTCCGCTACTGCGTCAACATGGCACGCGAGAATGGCTTACTGGTCGCCATTCGGGGCGGTGGTCACGGAGTTGCGGGGAATGCTGTTTGTGATGGCGGACTGATGATAGACCTGTCGCTATTGCGCAGCGTACGGGTCGATGCCGAGCAGCGTATCGCCTGGATCGGCGGTGGCGCCACCCTGGGCGACATCGATCACGAAACCCAGGTCTTCGGCCTGGTCGCCCCGGCCGGTGTCGTTTCGGAAACAGGCATAGCGGGACTTGCACTGGGCGGTGGTTTTGGCTGGGTCCGCAGCAAATACGGCATGAGCGTCGATAACATCTTGTCCGTCGAGATTATCACCGCCGATGGAGAATTCCGACGCGCAAGCGCAGGCGAAAATCCCGATTTATTCTGGGCAGTACGCGGTGGCGGCGGCAATTTCGGCGTGGTCACCAGCTTTGAGTTCCGCCTGCATCCATTGGGACCAATCGTGATGCACTGCGCCCCGCTGTACCCCGGCGAACAAGCGCGCGACATTCTTCAGGGCTGGCGCGAGTTCATGCAGGACGCGCCGGATGATTTCACCAGTGAATTCTTTTTCTGGACGGTACCCGACCATGAAAGCTTCCCGAGCGAGTTCCGAGGCCTCGAAGTCGTGATCCCGGCCGGTGTGTACGCCGGGCCCGCCGAGGAAGGTGAACGCTACGTACAGCCCCTGCGGGAGCTGGGCACACCATTGCTTGATCTCAGTGCGCAGCGACCGTTCACAGCCGTGCAGAAAATGTTCGATGTCTACCTGCCTAAAGGCGAACTGTTGAACTACTGGAAATCACTGTACCTCGACCACCTCGGCGACGAGGTAATCGATTCACTGGCGACGGCATTCGAAACGCGTCCCGCCAGGCGCACGCCTTTCGTCTTGCACGATCTGCGCGGCGCCAGTAGCCGCATAGATGCAGACGCGACGGCGTTCGGCGCCCGCACAATGCCCTATCTGATGGAATTCAATTCCTCGTGGCCGGATCCACGCGACAGCGATGCCAACATGGCATGGACGCGCGGCGTCTGGGACGACATGGCTGACCGCTTTTCCAGTGGCGGCGGTTACCTCAACATGACTTCCTACAACGACGATGGGGAAGGCTTGGTAAAAGATACCTACGGTGTCAATTACCAGCGGCTACGACAAGTTAAATCACAATACGACCCGAACAATCTGTTCAGATTAAACGCCAACATCCTGCCAGCCGCGTAGCACTCCGAGTTCACAAAAAAAAGCGGCGTCCGTAGACGCCGCTTGCAGATACTACAGAACTGCCCGCTTACAGGTTGCCACCGCCGCCGAAGTTGTAGCGGACGCGGATCCCCCACTCACGTGGGCGACCGTAGGATTCCTCGCTGCAACCGCACAAGGTTGACAGGTCGAAACCGGTCGTCTTGTAGCGGGCGTCGTTCAGGTTCTTCAAGAACGCCTGCAATTCCCAGGTGCCGTCGCTACTGGACCATGACCCCCGCGCGTTGCCGATAACATATCCATCCATCTTCTGGCTCTGGAAGTTGCGGATGTTGTGGTAGGCGCTGGACGCATAGTTGGCGTCCATTTGAATCGCAAAAGTGCCGCCAAAGTAGCTTTGCGGGAACTGGTAACGCGCGAGCCCTGCCAACTGCGCCGTCGGCGTGAAGGCCGGCGTGACATCACGGAATACGCCCGGCGCCACCGCTAGGTTCGTCACTTCAGCGTCCATGAACGACATGTTAAAGATGAAATCCAGACCGTCAATCGGGTTCGTTTGAAGGTCGAACTCGATGCCCTTGTATTTCGCGTCGTTGTTGAAGATGGAGCCTGCGGAGCCCTTGAAAAGAAAGGCCTGATAATCGTTGTAATCGTAAAAATAGAACGAGCCGTTGAAGCGAGTAGAGCCGTCGAACAGCGTCGACTTGAAACCGACCTCGTAGGCCCACAGAACTTCTTCGTCATAGCCGAAGTCCTCATCCGACAGCCGGGGCGAGCCGTCGTTCAGCGGGGCGTTGAAACTGCCCGCCTTAACACCACGACTCAAACTTGCGTAAAGCATCCAGTCGTCGTTGGGCCGATAATCGAATTCCAGCTTGCCGGTCCACAGAGTACTCGAGGTGGAATCGTCGAAATCCGGGGGGTGACCCGGTGCGATGAATATGTCGGTTTCGACCGTGCGGTCATCGAGGTTCGCGTAAAAATCGTTCTCCGAATGCATGTCCTTATCTTCGATGATGGTTCGCAGACCTGCGATGAAGGTCAGCTTGTCGGTCAGGTCGATGTCGAGTTGTCCGAATAACGAATAAGAATTCGTTTTCAGCTGGGCCAAGGTGTTTGCTTCAAGCGGCGGAAGCCCTGCAGCGCCACCTTGCTGAAACGCTTGCGCCGCGACCGGGTCGAAACCGCCGAAGATCATCGGGAAGAGCGTCGTTGTAAACGGGCCGCCCGGCGAGTTCGCCAGGCCCTGATTGTAGCCAGCATCGATCCACAGGTAGTAGAAACCGGCCACCCATCGGGCATTGTCCAACTCGCCATTTAACCGCAGTTCCTGTGAAAACGTATCTGTATCCTGTTCGCTCATGACGATGAGGCCAGCAATCGGAGACGAATCCACATCCAGCGATGTGCGGTCGCTGGAATGCATGTAGTTACTGACCGCGGTCAGCAAAAAGTTATCAAACTCCCAGGTGAGTTTACCGGTCGCGCCGGAGGTCTTGAACTGATTGAAGTCTTCAGTAACGTGATCCGTGGACGTCGTGAAGCCCGCGTCATCGGCGTCAATGTAGCCATACAGATCACCGCCGACTACCGGCCGCACTGCGTCTTCAGGCCCGAATACAGGGTTGCCAGGACCGAAAAACTCGCCGTCGAGCAACGCTATAGGGACACAGGCGCTGGTTGTCTCGTCAATCGCTTCGCAGCCTCGCGGCTCGTCCTGCGAGAAGATGGAATTAACGTGGCTCCCGGCCCCATTCAGCACGGCGGTCGTGGCTTCGCCCTGATAAGGACCGGAGCCTAAGGTCTGCGAGGCGCCAAAGCCGCTGACCCGCAGCTCCGCGTCATCGTTGATCTGCCACAGGAGCTGTCCACGAATCGCCCACTGATCGTCGGTCCACAGGTCTGCCGCCCCCCCCTCGGGAGACCCGAACCAGGTGGGCCCGCCGAAGGCTTCCGCCGGGTTAATCGCATTGCCTTCGGGGAAAGTGTTCTCGATGATGCTGTCGTGATAGTTGTAGACGCCAGATACGCGCGCTTGCAGGTTATCGGTGAGCGGACCACTGACGGCACCCTCCACGCGTACCTTGTCATAGCGGCCATACGTCAAATCGGCATAGGCCTCAAACTCTTCGGTCGGCTTGCGCGTGAGGTAATGCACCAAGCCGCCCGTCGCGTTCCGTCCGAACAACGTCCCTTGGGGGCCTTTCAAGACTTCGACGCGCTCCAGATCAAAGCTGGCAAACAACTGTGTCTGCGGTGAAGCCAGGTAACCTTCGTCGATGTAAACCGCGTTCGGGGCCTCGGCGTGACTGGAAAAGTCGTTCTGCGTGACGCCGCGAATCGTGAACTGTTTTGTCTGACCGGCAGTACTCTGCGAGGTATAGACGCCCGGGGTCATGGCGGCAATCTCAGTACTCTCGATGACACCCATCTTGTCGAGCTGGTCGCCGGTGAATGCCGTGATGGCGATGCCGACGTCCTGGATGCTCTGTTCACGCTTCTGGGCGGTTACTATGACCTCCTCCAGCAGTTGCGCTAAAGCGGGCGTCGCCGCGACCGCAAACAGCGCGAGTCCGATGAATGCCCGATTGATTGAATTTTGTAGTGAAGCGTTTTTGCGCTTGAACATCGAAAAAATCCCCCTTTAAACCATCGACATAATGACTCGATCGAATCTACAACGAGAATCTGCGGTTCGACCGGCAACGGCAGGATTTTACAGGGAATGTGGGTTCAGGTGCAATAGAACAACAGCGCGTTTTGCAAATGCGAGCCGGCTGGCCTTGGTCAGGTCGCAAAAAGCGCCCGTCAGTGGCCTGTTTGCAGGTGCAATTGACCTGGACGCCACAGCATCGGGCAGATCTATTTGTGGTGTAGAAACAACTACAGGAACCTCTAGAGCAGCAAGAAGTGACCTTTCTTGACGTCTAATCAGCCGAGATATCTCAACTGGGCAGGCCAACACATCAGTCTAAGAGTCTGCGTCGGCAGCGCGGATTCCCGGCGCGTGGACCCAACCCAATTCATCTAAGCGCGCAAGCTGAGCGACAACTTCGGATTCCTGCCTTTCAAGTTTTGCCGCTAACTCGCCAGCAGTACGGCCATTGCTACCGGCAGCCCCCAACAGTTCAATGAGATCCACGACCCAAAGGTGCTGTTCATCAACGGAGAGGCGCCCCTTAAACCGTTCTTCGACGGTGGCAATCACTTCATAGCGACCCTGAGCGTCGGCCCCAACCCGCTCATACACCGTGAGGCGCTCACGCAGACGGATCTGGCGGTTGCCGATATCATGGCGACTTACCATCAAATGCACCGGTACCGACGGATGCGGCATAGCCACGGTGCGCAAATAGCTCAGGCCGGCGGCCTCGATCATGTCGCAAAAGTCGTCCACCGGCGGCCGTGGACGGATATCGAACGGCTCGGGTCCCCACATTGGCAGGTGCGATTGTTCATTGGGCAAAAAACATTTTTCGGCATAGGGATCGACTTCCTCGATCACCAACAGTGCACCCGGGTTGAGGAACCCGGATATACCGGCGTAGAACGCGTGATGCAGAACCCAGCCTGGATCATTTGGTCGAATATCACCGCTGAGCTCCGCGTACCAGGGGTGTTGAGGATTCAGGCAGTAGTAATTCGGTGGATTGGAAACCACCAGATCAAAACGCTCCTCCTCGGGTATCTGCCTGAGGTTATCACTGGCATAGACTCGCACTCGGTCCTGCAAGCCGTTGGCGACCACGGTGGCGCGCGCGGCGTCAACTGCCACGGGGTTGATATCGGCCAACACGAGTTGCTGACACAAGCCCTCGGCTAAAAGCGCGAAGCCAATAAATCCCGGTCCGGCGCACCATTCGAAGGCGCAATCGAACGGTATTTCATCCGCGTGAGACTCGCGCAGGTAGTCTACGAATCGGGAGGCCAGCGAGGTGCCATCACCGTCCAGTTCCGAACTGTAGGAGACGTCTATGTCCTTGTAACGCCAGCTAAGCGTGGTCATGGCTCAGTCTCTACCGGGGATCGCACATTATTATCGCGAACCCAATTACTGGCTGGCGCTCGCCTTCTCCAACTCCTGCTGTCGCAGCACGTAACGTTGCACTTTACCCGTATGCGTTTTCGGCAGCCCGTCGACAAATGCGATTGCCCGGGGGTATTTATAAGGTGCAACGCTGTCCTTAACAAAATCCTGGAGTTCTTTTATAAGCGTATCTGAGCCTTGCTGATCGGCTGCGAGCACGATGAATGCTTTGACGATGTTGGTGCGCTCGGGATCAGGCGATGCGACGACTGCGCATTCAACAACGGCCGGGTGGGCGAGTAGCGCTGCTTCGACTTCCGGGCCGGCGATGTTGTAGCCGGCGGAGATAATCATGTCGTCGGCACGCGCTTGAAACCAATAAAATCCATCCTCGTCGATACGATAGCGATCACCGGTTACGTTCCAGCCATCGATGACGTATTGCTGCTGCCGATCGTCGGCAAGATAGCGGCAACCTGTCGGCCCTTTCACGGCCAGGCGACCTTCACCGATATGGATCGGTTTATCCTGCTCGTCCAGTACGCAAGCTTGAAACCCTGGCAACGGTTTGCCGGTGGCGCCAGGGCGTATCGCATCGCCATATGAACCGATAAAACCATGCAACATTTCCGTGGCGCCTAGGCAATCAGTGATGCGGATACCCGTGGCATCGTACCAGGCGTCAGATACGGTCTTGGGTAGCGGTTCACCGGCCGAAACACAGCAACGCAGCGACGAGATATCGTATTTGTCGATGTGGGTAAGCATGATTTTATAGCCGGTCGGCGCCGTGAACACACAGGTCAGCTTATGCGCCTGGATGTGCGCGAGTAACGCCTCGGGCGTCGGCGCTTCAAGCGGCGCACTCGCCGCGCGGAAACGGTAGGGAAACACCAACAAGCCACCCAGACCGAAGGTAAACCCCAACGGTGGACTGCCGGTAAAGATATCGCTGGACTGGGTTTCGATGAGATGCAGAGCGCTGGTATCGGCGATGGCCAGTACATCGCGATGGAAGTGCATTGTGCCTTTTGGAACACCGGTAGTGCCGGAGGTAAACCCGATGAGCACAACATCATCGACGGCCGTATCAACATTCGTAAAGGTCGTGGCCTTCGTGGCCATGCGGGCTTCCAGCCCACCACCTTCACCCCAGCTTTCGAGATGGTTAATCGTTGTGCTTTGCTGCAACGGGTGCAACGCTTCAACCAACCGATGATCACACAACGCATGGCTGACCTGTGCTTTGTCGATGATAACGCTGAGTTCCTTTTCGCGTAGTAGCGGCATGGTTGCAACAACGACGCCGCCGGCTTTGACAACGGCGAGCCACGCCATCATCAACATGGCGTTATTCGGCGAGCGCAACAACACCCGGTTGCCCGGTATCAGTGCGAGATCTTCGACGAGTACATTGGCAAGCTGATTGGTTTCTGCCAATAGCTCGCTGAACGTCCAGGTGCGATCATTGAATATCAATGCCGGATTTTCGCCGGCACCTTCATCCACCGCCTTGTCCAACAACTCAACCGCGCTGTTGACGCGTGCGGGATATTGCAATTCCGGCCGATCGAAACGGAACTCCGGCCAAAACTCTGCCGCTGGCAGGTTATCGTAGGAAAAGGTATCAACGTGTCCTGTGTGACGAACCATGAGCCTTAGTTCTCCCGTTCGACCAGAGCCAAAATTCTTTGTGCCTGTTTAAGATGCGGCATATCGAGCATTTTACCATCGACGCTAAGGGTGCCCGCGTCCGGCGCCGCGGCAAAGGCCGCGACTACCCGCTCAGCCTGCGCAAGCTCCTCGGGGCTGGGCATAAATGCTGCGTTGATAACCGCAACCTGATCTGGATGGATGGCGAGCTTGCCGGTAAATCCATCGCGGCGCGCGGTGTGACAGGATTCCGCCAGACCCGCTTGATCCCGAAAGTCGGTGTAAACCGTGTCCAGCGGTTCCACACCGGCAGCCCGGGCCGCAAGCAAACACAACGAGCGCGCTAGTTGATACACCGGCGTCCAATTGCCTTGTTCATCTTTGTTAGTACTGGCGCCAAGTTCGGCACTCAAGTCTTCAGCGCCCCAGGTCAACGCGCGCAAGCGTGGGCTGGCGCCTTGATAGTCCGCCAGGTCGAAAAGTGCTTCCGGCGTTTCCGTGCAAACGGTCAATATTGCGACGGCACCAGCTTCGATGCCGTGCTCGGCTTCGAGCACAGTGAGGTAATCGTCCAGTGTTACGACGTCGACCGGCGAGCGGGTTTTGGGTAAGACGATCCCATCCGGACGTGCCGGGACGACGGCGACCAAATCGGCCAATGCGTCGTCACACTCAAGCGCGTTGATGCGAACCCATAGCTCGCAGTTACGCGATGAAGCTGACTGCAGATAGTCACGCACCAAAGCGCGCGCAGCGTCGCGATTTGCCGGCGTCACCGAATCCTCGAGATCCAGAATAACGGCGTCCGCCGCACAGCGCTCGATTTTGCCGAGTTTTTTTTTCACTGTCGCCCGGCACGAACAGTAGTGAGCGCAACATCAGCTTGCCGGTTTCCTGAGCATCAGCGCGGAGCGCTTACAACTCGCGACAAGTTCATCGCGCTGATTAAAGGCCCTATGGATAAAAATCACGATGCCGTTTTCGGGTCGCGACTTACTCTCACGCAATTCGTGCACCTCGCTTTCGATGTGCAGTGTGTCGCCATGGAACAGTGGCTGCGGAAAACGCACTTCGTCCCAGCCAAGATTTGCAACGGTGGTTCCAAGCGTAGTTTCGTTCACGGATATACCGACCATCATCGACAGCGTCAGACAACTGTTAACGACCCGCTGGCCAAACTCGGTGTGCTCTCGGCAATATTCTTCATCCAGATGCAACGCCGACGGGTTATGCGTCAAGGCGCTAAAGAATGTGTTGTCCGCCTCGGTAATGGTGCGGCGGATGGCATGGGTGAAGATTTGCCCGACGGAGAATTCTTCGAAATATAGGCCACCCATAAGCTTAGTCTCCAACGGATCCTTTCCTCAATACCCCGTCCCGGAGCCCGAGGCAGACGCCCGAATTACCCTTGTGATTTCGTAAGAGCCTGATCGATATCCCAGAGGATATCGTCCAGCGTTTCGAGCCCCACCGAGATCCGGACCATTTCCGGTCCGATACCTGCCGCAAGCTGCTCTTCCTCGCTCATCTGCCGATGGGTCGTTGACGCCGGATGCACGACCAGAGTTTTGGCATCGCCCACGTTGGCAAGGTGACTTAAAAACTGAACACCTTCAATAAAGCGCGCGCCGGCCGGTTGCCCACCTTTTATACCGAAACTGAGTATCGAGCCAGCACCCTTGGGCAAATATTTCTTCGCCAGCTCGTGGTATTTGTTGCCCGCCAGGCCGGCGAAGTTTACCCACTCCACCAGCGGGTGCTCACACAGAAACTCGGCAACGCCCATGGCGTTGGCGCAGTGCCGATCCATGCGCACCGGCAATGTTTCAAGACCTTGCAGAAACAGAAACGCGTTAAATGGACTGAGCGCCGGACCCATGGTGCGCAGGATCTCGCAGCGCGCGCGCATGGTAAACCCGAAATTGCCGAAGGTTTCGTAAAACCGGACACCGTGATAACCCTTGGACGGTTCCGTCATGCCGGGAAAATTACCGTTGTCCCAAGGAAAGCTGCCGGACTCAATCACCACTCCGCCGATTGAAGTACCGTGACCGCAAATAAATTTAGTGGCCGAATGCACGATGAGATCCGCGCCGTGTTCGAACGGACGACACAGATACGGTGTCGCAAATGTATTGTCGACGATAAGCGGAATTCCGGCGTCCTTGGCAATCGCACCCACGGCCTCAACGTCGAGTACATTGTTCAAGGGATTGCCGATTATCTCGGCGTAGAGTGCTTTTGTGCGTGGCGTAATCGCGCGACGGAAGTTCGCGGGGTCGTCCGAATCAACGAAGGTAGTGTCGATACCCAGCTTACGGAAGTTCACGTCGAATTGCGTATGGGTACCGCCATACAAAGTGCGTGCGGAAACAATCTCATCGCCCGCTTCAAGAATAGTGAGTATGGCAACCATCTGCGCCGCCATGCCTGAGCCCACCGCAACCGCGGCCCGTCCGTTTTCGATGGCCGCCATTCGTTCTTCGAAAACCGAATTCGTGGGATTGGTCAGGCGCGAATAAATGTTTCCAAAAGTCTGCAAATTGAACAGACTGGCCGCATGCTCAGTGTCGTCGAAAACGTAGGCTGAAGTCTGGTAAATCGGTGTCGCGCGGGCACCGGTTGCAGGATCCGGTAGCTGCCCGGCGTGCATACACAGGGTCTCGAAACCAAATTCCCGATCGGCCATCGTCAACCCACCCCCATCATCGCGTTACCCATAAGGGCCGCTTCGATGAAATCACACCGGTGTTCACTCCGCAGAAGTTTAGCCCGCCGAACAGGCGTGCGTATTCGATTTTAATGCAACGGTCCATCACTACTTCCAACCCAGCCGCGCGGGCTTTGGCCGCGGCTTCCTCGTGTTCGATGCCGAGTTGCATCCACACAACCTTGGCTCCGATCGCGATGGCCTGGTCGACAATTTCAGGCACACGCTCGCGCTGTTGAAAGATATCAACGACATCTACAGGCTGCGGTATGGAGGCGAGATCGGGGTAACAGCGCCGTTCGAGTACCTGCTCATAGTTAGGATTGACCGGCGTGACTTCATAACCGTGGTCGAGCAGATATTTCGCCGCAAAGTAGCTCGGGCGATACCAGTTCGCCGACAGCCCGACGACGGCGACGTGATTATTCTCCTTGAGGATACGGCGTAATGTTTGGATGTCGGGCATAGTGATGTGCACTGGTGATTGAGCGGGCGATGCTACACGTATCCACGCCGCAAAAAAACGGCTCGGCCTTTGTGCACGGGCTGCCCAGTGAATGGAGGCTCTTTGGTTTAGCTCGCGGCAGACCGAGAGATATACTGTTCAGGTCTGTCAAGACACCCGCCCGCACAACAACTAGTCAGAGGACATCACGATGAGCGAACTCTGGGAACTTGGCGCGGTAGCCGTCGCCAACGCCATTCGTACCGGTGAAGCCAACGCTGCCGACGCGGTGGACGCATGTATAGGTCGTATCGACAGCATCAATGGCGACGTCAACGCAGTGACGGTCGTGTACGGCGAACAGGCACGTGCAGCGGCTGTGGCTGCCGATCAACGTCAGAGCGCAGGTGAATCGCTAGGCCCCTTGCACGGCGTTCCCTTTGCGGTGAAAGAGAACATCGATGTCGAAGGCTGGCCAACCACCTGGGGTGTACCGGCATTCTCCGAAACCCTGGCACCGCGAGATGCGCCTATCGTGGCGCAATTGAAAGCCGCCGGCGCGATCCCGATTGCAGCCACCAACCTGCCCGACTTCGCCTTACGCTGGCATACCGACAGTAGTCTTCGAGGCGTCACACGCAATCCATGGGATGGCGGTCGCACGCCGGGCGGATCCAGCGGCGGATCCGCCGCGGCACTTGCCACCGGCATGGTGCCGCTGGCGCTGGGTAACGATCTTGGCGGATCGCTGCGTTACCCCGCACAGTGCTGCGGGGTCGCTTCGCTGCGCCCCAGCCACGGCCGCATCGCCCGTGCCAACGCCACCATGCCGGGAGAATTGCCAACCAGTTTTCAACTCATGTACGTGGAAGGACCGATGGCGCGCAATGTAGTCGATCTGCAAGTCGCGCTCGCGGCGGTCAGCAATCGGGATCCGTGTGATCCCTGGTGGGTGCCCGCACCGCTCGATGACGAGCAGCCATCCGCGCTTCCAAAAATTGCGTTGACGCTAGACCCTGGTGCGTTAGGCGTCGACCCGCAGGTGGCAGCTGGTGTCCACAAAGCCGCGGATGCGCTCTCGCAGGCTGGTTATACGGTCGAAGAAGCCGATCCCCCGCAGGTAGTGGAAGCTATGCAAATGTGGCAGCAACTGTTATGGACCGAAGTACGCGTGATGCTTCTCGATACCATCAAACAATTGTCCACACCGGATGCGCCCCGTTCGCTCGAGCTGTGCGATCCTTTTGTCCCCGACCTCGACAAGACGGGTTTCATCCGAACTTTTGCTGATAGAAATCGAATGTATCGAGATTGGTTGGCGTTCTTCGAGCGCTATCCACTGATCCTCGGTCCCGTATCGATGGATCGACCGTTCCAAATCGGCGAAGACGTGCAAAGCACGGAGCGCTCGCGAAAACTCCTGGACAGCATGCGGCTGGTCGTGGCGATAAATCTGCTGGGACTTCCGGTCGCCGTGGTTCCCACTGGTATTGCCGAGGAACTGCCGCAAGCTGTGCAGATAATCGGCTCACCCTTTGCGGAATCGCGCTGTTTGCATGCGGCCGCCGTGGTTGAGGCGGCAGTTGGAACAATAACGCCGATAGCGCCTCGCTGACACCCTATGCTTATGGGGTAGTATCAAATATTTCTTGAGAGGGGAAGATTCCATGCCTGGGAAACTCTTGCTGGTTGGAAGCATACCGTGTGACACCGTCGAACAGGTGTTCCGCGTGTGGGGAAACGCGTTTGCTAATGTGCTTGATTACATGCCCGACGGCGAGGTCGGTAACCGACTATGCTGGATCGACGGACAAGCGTTTCAGGTATTCAACGGTCATCCCGACATCGAAACGCTCAAACGACCGTTACCAGATGAGAACGGCGTCGAAGTTTGGAAACCGCGCAACCTGGAAGACCAGTGGCACTTTAAAGTGAAACCTGGCGTCGAGCTGGTCCAATTTGCAGATCCGGGTTGGCGGCTTGGCTATGCGCGCGACGCGATTAACTCCTATTTCGTATTCAAGACGCTCAAGAAAGAGGGTGTATTGCCCAAGCATCTACGCATGATGGTCGCGCTGCCGACACCGGAAAGCGCGACGGGTGTTTACTTTCGCGATCCTGAGCAGTGGCCCGCAATCAAACCCGGCTACGAAGCGGCAATGCTGGCCGAAGTGACAACCATGATTGAACACATTCCCGCCGAGGAACTGGCGATTCAATGGGATGCAGCCGTGGAAAGCATCGATATCGAATTCGGACTGCCGTGGCTGGGACCGATCACACCGGAGCGATACGCTGCGTTCGTCGCACAGTTTGCGCGATTGAGCGCGGCGGTCCCCGATGGGGTCGCGCTGGGTTACCACGCCTGCTACGGCACCTTGGGTGGCTGGCCTATTGTGTCCCCGGACACGCTCGCCAACGAAGTGAAGTTTTTGAACGACACGGTCGCAGCTTCGCCGCGCAAAGTGGACTTCGTGCACCTGCCGATGCTGGACCGGGCCGACCGCGAATACGCCCAACCACTTGCCGATCTGAACGTCAAAGATGCCGAAGTTTATTTAGGGATGATTCACAACATGGGGAGTTTCGAAGAACGCCTCGCCAATGCGCGCCATTACCTGCCGGAGTTCTCTATCGCCGCGCCCTGCGGGTTCGGCCGGATCCCCGCCGACGTGTTGCAGAAGCGATTCGATCAACACCAAAGCGCGCTGAAGAGCTTTGCGGCCTGATTGTGTGATGACGGTCGAGGGGGAATTCAAAACTAGCGGGCGGCGACAAATTCTTCGATAGCCGCAGCGATCTCCGACGCTGTCTCGACCATGGGGAAGTGCGTGCGCGCGGCAAGCTTGCTCACCTCGAACCACTGATGGGTAGCGGCAAACTCCTGCTGCTTGTGCAAGTAAGCTGGATCTTCCGGTTGTCCGTAAAGATGTAGCACCCGCGGCACGGGATCCATACCTTGATAAGCTCGCAGCGGACTGACACTACGCTGATAAGCACGCAGCACTTCCCGGCCTGAGCGCCGCCACATGTCGCCATCTTGTTTGCGCATAACCTCAGCCACGCTACGCACTTCCGGGGTTTCCACACCCGCCTGCCACATCGTCAAGAGCGTATCGCGGACTTCGGCCCAGCTATCCGTAGCTTGTAACGCCGTGACCGCTGCAAGAAACGGCGGTGGCGGCTCGACGATCATCCAGTCGATGTTGACCAGTTTTGGTACACGGTCTTGACCAAGGCGGCGGCGCAGTTCTATGGCAATCCAACCGGCATGCGAGGCCGATACGGGCACGAAACGTTCGACCCCGGCCGCCTCGATAACCGCGAGCGCGTCTGCGACCAACTCGTCTTCACCAAAGTCCACGTCGCTGGCATCAGACTCGCCGTGACCGCGCCAATCCAACGCAAGCACCCGATGTTCTCGGGCCAACAATGGCACCAATTGCGAATAGCGCGCACGGTTGGAGCACCAACCTGTCAGGCACAACAATGCCGGATCGCCGCCGCCAACGTCATCGTAGCTGATCTGTAATCCATCTACTTCAACACGCGGCATGGAACTTAGCCTCCGGCTTTGGCCTTTTCTATCGCAGCACGGGCTACGGCGATATCGTTGGCGATGTGACCGACCGATTTGAACAGTGTGATTTGTTCTGCGTTGACACGGCCCGGGCGCCGCTCGAGCATGATCTCGCCGATCTCGGCAATGCTCGATTGCGCAATGAGCCCAGTGGCCAGCGGTTCGAGAAAATCACCGACTTGCAGCGCCGCAGCCCGCACGTCAACGGCGATCAGATCAGCTTTCGTCAATACTGATCCATCGAGTTCCCGTTGAAATGGCGCGCCAGCGCCCACTGCGTTGACGTGCGTTCCCCTACGCAGCCATTCCCCCCGCAATACAGGTGATTGCGCCGATGTCGCGACGATGACTATATCCGCGTCAGCGACAGCATCCGCGACAGAGGTCGCAAGGTCCATGACAGGCGGTTTCGGTAGCGTTTCTTGCATGCGTTCAATCCAGTTCCGGCCTCGAGAGGGGGTACGATTCCACAGCGTGAGTGAGCGGATCGGACGCACGGCGAGAACGCCTTGCACCTGGGTTACCGCTTGGGCGCCGGCGCCGATAACTGCGAGATGCTCAGCATCGGGTCGCGCCAAGACCTGCGTCGCTGCCGCGGTCGCCGCACCGGTGCGAAAATCACACACATACCCTCCAACTATCACGCCTTCGGGCTCTCCCGTTTTGGCGTCGAGCAAAACAAGTGTCTGTGTCTGCCGGCCGTTGAAACGGCCAACCATTTTCAAGCAGAACGCTTGCATAGCGCCAACGTAGCCGGCCAGGATGAGCGCGCTCAAGCAATCTTGCGGTTCCTCTACAACTTCACGCACCGCAACGCCGGGTGCGCCGCCGCTGATTGCGCGAAACGATTCTTCCAGTACCGGTATCGCATCGCGCATCTGCATCAGGCTTCGAAAACGCTCTTCGTCGATGGTTATCACGAACCATCTCCCGGTCGCAGAAATTCGCCGCGCAGCACGTCGCTAACCTCACCATCAGACATAACTTGTTGGCCGCGAAGAAATGTGGAATGTGGACGGCCAACAAATTCCCAACCATGGAACGGTGATGGATTGCCCTTGGAATAGGACTTGGACGCGTCAAACGTCCAGCTTTGTGCCGCATCCACCAGCACCAGATCAGCATCACTGCCGACCGCGATGGTCCCTTTACGTGGATAAATACCCAGAGTCTGCGCCGGGCCGCGGCAGCACAGGCGCGCTACATCGTTTAGCGTCAGTCGACTTCCGTGTACCGCTGTAAGCATCAGTGGCAGCGTAGTTTCCAGACCGACGATACCGGGCGGTGAGGCGAATAAATCGTCGCCGCCCTTCTCGTGCGGAGCATGCGGCGCGTGATCGGAGCCCAGGTGATCGACCGTCCCATCGACGATGCCTTTCCACAACGCCGGTAGTTCGTCGATGCCACGTAGCGGCGGCAACATTTGCGCCGCGGTCATTTGTGACTTCAAGTCATCGCTGGTAAGGAATAAATAATGCGGTGCCATTTCGACTTTGATTGCGGCAGACCGATCGCCACGGCGCAACACGCGCACGAATTCGAGCGTCGCATGGGTGGTCACGGTACGCAGAATGATCGGAACCTTGTATTGCGCCCCGTAAGCAACGGCGCGGGCGGCAGCCGCAAGTTCGAGTTCGGGGTTCATGAAACTCAGGTATTGCTCAATCTGCGAACCTCCGCTTGCCTGGATGTGGGCGCGCGCCTCGGCTTGTAGAGCAAAATCGAGCAGGTAAAAACCCAGCGGAAGTCCCTGCTCTCGCAGCTTGGCAAATACTTCCGTCCACGCGGAGCTGGCGACTGCAAACGGATCATCACAAACATCGAAACCGATGGCTCCGGCGTTAGCAAGTTCGTCAATGTCACCCGGCGCTGCGAACCGAACGCCGGCGAAGATCGCGAAATCAACCACCGCCGTTTCGCGGCCTAAAGCGATTGCGTCCGTGAATGGTTTTTCCCTGTCCAGTAAGGGATCGGTATTGGGTATCGCGGCAACCGCGGTGACGCCTCCCGCCGCCGCGGCCATCGTCCCCGTGCGAAACGTCTCTTTATAGGAGGCGCCCGGTTCACGCAGATGGACGTGGGCGTCGACCAATCCTGGCAATACGTGCAATCCCTCGGCACTCAACTCACGTTTTGCCTGGCCGAGTTCGCCGCCGGTAGATATTGCCGCGATGCATCCATTCGTGATCGCGAGATCGGCTCGCTGTGTGCGCTCGGCTGTGACGATGGTGCCGTCGGTAATTACGAGATCGTACACGTCTATTACCTAGCCCAAATTTGCATAGCGCATTTACCCCTCATCCGACCGCCATGAATGGCGGAAGTGCAGGTAATGCACGAGTCCAGGGATGGACGAGGTAGAGCGAAGCAGGAGCTAGAGCCGAGGAGCATTAATCTGCCTGACCTGTTCTAGAACTCGGCTACGCCTCGTTAAGAACCCCCATCCCTGGCGGTCGGGTGAGGGGTTAGTTAAGCTCATCCTCAAACAACCGCCCCGGCGCGCTGCTGCCTCGTATGCCTAGCGTATCGAGCATCGCCCAAAGCAGGGCGAGGTTGGTCGATACCACCGGGATCCCCAGGTCCGCTTCCAGTGCATTAACGCTGCTGAACGTTTCCAGATCCGTAGCCAGAATTGCCACCGCGTCGATATCCGGCCCGGTCATCGCGCCGCTTATGGATTGAAACAAATCCGCCGAGCGTTTCGAAATCACCTGATCGGGCGTGAACGGCATATTCACGTTATGCACGACCTCGAAGCCACGCTGATCGAACCAATCGGGTACGAGGCCAGCGATATCGTCGAAGAACGGAGAAAACACGCCGAGCCGTTTCGCACCGACGTGATTAAGCGCGGCGACCATGCATTCTCCGGCGGGCAAAAACGGAACGTCCCCCGTCTGATCGGCATAGACTTCGTGCCAAGCCGTTGCTTTGACCAGACTGCTGGTCATACAGGCGTAACCAAAGATATTGACCTTACCGCGTAGACCTTCGAGCGCCCAGGGGATGGTTTGCGACATGGCTTCGGTCTGCTCGGGGATTGTGTCGCCGGTTCGCGGGACGACGCGTGCCCCGTGCAGCGACATACCCTCAGGCAAATGCGCCGAAAGCTCCGGTTCGACGATGGTGTTGTTGAAAGGCATGACAATGCCAAGCCGTCCGCGCCATCCGTACATTTTGCTCTCTCCTTAATGCTTGTCGAATATCAGCCGGTATTAACGCCACATAACCTTAATGCGGCGTTTGCATATACGCGCGCCGCTTTCATTAAATCAGTAATGGCCATCCGTTCAGGAAAGAACGGTCCCGCAGGCCAGTTGGGCCCGTATTTGATCACCGGGATCCCATGCTCAGCGAAGATGTTCAGGTCATTCCACTGGCTGAGATCGTTCCAATGCGGCGGTGGCGGCGCCACACCGAATACGTCCTGGTGTGCAGCGGCCACGGCCTCTGCCACCGGTTCGACACCTTGGGCGATGAAACCGCGGCGCGCGAGAAACATCTCGACCTCGTCACTCAAGCCCGTTGCGCGGACGGTTTGCTCGACTTCGCGTTTGACGTCCAGGGGCGTGCGGTTGGGCGGGATGCGTACGTCTAGGTAGATGTTGCTCAGCGCGGGGCGCCAGTTCGGTTTGATAGGTTGTCCGCCGTCAATCGCACCAACGGTGACCTTCGGGGTCATGCGCCCACACGGCGTATCCATTTCGCTGCGGCGCTCGTAATCCTTCGCCCACTCTTCGAGCGCCAACACCAGGTGTGCGGTTTTTACAATCGCATTGGGATCCTCACTCGCGGGCCCCGCGCCGTGCTCATTGAATGGCGCATACGTCGCCTCACCGCGGCTGGTGATGCGGAAATACGCTGCGCCGGGCAGCGCCCACGACACGGACCAATTGGAGCCCTCACACACGATCGCGTAATCGGTCCATTCGCCGAAATGCAGCAGATAATAAGTACCGATCCCCTTGCCGCGGGAACCCGGGCCTTTGAGATGACCGATCTGTCCTCTACCGATTTCGCCGCCCACACCGGCAAGCACAATGTCGCCGGCTAAGCTGACGCCGCTCTTTTTAATCGCATGCGCGGCGATGCACGCACATACGAACGGGCCTTTATCGTTGAATGCGCCAAGGCCATAAATAAGTCCGTCTTCCACCCGTGCCTGCGCACGCCCGACGTTCTCGACCTTGCCGACGATCGGCAAATCGTCCTCTTCCGTACCGACGAAGGTGGTGTCCATATGCGCGTTGAACGTCACGCTCTTACCACCACCGGTACCGGCCAGCCGGCCAACGACATTGCCGCGTGTAGGCTCGAATTCCTGGACATGTGCGACGATATCGCGCTCATTCATCCAGCCGGCCAGGTATTCACAAACCTCCTTTTCGTACCCAGGTGGGCTCGGCGTATTGATGGCGCCTTGCATCAAGCTAACGATTTCGTCTTCCATATCGTCGAGTTGCTGGCTTACTCGTTCTCTGGCACTGTCCAAGGTCATTTTCGGATCCTCCTTCGCAGCCCGTGATAACCGTCAAAAGACTATGAAAATTGGACGTCATTGGTTGATCGTGGGCGTTTCTTTCATTGGCTTTCTTTTCAGTTCGGCCCCTGTCTTCAATTATACCTTCGGCGTCTTTCTGTTACCGATCGCGGAAACGTTCGGTTGGCCGCGCGGCCAGGTCTCGCTGATGTTTTCCACCTATCTGGTCGTCCAAGCCATGTTCCTGCCCATCGCCGGCAAGCTAATCGACCGTTTCGGGGCGCGCACCATTTTGCTGCCCGCACTCGCGGGCTTCGGCGTCTGCCTGTGCATTCTAGGTTTACTGCCAGCCCATCCGCTTGTCTGGTATTCGGGGTTTGTCGTTGTTGCCGCCTTCGTCGCAGGTTGCGGTGCAGTTCCGTACGCCAAAGTGTTGACCGCGTGGCATAACGAGAAGCGTGGGCTGGCACTCGGCATCGCTGCTGCCGGCATTGGGGTTGGCGCGGCCATCTTCCCTATTTGGTCGCAGCGGCTGATTAGTGCCGCCGGATGGCAGTTCGCGTACATGTCTCTGGGCATCATCGTACTGGTAGGCGGATTTCCCATCATAGCGCTATTTTTGCGCAATACCCCCCAGGATGCAGGGCTCGAACCGGACGGGCACATACCGGGAACGCAAACCAACGCGACGATCGCCGCTGGGGCCGAGTGTACGAGCAGCCAAGCCATGCAAACACCGACCTTCTGGATCCTCGCGGTCGTGGCAGGTCTGGGTGCGGCGGCTATCCTGGGTACCGTGACCCATTTGCCAGCGCTGTTGGTCGATATGGGCATCGGCGCCAAGCGCGCGGCGCTTGCCGCCGGGATCATCGGCGCAGCATCGTTACTCGGGCGCATCGTTGTAGGCTGGTCACTGGATCGGATCTTTGCCGCACACATCGCAATCGCGTGTTTCCTGTCGGTGGCGGGCGCATGCGTGTTACTGGCGATTGGTACCAGCGGCGGTGGCAGCCTGGTCTGTGCGGCATTGCTTGGATTTGCCATCGGCGCAGAATTCGACATCGTTACCTATGCGACTAGCCGTTATTTCGGCCACAAGCACTTCAGCCAGATATATGGCTATTTATTTGCGGCGTTCATACTCGGATCCTCGTTTGGGCCGCCTTTGATGGGCTTTGGCCACGATATGACCGGTAGCTACACCGCGCCATTGTCGGTAAACGTAATCATGATCCTGACTGCCAGCGGCCTTCTGCTGTGGTTGCCGCCATACCCGGATGGGAACCGTTGAACGCAACATCCGATAAATCCCGACTGCTCCCATTCATCGCATTGTTGGCATTGCTCGCGTGTCCTGAGCAGGTCCGGGCCGCAGCCGCTACACAACCGAACATCGTTATCTTGTTTGCCGACGATCTTGGCTATGGTGATCTAGGCGTCTTTGGCCACCCGTCCATGCGCACACCCGAGCTCGATCGCCTGGCGCGAGAAGGCCAGCGTTGGACAAATTTTTACGCGGTCGCACCGGTTTGCTCACCGAGCCGAGGAGCGCTCATGACCGGCAGACTGCCCGTGCGAACTGGTCTCTACGGGCGGGAAATCGGCGTGTTCATCCCCAATGATCCGGGCGGGATCCCGCAGCGGGAGCTGACCCTTGCGGAAGCATTCAAGCGCGCCGGATACGACACCGCGATTTTCGGAAAATGGCACTTGGGTGACAAACCGGCAGCCCTGCCGACCCGGCACGGATTCGATGAATGGTTGGGACTGCCCTATTCCAACGATATGGACTGGGCGACAGGATTAACCCTGGACGAACTCAGAGCAGCGAAGAAGGCCGGAGACCGCGAATTGGTCAACAAAGAATATGCGGACAAGATCGGTATGATTTTTGACCCGCAGGTCGAGTACTGGAATGTCCCATTGATACGCAGCGTAAACGCAGGGGGCACACATCATGATGAAGTCCTGCAACAACCTGCTGATCAGCGGCAATTAACGAGGCGCTACACGGAGGCCGCCGTCAGCTATATCCAGGGTCGCAAGAAAAATTCCCCCCCATTCTTTTTATATCTGCCCTACACCATGCCGCACGTACCACTTTTCCGTAGCGAGGATTTCGTCGATAGCAGCCGCAATGGGATTTACGGCGATGTCGTTGCAGAAATCGACTGGAGTGTCGGCGCGATCCGCAGTGCCCTCGAGGCACAGGGTCTCGCGGAAAACACACTGGTCGTCTTTACCAGCGACAACGGACCGTGGTTACGCATGCAACAACATGGCGGCTCAGCCGGCCCACTTAAACAAGGCAAGGACACCACTTTTGAAGGCGGCATGCGCGTACCCGCGATATTCTGGTGGCCCGGCACAATCAAATCTGCCGTCATCAACGACATCGGCACGGTCATGGATCTCTACGCCACCGCGCTGTCGCTAGGCGACGCGGCTCTGCCGACAGACATGAAACTCGATGCAATAGATCTCACGCCGGCATTGCTGGCGCAGGCACCAAGCTCTCGTACGACGATGCCGTACTACCGTAGGGGTGAACTGCGTGCCTTCCGCATGGGTCCGTACAAAGTGCATTTCATAACCGAGGGCGCCGATGGTGCACCGCCCATTTACAACAAGCACGAGCCGCCGCTCTTGTACCATCTGGGCGAGGATCCCGCTGAGCAACATGATCTGGCAGGGCAACGTCCGGACGTGCTCGCAGTACTAATTGAGGCCGCGGCGGCACATCGATCGACGGTTGAACATGCGGCCCCCATCTTCGACGCTCGCTTAACAATCGATTAACCCATCACCAATGTTCGTTCATTAGTATTGAAATTAAAGTTGCAACAATTCGCCCGGAAACTAACCACCTGCGTGCTGTTACGACGCTCGCCGGCCGCTGAGTGCTTGACTGGTCGCGCTAATCGGATTTACCCTTCGCCGCCTATGACGACGCAAACCACAGCCGTGACCCTGACAACCTTCGGTTGGTGGTGGCGCATATTCAGCGGGCTGCCGGTTCCTGTCGTCACATAACCAATCACGATTGACCAAAGGAAAGAGGCAACCCGGCAAGGGTTGCCTTTTTTCGTTGTGGCGGCCCAAAACCGGCAAATAAAATGGACCGACCGAATCAATTCAACCTATCGCTAAGCGCGGCTGTCGACATGCGCTCATGATTAGCGCACTCATCGACACGTTGGTTGCCGGCGAGCGCGCCGATCCGGCGGCGCTGGAACAGGCATTGCACCGGATCATGCTCGGCGAGGTCACGGACGCACAAACCGCCGGCCTGTTGGTAGCTCTGCGCGTGCGTGAACCGGATGCGCCCACGCTGGCCGCCTGTGCACGGGTGCTTCGTGCTCACCGTCTCGCGGTAGAAGCGCAAGTGCGCCCGCTGATTGATACCTGCGGCACCGGGGGAGATCGCAGCAATACCTTCAACATATCGACAGCCGCCGCGTTGGTCGTCGCTGCCTGCGGTGGGGCCGTGGCTAAACACGGCAATCGCAGCGTGTCCTCGCGCGCTGGCAGCGCAGATGCCCTGGAGGCGGCCGGTTGCGTGATCGAGGTGGATCCGCGGCAGGCACAAACACTGCTTGATGCCACGGGTTTCGTGTTTCTGTTCGCACCATCGTTTCACCCGGCAACGGCGAATGTTGCACCGATCCGCCGCGCGCTCGGTGTTCGCACACTGTTCAATTTGCTCGGACCACTGTCCAATCCGGCGCTCGCTGAATATCAACTCGTCGGCGTATACGATCCCGCCATGACACAGGTCATGGCCCAGGCGCTTGCCGAGCTCGGGACCACCGGTGCGTTGGTCGTACACTGCGACGGATTAGATGAGATCGGCCTGCATGCACAGACTCACGGCCATCTCGTCAGAGACGGTGAGGTCGTACCCTACTCCATCGATCCCGCAGTGCTTGGCTTCGCGGCCGCGCCCATCAGTGCATTAAAAGGTGGCGAAGCCGCGGAAAACGCCGCCATTCTGGGTGCCGTGCTCGACGGTGAAACCGGACCGCGCGCAGATGTGGTCGCGTTGAACGCCGGCGCTGCCCTATTTGTCGGCGGACTTGCGGACACACTTGAAGAGGGTATCTCGCAAGCACGTGAAGCCCTTGGCAATCAGTCCGCGGCGCGGGTGTTAATGCGCTATGCCGAATCGAGTACCCGCGCGTTGGCGGAATCGGCCGCATGAAATATTTGCAAGATTTAGTTGACGCGGCGACGGCGCGGGCAGCAAAACTGCCGACCACCGAGCCGGACGCGCGACCCGGCGGTCCGAGCCTAGCGTCAGCACTTGCCGGCAAGGATAAACTCGATGTGATTGCCGAGTTCAAACAAGCAAGCCCAAGCGCCGGCAATATTGCCCAGCGTGACCTACGCTCACAGGTTACGGATTACGTCAGTGCCGGCGCGGCGGCACTGAGTGTGTTGACTGAACCGACTCGGTTTAAGGGAGAAGATCAACATGTCATCGACGCGGTGGCCACCATCGATGTGCCGGTGTTGATGAAGGACTTCGTCGTATCGCCCGCGCAGATCCGGCACGCAGCCCGACTTGGTGCACGCGGGGTGTTGCTAATCGTTCGATGCCTGGATTCTGAACAGCTCGTGGAACTTGCCGACGCGTGCGTCCACTACGGCTTGAGCGCGCTGGTCGAGTGTCACGATGCCAACGAACTGGAACGAGCGCTGGCATTACCCGACGTCGTCATCGGTGTGAACAATCGCGATCTCGATACTTTCGACATCGATCGACAGCGCGCCGTGCGACTGCTCAAATCCGCTCCAGCTGAACGCGTGGTGGTCGCGGAAAGCGGCTATGAACAACCACAACACACAGACGATATCCGCGGTCTAGCCGACGCGGTCCTGATCGGATCGGCATTGATGCGCAGCCCCGATCCGGCGGCTTTTATTGCCGCAGTGCGCGCATGAAGCCCAAGGTGAAAATCTGCGGTGTGCGGCGCCCCGAAGATGCCGAACTGGCGTTGACGCTCGGCGCAACTCACCTAGGCACGGTAATGGCTACTCGCTCGCCACGCTGCGCGAGCGTAGACGAAGCGCGCGCGGTAGCCGCCGTCGCGAGCACGGTTCCGCACCTGCTGGTATTTAAAGATCAAAGCACCGAGGAGATCAGCGAAACGGCGCGGGCAGTAGGGGGCTCGCATGTGCAGCTCTACGACCCTGATGACAGCCAAGTCGAGCGGCTCAACCAACTGGGTTTTACCGTCTATCGCGCAATCACCATTGCAACGGATGCAAAGACACTGCCCAAGCTACCGGATTCTCGCTCAACGCGGGTGCCGATCATCATCGACGCCGGCGGCGGCTCCGGAAAGGCGTTTGACTGGCAACTGCTCGGTTTGTATGCGCCTGACTTCGTGTTTATTGCGGGCGGCATCGATACCGATAACCTTGCAGATTTGCTGCGCCATCAGCCCTGGGGGATTGATCTCTCCAGTGGGGTCGAAGCGGCTCCCGGCGTTAAAGATCCAGCCAAACTGCACGCCTTATTTGCACGCCTGGACGCCATCGCATGAGCACTGCCGCGCACTACCGCCCCAAGGTCGGTCCTTTCGGTGAGTATGGCGGTCGCTTCGTTCCGGAACTGCTGATCCCCGCGCTGGACGAGCTAGAACAAGCACGCCGTGAAATCGTACGTTCAAAGGAATTCCAGACGGAGCTGCGCGACTTACTTGCGAGCTGGGCAGGACGGCCGACGCCACTAAGCGCAGTCCCAGCCTTCTCCCGTGCGGCGCATGTGAACTGTATGCTCAAGCGCGAAGATCTGCTGCACGGCGGTGCGCACAAAACGAACAATGTCGTCGGCCAGGGGCTACTCGCGCAGCGCATGGGCAAGAACCGCCTGATTGCAGAGACCGGCGCGGGCCAGCACGGTACCGCGGTCGCAATGATCGGTGCGCGCCTGGGTATGGAGACTCTCATTTATATGGGGGCAAAAGATATGGCCCGCCAGGCGCCTAACGTGCAACGCATGCAATTGTGCGGCGCCCGCGTCATCGCGGTGGAAACCGGATCGCGCACGCTCAAGGATGCCATCAATGAAGCGCTCCGAGATTGGACCGGCAACCTGGAGACAACCCATTACCTGCTTGGCACGGTGTGTGGTCCGCACCCGTTTCCACGCTTGGTGCGCGATTTCCAGTCTGTCATCGGTAAAGAAGCGCGAGCGCAGTGGCGCAAAACATTCGGTGACGCACCTGACACTGTTGTCGCGTGTGTCGGCGGCGGCAGCAACGCCATTGGCATTTTCTCAGCGTTTCTGAACAATCCGGGTGTGCGTCTGGTTGGCGTGGAGCCCGGTGGCCGCGGCATCGATTCGGCTCAGCACGGCGCTACACTGCTGCGCGGCACCACCGGCTTGCTGCACGGCGCAAGGACCGCGGTGTTGCAAGACAGCGACGGTCAGATCCTCGAGGCGCATAGCATTTCCGCGGGGCTGGACTACCCTGGCGTTGGTCCCGAGCACGCCCATCTACGTGACAGTGGACGCGTGCACTACGCGGCGATCAACGACGACGAAGCGATCGAGGCGTTCGAACTGTTATCGCGCACGGAAGGCATCATCCCGGCTTTTGAATCTGCGCATGCCCTCGCCTGGGTACTCAAAGCGGTCGCGTCCGGCGATCTAGCCGAGGGTAGCCGTGTGCTGGTGAATTTATCCGGACGAGGCGATAAAGATCTCGACGTTTATTTTCATGAACACAGCGAGCCGCGCGCGTGAGTGTCTCCTTATTAAGGCGGTCTTTTCGTAAGGCAGCGCACCACGTCAGCCCATTTCTGGTCCTCGGAGATCCAACACCTGATCTATCAGTGGAATTGGCGCGAGCCGCCGCGGACGCCGGGGCCAGCATGCTGGAAATCGGTTTCCCGTACAGCGATCCGGTCGCCGATGGTCCGGCTATCCAGGCGGCCGCACTGCGTGCCCTTGCCGGCGGCACATCGACACGCACTGCCTTCGCGATCCTTGCGCGGATCCGTGCCGCCTGTCCTGCCCTGCCATTAAATCTATTGGTGTACGGTAACCTGGTGCACGCGCTCGGCTACTCCGAGTTTTGTAACCAGGCAGCACAGGCCGGCGCTTCGTCCTTATTGGTGCCCGACATCCCCTACGATGAGGCGCTCCCGCTACGCGCGGCTTCACGTCGAGCCCGCCTCGGCCACGTTCAGATCGTCGGTCCGCTGACTCCGCCGGCGCGGCTGGCGAAAATTGAAGCGGTCAACAACGCGTTCCTCTATCTAGTTGCACAACAAGGCGTCACCGGCGCTCAGCATCGCGACAGCGAGGCTGTCGGCGCACTCGTGACCCGCATCAGTACTAATACACGACATTCGCTTTGCATCGGCTTTGGACTTTCCCAGCGCGAACAGCTCCTGCAGGCGTTTCGCGCGGGCGCCACGATTGCGGTTGTTGGCAGCCACCTGGCTCGTGTCATCAAAGACGCCTGGCGCCCAGACGACAGCAATCGGGATGTCACTCTAGTCGCCCAGTTCGGCCAGGCTGTACAGGCGCTGACCGCCGATCCTATTCGCGCCGAGCTACGTGCATGCTGATCATTATGCGCAAAGGCTGCACGCCGGCGGAATGCGCCCGCGTTGAAGATGCGATTCGCGCCATGGGCTACGAACCACTGAGCGTGCCAGGAGCGGATCGTACGGCGATCTGCGTTACCGGCAATCGCGATCCTGTGGACCCGTCTCACCTGTCACGGTTAGAGGGCGTACTCGAATGCATACCGGTCACTAAAGCCTACAAACTGGTGAGCCGCGAGGTGCAACCGCAGCCAAGCGTGGTGATTGTTGACAATGTCCACATAGGCGGAGACCAACCGGTACTGATTGCCGGACCACCCAGCGTCGAAACCGAGGCGCGTACGCTGGCCGTTGCACGAAAGGTAAAAACCGCCGGCGCCCACATGTTTCGCGCCGGCGCGTACAAACCCGGTTCCAGTCCTTATGCGTTTCAAGGCCTGGGCAAAGAAGGATTGCGTACGCTGCGCCATGTTAAAGAAGAGACCGGGTTGCCGATCGTCAGTGAAGTAATTGATGTGGAATCGATCGACATCATTAGTGACTACGTCGATGTGTTGCAAGTGGGCGCGCGTAACATGCAGAACTATTCACTGCTGCGCCGACTCGGCACAATCGATCGGCCCGTATTGTTGAAGCGGGGCATCGCGGCGACGCTGGAAGAATGGCTGATGGCCGCCGAGTACCTGCTCGCCCAAGGTAATCGCCAGGTGATCCTGTGTGAGCGGGGTATCAGGACTTCAAACGGCCATAGCGGCGGAACTTTGGACCTGAATGTCGTACCCATGGTGCGTGGTATGTCGCATTTACCCATCATCGTCGATCCCTCGCACGGGGCCGGAGCACGAGATGGTGTGCGCTCGCTATCCCGCGCCGCCCTCGCTGCCGGCGCACAGGGTTTGCTCATCGAAGTGCACACGCGACCGGATACCGCCTACGTCGACGCGGATCAAACGATCGATATCGACACGTTCACAGGTATTGTGCGCGATTCGACGGTACTGGCTGGTTTGGAAACTGTGGGGATCGCCAATTAACATTTACATGCTTCGCTCAGGCGCTTATCGTTAGGCCAACGGTCATTCCGGCAGGAGGACATCATGCGCAACAACGGCGCAATAACGGCGGCACAAATCGACAAAGTCCGCCTACCCAGTAACCAGGCATATAACTTACCCGCGACGGCCTATACCTCCCCCAACGTGTTCGAACTTGAAGCCCAGCACCTGTTTCTCGACAACTGGGCCAACGTCGCCCACGTCAATCAGGTCCCAAACCCCGGCGACTACCTCGCCGTCGATATGTTCGATCACCCGTTACTGGTCACGCGTGACGCCGATGGCGAAATCCACGTTATGGCACGCGTGTGCCAGCACAAAGGCACCCTGCTCGCAGAGGGCGCCGGCAACGCGCGCGTACTGGTCTGCCCGTTCCATTCCTGGTCCTACAACCTCGACGGCACGCTCAAAGCGGCGCCGCTGATGGAGGGGGCCGAAAACTTCGACCGCGACGCCTGCCGTCTGCCACAGATCCGGACCGAGATTTGGGAAGGTTTCGTGTTTGTAAACTTAAGCAACGAAGCCGAACCGCTGGCGCCACAACTCAAAGGCCTGAGCGATTACCTGCGCAATTGGAATTTATCCGAACTGGTGCCGGCGCACGACATGGTCCACTACGAGCAGGAGGCGAACTGGAAGATCAACGCCGAATCCTTCCTCGAGGCATATCACCATCTCGGTGCACACTCCAAAACATTCCAGCCGACCTACCCGGCGGCACAAACGTATCCGCTCGAAAGCTCCGGCAAGTATTCCATGCTGAGTTTCGGCGAAGCCCAGGCCGACAGTGCCACCAACGTCGACGGCGGTAACAGCCTGCCGTTCATCGACGGATTGACCGAAAAAGAAAAACTCGAACCTACCGTTGCGTTCGTGTGGCCCAGCCTGCTGCTCGGCATCGGCCCGGATCAGATCGCCTCCTACCGCATCCTGCCAACCTCCGCGGAGCGCCACAGCATCTGGATCAATGACCTAATGCCGCGCTCGACGGTGGAAAATCCTGAGTACAGCCAGGCGCTTAAAGACCGCGCCCACTGGGCCACCAAAATCGTCCACGAAACCGACGACATGCCCGTGTTCGAGAAATCATTCACCGGCATCAAAAGCCCGTACTACGACCAGGGTCGGTTATCAGACCCTTACGAGCGGTGCTTGTGGGAATTCAATCAATGGTGGGTTGGGCAACTTGGCGAGCACGTCGTTACACCTGATTAGCGTCGAGCTTTCGGCTTACGAAAACGACAACCGTCAAACGACCTGGCCGGCGGCTTGGGCGGATGCCCATGCCCACTGGAAATTGAATCCGCCTAGATGCCCTGTGACATCAACGACTTCGCCGATGCAATAAAGACCGCGTTGTCGTTTGCACTCCATTGTCGTTGAGGACAACTCAGCGGTATCAATCCCGCCAAGTGTTACCTCTGCCGTACGGTATCCCTCGGTTGCAGCGGGTTTCATCACCCAGTTGTGCAATAGTTCCGCGATCTGGCGTAAAACAACATCGGGCATTTCAGCCAGCCGCGTGTGCCGCGATGCGTGCCACCAAAGTGGCTGCAACTCCCGCACCAACGCCCGCGGAAGCACATCAGACAAAACAGTGCGCAGTAACGCCTTCGGTTGCGCCGTTTTGGCTCGCAGTAACAATGTAACGGCATCGCTGTCGGGTAACAGATCCAGATGAATTTCCATACGGGGTAGCCAATAGCTCGACAGCTGCAAAGCAGCCGGGCCACTGAGTCCTCGATGCGTAAAGAGAACGTCTCCGGTGAAGCTAACGTCAGCGACACTCAGCGAAATTCTCAAGCTGACACCGGAAAGGCGTTCCGTCATTTCCTTTATGGAACCGGAAAACGTAAACGGCACCAGAGCGGCACGGGTATCTCGCACACGCAGTCCGAACTGGCGCGCCAGACGATAACCGAAATCCGTCGCGCCCATTTTCGGAATCGATAAGCCACCGGTCGCGATCACCACAGACTGCGCAGCAAACACGCCTTTGTCACACGTCACGAAATAGCGCTTTTTATATTCGACTGATGTGATATCGCATTGCGTCAGAATGGATACATCCGCTTGCTCACACTCAGAAACCAGCATGGCGAGAATGTCTTTCGATGATTCATCACAAAACAGCTGGCCAGCCGTCTTCTCGTGATAGGCGATCCCATGTTTTTCCGCCATTGAGATAAAGTCCAACGGTGTATACCGGCTCAGCGCGGAAATGCAGAAGCTCGAGTTAGCGGAAATAAAACGTGACGGCGCGCATTCCAGGTTTGTGAAGTTACAGCGGCCACCACCGGACATGAGAATTTTCTTTCCAATCCTGTTCGCGCCTTCGAGTACGACAATATGACGACCACGACCGCCTGCCGCGATAGCGCACATCAGGCCGGCAGCGCCACCGCCCAGAATGATGACATCTACATCGTTCATGGCCTCAATATAGCAGTAGCGATTGTCGGTCGGCGCAAGCTTCGGCGGCCCTTGCGCCAGCGGCAGATCTCATATTTCAACAACCAAACCCCCTATCCCGCACCGACTCTGTTATGATGCGCCCGCCTGAACGGGATGACAGGCGCCGTATTTCCTCTCTAATCAGATCTTCCTCAACCGATGACCGGCAATCAGGGCCGCCGACTCATCGACAACGCTGGTGCGCAAACGTGATTTCTGCTGCGAATTTGTCGATTCAATTCGGCGCCAAACCTTTGTTCGAGAATGTCTCCATCACTTTTGGCAATGGCAACCGCTATGGCCTGATTGGGGCGAACGGATCCGGCAAATCAACCTTCATGAAGATATTGTCAGGTGAGCTGGAGCCGAGTACGGGTAATGTTTCCACCGCGCCCAACGCACGCATCGGACAGCTTCGCCAGGATCAGTTTGCCTACGAAGACTTTCGGGTTCTGGATACGGTGATCATGGGGCACGAAAAACTGTGGCAGCTGATGCGCGAGCGTAACCGGCTCTACTCGTTGCCGCAGATGAGCGACGCAGAAGGCATGCGCGTCGCGGAACTGGAGATAGAATTCGCAGAGCTCGACGGCTATTCCGCGGAGTCGCAGGCTGGCGAATTACTGGAAGGGATCGGCATTCCGGTCGAACAACACGAAGGGGTGATGAGCGCAGTCGCCCCGGGCTGGAAACTCAGGGTGTTGCTTGCCCAGGCTTTGTTTTCCAATCCGGAAATTTTGCTGCTCGATGAGCCGACCAATAACCTCGACATCAATACCATCCGTTGGCTGGAAGATTTTTTGTGTCGTAGCAAGTCCACCATGATCATCATCTCGCATGACCGGCATTTCCTGAACAGTGTTTGCACGCATATGGCGGATCTCGATTATGGAGAGCTTCGCGAGTTCCCCGGCAACTACGATGAATACATGACGGCTGCGACGCAGTCCCGAGAGCGGATGTACGCCGAGAATGCCAAGAAAAAAGTGAGAATGGGCGAGCTGCAAGCCTTCGTAAGCCGATTCTCCGCAAATGCTTCCAAAGCCCGTCAGGCGACATCTCGTGCACTGCAACTAAAGAAGATCCAGCTTGAGAAGATTAAACCGTCCAGCCGGGTCAGCCCGTTCATCCGCTTTGAGCAGGAAAAGCCCTTGCGCCGCATGGCGGTAGAGACCACCGGCCTGAGCAAAAGATTTGATGAGGATCCCCTGTTTGAAAATCTGGATCTCGCCATAGAGGCAGGCGCACGAGTGGCAATCATTGGTCCGAACGGCATCGGCAAAACCACGCTCGCCCGCTGCCTGCTGCAAGAACTTCAACCGGATAGCGGCTCGGTAAAGTGGGCCGAGAATGCCAAGATCGGCTATTTCGCACAGGATCATGCTGCGGAGTTCGCCGAGAACATGACGTTATTCCAATGGATCACCCAGTGGCAACCACCAGGATCGGACGAGCAACTGCTGCGTGCAACCTTGGGCAGGCTGCTGTTCTCCCGGGATGAGAGCGAGAAGTCGGTGAAGGTGGTATCCGGTGGTGAGGAAGGCCGTTTGTTGTTCGGCAAACTGATCCTGCAACAGCCCAACGTCATGGTCATGGACGAGCCGACAAATCACCTGGATATGGAATCCATCGAGGCGCTGAACCTCGCACTTGCTAACTACCCCGGCACGCTGATCTTCATCAGTCACGACCGGGAGTTCGTCTCATCGCTGGCCACACGCATTATCGATCTGACGCCCGACGGGCTCATCGATTACGCCGGCAGCTACGACGAGTATCTGCGCTATCAGATCGACAGTAAGACTGCGAGAGTTGCGTGAGCCGGTGACGCCACCGTGACCTAAAAGCCGAGCACTTTCCAACTGGCGTTGGTCGGGTTTCATGCGATGAATTACGTCGCGATACTTTTCGCCTATCTGGCAGCGGTATATTTTTCTGCTCACGTGCTATCACGATCAATGTTTTAAAGTGATCTCGAGTATCAGGTCTTGCGTTTTGCCTGCATATGGGCAAAAGGCAAGAACTGACCCTCACATTTCAGAACTGACCCTCACATTTACAACCTCTTAGTTACCCTGCGAGCGAATAGCTACCCCTGAACTCCCGGTGTGGAATTGCGGGGAAAGTGCGTTCATTCTACCTAGACTCATTTCTGCTCGTAGGGGGCTAACCGTGAGAATTTCCGTGAAGTTATTCAGCTTCGTAATGGCCGCGTCGTTTGCGGTTTTTCCATCGATTAGCCTGGCGCAGATCGAAGAAGTGATCGTCACCGCGCAAAAGTGCGAACAATCAGTGCAGGACGTACCGATTACGCTGCAGGCTTTCTCAGGCGACCAGATACGCGAACTCGGTATTGCACGCGCCGCCGACGTCATCGCGCTGGCACCTAACATGGCGGTTGCGCAACAGAACAACTCCAATCAGTCAATCGCGATCCGCGGCATAGGAACCAGTGATTTCTTCGCTTCAACCCCGGGCTCGGTCGGCATCTATATGGACGAAGTCACGATGAGTTCGCCATTCCTCACCTCAGTTGGTCTGTATGACATGGAGCGGGTAGAGATCTTGCGTGGACCGCAGAACACGCTGTTCGGCCGCAACACTACGGGCGGCGCGATCAATTTCATTTCCAAACGGCCGGAAGTCGGCGGCGAGATGGACGGCTTCGTGGATTTCACCTACGGCAGATACGACCGCATCGAAGTCGAAGCGGCGGCAACCTTTCAACTGGGCGAGACCGCGGCGATCCGCCTCGCCGGCAAGAGCTATGACCGCAACGGCATCTGGGACAACCTCGATGAAGGCGGCGCAGCGTCGGCGATAAGGATCGCAAATCCGTCCGCGGCACTATCGTCTGGGAACCTACAGATATAACGACGGTTACGCTGAACGGCCACTGGGGCAGAGAGGACAGCCAGGTCGATATGGCGAAAGTGATCGCCGTGAACGCAACCGCGGCGAATGGTGCCTTCGCCGACGGCGCGTTCGTCGGCCCACAGCTCGCCGGCGTTCGGCTCGATTGGGAAAATCCTCCCACCGACACGGTCAACGGCCATGGGGTGAATCCGAACACCCCCGGGTGGAACGACGTCTATCCGACCGGTGATGACCGAGACGACATGGACGCTTTCGGCTTTTATCTCAAGCTGGAACACGATTTCAGTTGGGCAGGGCCGTCTCAATCACCGCCTACGACGAGAGCGACAAGGCTTACGCGTACAGTTCTTCGGGCATGGGAAACAACCGTCCCTCTTTGGTCAGTGGTATGCCGGAAACGAACATCACCATCGATGTGGACAACAGCTTCGAGCAATTCAGCCAGGAAATCCGCTTTCAATCGCCGGAGGACCAACGGGCGCGATGGATAGCGGGGTTTTATTATTTTCATGAGGATATGGTGCTTGGCCAGAACATCTCATTCGGGCCGGGTATTATCCTCAACGCTCCGTTCGGACCGGCCTGTAACCAGCTGGAGATTTTTCCGCCGGGCGTTTGCGGGCCCCCTGTTGTACAGGGCGGGAGCCTGGCGCTGTGGTCTGTATCGCAGGGTTTGGGCCAGGGCTTTCCCGAGGCGGGATTCTCCGACGTCGCATCGTTCAGTATCGCGACCATCGAGAACGATGTGTGGTCGCCGTATTTCTCCCTCGATTTCGATATTCTAGATAACCTGACCCTCAACCTCGGGATCCGTTACACCAACGACAAAAAGGAAATGCGCAACCACCAGGTAGGTCTTCTTGACCGTTCGGGCTTTGCTTTGTCAGATTTCTTGGACAACTCCTTCGTGCGGTCGGCATCGGCAGCGCAAGTTGCTTCAGGAGCGGCCACGCCCACCTGTGCCAGTAACGGCCGCCTGTGCGCTGGCACCATCGTCCGACCGGACTTAAAGGCTACCGAATGGGGCGGAAAAGCGGGGCTGACCTGGCAGATCAACGACGATCATATGGCCTACGTACACTACTCGCGCGGCTTCCGCTCCGGGAAGTTCGATATCGAGTTTCTACATGGGCCTCAAACCGGCTTCCCGATCGAAGACGCCATTCCCGAAACCCTGGATGCCTACGAAATTGGCTATAAATCCACTTGGCTGGATGCCGCCGTCCAGGTGAACCTTGGAGCTTTCTATTATGACTGGTTCAACAAGCAGTCTTTCTTCGTCGACCCGGCCACCGGCCCGGCGTTCTCCAACGTTCCGGCGTCGCGCAGCAAGGGTTTCGCAGCCGAAATCAAATGGGCGGCGACCGACAATCTGTTTTTCGCCGGTTCGGTGGGCATACTCGATACCGAAGTAATCACGGCCAGCGGTATCGGATCCGACGAAGCGGGTCACGATTTACAGAATGCGCCCAACGAATCGTTCAACCTGCAGGGAGTGTGGACCGGGCCACTGGCCGGCGGCACGCTGAGATTGCAGGCCAACTTCAGCTACCGCGCTGAGGCAGTAACCGGACTGGCCACGCAGGACCTGGTGGAGAACCTGGAGAAGGTCGAACAACTGGGCGTTCGCGGCTCCTACAGTTTCGGGCCCGACGAGCGCTACCAAATATCGGTATTCGGAGACGATCTGCTGGAAAGCCGCTATTGCAAATACAAGTTCAGTCTGGGCGCGATTAACGGCAGCACCACTTGCAGTGCGAGTGAAGGACAGGCGATGTGGGGCCTGACTGCGGGTATGCGTTTTAACTGATGACAACCGGCGCCCGGCTTTAATGCCGGGCGCCGTTCTTAGTTGCGCCGTTGGAAATGGCCACCGTAATTGGGTGGCCCATCCTGCCAACTCAACGGCTCCAATAAACAAGAGTGAACTTGCGTATCAGGTCTTGCGTTTTGCAAGCGTGAAGGCAAAACGCAAGACCTGACCCCCATATTCGGCATGAAGGCAAAACGCAAGACCTGACCCCCATATTCGGCAAGAGCATCACGCAATGACCGCTAATCTAATGCGCACAAACGACAGGGTCAGACTTAATCTGACCTGAAGTATCGCCGTAAATTTCTTCTAGCCGCTTAACGTTGAGACGACTGGCGCCGGCGGCGGAGCCGACTGTTCGTGCGCCTGGCCCTTATGTTTACCAGCAGCCCAACCGACTGTCTGCAAATTCTCCCTCGCCCAATCAACCGATTCCTGATCGGTAACGGTGGCGACGGTGTCGTGCCAACGGTTTAACCATGCGGCCCGGCAGATCTCGGCCAGGATATCGACAATTTGCCGATCCGAATAATGCTTACGCAGCTCCGCGAAATGCTCCGGACCTGCCGCATTTGGGCTCTGTGCCGAAGCCCGCGCCAGCTCAAAGGCAGCTCTCTCGGCGTCGGTAAAAAGCTCCGAGCGCTCATAGTTCCACAGGTCTTGAATGCGCGCGTGCTCGACACCCTGACGATGAAGTCCGTGAGCTCCGTGAGACTGGCAGTGGCGGCATCCGCCGGCAACGCTGGCGACAGTGAAAATCTCCGTCTTCAACATCGCCGGTAGTTCGTCGCTACTCTTTATTGTGTCATTCAGGTTGCGAAATGCATTCCATAATTCGGGCCACTTGCGCATATGTAGTTCTTGTCGATTCTCGTAAGTCGCTTGAGACATGATGTTCCTTGTTTTAGTGTGGTGACGAAGATTTTAAGAATATGAGCCCCGTTTCGCGAAGTCCAATCTGCAAGCCTGAAGGTGTAATTGTGTGTCGCTAATCGCGAGCGCTGAGATCCGGGTGAGAGTCGTTGCTTCATAACCGTCTATTGAAACGCCTGAATGATTTAGTTTCTTCACGCTACAGGTTAAATAAAGAGGAATACCACAGATGCGCATAAAAGCGGCTGTCGCTCGCGACATCGACCAGTTAGCAATCGAAGAAGTTGAACTGGACAGCCCGAAAGATTCGGAAGTCTTGGTTCGTATGCACGCTGCTGGGGTCTGTCATTCGGATCTGCACACGTACAAAGGGGAGTTACGGGCGACGCCACCACTTGTGCTGGGGCACGAGGGTGCTGGCGTCGTTGAAAAAGTTGGCAAGCGGGTAACCCGAGTGAAAGCTGGGGATCGGATTTTGGTCAACTGGCTGCCCGCCTGCGAAGTCTGCCCAACCTGCTTGAATGGGCGCTACAATCTTTGTGAACGCTTGCCCGGTACAACTTTTAAAGCAACATTGCTCGATGGCACCTGCCGTCTGCGGACATTGGATGGCATCACACTAAAGCATATGTTGAGCGCAGCCACTATGGCTGAGTACGTCGTCATCGACGAAGCGGCGGCGGTTCCCTTCCCCGACGATGTGCCTTTCGAAGTAGCTGCGGTTATCGGTTGTGCCGTCGCCACGGGCGTGGGCGCAGTCATTAACACCGCCCAGGCAAGACCGGGCTATGCCGCCGCAGTTATTGGCAGCGGCGGCATTGGCCTCAGCGCTATTCAGGGCTGCCAGCTGGCAGGCCTCAACCCGATTATTGCGGTCGATATTATGGACAGCAAGCTCGAATTTGCCCGCAAGCTTGGCGCCACACATACCGTTAACGCCAGCGAAACGGACGCTGTCGCTGCTTTGCGAGAACTGACCCAAGGCGGCCCCGAATACGTCTTCGATAGCGTCGGATCAACGACGACGATCGCGCAGGCACTTTTAGCCGCTCGCCCCGGCGGCACGGCTACGATTGTTGGTCTACATGCGGCGAAAGTCGATGTGCCGATTTCTGCCGCCGCTTTAGTTTTTCAAAACAAACGCCTGCTCGGCTCGTTCGTTGGCTCCGTCAACCCCCGCATCGATTTACCCAGGCTGGTTGATCTTTACCGATGCGGTAGACTGGATTTAGACGCGCTGATCACGAAACGATATCCCTTGGAAGCGCTCCCCGAAGCGTTCCATGATATGGAAGCCGGTAACGTGGCGCGTGGCGTTTTAGTGTTTGACTAACAGAATAAAAAAAGGGACCGATGACAACCGACTCTTTGCCTACTCCTGTATCGGTACCGGCACCGCAAGTGAAAGATTGTCTTCGTCACCAATGACCTTCGTTGTGTGGCCTTTGCCGGTCAAATCTTCCAAGATAACCACGGTACCCGGACCGAACTGCCGGACTTCTCCATCACTCACTCCGACTTCGACCGCTCCCTTTAATATAAACATGAACTGGCGTCTGGGTACTGGATGCCAGTCTTCGAACGTACCTGTTGGTATATGGATGCGCGTCGCCCCTTTAGCATTTTCCAAATGATGCACGGCTAACGGATGCGCGGGTGGTGCGTAGTTTTCAAAAGCAAACTCGATTGTTGCTTCACCATAATGGGATACACCGTCAGCATCAGTGTAAAGCCTTGTATAAGTTAAATTATGATTTTCAGATATTGTCTCCGCCAATGTAGATGGGAAACAAAAAACCAAGAACATTAATAACAGCATGAGTCGTACAGAGGATCGTTTCATAGTTATTTCCCGTTATTAGATGGCTATTACGCCTGATTAGGTTTTGCCCTAGAGCCGCTGTATCGACACCACTGTACTATGCACACTGGTGCTGCCCGCCATATCCGCCTTCTGCCCAATGTGTAGCGTATTAAGATTTTTTGGGTCGTTTTGAAGCTTGGGCCAGTGTCCTTTGTAAGCGAGCAACAGGCCGGGCTGGGCGAGTTCGTCGATTGTTGCGGTAAGTTCCAACTCACCGTTAGCGTTACTGAGTTTCACTCGATCACCACTGGATATCTTGAAACGCTCAGCATCGGATGCATGCATGTGTACGCGCGGGTCGCCGGCGTTTTGCGCCAGCTTGGGATCGTTAGCGTAGGAATCGTTCATGCGATAATCCGAAGCAGGTGTAATCAAGCGCAATTCATCAGCGGCCGGCTTTGATTCCACGCGGGCGTGCGGGATGCGCGGCAGTGCTTGCTTTTCTGCCGTCGCCGACGCTATTTCGATCTTGCCGCTTGGCGTTGGGAACGCAAGCTCTTCCCACAAGATCATGGGTTCATCGGAAACCGCCTGCCAGCCGCGTTGCTGAAACGACTGGAAGCTATCGTTGATGTTCATTTGCGCAAGCAACTGCGCGATCAACTCGTCGTCGCTTACGAACAGTTCCGGTTCGGTATATCCCATGCCCTCGGCCAGCCGCCTGAATATCTCCTGATTGGGCAAAGCCTCGCCCAGTGGCTCGCGTGCTTTGGATTGCACGCCAATATTCAAATGGAAGTAGCTGAAGGTCAGATCGTTGAATTCCAGGAAACTGGCCGCCGGCAACACAATATCCGCGTAGTCGGCAGAGTCTGTTTGAAAGCAATCGATAACGACTGTGAACAGATCATCGCGCTGCAACGCGCTTTGTAATCGTGCCTGGTTAGGTGCGGACGCCACGGGGTTGGTGTTCCACACCAGCAAGGACTTGAATTTCTCGGTATCAGCAAGCTGATCGGCAAAATCCATGTGGCTGACGGATAACGGTTCCGCCGTAGCAAGCTGCGCACCCGCCAGAGCGTCAAAATCCAGGCCAAGTAGTGCCGGCGTCATGGTCATATAGCAGATCCCGGCGCCCGCTTTGCCGATATTGCCGGTCATAGCCGGTAACAACCCCACTGCACGCATGCAGTTGCCGCCGTTCACCTGGCGTTGGAACCCCTGACCTACCCACAACAAAGACGGACCGGCTCCATAGTGTTGCGCCGCCGCTTCGATCAACGCAGCGGGTACGCCGGTTTGTTGTTCGCCCCATGCGGGCGTGCATTGATCGATGAGTGGCTGTATTTCGGCTGCGCCCAGTGTGTGCTCATCGATGAATGTCTCATTAAAATTGCCCTGTTGCTGGATGGCATGCAGCAGAGAGAAAGCCAGCGCCGCGTCACTGCCTGGATACAGTTGCAGGTGTATGTCAGCGGACGCGGCCGTTTTGCTACGAATGGGATCAACAACAATCTTCGCCGCCTTAGATTCAACGAACCAGTTTTTATAGCTGTGCGGTCCTGAATGCGCGGGATTGGCACCCCAGATCATGACGCAGTTGGAATCTCGAATCGTGCGGGGATCGAATCCGACGTGCGACTCACCATATAGCAGGGTCAAGGCGGCGTGACCCGCTGCGTTGCAGATACTATCCGGATCGACTTCTGCGGCGCCCATCTTCAGAAAAAACCGCATCGGGAATAGCAATGCGATCAGCGAAATCGTCCCCGAATAATGCGTGTGGATGACTGGCCGGGGTCCGTGGTTTTCGATGTCGGCGCTAAGCCGGGCAGCAATAGTGTCAATCGCCTCCGCCCAACTGATCCGGGTGAACTCACCCGCGCCCTTCGCGCCGGTGCGCTTCAGCGGATACAGCAGTCGTGCGTTCTCATCCTGCCATACACCGTTGTAGGCAATGGCGCATTTGTTGCAGAGCCGTCCACGGGAGATTGGGTGCGTATCGTCACCCAGTACCCGGGTGATTTCCCCGTTTTTCTTTTCGATGCTGATCCCACAACCGTCGTAACAGTCTCGTGGACAGTTGCTCTTAATGACTTCCGTTACTGCCGACATAGCTTGCCCTCAAATATTTCCGATCAGTCTTACCTGAACTCGTTGTACGTATTCGTTACCCATGCCAGCTTGCTTGAAAATTCTTTAATCACCGCTTCTATCGGCTGCGGAAATTGTTTCGGCCAGTCCAAACCATATTGCTTGGGTGTGCACAATGGCGCCAGCAGCGAGGCGCCCGCCAGATCCGCGCGCGAAAATTGGTCACCGACGAAGAACGGTCGATCTTGTAAGTGTACGTGTACTTTGTCGATAGCGCGTCTGAGTATCGTAAGCGCAACGTGAACCGCACCCTATCGGTTGAACTGTGTTGAGTGTAAAGGATCTCCGTTTGCTCAATAACGGAGGACCAGAGGATGAGGCGACGCACAAAATCGGACTGGGAAGCGGTGTTTCAGGCACAAGCCAAAAGTGGCATGACCGCAGCGACGTTCTGCCGCGAACAAGGCATTAATGCGAAGTACTTTAGTCTGCGCCGCCGTCAGTTAAGCGCGGCGCCGGAGAAGCAGGTGTCGCGTTTCGTGCCGGTATCGGTAGAACGAAGCAGTCACAGCGAGACGATAACCGTGCGTTACGCAGACAGCGCGACGCTGGAGCTGCCAGTGGGTGTAGAGCCGCGCTGGTTGGCGCAGTTGCTGCAAGCGCTGCGAGATTGAGCGATGGAGATGTTTCGAGAGGTCTCGGCGGTGTACCTGCATCGTGAGCCGGTGGATTTCCGCAAATCGATAAATGGCTTGTCGGTGATCGTGGAAAGCGAGATGAGCTTGTCCCCGTTTTCCGGTGCAGTGTTTGTATTTTGTAATCGTCATCGCAATAAATTGAAAGTGCTTTACTGGGACCAAAGTGGCTTTGCACTTTGGTACAAGCGCCTTGAGAAAGAGAAATTCCATTGGCCGCGACGCTGGCCCGAGGCGGTGGTGACGTTAACGCAAACGCAACTGCATTGGCTATTGGATGGCTATGATATTACGCAGATGCAAGCGCATCATTCATTGCACTATTCGAGTATTTTATAAAGACTGAGATCGACGCATCGGGTATACTGTAAGGCATGTCGAGTGTGCTGGGTCAGCTGCCCGATGACGTTGAAGCGCTGAAGACATTCATCGCTAATCAAGCGACAACACTGGCTGGTATAACTGCTCGCAACGAGCAGTTGCAGCAAGAGAACCAGCACTACAAATCGCAAGTCATTGTCCTGCAAGAGCAGTTAAACATTGCATTGGCGAAGCGTTTTGCCTCGCGTAGCGAGCAGTTATCACCGGATCAAATCCGCTTGTTCGATGAAGCGGAATCGACAGCGTGCGCAGAGGCTGAGGTTGTCCCTGAAGAAAGCGTCGCGGTATCAGCGCATCTTCGCAAGAGGGGTGGTCGCAAGCCGTTACCCCAGCGTCTACCGCGCATCGAGGTGGTTCATGAACTGCCCGAGCACGAGCGTCGTTGCGAGCACGATGGTCGGTTACTCGCGGAGATAGGCGAGGTCGTTTCTGAGCAGCTGGATATTGTGCCGGCGAAGATCCAGGTGCTGCGTCATATCCGCAAACAATACGCGTGCGATTGCGGGCAGTGCATCAAGACGGCGCCGTTACCGGCGCAACCGATCCCCAAGAGTATGGCCTCGCCGGGCTTGCTGGCGCACATTACAGTGTGCAAGTACGCCGATGCGTTACCGCTGTACCGTCAGGAGAGGATATCACAGCGCATCGGTGTGGATATCCCCCGAGCGACGCTGGCGAATTGGATGATACGGGCGGGTCAGTTAGTGCAGCCGCTGATTAATCTCATGCGGGATCGTTTGCTCGACTATGACATTGTGCAGATGGATGAAACGCCGGTACAGGTTTTGAGGGAAGCGGGTCGTCGGGCGCAATCGAAATCCTACTTGTGGGTGCAGCGCGGTGGTCCGCCGGATGGGCGGGTGATTTTGTATGACTACGACCCCTCGAGAAGCGGCGCTGTTCCCCAACGCTTGCTGGCAGGCTACTCGGGCTATTTACAGACGGATGGGTATGAGGGCTACAACGCGGTGGTGGCGGGGAATGGACTTAAGCAGCTGGGTTGTATGGCCCATGCGCGTCGTCGCTTTGACGAGGCAGTGAAGGCGCAGGGTAAGCGCAAGCGACGCGGTAAGGCGTGGCGTGGGCTGTCGTTCATCCAGGCGTTGTACCGCGTTGAGAAACAGGCCCGGTCGATGACGCCACAACAACGCTATGCGTATAGGAACGTGCAGGCCAAGCCTATCCTGGACAAGCTGCGCAGCTGGCTAGATGACACACTATCCCAAGTGCCGCCGAAGGGTGCGGTGGGGAACGCGTTGCGTTATTTGCACGAACAATGGGACAAGCTCACGTGTTATCTGGATGACGGGCGCTTGGAGATCGACAACAATTTGTGCGAGAACGCGGTTCGTCCCTTTGTGATGGGTCGCAAGGCCTGGTTATTCAGCGACTCGGTGGCTGGGGTCAGCGCATCGGCGAATCTTTATTCCTTGATCGAGACCGCGAAGGCACACGGTTTAGAGCCCTATGCGTACTTGCGTGAGGTGTTTACGAAACTACCTGGCGCGACAACGGTAGAGGACATCGAGGCGCTGTCGCCGGGCACCATCAACATCGAGCACATCAATCCCCGCTGAGCAAGAGCGTTGTTCGCTTTGCGCTTACTGAGTATCTCCATCGATTCGTTTGCGGTCGTCTCGTTTATATCCATAACAGCGCGCATGCGTTCCCGTAACTTGGGGAAAGTTAGTTTCATCAACAACGGCCCATACCAAGGACCCTTGTCGGTGAAAAATGGAACTACGACTGCCGGGTGTTCGAGTAATTCGTGGTAAATGACCCGTCTGAGATGGATACCGATGTCCTCATCGAGAAAACGTTCCCACTCCAATGCTTGTTGCTTGAGCTCTGGAACTTCGGGTGTCAGCGGCTGTTCTGCGAATGCTTGGTCGAGATAGGTAATTATGTCGGCCGAGTTTTGAACCGCCTTGCCGTCATGAACAAGGACCGGGACGGATGAGCGTTTCGCGAGTTTGGTGATCTTTCTAATGTGCAGACCGGGCAGCAGATTCTCTATGCGATAGGTAAGCTTTTTGTGATCCAGCGCCCAGCGCACCTTTTCGCAGTAGTGGGAGATGGGGAATTGGTAGAGGGTTAGCATTGGGTGGCTATTATAATACCCCCTCATCCTGTCCTTCGCCCTCAAGGTAGAAGGGACCCTTCGTTTCAATCTGTGCAGCTTGTTCAATCGGTATGAATTCTATGGGCTACCCATAAAAAAACCCCGCCGATCGGCGGGGTTTTAGTACGGGCTTTATTTTGCCCGATTAGACTGGGACGACGTTGGTAGCGGCCAAGCCCTTTGGGGTCTTTTCAACTTCGTAGGTAATTTTCTGCCCCTCGGCCAGGCTCTTGAATCCGGAACCGCTGATCGCGGAGTGATGCACGAAGACATCCTCACCACCATCTTCAGGAGAAATGAACCCAAAGCCCTTACTGTCGTTAAACCACTTCACTGTTCCTGCTTTCACTATGTAAACCTCTCTAAAAGAAAAACGTAATAGTGCAGCACCCTGCAATTCATTTTGCGGTACCGACCACTAAGAAACAGGAAGACGAACCGGAAAACGCTGGCGGGATATTCTGCGACCCGCGCAGGTTAGCGTGTCTATTAGCCAAAAGCCAGCGCCAATTGTCCGATGCCGTATCGAATTCACCGCCTACCACATTCGCATTGCGCAACGCCCGCATGCGTTATGCCGTCTAAGCATCCGTAACCAGCATAAGATCGGGGTACCTGGGCAGTGTTACATTCGTCATGCCTGCTAAAGCGGTCACCGTAGCGCAGATCACCAATATCACGGTATAGGCGCCCGTTGACTCGTATATGACGCCATAGCCGTAGGGTCCAAGCGCACCGCCGAGCAGAAATGCAGCGAATAGCATGCCGTAGATCTGCCCGAAATAGCGCAGCCCGAAATAGCGTCCAACGAGATAGGCGAGCAGATCGAGTTCTGCGCCGATTCCCACGCCGACTAACGCGGCAGCAACGAACGCCAAAGCGCCGTTCACGCCCGTCGCCAACAGTCCGAGCCCCGACGCAGCCAGAAGCATGCATACGAGTGCGACGTGCGGCCCAAACAATCGATCCAGCAAATAGCCGATGACAAGCCGGGAAATGATGACGGCAATCCCGATCGTTGCGGCAGCATACGCGGCCTCGCTACTACTCATGCCGCGGTCGTGCAGCATGGGCACGAGATGCGGCATCAGTCCGAACAAACAGAATGAAAACACGGCGAAGATCACCGCCAGTGTCCAGAAAAGCCGCGTACGAAGGGCTTCAGCGCGCGTGATACCCACTGCAGGCGTCACCGCCTTGTCCGATTCGGCCGCGCCGCCGTCGGCTCGCAAACCCATCTCTGCCGGCGATTCCCGAATGACAAGATAGATGACAGGTAAAGCGATCAACACGCACACGGCGGCAAGCACGAGGTAACCGGCGCGCCAACCAGCCTGATGGATGGCTAACTGCACCAGTGGCGGCACGTAGGCAAACCCCAATCCGTTGCCTGTCATTGCAATGCCCAGCGCCAACCCGCGGCGTCGCTCGAACCACAACGACAAGGTGCGCAAATACGGCAGGCTGTTGGCACCAGCGGTCAGCGCGCCGATCAAAGTGAAAAGCAGGTACAGGTGCCACAGTTTGGTAACGGTTACAGTAATGGACGTTAATCCTACGCTCAGGATGAGCAAAGACGGTATTAACAGTCGCCTGCTGCCGAAGCGATCCACTAATTGTCCCAGGATCGGCATGGCCAACGCGCTGGACACCGTGAAAAACATCGCCGCAAGACTTATTTCGGCGCGGTCCCAACCGAACTCATGCTCGAAGGGGACCATGAACATGCCCAACGAGCCGTAGATAAAAGCGCCTGGATTGGTCGATAAACAAAAAACGCAGGCAACAACCACCCACCATCCGTAGAAGATCCGTCCCGGGTTACGCGCCTCCACGGCCCCTACCGACAGAGCAGCGTGGAAGCTGGCGTGGTCACAACGGAGTCAACGTATACAGATCAGAGCGTTCGAGCGCGCGGCAGAAATCCTCGTTGCTGGTCTCCCCAGATACGGTTTGCGTGCCGGCGACTGCGTGGCGCAAAGCGTCGTTGACCGAGTCACGCACTACGCCGGGTGGATCTTCACCCGCCGCGACGGCATCCATGGCTTCCAGTAATAAACGCCGGGCACGAATGATGGCCACATCGGATGTCACTAAATGCTCCTGCGCATGGTCGTGGATCGCGCCCTGAGTCTCGATGACCATGACATCGTGCACCGGTATACAGTGCCCCAAACCTGTATAGGTCGAGGTCTTCATTTCAGCGCGATCCTGCAGGTAGCGATTACCGGCATTTCGTATTGGCACATCGCCGGGCAATTTCTCCGCGTCACATAAATCGCTGATGTACGCTTTATCAATACGCTGGCTACTGTGAAACGTGTATTCGAATCGCCAATGGTGGGTATCATCGATTGGCGTCTGCCAAACCAATGACGCACCGCCGGGCCCAAGTGCGGTGTCAAATCCATTAACTAAACTGGCATTGGGCATGATGAAATTCGACAGACGCAGAAGCTTGCGCGCGTCCTCGGTCACCCGCTCAGCGATGATCTTGAAGCCGAAATCGGTGTCATCGACGTACAAGCGTGGCGCGGTATCGGCCTGAAATACGGCGTTTATGACCGCCTCCCCCGGGTCTTCGGGGCGCTCCATGAAGCGGTGTAAATAGGCGGTGTGTACGGGATCCAAGCCGCCTTCGAGGCTCTGTAAAAAATTACAACACGTGTGCCAGCGGATGCAGATCCGATACTCCGAGGGCGCGAGCAACGCAGGATGACTCGGCATAAGCGGCGGTTCGCCTGGACCCATGTATGCCCAAATCGTATCCGCGAGATCAGCGCATGGGTAAGCCAATTGCCGGATCTTGTCGCGATACTCACCGCCCCCCGGCTCGCCCGGTTGCTCAAGGCAACGGCCGTCGCGATCGTAGAGCCAGCCGTGATAGATACACCGTAATCCTCCGTCTTCCACCCGGCCGTAACTGAGATCCGCACAACGATGCGCGCATTTACTTCCGAGTAATCCGGGACGACCGCCGGCGTCACGAAACAGCACCAAATCTTCGCCCAGAAGGCGGGTCGCCAGCGGCGCGTCGTCTACCGCCACGTCCGTGCTCAGTGCTATTGGCTGCCAGTAGCAGCGTAACAACTCGCCCATGGGCGTGCCCGGTCCTACGCGAGTGAGGCGTTCACCAGACTCACGCAGGCCAGAAGCACTTTCGGATTCAATCTCTGACATAGCGATCAATCATCAGGTCCAGCTTCATGCGATAACCCAAGTATCTGCCAAATACGAATAATGTGACAATATCGATGTTAGTGGAGGCCCCCTCATGATTACAGCCATTGTTGAATACGCGCTACCGCCCTCAATTGGCCGCCAGGAATGTCTTGAGCACTTCACCAAGATTGCTCCCGGGTTTCGGCAACAACCGGGATTCCTACGCAAGCACTTCATCTACAACGATGCCGGCATCGGCGGCGGTACCTATTTGTGGGAAACACAAGAGGACGCCGAGCGCTTTTATTCAGGGCCGTGGCTGGATGGCATTCGCACTCGCTACGGCGTCGATCCCAAAATCACGTATTTTGAAACACTGGTGATCTGCGACGCGGCAGAGGAAGAGATTTATACAGCCGCCGGCTAAATTCGTTGGCCCAGACGCTCAGCCAGGCGCCGCAGCGATTCGCTGGCGTCGTCGGCACTCTGATGCACGTGGATGAGACTTAATTGTGTTGTGTCCGCCCAAGCCTGGGTGATAGCGGTATCAAACTCCGATTCAGTACGCACCTCGTAGCCGATGCCTCCGCCCAGTACGTCGGGTAGTTTCGAATAATTCCAGGGATTTATCTCGTTGTACTCCCACTCGCCCGGATGCAGGAAGCGCTCGGTACCATAGCCGTGGTTGTCCATGATAATAACGATAGGTGAGAAGCCGCGGCGCACGACATTGGACAGTTCCATTCCCGTCATTTGAAACGCACCATCGCCGCAAATCGCGAGGATCCGTGCCTGCGGTCGCGCGATCTGGGCGCCCAGCACAGCCGGCACCGCAAAGCCCATGGACGTGTAATACGCCGGTGAGATGAAATCCGTGCGTGCCCGCGTGACGATTTCGGTAGCAGCGAACAAGGAGTCGCCGATATCGGCAATGACGATCGTGTTGTCGTCGATTTGTTGATTCAACCGCGCCATCATCCGGCTGATGGTAATGGGCGCGTCCGAGTCGAGCTCAATCGCCGCGGGCTGTACAGGCGCGGGTAATGACCGCGCCCGGGTTTCGGGACGGCGCTCGTTCAAAGCATCGAGAAAATCGCTGAGTAATACCTGGTGATAATGGTGATGGCGTATGCGCAGTTGTTCGCTGGTGGCATAAATACACTTGCTCGGATCGAGATTAGCCGTATAGACGCCGAGATTAAGATCGGTCATGAAAGCGCCGACCAGCAACACACAGTCACTGTCTTCTACGAACTCGGTGACCTCCCGCCGCCCCATGGCGCCTTCATAGATGCCGACATACAAAGGATGGGTTTCGCGTACGACACTCTTACCCAGCAGGGTGGCGGCCACCGGGATCTGTGTACTTTCGGCAAGCGCCAACAGCTTGTCCTGAAGCCCGAAGCGGTGCACTTCCACGCCGGCAATGATGAGCGGGCGCTCTGCAGCCGCCAGCAACACAGCGGCTTCGTCGGCCGCCTCGGCAACGGCCTGAGCATCACTGTGGCTGGTCAAACCTTGGAAACTATGGGCGATATGCGGCGTGACATTCACCATGTCGCGCGGCACCTCGATGTAAACGGGTCGTTTGAATCGTGCCGCCGCGTCCAGCACCCGGTCGATTTCCAGAAAGGCGTTGACCGGATCGGACAATTCGGTCCAGGCGATGCAGAGTTTTTGGAAGACCTCGATTTGCGTGCGGAAATCACGCACTTTGTGATGTAGCAGCGGATTATTGGTACGTTCGCTGAGCCCGGGAGAACCCGTTAACACCACCACCGGCGATTTTTCCGCGTAGGCACCGGCGATGGAGTTGCAAATACTCAAACCACCAACGCAGTAGGTTACGCACACGGCTCCCATGCCGTTTATGCGCGCGTAGGCGTCGGCTGCGAAACCCGCGCAATCCTCGCGGGTGCAGCCCACAACATTGATCGGGCTTTGCTCAAGCATGCCGTAGAACGACAGGATGTAGTCGCCCGGAATGCCGAAGACGTCATTGATCCCATAGTCCTGCAGGCATTTGATCAAATAATGGCCGATCGACATCGCCTGAACTGGCGTCGCGAGGTGATCAGTAGCGGTGGCACTGTCGGCGAGTTCGTTGCTCACGCCCTGCCCCACAATCTGTTGGATATTCGAATAACCCTATAATACGCCCTTGGCCAATCCCCATCTCCAGGTTGTCGCTGGCGCCGTGTTGTTTTCGACCGGCGCCGTTGCCATCAAGGCCAGCATGCTCACCGGTTGGCAGGTTGCGGGTTTCCGATCTGCCCTGGCCGCCATTACGCTGCTGGTGATTTTTCCTGGCGTGCGCAAAGCATTCTCGTGGCGCGCGCTGATCGTCGCGGCGGCCTATGTTCCCGCGCTAACGCTGTACGTTTTATCCAACAAGATGACCACCGCGGCAAATGTCATTTTTTTGCAGTCGACCGCGCCGCTGTATTTGTTGTTACTCGGCCCCTGGCTATTAAAGGAACCTGTGTCGCGAAAAGACATCTGGTTCGGTGGCGCCCTGGTGGTCGGGATGTGTTTGTTGTTCCTATCAGTCAACGCAACAAGTACCACAGCACCCCAGCCGCTGCTCGGCAATATCCTGGCCACTTGCGGTGGTGTTGCCTGGGGCCTGTCGCTGCTGGGATTGCGCTGGCTGGCGCGCGAGGGTAGCGGTTCGCAAAACGAAGCATTGTCTGCCGTGGTCGCCGGAAATGTTCTGGTGTTTCTCGTGTGTAGCGTGAACGCGTTTCCGGTGATAGCCGTTAACCGAATTGACTGGCTAATCATCATCTATCTCGGTGTGTTCCAGATCACGCTGGCCTACGTGTTCGTGACCGCCGGTATGCGACGAATATCGGCGTTAGAGGCGTCAATGGTGTTGTTGCTGGAACCGGTACTGACACCGATCTGGGCATGGTGGCTGCTGGGCGAAGCACCGGGGGGCCTGGCCATTACAGGCGGCGCCATCATAATCGGCGCTACCGCGGTCCGGGCGTGGCGATCCAACTATCCGCCAAGGGCCGCCGATTCGTGAGTACACTTTTGATATAAATTTAATTTTTAGACGACATTCAAAGATTTTAGAAGAAATTAGAATATTTTTGACGAATTTATATGATAATGCACAGAGGACTGAGAAGCGCAGTGGGAGGCAGACGACGGCTGACAAGCCTTCCGCCAATATGCAGGTTAATATTCGCCTGCCTATGCAGCGGATGGCCTAAAGCAACCCGATCCCTATGACTCCCGAAGCCTGGTTCGCTGTAGCGGTAGTGGCATTGGTAATCGCCGTGCTGGCATCGGATCGCGTGAACACCGATGTCGCCCTTATGGGTGGACTGACCTTGCTGCTGATAGGCGACGCTATAAATGGGGGGATCCTGCCACTGGCCGGCGCGTTACGCGGCTTTGCCCACCCAGCGATTTTCATGATCGGGTCTTTATTCGTAGTTGCCGCGGGTCTGACAGAAACCGGCGGCATTGCGATGGTCGCCCAACGACTGCTCGGTCGTCCGAAAACAATCATCGGCGCGCAATTACGCATGATGTTTCCGGTATCCGTGCTGAGCGGTTTCATGAACAACACGCCCATCGTCGCGATGTATTTACCGGTCATTAACGACTGGGCGCGCCAGCTCGGGATCAGCTCGTCCAAACTTTATATGCCGTTGAGTTTTGCCGCGACTCTGGGCGGAAAAATCAGCATGATTGGTACTGCGTCCAATGTGCTGGTGATCGGTTTGTTCGTCGCCTTCGTCAGCACCCGCCTGGACGCAGAACTGGCCGGCACAGCCAGTGTCTGGTTGTCCAAGTTGGGTGTAGAGCCATTTGGTGCTCGCGAACAATTTTGGAGCGTAGGACTGCTCGGCGTACCGACGACAATTGGCGGGATCCTGTTGATTGCTGCGCTGTCACGTTGGTTGCTACCCGAGCGCCGTCCGGCCACTCAGAACCTGCTGGATTCTCGCCGTTACCAGATCGAAATGCTGGTGCAAGCCGATTCCCCCATCGTCAACAAAACAATCGAGGATGCGGGATTGCGGAATCTTCCGGGTCTCTACGTTACGCAGATCGAGCGCGGCGATCAGTTGCTGCATGCCGTCGGACCGGAACAGCAGATTCAAGCCAATGACATCCTGGCGTTCGCCGGCGTATTGGAGTCGGTTGTCGATTTACGCAAGATCCGGGGATTGGTGCCAGCCACGGACCAGATCGACAAGATCGAAAGCGCTCGCCAGGAGCGGCGCATGGTTGAAGCCGTCGTCGCGCACAATTCGCCGTTGGTGAAGAGCTCCGTGCGGCAGTCGAACTTTCGCACGCGTTTCAACGCCGCCATCATCGCCGTGCACCGCAATGGCGAATTGGTCGAGAGTAAAATCGGCGACATTGTTTTGCGCGCGGGCGACACCCTGTTGCTCGATACTCACGAGGGTTTTGTCTCCACGCATCAGAATAACGACGAGTTTTATCTCGTTTCAAACGTTGAGGGCTCCAGGCCCATCCGGCATGAGCGTGCCGGCATCGCGCTCAGCGTACTCGTAGTGCTCGTTTTACTGCTGACACTGACCACGATACCTCCGGTCGTTTCGGCGTTAAGTTGTGCGGGCCTAATGATTCTCACCCGCTGCGTGGGCGGCGCCAGGGCGCGCAGCTACGTTAATTGGCAAATATTGATTGTTATTGGCGCGGCATTGGGAATCGGCGAAGCTTTAATACATACCGGTGCCGCACACGAAATTGCGCAACTTTTGTTGAGCATGACGGAGGGCATGAGCGCGCGGGCCGTGCTACTGATGGTGTTCGTGGTGACGGCGTTATTCGCGCAGGTTATTACCAGCTACGGGGCCGCCGTGCTGATGTTTCCGATCGCCATGTCGAGCGCGCAGGCGCTGGCGGTCAATCCGGAACCGTTTGCCATCACCTTGATGATCGCCGCGGGAAGTACCTACCTGACTCCAGTTGCATACCAGACTAACCTCATGGTTTACGGACCTGGTGGCTACAAATTCCTTGACTACATGCGGTTAGGGTTACCCCTGACCGTACTTGTTGCAACGATATCGATCATTTTTGCGCCGATCTTTTTTCCGTTCGTCCCGTAGCTTTGATCTTGTAATAACGGCGTAGTCGCTTCATCTTGACCCCTCACCCGACCGCCAGGGATGGCGGAAATGCAGACAACGCAGGAGTCCAGGGATGGCGGTCGGATGAGGGGTTATGAAATTAGGCATAACGCGTCCGCCCCTCTGCCAATTGCACCCGACAATACAAAGGTTCGATAATCACTCCTGTTAAACCCAGGCTCGAAAATCAATGGATTTTGCGTTTACGGAAAAAGTAAAAGAGCTGTGCGCCCGCGTGAGCAGCTTCATGGATGAACACGTTTATGCCGCCGAGCAAGTGTTTGAGGCGCATATCGAGGAATCGGGCAATCGCTGGTCGGTTCCGCCGATCATTGAAGAACTCAAAGTCAAAGCTAAGGCGCAAGGCCTGTGGAATCTATTCCTGCCTGAATTCGATGAGTACGGCTTCGGACTGACGAATCTCGAATATGCACCACTCGCCGAGATTATGGGTCGCTCGATGATCGGTGCTGAAGCCTTTAACTGCAGCGCGCCCGATACCGGCAACATGGAAGTCATCGCCCGCTACGGCGATCCGGTGCAAAAAGAGCAATGGCTGAGACCGCTGCTAGAGGGAAAAATCCGCTCGGCTTTTGCAATGACGGAACCCGCGGTCGCGTCTTCAGATGCCACCAACATTCAATCGTCGATCGTGCGCGACGGCGACGAATACGTCATCAACGGCCATAAGTGGTGGACATCCGGCCTGCTCGATCCGCGCTGCAAGATCATTATCTTTATGGGTAAGACCGACCCGGAGGCCGATCGCCATCGCCAGCAGTCCCAGATCCTGATACCTACCGACACACCCGGTATCAACATCATTCGGCCGATGCGTGTGTTCGGAACCGATGATGCGCCACACGGGCATGCCGAAGTCCGATTCGAGAATGTGCGAGTGCCCGTCGAAAATCTGATCAGTGGCGAAGGCGAAGGTTTTGCAATCGCTCAGGGCCGTCTTGGGCCGGGCCGTATCCATCATTGCATGCGTTTAGTTGGTTGCGCGCAACGCGCCTTGGAATTGATGTGCGCACGTGTGGAGTCGCGCGTGGCGTTTGGCAAGAAGCTCAGCGAACAGGGTTCGATACGCGAGGACATCGCCAAATCAGCGTGTGAAATCGAGCAAGCACGCTTACTCACTTTGCAAGCGGCCGATCGTATGGACAACGCGGGTAACAAAGGCGCACGCGACCTCATTGCCATGATCAAAATCGTCGCGCCGAACATGGCTCAACGAGTCATCGATCGGGCCATCCAGGCCCACGGTGCAATGGGTGTAAGCCAGGACACATTTTTAGCCGCTGCCTGGGCTTACGCCCGCATTGTGCGCATTGCCGATGGTCCAGACCAGGTACACATGGCAGCATTGGGTAAACAAACAATCCAACGATACGCTTAACAGGAGATCTCAAATGAGAAACAAAATCTTTCCACTGTCTTGCATCTTCATCGTCCTGCTGATGGCCAGCGCGACAACGACCTACGCCGCTTCCGGGAAAGCGATTGACATCAAAGTAGACGCTGCCGTGGAACGCTTCTACGCGGATGTCGATGGTGCGAAGGAATTTGCCGACGCTGCCGAGGGTATGCTGATATTTCCCAGCGTCATTAAAGCCGGTATCGGCATCGGCGGCGAGTACGGCGAAGGCGCGCTACGCATCGGCGGCGAAACGGTTGCTTATTACAGCACCGCCGCCGCATCGATTGGATTCCAATTGGGGGTGCCCAGGCAAAAACGATTTTCCTGGTTTTCCTGGAGAAGAAAGCACTGGAGAATTTTCAAAGCAGCACCGGCTGGGAAGTCGGCGTCGATGGCTCGGTAGCATTGATAACGGTCGGTGCTGGTGGATCCATCGACACCACAAATATCAAAGATCCCATCGTCGGCTTCGTCTTCAACAACAAAGGCCTGATGTACAACCTGACGCTGGAAGGTTCAAAGATTAGTAAATTAAACAAGTAGCGGGAATACATAACCCCTCACCCGACCGCCATGGATGGCGGAAGTGCAGGTCATGCACGAGTCCAGGGATGGACGAGGTAGAGCGAAGCACGCCTACAGGACGTAGGCGTTAGAACGAAGCAGGAGCCAAAGTCGAGGAGCTAGAGCCGAGGAACAATTACCTGCCCAAGCCCCTCTCCCGCAAGGGGCGGGGGGCTTAAAGCCTGGGTCCCAGGATGAGGGGTAATTAGCTGCAGTTCGCTAAAAAATACGAGGCTGCTCCAGGGCTCCTACTAAGGCTCGCTATAAGTCCCAGGATCCGACCCCAATTGTGGCAATGGCTGGCGCGCGATCACGTACTCCTCCACCGGCCGGCCGTGGATCAGGTGCTCCTGGATGATCGTTTCCAGCACTTGCGGTGTGCAATGCCGATACCAGATGCCGTCGGGATAAACGAGTGCAATTGGGCCGTGCACACAGATCTGCAGGCAATTTGCTTTGGTGCGAAATACCCCACCGGAACCGACAAGTTCGAGTTCGACCAGGCGCTGTTTCAAATACTTCCAGGACTCCAGTGATGCATCCTTGTCTGAGCATTCGGGTTTGCCCTGATCGCAACACAGAAATATATGTCGCTGCAGCGATCCGATTCCGAGCGCTTTGATTTTCGCTTTGCGCTCTGCGAGTTCTTTGTCGGCTGATGCGACCATGGGGCTCCTTGTAGTTCCTAGTATTTAATAGCGGCTGGCAAGCTACCGCGGACATCAATTTCATGCAAATCGCCGCTCAACTGAAACCTGCGGTCTAAGCGAAATTATAGTTGTAGTAAAAACGCCACACTTGTATCAAAGCTAAGACTACTTTTGTAGAATTCTGCGGTATTTCTTGAACCCATCCAGCTAGTCCGGTAACGATGAATTGAACGCTTTGGGGCACCGTGCGGAGGAAACCATGACTAATACATCCGTAGTTTCAAAATGCACTAACAATCCTGCAACGCGAAACTCAAATTCCGAGTCATCGGTTTCAATAAAGTCCTATAGCAACCTGCTTGTATTTGCGCTCGCCGCCACGCTTGCGCCAATGCTACCGCAAACCGCGTTAGCACAAGGATCCATAAACACGATACTCGAAGAAGTCACGGTGACCGCGCGTAAGAAAAACGACGTGGAGGTCGCCCAGGACGTGCCGCTGTCGGTAACGGCGTTAAGCGGCGAACAACTGGAAGCCACGTTTACCCGTGATCTGCAAAGCCTGAGCTTCACCATGCCCAACGTCAGCCTCGACGATATCGGTACCATTGCCGGTACCGCAAACTTCTCGATACGCGGTCTCGGAATCAACAGCTCTATCCCCTCCATCGATCCGACGGTCGGTGTATTCGTCGACGGCATCTATCTGGGTATCAACGCCGGCGTCGTGTTCGATGTTTTCGATCTGGAAGGCATCGAAGTATTACGCGGTCCGCAAGGTTTGCTGTTCGGCCGCAACGTGACGGGCGGTGCGGTGCTCATTAAAACGCGCAAGCCGAGCGACGAATTGGACATGAGATTCAAAGTCTCGCTTGAGGAAGGCCTGGAGAAGACCGTCGCGGGATCGGTCTCGGGCCCGCTGATCGACGGTACCCTCAGCGGCAGAATAACCGCGTACTACAACGACGATGAAGGTTGGTTTACCAACGACTTCGACGGTGGTGAGGTTGGCGCCGAGGAGATCCTGCTGGTTCGCCCAAGCCTGACCTGGACACCATCGGACAACACTGAAATAACGGTTCGCTTCGAACACGGTGAGTCCGACGGCGACGGTCCAGTTGGCCAGAACCGCGCAATATTCTCCCGGGATTCCTTCGATGTCGCCTATGAAGAAGTCGGTTTTGTCGAGACGGAATGGAATCAGGTGATCGCGGAACTCAATTGGGATGTCCCTTTCGGTAATGGCACCATTACCAATGTGTTTGGCTGGCGCGAATACGATTCGGATTCTGTCGGTGACATTGATGCAACGCCGGGCAATTTTTTCACCGCGCCAGCGAAGATCCGTCAGGATCAATTGAGTAATGAGATTAGATACGCTGGCCAATTCTTCGATCGGCTCGACATCACGGCGGGCTTTTATTACTTCACGCAGGACATCGCGTATCTAGAACGCCGGCAACTGTTCGTTGAACCTGTTTTCTTCCCTATTCCCGCACTGCCGCCAACCTCCTTTATCGATTCAACGCTCGGCGGCACACAGGATCAAACGACACTTGCGTTTTTTACCCAGGCCGACTTGGAGCTTAGCCCCGAAATCACAATGACGCTTGGACTGCGCTATACCTACGAGAAGAAGGAAGCGCAAATTGCCACCTTCCGCAATGCCGTGTTTCTAGCGCCTGGTGTTCCATTACCGGCGGCGCTGGGTGGCGTTCCCTCGCCTTGCGATTTCGACGCCGAGACCTGTGCGTTTGATTTCGTCGATGATGCGAACTGGAACAACGTGACGCCCAAGATCGGGATGCAATGGCGTCCAACGGACGATGCCCAGCTCTACGCGTTCTGGACCAAGGGCTTTCGCAGCGGCGGTTACAACTTCCGCAACACATCACTGTCATTCACTCCGGCACCGTTTGATGAAGAGGAACAGAGTAGCTTCGAAGTCGGGGCGAAGGCTGACTGGATGGGGGGTCGTCTGCGAACCAATATCGCGTTCTTTCACAACGAGCTCGACGACATGCAGCGTGAGATCAACCTCTCCGATCCGTTTGTCGGTGTGGTACAGCTGATCCGCAACACCGCCGATGCCACCATCCTGGGGGTCGAGTTCGACGCTCAGTTTGTTGTAATGGACAACCTGCTGCTCATGGGTTCATTCGGTCACGTTGACGGCGAGTATGACGAAATTCGCTTTGACTTGACCGGCGACGGCGTGATCGACGGCACTGATCTGGCGCTGGATATACCGCGCCTGGCGGATTGGACTTACAGCATCGGCTTTGTCCACGATCTGCCGGTCGGCGACCTGGGCACCGTAACCTCGCGGCTTAACTTCGCGCATCGCAATGGGGCTGCCTATACGGACAACAATCTAGGCACTTTGAATGAAGTGGATATGCTTGATGCCAGCATCGCTCTGACGACCTGGAACGACCAGGTACAGGTATCCTTGTTCGGCAAGAATTTGCTGGATGAGGTCACCGAGGGCGGCGACACGCAGATACCGTTTCCCCTGGGCGTCGGCGGCACTTTTTCACCGCTGAATAAGGGATTCACCTGGGGCGTGGAGGTCAGTTACACCTACTAAGTGTGGCTGGCTAGCGGCGTATCAGGCGCGCCGCCAACGCAGTTCGTGGCGCATGCCCGGGTTATCGGCGGACAGTATTAGCTCGTCGCCATCGAAACTGAAGGTCCTGACGAGATCAGTTCCTACCCACTCCGGCCACAGCGCCAATCTGACTTTATGCGTCACCGTATCGCCCTCGACCACGTAGCTGCCCGAGTAAGCTTGAAACGTGATTGCGCTTGCGAACAACCGCCGCTTCGCCTCGCTAAGCTCGGGATCATCGGGATCATCGGCTTGGGTACCGGTGCCAATCCGACGACAGCGTGCAATGAGCCGAGAGTCGAGATCCAAGGGTTGCCGGTCGGGCACCATCATGTGTACCGCGACGGTACCGTCCGCGGTGTAGACCAGGCTGCCCTGCGGGGATTCGCCGTACGGCAGGTGCTGGTGACCATCTGAAGTCGTGACCTGCCAGCTCTGCAAATACCATGTTCCGGGAAATCGAGTTTTCACATTCATATCGACATAATATCCGAGCGTGGAATATCGGGATATTAACGTTTCCACGAGGAGACATAGTAGTTCATGCCGCGTCTGAAAATCGACGGTAAACAATTGGATTACGCGTGGTATGGGCCGCCGCCCGACAACGCCACCACTCTCGTATTCCTGCATGAAGGCCTTGGCTGTGTCGCAATGTGGCGCGATTTTCCCGAGAAGCTCGCCGCCGCAACCGGCTGCGCGGTGTTTGTTTACAGCAGGTTGGGCTTCGGCGCCTCCGATCCGGGTCCAGCTAGCGTTAGCGTCGAATACATTCATACCCAGGCCCTGGGAGTATTACCGCGCCTACTCGACCTCATGGGCATCCAACGTCGGATATTGATCGGTCACAGTGACGGTGGATCCATGGCCATCATTTACGCCGGCAGCGAATACGCGGACGAACACCTCGCGGGTCTGGTGTTAATGGCGCCGCATGTTTTCGTCGAGCCGATCAGCGTCGAGAGCATCGCCGCGGCCGCTCAGGAGTTCGAAGACGGTGAGCTGCGACAAAAACTAATGCGTTATCACAGTCAAAATACCGACTCGCTGTTTGCCGCCTGGAGTGGGATCTGGCTGGACGATGAATTCTTGCAATGGAATATCGAAGAGTATCTTGGAAATATTTCGGTACCCGTGCTCACGATCCAAGGTGAAGATGATCAATACGGAACAGCTCGGCAAGTTGACGCGATTCGTGCCGGTGTCGGTGGTGAGGTCAAGACGCTATTGATCCCGAACTGCAAGCATTCACCGCAGCGCGAACAGCCAGCCATTTTGTTGGATGCTTCAACGAATTTTGTTCGCGCGTTGTAGCGGCAGCGCACGCCAAATTCGTTCCTGCTTTTTCTTGGAAGACTCGCCTCAATGTTAAACGAAGCTTTGCGCAAGCGCTCGGAGCTGTACGTTCACGTTGCAGTGAGAATACGCACGACGGAGATCATCTCACCGACAATTTCGCTGGCTAAATCAAACACGCCGACTAACATCGCAAGCACAAAGACACCGTAGCCGAGTTTTTGAGTACACATTAAGATCTTACGGATTAATGTCCGGGGCTGCGCTTCGCTCAAACAAGATTGTTGTTCGTTAAGCATATGACGGCACTCTTTATCTCTCGCTCGCCGGCCCTGGGCTGGACCGAGGTCACAAGATTGCACCGTGCAGCGTAAGATTCAGTAAAGTATTCGTAATAAATTTAGTAAGGTCGTTTTCTCGGCCAGCCCCAGAAAACGGTTCGATTTTGACGTGCTACCGCAACAGAGATGGAAAATTGACGCGCCGCCTATCGGTTTCGCACGGTGCGAAAGCCGATGTGACCCGCTGGCAGGTCCGGTTCCTGCGAGTGACGCGCTGCGGGACGATAGCGCAGGCAATAACTGGGGGCACACAAATACGATCCACCCTTGATAACACGCACCGGAACACCCGGCTGACGCGGGTCGAAGCCCTGCTCCGGCCCTCTGGGATTTAATTGCGGCTCGTTTGGATGTCGGGGGACATAATTATCCACAGCCCATTCCCAGACATTGCCCATCATGTCATGCAGGCCGTAACCGTTGGCAGCGTAACAGCCCGCCGGTGCCGTACCCACTGAGCCGTCCTCCTGCGTATTACGCAGCGGAAACAAACCCTGCCAGACGTTGGCCTGCCAGATATCATTGGGCTTTACCTCATCTCCCCAGGCGTAAGTCTTACCCTCGAGTCCACCGCGGGCCGCGTATTCCCATTGCGCCTCAGTGGGTAGCTCGCTGCCGGCCCACTGCGCATAGGCCTCGGCATCGCGATAGGCAACATGAACCACCGGATGATGCGCCTTGCCCTCTACAGTGCTGTCCGGCCCATCCGGGTGTCGCCAATTCGCACCAGCGACAAATTGCCACCATTGCGTCAGCGACCCGCCGCCATCCAAATCAGTAGGTGGGATGAAGGCAACGGATCCGGCAACCTGAAATTCTGGCGGTAAATCGGAATACGCTTCCAGATCCGGCTGCTGCTCAGCAACGGTGAGGTAGCCGGTCGCATCGACAAAGCGCGCAAACTGGGCGTTGCTGACCTCGAATTGATCTATCCAAAAACCATCGACGGTGACCTGATGCAGCGGACCCTCATCTGCGTGGTAGTCCAATGCACCCATGGTAAAGGACCCACCGTCGACCCAAATCATGTCATTGCTGCCATCGGCACCTTCACAAAGTCTGACATCGTGACTCTGCTGCGGCGGGCGAAGCGCAACTCCGGCATATATGGCAATTGCCAGAATCACCACAGCGACGACGCCAAACGCCTTAATCAGTGTCGACATTCGTTAATGTGACCTACCAGATTGCCTTTAACCCGCTAATATTCATCTGTTGGCTACGCTCGGAATCCCTTTTATGGCAGCAAAGACTATATTCGAAAAACTCATCGACGGTGAACTACCCTGCGCCCAAATTCTGGAGACGGATGACGTATTCGCATTCATGGCCTTGCACGCCATCCGACCCGGTCACGTGCTGGTGATACCGAAACAAGCCATCGCGAACTTCTGGGACCTTGAAGAAACGCTGTTCCAAGAGATTATGTTAGTGGCGAAACAAATCGCAAAGGCCATCGATAAGGTCTATCGTCCGCAACGCGTAGGCATGGTCGTGGCGGGCCTGGAAATCCCGGATCATGCGCACCTGCATGTCTTGCCTGTGCATGATTTGTACGACATTACGACGCGGTCCATGCTCGAGGGGACCCTGCAGGAATCGTCACTGGCCGAACGCGAAGCGAACGCGGCCAGGATCCGCGCGCAGTTGGCCTAGCGGTATTTACTCTGCCTGAGTCAGGCGATGTGATTGCTCCGCAACGCATGCGTGGCTACACTCACTCGTAGCATTGACGAGGTGAAACGGAGGGTGTGTCCATGGTCGTACGCAAACTGCATCATGCGGCTTACCGCTGCAACAACGCTCAGGAAACCATGGCGTTCTACACCAAGGTTTTGGGCCTGAAATACTCGCACGCCGTGCGCGCCGAATTCGTTCCTTCGACCAAAGAATACTATCCCTACTTGCACATATTCTTCGAAATGGACGACGGCAGTAATATCGCCTTTTTCGAAGTCCCCAGCCAACCTACCATGGGCTTTGATCCCAACACGCCACAGTGGGTGCAGCATTTCGCGATGGAAATCGACGGGCCGGAAGCGCAGCAAGCTTTCATGCAACGTCTTGAAGAACACGGGGTGGACTACATCGGCCCGATCGATCATCACTTTGTGCAATCGATCTATTTCTTCGATCCCAATGGCCACCGTCTGGAGTTGACTTATCGATCCTATGACCCGGCCGAAGAACCCAAATTTGCCCAAGAGGCGGCCGAACTCCTCGAGCAGTGGGAACGCGATCGCAAGCAAAACAAGCTACAAGCCTATCGAGAGTCCGTGCCTGCCTGATCCGGCCGCGATTTGCCCGCGTCTTTGCGCGGACCGTCATGCGATCTCGGCCAACCGGCCTGCGCTACAATAGCGCCCCGGTTCCATATTAAGCGCCGTTGGGGTAAACCTCCGGCACCTTCGCAGTGCTTCCAGGTAGAGTTCGTGAACGAAACCGCAACACCGTCCACATCTGCACGCTCCGCGCCAGGTGGCAGTGCCTGGGCGCCGCTCGCGCATCCGCTGTTCCGGGCGATGTGGATTGCCATGACTATCTCCAACATCGGTACCTGGATGCAGGATCTGGGCGCCTCGTGGCTGATGACTTCGCTATCGACTTCAAGTTTGATGGTAGCGCTGGTGCAAACTGCGGTAACGCTGCCACTGTTCCTGCTCGCGTACCCCGCGGGCGTACTGGCCGACATTATCGATCGCCGGATCTGGCTGCTGATCATGCACGCCTGGTTACTGCTCTGCGCCACGACACTGGCCGCCCTGACCTTGAGCGGCGTTACCGGCGCCTGGCTGCTGCTTGCGCTGACCTTCGCACTGGGCGTCGGCAATGCGTTGATGCGTCCGGCGTGGGCCGCCAGTGTTCCGGATTTCGTACCGAAGGAGGAGCTCCGAAACGCGGTCACACTGAATTCCATGAGCACCAACGTGTCCCGGGCCATCGGTCCGGCGATAGCAGGCGTGGCCATTTCTGTTGCCGGCGTTGGGGTGGTGTTCGCATTTAACGCTTTGTCCTTCACGTTACTCGCGTTTACGCTTTGGCGCTGTCGCTGGAACAGCCGCGCGCAATCGGGTTCGCTGCCGGTCGAACGATTTTTTGAAGGCGTAACCGCGGGTCTGCGCTACGCGCGCCATACGCCGGCGCTGTACGCGGTGCTGGCCCGCAGTGTGGGCTTCTTTCTATTCGCCAGTGCAACCTGGGCATTACTTCCGGTTATCGCTATTCGGGTGCTCGGCGCGAGCGCCAACATGTATGGTCTGATGATGGCCGGGCTCGGGCTGGGCGCAATTCTGGGCGCCGTGCTGCTGCCGGTGATGCACCGTCACTTATCACGCGATTCGATTGTTGTTGTGGCCAGCAGTCTGTACGGCCTGGCCATGTTGATCATCGCTTTTTCGCGCAATCCTTTACTGTTGGGCCTGGCACTCATCGTCAGCGGCTACGGTTATATTTGCGTGTTCGCCTCCCTGGTAGTCGCCGCCCAGCTTGCCGTGCCGCGCTGGGTGCGGGCGCGCGGTCAGGCCGCTGGGTATGATCGCCATCGGCGGCGCAACCGCTGCTGGCAGCGCTCTGTGGGGGTATCTTGCTGATCAGGCAAGTGTCGCGTTTGCATTGGCCGCGGCTGGCAGCGGTACGTTTGTTGCGTTAATCCTCACGCGCAATTTTCCGATCGGCGACGACGACCACGTTGATCTGACGCCGTCGCTGCATTGGCCAACGCCGGTGATGGCGGAAGATATCGAGCCGGATCGCGGACCTGTGTTAGTGACCGTTGAGTATCACGTAACGCCTGATCAAGTAGATCGGTTCATGCCGTTGATCCAGGAAATGCGACGGATCCGCCGGCGTGATGCTGCCTTCTTTTGGGAGGTCTTCAATGACGTATCCCAACCCAATCGGTATGTTGAAGTGTATATGGTAGAGTCCTGGATCGAACACATGCGCCAGCACGAGCGCGTTACGGTTTCCGATCGGGTCATTCAAGATCAGCTCTATGAATTCCTTCAAGAGCGCTCACGCCCTCAGGTTACCCACTACGTCGCCGGCTTACCGGCAGGCTAAGGAGATTTGAATGAAAATGGGTCTGCGAGGGATACTGTTGACTATCGGCATCGCGTTGCACAGCGCGGCCGCTATCGCCGATCGAGTCGACGACGCTTTTGCCCTTGACGTTGACCATCTGGAAAGTCTTGGCCCGCCAGTGGGGACAGTGATCGACACGAGCAACATTGAGGAATATGCCGATGTCATCGACCCTAACGTCGGAAAGTTGATCAGAGACGGCGCTCTCACAGTCACTGTCGGCAAACCTGTTTCGATCCCACCGCATGAATCATATATCGCGGCAACGCGCGAGCATGCCGGCCAGACTCAGCTCGGCGATGAGCCCGGCGTCATCCATAACTACGTTGGCGGTCGTCCGTTCATCGAAGAACCGTCGCCGGACGACCCCAGAGCCGGTGACAAGATCGCATGGAATTTCCGTTACGGCTTCGAGGGCGATAGCGGAGAGATCGTCGAGTTTTACTGGCAATATCGCGATGCGAAGCGAGCAAAAATAGAACGCGAGTTATCGTTTTATGCCGCCAACATGCGCATGAAACACCGCCATATCCAGGACCCGCGCCCCGACGTCGCTATCAATCCATCGGGGGTATTCAACGCTTTATATCTACGCGTTCTTTCGCCGCCGGATCTGCGCCAGACGCAACTGCTGATACAGCGCATGGAAGATGACACCAAGCGCGAACACACGTGGCTTTATGTTGGCTCACAACGTCGCGTGCGGCGTCTGGCCAGCGGCCAGACTACCGATGCGTTTCTCGGCAGCGATATCATGATCGAGGATTTCATCGGCTACAACGGCCGAATTATGGACATGAAGTGGAGCTACCATGGCACCACGCACTTGCTGCTGCCGTTCTACCGTCATAATGAGATTGCCTTGTCGGATCGCAGCGCGCGCGACGGTTTTCAGTTCGTGGGTTTTCACGGCCAGGGAAATTGCTTCCCCGATGTTCCGTGGTCAATGCGCAAGGTCTATATATTGGAAGCCCGTCCGACCTGGGATGCCCACCCCTTGTCCAAGCGGCGCGGCTACATCGATGCCCAGACCCATGTGTTCACTCAGGGCCATCTCTACGATCGCTCGGAACGATTATGGAAACTGGGCATGGGCGCGTTTTCGAGTCCCGATAATCATCATGAACATAACAAAGGCGTCGGCGTCGCCATAATCGATGTCGCCATGGGCTACGATTTGCAGGCGCAGCACTGTACGACGCTGCAATTCGAGGCACTGGTCAATCGCGAGGGTTTACGCGAAAACGACTTTGTAGTGCAGGCATTACGCGCGAAAGGAAGATAACAGAACGGTCCAAGCAGAGGTCCAGACGGTGAAGATTTGGGGACGCACAAGCTCGGCCAACGTACAGAAAGTATTGTGGTGCTGTGCGGAGCTTGAACTGGACTACGAACGCGTGGATCACGGCGGCAAATTCGGCGGCAACGACGATCCGGCCTATCGCGCGCTCAATCCCAACGGCCTAGTGCCGACCCTGGAAGACGGTGAACTGGTGCTGTGGGAATCAAACACGATCGTGCGCTACCTCACCGACGAATACGGTGCAGGCCAACTGATCCCCGCCTCCAACCAGGGCCGCGCCGAAGCCAGTCGCTGGATGGACTGGCAGGTCAGTACCATCAATCGTGCCATGGTGCCGGTATTTCAAGGTTTGGTCCGCATACCCGAGCCCGAGCGCGACCTCGAGGCAATCGAGCATGCGCGCATCGACGCCTGCGAGATCTGGTCGATCCTCGACAAACAGCTCCGCGAGCGGCCGTTCCTTGTCGGTGAGGATTTCTCCATCGGCGATATACCGCCAGGCGTGTGGGTCAACCGCTGGTTCCAGCTACCGATTGAACGCCCCGAATTACCCAATCTGCAACGCTGGTACGTACACCTGGGTGAACGGCCTGGCTATCGTGCACACGTTATGATTCCGATGAGTTAACAATGAACGAAAAAACAGCACAAGCATCACCTGGCTTTGCCAAACATCCCAACTACCGCGTTGATCTGGAACTCAGTCCACGTCGCTTACGCGTAGAGTTCGCGGGCGAGATTGTCGCCGACACGACGCGCGCCCAATATTTGTTTGAGACCGGCATCCTGCCTGCGTACTACATCCCGCTCGAGGATATTCGCCGCGATTTGCTTGAGAAAACCGAGCTGTCCACACACTGCCCTTTCAAAGGAGACGCGTCCTACTGGAACATCAAAGTCGGCGATCGAGTCGCCGAAAACGCAGTGTGGGGTTACGAGACGCCCTACCAGGAAGTTCCCGAACTTGACGGACTGGCCGCGTTCTATTGGGACCGGGTGGATCACTGGTACGAGGAGGACGAAGAGATCTTCGTGCATCCGCGCGATCCGCGTAAACGTGTGGACGTCGTGCCGAGTTCACGCAGCGTGAAAGTCGTGCTCGGCGGTGAAACAGTAGCAGAAAGCTCACGCGCCATGTTTTTGTTTGAAACCGGTCTACCCACGCGCTATTACATCCCGGCAGACGATGTACGCATGGATCTCCTCAGCACGACGGAGACACAAAGCCGCTGTCCCTACAAAGGCGTCGCCTCTTACTGGAGTGCGCAAATTGGCAATCAGTCATACCTCGATTGCGTGTGGAGTTACCCCGAACCCATCGCCGAATGTCCAAAAATAAAATCGCTGCTGTGCTTCTTCAACGAAAATGTTGACGCGATCTTCGTCGATGATGTCGAGATGTCTAAACCAAAAAACAAATGGTCGAAGTAACCCCGCTGTTGCTGTCTAAACACTTCGGACGATGACGAGTATTGAACAGTTGCGGGCACTCCTAACGGAATGCCGGCGCGCTGTCGTGTTCACCGGCGCCGGGATCAGCACCGAGTCGGGCATCCCGGACTTTCGCAGTCCAGGCGGCGTGTGGGATCGCATGAAACCCATCGATTTCCAGGACTTTGTCGCCTCCGAGGATATGCGGCGCGAATCCTGGCGACGCAAGCGCGTCATCGATGAGGATATGGTTCGCGCGCAACCTAATCGCGGTCATCGCGCGGTGGCACAATTGGTCGAACGCGGCACCTGTGCCTGTGTCATCACCCAGAACATCGATGGCCTGCATCAGGCATCGGGAATTGGGGATGACAACATTATCGAACTACACGGCAACAGCACATACGCGAGCTGTTTGCAGTGCGGCCTACGGCACGAACTTGCACCTATTTTTGCAGCGTTCGAAGGCGACGAAACACTTCCTCTGTGCCGCGAGTGCGGCGCCATTGTGAAAACGGCGACCATCTCATTTGGCCAGGCCATGCCGGAGGCAGCCATGCGCCGTGCGCAGCAAGAAACGCTTGCTTGCGACCTATTTCTGGCTATTGGCTCGTCGCTGGTCGTTTATCCGGCCGCGGGTTTTCCCGCCATGTCCAAGAGCAACGGCGCACGACTGGTGATCCTCAACCGTGAACCGACGGATCAGGATGCTGTAGCCGACCTGGTGCTACACGAGGAGATCGGAACTACGTTGGGAGCCGCCGTCGGAGTCGACTAGATCGCGCCGATCTGGCCATCGCGGCCGCTCATCCATAAGCGAACCGCGATTTTTTGGGCCAACAGGGGGGTCGATTCGCTTAACGCGATTCTTCTGACCGCAGCAACACCCAGCAGTGTTCTTGGGCGCCCGGCGTTGCGCGCCAGTTTTCGTGGCGCGAGACGACGGGGACGGCGTATAGAGGGGTCAATTGTTGCGTTTCCAGTTCGTGCGTAACAGCGCTGGTTTGAATGGTTTCTCTGCCGTTGGTATTCATGTCCGCTACTCTGCTGGTCTACTTAACTTGTTAGAGAGCAAATCGCATGCCTGCTCACTGTCAACCGGCAACTTTTGTGATGGTGATCACGAACTTAGGGTCGGCAGAGCCGATTTAGTGCTTATTTAGCCCGCTACCGGCTGCGGCAGCCACCGGGCACGGGAATTTTCCTTGTTTAAATCGCCGAAACTGTCGCCGCCAGCCAACACTCTTTTAAGAATATGGCATGATGCCGGAAGCATCAGTTCACCCATTACCGGACCGGAAGCACCCATGAACGACCTCGCACTTACATTGGCTATTAATGATTACGATCACGTACGCGATCTCGTCAGCGGCCGAGTCAAACCAGAAGGGATCAGCTTGAATTGCCTGCAGCTGCAGGTGGAGGAGATCTTCTATCGATTTGGCGCGTTCCAGGAGTGGGACGTGTCGGAATTATCCATGGGCATGTACTGCGCGGCCGCCTCCCGCGGCGAACCGCCGTTTGTCGCGATCCCGGTGTTTCCATCGCGGGTATTCAGACAATCAAGCATTTTCGTCCGCCGTGGGGGACCGGTTTCCTCATTGGCCGATCTGCGCGGCAAGCGGGTCGGCCTGCCCATGTGGACGCAAACAGCGTGCGTTTATGTACGCGGGTACATTCAGCATCAGGGCGGGATTGCGTTGCAGGAAATCGATTGGGTGCAATCAGGTGTCAATGACGCCGGCCGTAAAGAGCCCAGTAAGATCGAACTTCCCAGCGGAGTGAACGTCAGCTTCGATAACGAACGTTCCTTGACGCAACTTCTGCTGGATAAGGACATCGATGCCATGTTGTCGGCCTTGCCGCCACGGGCATTCCTGGACGGCGACACACGGATCCGCCGCCTGTTTCCGAATTACCGCAAAGTCGAGACAGCTTATTTCAAGGAAACTGGGATATTTCCAATCATGCACACGATTGCCATCAAACGGGACGTTTTCGAGCGCAATCGTTGGATCGCCAAAAATCTGATGACAGCGTTTGCAGCCGCCAAGCAACGCAGCCTTGCACGGTTGCGCTCTATGGCGACCTCGCAGATAGCGTTACCGTGGGGGCAAGACGTCACAGATGGATTTCACCAAGCCTTGTTTCCCGACTCGGACTATTGGCCTTACGGAGTCGCTGCGAACCGGGCGACATTGCAGACGTTTCTCGACTATTGTTTCGAGCAAGGCGTGACTGCCAGAGCACTCACACCGGAAGAACTATTTCCGGAAGAAGCTCGGTTTGAACTAAAGATTTAGCGTCGAAGTCGCGTTGGTAATAAATGGGGTCAGATACACTTTTTTGTTGGTTGCTCTGTTATCGCAACGCGTCGTTGGAAAAAAGTGTATCTGACCCCATTTATTAAAACGTGTATCTGACCCCATTTATTCCCCGCCGATCACCCCCCTCGCAACGTCGCTCCCGCAGTCTCAACCAGCTTCTCCAACGCCTCATACGGTTGCGCACCGACAACTCCATGTTCTTTGGCGGCAAACGTCGGCACCCCGGTCACGCCCCGATCGCGCGAGCGCTTCCAATCGGCATCCACGGCCGCTTCGTAGGAACGATCTGCCAGAACCGCCTGCGCTTCAGTTTTTGGCAAACCTACCCGCTCGGCTATCGCCACCAATCGATCGACGTCGCCAATGTTGTCACCGTCAACGAAATAGGCGTGAAAAATAGCATCGTGGAAGGCATCGCCCTTGCCCTGCGCGTCGGCCCATTTTCCGAGTTCCTGAGCCAGACGGCTATTGTAGGTATGGCTACGCTCACCATAGGGCAAGCCCTCCTCCGCCATCAGGCCCTTCATACGCGCCTGCATGGCAGCGATATCGAAACCGCGCCCGGCAAACAATGTTTCCAACGCTACGCCTTCCGCCGGTGTGTCCGGATGCAACGGAAAATGCGTCCACACGACGTCAACGTCGTACTTGTCTCTGATTTTTTCAATACGCCCGGTACTGAGATAACACCAGGGTCAAACGTAGTCTGAAAAAATCTCCAATGTCACTTGATCGCTCATATCGATTCCTTGGTTGTGCGGCTTTTGTGCGGTCAAGTATGCAGCGTGTGGGTCGTGCCGTAAAATCCGCGAGGCGACAGCCACGCGCTTTTACCCAAAACGTGGTCCGTCCGCTAAACCATAACCACAACTGGAGTTGTCGATGGCCGGTTCCGAAACTGACCCCAACGCAAATACCGTGATCCCGTTCACGGGTGATGAATATCTGGAATCGTTACGCGGTGACCGCGAAGTCTGGGCCTATGGCGAACGCGTAAAGGACGTCACGACGCATCCGGGCTTCCGTAATTCCGCCCGTATGCTGGCACGACTTTATGACTCCTTACACGCGCCCGAGAATCGAGATGTGTTGACGACGCCAACCGATACCGGCAACGGTGGCTTCACCCACCCGTTTTTCAAAGTCTCACGCAGCCGCGAAGAGCTTATCAAAGCGCGTGACGCCATCGCTGCCTGGTCACGCATGAGTTACGGTTGGATGGGACGATCACCCGATTATAAAGCGAGTTTCATGGTAACCCTGGGCTTCAACCCAGACTACTACGCACCGTACGAGGAAAACGCGAAAAACTGGTATAAACGCAATCAAGAACGTTGCTATTTCCTCAACCACGCGTTGGTCAATCCGCCGACAGATCGGCAGAAACCACCCGAGGAAGTCAGCGATGTGTTCCTGCATTGCGAGAAGGAAACCGATGCCGGAATCATAGTCTCAGGCGCTAAAGTCGTCGCCACAGGATCCGTACTCACCCACTACAATTTCCTCGGCCAATATGGCCCAACCCCGCTGAACGACGGCAAATTCGCGATATCAGGACTGGTTGATATGGAAAGCCCCGGCCTGAAATTGCTGTGCAGGCCGTCGTATGCCTATCAGGCCGCGGTAATGGGCAGTCCATTTGACTATCCGCTTTCGAGCCGAATGGATGAGAACGATGCCATCCTGATCCTCGACAAGGTGTTCATTCCATGGGAGAACATCCTCATCTATAACGATCCCGAAAAAGCCTCATCATTCCTACCCCAATCGGGTTGGGCAAACCGGTACGCATTTCACGGTTGCACCCGCCTCGCCGTCAAATTCGACTTTCTTGCGGGGCTATTCATGAAAGCCGTTGAAATCACTGGCACTAAAGATTTCCGCGGTGTGCAGGTAGCGATCGGCGAGACGCTGGCCTGGCGTCATTTGTTCTGGGCATTGTCCGATGCCATGTGTGGCATGCCCGATGACGGCCCCAATGGCGCTAAACAGCCGGGCTTAACCGGCGCACTGGCCTACCGCGTGATCTCGACAATCGCCTACCCACGCGTCAAGGAACTCATCGAAAATGAAGTGGCCAGCGGTCTCATTTTTCTCAACTCGCATGCGAGTGATTTCAAGTCAGAGGAATTACGGCCTTATATCGATAAGTACCTGCGCGGCTCGTACGGACACGACGCAGAGTCACGGGTGAAAACCATGCGTCTTATGTGGGACGCCATCGGCAGCGAATTCGGCGGTCGGCACGAACTCTATGAGCGCAACTATGGCGGCAATCATGAAAATATCCGGCTAGAAAATTTATGGATGGCTAAGGGCACGGGACTGGATCAGGAACTCATCGGCCTTGCTGATCAGTGTATGGCTGAATATGACCTCAATGGCTGGACCGGGTCCGACCTGATCGGACCCGAGGACGTCAGCTTATTCATGCGCAACCCCGAAGCTAATCCCTGACGCTGCGGGCCCCAGTGAGGAGTATCCATGGCTGAGAAATCAGGCGGTCTAATCGGCGCCATCATCTGGATGGCGGTTATTTCGTTGTTACTATTCTGGCTGCCGTTGTTCGGCCCATTACTTGCCGGCGTCGTCGGCGGCATGAAGGCCGGCGGTGTCGGCAAGGCACTACTTGCGGTTATCGTGCCGGCCTTAATTCTCGCGGGGATGTTGTTTGGATTCGGCGCAACCCTAACGGGTTTTCCGATCATTGGCGTTATAGCGGCCGCCGGCGGTACCTTACTCGTTGTCTCCGGGATGGGATTTTTGCTGGTGGGCGCGATCGTTGGGGGAATTCTGGCGTGATCCACAGCCGTTGCGCTCCAAAGCAATGGATCCTCTAAATCAAGCAACCTGAGGAGATTAGATAGTGCCCAAAATAAGCCCGCCCACGACTGATGACAGCTTGCTATGGCAAAGCGTGAATGCCCAGGTGCATATGGCCGCTATGGTCATCGGCCACAAACTTGGAATATTTCCCAAATTGCACGAACGCGCGTTGACGCACGAAGAAGCCAGCCTAGCCATGGATCTGAGTCCACGGGCCACCGAAGCCCTACTTGGTAATCTGGTTGTCATAGGATTGCTCAAACAACATGACGGGCGCTTTACATTGACGGCGACAGCACGCGAGTACTTACTACCTGACGGTCCGTTTTATTGGGGTCCTGTGCTTGATCTCACTGCGGCGATCGATTATTCGCCAGATAAGATATTGGCTTCGCTACGCGCGGACAAACCGTTAGGCTCACCGGTGGGTCCCGAGGAGTGGGATGCGCCGCAGATAGATCCCGAAGACGCGCGCAAGTTCACTGCGGCGATGCACGGTCATAGTTTTCCGACTTCAACCGCTATTGCGCGAGCCGGTGACTTTCAGGGACTAAGCAGAATTCTGGACGTCGGTGGCGGCTCTGGCTGTTTTTGTATTGCCATGGCCGATCGGCATCCGGCGCTGCACTTTACCGTATTCGAATTGCCCGCTATCTGTGGGCTCACGCAGGAATACATTGACAAATTCGGGTTCGGCGAGCGCATCGACGTGGTCGCGGGAAACATGTTCAGCAACGACTGGCCTGGCGGCCATGATGGCATCTTTTTCAGCAACATTTTTCACGATTGGGCAACGGATCGCTGCCAACATCTCGCCCGTGCGAGCTATGCGGAGCTACCGGCAGGCGGGCGCGTTTACCTCTCGGAGATGCTGCTCAACGACAGCCGTGACGGCCCACCCGTTGCAATGGCTTTTTCCCTGGAGATGGCCTACGTCACCGACGGTAAGCAACTCACGGCCCGCGAGCTCACTGACTTGCTAGAAGACGCGGGGTTTGTAGATGTGCAAGTGCAATCGATTTTTGCCTACTACTCGCTAATCAGCGCGCGCAAACCGTAAGCCTCGAATAGCTCCCTCTCCCCTCCGTAGAGCGTTGGCAGGTAATTGCTCCTCGGCTCGGGCTCCTCGACTTTGGCTCCTGCTTCGTTCTAACGCCTAAGTCCTGTAGGCGTGCTTTGGTCTATCTCATCCATCCCTGGATTCGTGCATTACCTGCATTTCCGCCATCCATGGCGGTCGGGTGAGGGGAAGTGCTTCTACCCAATCGCTCGCTCATCGCGAACGCGTTTCGCTTTGAACTCTGTTTTCGCCAGCGTATTGGGCGCCAGGACCTCGACACCGGCACGCACTTCACAGCGCGTGCGGATCTCCGCCGCTACCCGCTCAGCGATCAACTGCGGCTTTGCGTAATCCACATGCTCGACCCGAATGTCCATCACATCGAGCCCTTCGTCGGTCGTGCGCAACACGACTTCGAACTCGTCGCCAATATCGGCAACGGAACGCACGGCCGTTTCGATTTGCGTGGGGAACAACTTGATACCACGTAGATTGATCAAATCATCGGCTCGGCCCTGCATGGATCCCATTGCGCGCACATGTGAGCGGCCGCAATCACAGGGTTCGGTGTTGAAGACGGTGTAGTCGCCGACCAGGAAACGCAGATGGGGCGAGCTCTCCGAACACAAATTCGTGCATACAGTAATGCCGCGCTCTCCCTCGGCTACGGGCTCGTGGGTGACGGGATCAACGAGTTCCCAAATTTGGATATCCTCCATGAGATGCGTGAAGGTCGGGTGGCCGGGCCGCACCGAATGCGGGCAGGTGAAACCGCCCACATGCGGCGAGACTTCGGTACAGCCATAGAACTCAGCAACCCGGCACCCCCACAGGTCTTCCAGGCGCTGGCGCGAGCGATCCATCCCCATCGCAGGCTCGCCACCGGTAAACAATACTTTGATCGAGCTTTTCGCAGGGTCGAGTCCCATCTCCTGCATGGTCCGTCCAAGGTACAGCGCATAAGACGGCGTACACCCAATCACGCTGGGTTTGAATCGCTCGATCAAGTTCGCGCGAGCGCGAGCGTCCATACCGCCACCCGGTATCACGGCAATCCCCATATGTTGGAACGCGACCATGGCGCCCCAGATCCACGAATGCGGACCAAAGCCCACCATCGGAAAGACGATTTCGCCCGGGCGGATGTTCATCGAATGCAATGCGCGCGCGTTGGACCACTCGAAATATTCTCGGTCTATGTGAGTGTACCGAAATACCCGGGGGATACCGGTACTGCCCGATGTCGAAAATAACATCCAACCGCGGTCCGCCCAGATCGTGTCGTCGTTGGTGCAATACGTACCGTAAGGTGGATTGACGCTCGCGTCTTCAGCCATCTCCGCTTTGTCGAGCAGCGGCCATTTGTATAGATCCGCCCGCGTTTGGATGTCGTCGGGCAGCAGCCCCAGCCGCTCGAATCGGCGCCGGTAGAACGCACTGTTCTCATACAGGAAAGGAGTCAGGGCTTGCAGCTTGTCGTTTTGGATCGCCACCAGTTCATCGCGTGACGCGGTGTCGACCTGTGGTGCCCAGTAGTCCTCGGAAGCGGGCCCACGGAAGTCCGATCGGTGTTTCGCCATCGTTTCCAACCAAACACGCCGGGTCTCATCCTTGCGTCGCTGGGCATCCACCCTGGCCACGACTAACTAATTTTGGAACTCGATCGGCTTATCCTGTTCCCAGCCTGGGGCGGCGGCGTAAATGCTATTGCGGCAAACTCCCAGAGCGAAAGAGGATTTTAGATCCACCAGTACCTCGGCCATTTTGATCCCGGCCCATACTGGATCGATGATGGGTACGTTGTCGATTTCCGTGACTTTCTGCTGGGTGAGGATTGAACCCAGGATAGTGCAGCCCGCGACGATCACTTCGGCATTGTCTTCACGTATAGCCTTACGCGCGACGTCCAGAAATGTACCAACCAGATCGTCCGGATTGTCATACAGTCCTTTTGCTTCGTTAGAACTGACCGCGGTGTGCCGAATGCTGGCCAATCTCTCGCTCAGACCATAGCGCCTGAGCCTATCGTCTATCGACGCGCCTTCCGAGGGCAACAAACAAATAAACGAAAATTTCCTGCCCAAGGTCAATGCGATGGACGCCGCGGATTCAGTCACTGCAGTCACGGGGATATCCACGATAGAACGCGCTTCGATCAGACCCGGGTCCTGGGTGCAGCCAAGGATGATTCCGTCATACCCCTGCTTCCACGCCTGATAGCAAGTCTTCACGCCCTCCACCGCATTGAACGTTTCCGTCCAGATGTAGGTCGGCTCGCTGTAACCGTCGCTGAGCCACAGCACATCGACCTGGGTGCCCTCCCGCGCCATGAGCTTGAAGTTCTCTTTGAAAGCGTTCTCCATCGCTTCATCTGCCATGGTGTACGGGACGGGTTGTATCAGGCCTAGTTTCATGACGGGTTTCCTCGTGCTTTTTCCACGACTGTGATGATAGTGGATCCGGCACGGTAATCCACGTTGCAGATCCAGCCAGCTGTCGTTACACGTAATCGAGTTTCAGCTAATCAACGGATAGCACAATGCTGGTTCGCCTTTATACTAAGCAGATGGACGCCCACATTTTCAAAAACATAGACGAACTGGTGCGCGAGGATCGCGTGCATCGGCGGGTCTACACGGATCCCGCGATTTTCGACCTGGAAATGAAACGGATTTTCGGCAGCGCATGGTTGTACGTCGGGCACCAAAGCCAGGTCCCCAAAGTGGGGGATTTTGTGACCTGTGAGCTTGCGGCACAGCCTGTCGTCATGCTGCGCCACCACGACGGTGAAATCCATGTGCTTTTCAACCGCTGTGCCCATCGTGGTGCACGGATCTGCGAAGCCGACGACGGTAACGTCAAGCTCCTGCAGTGCCCATATCACGGCTGGACCTACGACACTGCCGGACGATTCCTTAACAGCGCCTTGCATCGCGATTACGCCGCAGCACCAGAGCGCGACACCGGTCGATTGGACTTGCGCGCGGTTGCGCGTGTGACGAGCTACCGGGGTTTTGTCTTCGCCAGCCTTGCAGCAACAGGGCCGACGCTGGAGGAAAGCTTCGGCCCGATGCTGAGCGCAATCGACAACCTGGTCGACCGCTCCCCCGACGGCGAACTGGAACTACTGCCGGGCGTGCACCGGCACTTCTACCGCGGCAATTGGAAGATGCAGATCGAGAACCTGCAGGATGCCGCGCATCCGGCATTCGTGCATGAATCATCCAATGTTGCCGGCGTGCAGCGCGACAAGGCCGACCGGGATGCCCGGGCCGAAGACTTCATGGTGGCCAACGCTTCTGCACCGGAATTCATGGACGAAGGTGGCCTGACAGTCTTCCCGGGTGGGCACAGTTACACGGCTGGGCTACCGATCGGATCCCTCATCAGCGATGACACACAGAGCGCTTACGTCGCCGCACTTAAACGCGGACATGGTGAAGCAAAAGCCATGGCCACCCTCAATGTTTCGCGCCATTACAACGTGCTGTATCCGCAGCTTATGATCCAGGCGGAATTCCAAACCATAAAAATTCTGCATCCACGCGCAGTTGATCGTACTGAGCTGGCTGTTTACTGCTTTCGTCTGAAGGGTGCGCCAGAGGAATTCGAACGGGTTGCGGTACGCTACTTCGACGCTACGAATTCGGCGGCCTCACCGATCCTGACAGACGATCTCATCGTCTACGAAAACGCGCAGCACGCGCTGACAACGCAAGGCTCCGATTGGGTATTGTTCGCCAACGGTCTGACGTCGGAGATGCCGGGCGAAAATGGCGAACGCTCCGGCCGTGGCTTGAGCGAACTGCCGATGCGAAATCAATTCGTAGCCTGGCGTACTTACATGCACCAAGACCGCATTAGCACTGACACTAAATGAGCGATCCGCACGGCGCCAACCAAAAATGGCCGGATCTCGGCCTGTTGCAAACATTCCTGTTCAATGAAGCCAGGCTCCTCGACGAGCGCCGCTTCGAGGAGTGGCGGGACTTGTTCACCGATGACGGCTACTACTGGATGCCGCTCGCACCCGAGCAAACCGAGCCGGGCAAAGAATCCTCGATCATCTATGACGACGCCGAATCGATGGAGACCCGGATCCGAAGGCTCAGACATCCTCGCGCTCACGCACAGATCCCGGCGTCAAGAACAGTTCATTATGTCTCCAACGTATTGTTGGACGCCGTGGACGAGACCACGCAGGAATACACGGTGTCATCGGCGGTACAGATGGTTGAATATCGTAAGGCGCACCAATACAACTATGCGGCCCGCTGCCGGCATGTGTTGCGGGCGAAAAACGGCACGCTGCGGATCGCGTCCAAACGCGTCGATCTGATCAACAGCACTGACGTGCTGCCAGCCATGTCGATACCCATCTGACGATCGTTTACAAAAACTTTGTCTCTGCTGGGCCGCCAAATCAAATATTGATTCGGATCAGAGCAGAGATCGCGATACACATCCAAACTACGTTTAACGCCACTGGTTGCCACGCACGCTTCAGCCACGAGATCAAACCTATCCCTGCTGCGCCAGTAGCGTTGAGAAAGTGATATAGCGTACCGGCTTCAATCACATTGAGACCGAGTAGCAGGTAGGCACCGAGTACCGCCAGCGCTCCGTACCAGCCAATAATTTCCAAGACCCAAGCACTCGCTCGCATTTGCTTTATCCCTATTCAAGAGGAACCACCCCCGCGGTCAATATACCTAATTTCGCCGGGCTAGAGGTTGCAGTGTCGAGTACACTAGTTCGACGATTTGCAATTTTCGAGATCTGACTATGAAAGTGTCCGCGTTTCATCTCATGCCGTACCGGGACTTGCCCGACGACTTCGAGAAAAAGTATCCCTCTTCCATGTTCACCATCCGCTGGTCTGATGTGGGCAATGCGGAAAAAGTCCACCAGTACTACAACTGGACGCTCGACGAACTGTTGCACGCTGCCAAAGTCGGATTCGATGGTGTCTGCACCAACGAACACCATCAGAATGTTTATGGATTCATGGTCAATCCAAACCTGATGGGCTCGGTCCTCGCGAAGATGACCGAAGGCTCCGATACGGCGATTATCCAGATGGGTCAGACCGCGGTTTTCGTTTCCCCGCCGATCCGCGTGGCTGAAGAGTATGCGATGCTCGACTGCCTCAGCGGCGGGCGTCTGGTCGCCGGTATGCCGGTCGGTCTCGGCGGCGATTTCTCCTACAGCTACGGCTACGCGCCGATGGAGCAGCGCGAACGTTATTACGAAGCGCAGGAGTTGATCATGAAGGCGTGGACGGCTGAGGACATCTTCGCCTGGAACGGCAAATATTATCAGTTGCCCATGGTAAACCTGTGGCCGCGGCCTTTGCAGCAACCACATCCGCCGATCTGGGTGCCGGGATCCGGCAGCCCCGGAACCTGGGACTTTACGCTCAAAAACGATCGGTGTTATTGCTTTCTAACCTTCTTCGGCGCGAAGGCCGCCGAAGCGACAATCGGTGGTTACTGGGAGCATGCTGAGAAACTCGGCAAGGATCGCAATCCCTACCGCTTCGGATACCTGATACCGGTTGGGGTCGCGGAAACGGATGCCGAGGCTGAAAAAATCTATAGCCCGCACGTCGAGTACTTCTATCACAAGCTTTTACACACTACCCAGGAGCTCATGTTCCCGCCCGGACACCTCAATTATCAGGGGCTGAAATATTTTATGACGCAAAAGGCGTTCCCAAGCTTCGACGCCCTCAAGGAATTGCGCTACGGCGATTTTTGTGACAAGGAATTTGTTGTAATCGGCAGCGCCGAGACCGTTAGAGAACGTCTGCTCGATCTCACCAAACGTCTGCGCATCGGCAATCTAATGGTGCTGCCGCAATTCGGATCGATGCCGCATGAGCAGGTAATGGAAAATATTGATCGTTTCGCAGCAGGCGTGCTGCCACATCTACGCAACGTCTGGGACGATGAAGGTTGGGAAAACCACTGGTGGCCGAAGCGTAACGGAGAAGCGATCAAGGTCGCGGCTTAAATGGGGAGTGTTAACCCTCAACTTGCAAAATGGGAGGAGTCCATATACGCAATGACGGAAGTTTCGTAGGCCGCGATGCTGCTGAAAATCCCGTCATTGCGAGCCGTGCAAAGCACGGCGCAGCCCCCTAAAGGGGACGTTTCACGCAACCCACCTGTCAGCACGATTACTCTGCATGTGACTGATCTTCCTCGCGCAAGGCTCACCCGCATTGCGACGCTGGTCGTCAACGCATTAGCACCCTCTAACCCATGAGCAACACCACTCAAATCGAGCACACGGCCACGCTGGTCGTAGCTATCATCCTCACGGTCGTCGCCGCTGAGATCTTTCTGGTATTGCCGATGGTGCTGGCGGCTGCAGCGGGTGATCTGCAACTCTCGGAACAGCAAATCGGTTTCCTGGCGGCCGCAACGATGTCGGGTGCGGCCGTCAGTTCCATGCTTGCCGTATTTTGGGTGCGGCGTGTCAATTGGCGGCTATGCGCGGGTCTGGGTCTGACGCTGTTGGCTTCGACCCTGTGGCTCGCGATTCTGCTCCACAGCTACGCCAGCCTGCTCGTCCTGCTCACGATCGCGAGCATTGGCGGTGGCGCTGTCTACTCACTCGCCATTACCGTGCTTTCCGATCGCAGCAATAGCGACCGTGCCTTCGGATTCTCGTTGACGGCGCAAGTCGCATTTCAGGTCGTCGGCTTGCTGGTGTTGCCGCATGTGACCAAGGCTGGTGGTTTATCCGCCGTGCTCGCAATTCTCGGTGTACTCCCTGTACTTGCATTATTGACCCTGCGCTGGCTACCGGCACACGGCAACACGGTGACTGCGTCACGCATTAGCGAAGTTATCAGGCAGCCGCGAGCGATGCTGGCCTTGGCCGGGTGTCTGATGTTCTTTTTCAATATCGGTGTGTTCTGGGCCTACATCGAACGCATGGGCAATGCTGAGGGATTTTCGGCCGAGCGGATCGGAATGGGCCTGGCAATCGGAGTTGCAGTCGGCATGCTGGGATCCTTGACCGGCTCGTGGCTGGGTGCGGGTCTGGGTCGCTTGCGTGCGCTGATCCTCGGCACCTTGGGGACGCTTGTCGCTCTGGCGTTATTGACCAAAGGAATGAGCTTCTGGGTATTTGTAGTAGCAGTTGGTCTTTACAACTACGTCTGGAACTTCTCGCTGGTTTATCAGTACTCGGTCGTCACTACGGTCGACAGCACCGGGCGGTGCCTGGCGGTTGCGCCTGCCTTTCACGCTAGTGGCGGGGCGTTGGGACCTGCGGTTGCGGCGTTTTACGTATCAACCGACAGCTTCCTGGCGGTTAATCTACTGGCGGCAGTGGCGGTCATTGTGAGCCTGATGTTGTTTGCCCCGGCCGTACTACTGCGAGCACCTGACACTGCATAGCTCCGGCGCTTGAATTAATGAACGTCCATATAAAAATATGGGCTCAAAAGATGGGGTTACAAAATTCGGGTCAGATACACATTTCTTATTCAGAAATGTGTATCTGACCCGAATGGCGCTAAGTTAAGCCTAGTTAGCACGATATTGACCGCGGTGTGGGACCTCTTTCATTTCGTGTCGCGGCACCGTCAGTAATTGGTAATTTTTAGGTCGTCGTTTGCGTGCTCTAGGTTCGCGCCGTCCCGGTCGATGGGGCGTCACGTAGTCGGCGATTGATTCAATCAGTAGTCGCAGTAAACGTGCTTGTTCTGCACGACTTGTTTTGGCTTGAGTCAGGTGTGCTTCCCAGTGTCGTAGCGCCTGGATGCTCCCTTTAAAGCTCAGGCGCCGCAGGGGTAAGTTTTGCTCTCGTGCGGCCTGGCTCATCAAGCGCCGAATGCCATTGTAGGCGATGAAGTGCATGAGGATCTCCTTCCTGACCATGGCGGGTGTTTTACACCGCAAGATGTCCATCCCCATGGTGGTTTTGATATCTCGAAAGAAGAGTTCCACGTCCCAACGTTGCAGATAGAGATCGGCGATGTCGCTTGCCGGGTAAACGTCAGCATCAAGCAATGTGGTAATGATGTAAAACGTGGTGACTCTGAAACCGGGTCGGTCCATCGTCACTTTGATTTGCCGCAATAACAGCGTGTCAGGTGAATGCGCCCACTGGCTATGGGAATAATTGGCAGCTTGACGTTGGGCGGGTTTAGGCCATCGGATCAAGCGGTCATTCTCGCCAAGTACTTTGACTGACTCGGCCGCAGCAACCGGTGTCCGTCGGGCAAGTGTGATGACACTATCGACACCCTGCTCTTGGAGGGCCAAAACGTCGTAATAGCTGCAAAAACCCTTATCTCCAAGGAAGATATCTCCAGGTTCGAAGGTGTCCCATTGGTCGCGCAGTAACGGCAACTCATGGCTTTTTTTGTTGCCCACTCGATAACTCAACAACGCCCCGCTATCCAAACAAAAACACGCACACAAGGCTGCTTGCGGGAAACCGCAACCGGGCTTCTGAGAGGACCGTTGCGGCCAGCTCTGCTGGTTCGCAACCGTATCCGGCATGCTCAATCCCGTCCCATCGACAACGACCACTCGGCGGCCATGCAACCGGCCCGGTTCACTATCAGCGCGTCCTTGTTTGGCGGTGTGTGCGAAGATGTGCTCTAGGCTCGTCGTATCCAAACGTGCACGCGCTTGGCAATAAGCCGCTGTCGAGGAACTCGGTAACGCTTTAGACTGCGACGCGCATAACGCCTGCAGTTTGCGCACGACTTCTCGGCAGCCTCTATCGGCGTCTAAGACTTGTGAGAAAAAGGCCCAAAACGTGTTCTCTTTACTGAACAATCGGCGTCGGCTCGAGTGGCCGGCATCCGATGGTTCGAGATGTTGTGTTGGTATGAATTGGCGAAAACACTCACCCAATTCTGACAGCGTCTTCTGTCTTAATTGTGCGCGCTTCTCGGCTAAGAATTGGCTTGCGGAGCGCGGCCGGCGACGCAGTGTTGGAAGATGAAATCCAGGGAGATACAACGTAGTATTTTGCATCTCCTATTGTCTCACTTTTGATCCCCACGAACACGCTTTCATTCATGCTAAAGGAGCTTAACTTAGCGCCATTCGTATCTGACCCCAATTTTGTAACCCCACCTTTTGAGCCCATATTTTTTATCTGAACCGACGTTCCCGCTAAACGGCGCGCTTCAACTCGGAAATGGATTAGTTCTTTGCGTATGGCCAGATCTGACCAATTCCGACAGGCAGTCTTCGAGCGTGCGTGGCGGCCGGCCAAGCACGTCTTCAACCACTGTACTAACCGTTGCTCCCCATCCGTCGAGAAATGCGCGATTGAACTGCAGAATGAGTTCAACGTGCCACGCCGGCTGACCGCCCGACTGCAACGCCATGCGCGCTTCGTCCAGAGTTTGCTTTTCGTAATCGACGTTGCGACCCAGCAGCTGCGCCAAGGTGCTGGCAACCTGGACGTTATCGACAGCTTGCGAACCAGTGATTGGAACCGCCTGCCCTAGGAGATCAGCCCGACCGACCAACAACGCGGCTGCAACTTCCGCAATGTCGCGATAGTCGATCATCGCAATCCGCGCGTCCTCCACGGCCGCGCGGATCACACCGTCAGTGCGCGCACCGGGCAGTTGGAATGCCAGATTCTGCATAAAGAAATGCGGACGCAGGAAGGTGAACGGCAGATTGAGCGAGGCAATATCGGCCTCGATCTCCGCGTGCCAACGACCACTGTCGACATAGGAATCGAGTGCGGTTCCGAGGCCGGATATCTTGACGATTAGCGGCCGTCCCGCCGCTGCAGCTGCGCGCGCGACATTGCCCTGTAGCTCCCGCTGCTTCGGATCCACGGGCGAAATCAGGAATACCGCGCTCACGCCATCAACAGCCTCGGCAAGTGCGGCTGGATCGGCGAAGTCGCCCGTGGCCAGGGTAACTTTATCCGCCAGCGCAGCATCGACGACGGAACCCGCACGCACCAACACCCGCGGCTTTTCGCCGTAGTCATCGATCAGGTGCTTCAACACATAGCCACCGATACGACCGCTACCGCCGGTAACCAGAATCTCATCCGCCATGGTCAGTCAATTCCCCTCTAAAAGTGGGGTCATATTAAAAGTGGGGTCAGATACACATTTCTTCTCAGAAATGTGTATCTGACCCCACTTTTAATATGACCCCACTTTTAGAACCCACTTTTTATTCGGCACAAAATCTAAGGCAGCTACGCTATTATATGCGCCCGCTGTTTTGCGACGTCCGTAAATTTTGTGGATTTACGTTTCGCGCTAGCGTGTGGAAGCTGAGCTGGAGATACCTGTGAAAACGCATATCAAAATCCTGGCAATATTGTTATCGATTGTGGCGAGCACAGACGGGATAAATGATGCGGCGGCGGCCGACATCGCAACTGACCCCGGGCAGATCGTTTTCTCATCGCTGCGTCCGGGCAATTGGGACCTCTTTTATTTTTCGAATCCGGGCGCCACGCCGAGACGGCTCACCGATCATCCGGGCCTGGACTACGAAGCAACCTTCTCGCCCGACGGCAGGTGGGTTGTATTCACCTCAGAGCGCCGCGGTCACCCGGATCTCTACGTCATCGATCTTAAAGGCGACAGGAGGCCGCGTTTGTTAATCGACAACGATGCGATGGAGGATCAAGCCGTAATCTCGGCGGATGGAAAGACGCTCGCATTTATGAGCACCCAAAGCGGCAATGCGGACATTTACACAATGCCTTTTGATCCGAGCAAGACCCAAAGCCTAGACAAAGCAGTAAACCTAAGCCGTCACCCGGGTGGCGATTTCCGCCCTGCGTTCTCGCCGAATGGCAAACGCATCGCTTTCTCCACAGATCGCGACACCGAAGCCTACGGGCATCCGGCCTTTAGCTTTATGCGTCAACGTGAAGGTGAGATTTACGTCATGGAGGTAGATGGCAGCAACGTGAAACGCCTCACCCATGCGCGTAGTTGGGACGGATCACCGGAATGGTCTGGCGATGGAAACACGATCTACTTTTATTCGGCGCGGCCGCGCGAGCTTCCCGGCACACCCAAAAGCCATATTCTCGGCCAGGAAGGCGGGTTCCGGATCTGGGCGATGGACGCCGATGGATCAAATCCCAGGGCGATTACACCCGAGGGCGTAGAAGCGCTGGCGCCGACATTAACGCCTGACGGTCGAATTGCTTACCAAACCCGACGCTCCTTCATTGGTTGGTATTTGCAATCAACGCTGCCCGACGGAACCGAGCCGCGTAACGAAACTGATGAGTCCAACGAATATTGGAGCCCGAACTATCACCACGCAAGTGGGGCAATGGTATGCCATGGCGTTGGGCCGTTGAGCACCGACAAAGTCGCGGTTCAAGATATCCTCGGACCCGGTGGTGTGCTGGCCACTGACTATCCGGCCGAAATTAAGTTTCTGGATTCAACGATTACGGTGTACGCGATGCGCCACACCAGCGGTCTCGCAGCACATCCATTCGAACGCAAACTTGCCGTCACCATCGAAAACGCGACCGGGACGAGGTTCGCGATCGAGGATTACGACGGCAGCAACCAAAACGAATTATTCTCCGTAGACGGGATTGGAATTGTCAGCGGCACCTTGAACCGGATGTACGGACTGAAATGGTCCACGGATGCCCAATGGATAACGTATACGCAAGGATGGTTTTTCGGCGATCAGACCAACAAAGCAGACGTCTGGAAAATCCGCAGCGATGGCAGCAACCGTGTAAACCTGACCCAAGGATCCGATACCAATAACGGTATGCCGGCGTTTTCACCCGATGCAAAACGCATTGTGTTTCGAAGCGCCCGCAGCGGTAATTTCGATATTTATCTGATGGACGCAGACGGCAGCAATCTGATCCAACTAACAAATGATGAGGCGAAAGACAATTTCCCCGTTTTCGCACCGTCAGGAGATGCGATTGCGTTTTCTTCAGATCGAGACAGTAAGTTGGATGCTCTTGGGTTTAAAAGTTTCGACAACTACATCATGAAACTTAATCCGGATGGCACCCCTGGAGAGCTTACTCGAATCACCGATGATCCCGGGCACGATGCGCATCCGAATTTCTCACCGGACGGCAAGTGGATCGTATACACCTCCGAGCGGGCGGGCTTGAGTGACGAGGAACCTCTGGTACAGGAAGTCGTATTCGGCCCGCAGATGTACGGCGAGATCTTCGCCTACCGCCTGAGCGATGGCCTGCGGATCCGGCTGACTCATAACAAATGGGAGGAGTCGGGACCGTTCTGGATGCAGATGGCACGGAAGTCGGCGGAGTTGGGGGCCAACGCTGGCGGGTGATAATTGAGAAGGTTGAATGCCGGACGTCGGCTAAGCCGAACCTCTGCACTCATAACCACATATCCTGCTGACAGGTGGGTTGCGTGACCTTCGCCGCTACGTCTCGCAGCCTACCTAATATTACCCAGAACGCAGCGCCGGAAGAACTTCCTCAGCTAACAGCTGTATAGACTCATGCGTATTTGGTCCCACAGGGGCGCCGATATAGGCTTCGTCGAAGCCGGCTCCATCGATGTAGTCGAGTAACTCAGCCAGCCTCGGAATACAGTCGTTTGCGTCGCCAGAGACGATGAGACCATCGGCGATCTCCGCAGGTACGAGCTTGGCGGCGGCCTCCATACTTTCGCCTTCGCTCAGTGCCTGTTTTACCGGCTTACACGAATCACTATCGTAGCCGGCTGCCTCCAGCGATTCCGCGGGCATACCCGAGACGAGCAAGACCGCCTGGCGCATCGCTACCGCACGCGCGGCTTGGCGGTCCTTTGCGATCGACACGTTAAGACCATAGGTGCGCGTAAAAGGTCGCTGACTTTTTGCCCGCCCCCGCTCTACCGCCGCAATCTGTGACACATCTGCCCACCGGCCCGCACGAAACGAACCGAGACTGTGCGGCGGGATATTGCTCGCGAACAGGATCCCGTCTGCTGTTTCGCCGGCAAGTTCCAGGATCTTGGGGCCTATACCGGTAACGATGATCGGGATTGGATGGGCCGGCGTGAAATTCAACGCGATCTGGCTCTCGGCTCGCAGATCCGTCGCGGCAACGCTCACCGGGTAATCGGCCAGCGACACCGGTTCGCCGGTCCATAGGGCTCGACACATCTGTATCAGTTCACGCACGCGAGTGATGGGTTTGTGCTTATCAGTTACGGCGTCGACCATGCCACCGCCGGTCCCGACACCCATTAATACCTTTCGTCCCGGTTGTACCAATTCAGACAGCGCGCCGAAGGTGCTGGCGAGTTCCAGTGGATGATGGCCGAACGGAAAGGTCACGGCTGAGCCGAGATTGGCATCCGCCTTTCCCGCCATGGCGCCGAGCAACGTAAAAGTATTTCTGGACTGCAGTTGTTGCGCCAACCAGACCGTATCGAAACTCTTGGCCGCATAAGTAGCGAGATCAACCAACACTCTCGAAGCAGCCCACGGTTGCAGTTGAATACCAGTGATTTCAGTCATCGTTGCACCCGCATAAGCGCGAGCGCTGAGATTAACACCGCAACGATAATCTGAAATAACTTTCTTTACCCGTTGCCGAGACGTAATACGTTTACGGTAAACTCGCCCGATGTCCAACACTATCCCCGATCGCATTCTCATAGCCGGCGGCGGACCGGTGGGTCTGATCTGTGCGTTGGTACTGCAAAAGCACGGTATCCCGGGCATCGTTTTTGAGGCCGAGGCGAGTACCGGGATAGAGCTGCGCGGATCGGCGTTTCATTCGCCAACGCTGGACATGCTTGATGGGATTGGTATGACCGGGCGGATGTTGGAGGTCGGAATCAAAGTACCGATCTTTCAGTATTACGACCGTGAAGAAGGATTGATCGCCGAATTCGATTTCAGTTCGCTAAAAGACGTATCGGCATTTCCATTTCGACTGCATCTCGGCCAGGACCGATTGAGCCGCCTTGCCTACGAAAAACTCACGCAGGGTTCGGGTTGGGAGGTGCGCTTCGGGCACCGCGCAAGTGAGGTTACGCCGATAGATGATGGCGTACGCGCGCTGGTTGAAACCGAATCCGGCACCGAGGAATTTGCGGGGCGTTATTTGATTGGCGCGGATGGTGCAGGCAGCGCCGTGCGAAAAAGCCTGGCCATCGAATTCGAGGGCTTCACCTGGCCCGAACAGTATTTAATGGCTCAGACCACGCGGCGCATGCAAGAGCATGGCTACAGCAACGCCGCCTATGTTGCAGATCCGGTTGAATGGAAAGCGCTATTTCATATCCCGCAAGCCGAAGGGCCGCCAATCTGGCGCCTGGTATGGCCGGCCGATGCGCAAGTGGCCGACTCGTTACTACTGTCCGACGAAGAGTTGCAGCGCAGATTCCAAGATTTCATCCCCACCGATGAGCCCTACGACATAACCTACCGGCAGATTTACAAGGTGCACCAACGGGTCGCCGAAACATTCCGGGTGGGTAACGTCTTGCTCGCCGGCGACGCGGCACATGTCGTCAATCCCATGGGGGCAATGGGTTTGAACGGCGGTATTCACGATGTTTTTAATCTGGGTGAAAAGTTGGCCGACATCTGGCACGGCAATGCCGACACTAGTGTATTGGACCGATACGTACGACAACGCCGCGAGGTTAACGTTAATCAGATACAGGCGAGCTCGATCCGCAATAAGAAGCGCCTGGAAGAAACGGATCCCGCCGTGCGAAACAAAAACAACGACGAACTCCGGCGTCTCGCCGGCGATCCGAAACGGGCACTGGAGTACGTAAAGAACACATCCTTGATTAGCAGCCTCGAGCGGGCTGCTGAGATCAAGTGAATTGTTAGTGGGTTCACCGCTGTCTTGATCTAGTCGGAATATCTACTTGTGGCGGCCTGTCTGTCGCTAAAACACAACACCGTGAATTGCCCAAGCGGCAATCATTTGCGCATTATCGGGTTCTCGGATCGTCATCGGCAGCCGAAAATGCTGGTCATAGCCCTAAGATTCTGGAAGAATTCGGTCCTAATTAGTATCGCCTAATTAATATTGTTAGTACGCCACATTTCTGCAGTTTAGGGGAACAAGAATGAGAATTGCCATTAGCAGGATAATCGGCTGCGTTGTCGCCGCGTCGTTTGTGGTTTTTCCACTAACTACGCTGGCACAAATCGAAGAAGTAATCGTCACCGCGCAAAAGCGCGAACAATCACTGCAAGACGTACCGATTGCGCTACAGGCGTTCACCGGCGAGCAAATCCGCAATCTTGGGATTCAACGCGCGTCCGATGTCGTGATGCTCGCACCCAACATGGCGATCTCCCAGCAGAACAACACCAACCAGTCCATCGCTATTCGCGGCATCGGCACCAGCGATTTCTTTGGCGCGGCGCCCGGTTCGGTCGGCATCTACATGGACGAAGTCACCATGAGTTCGCCCTATCTGACCTCAGTAGGCCTGTATGACATGGAACGCGTAGAAGTCCTGCGCGGACCGCAGAACACGCTGTTCGGCCGCAACACCACCGGCGGCGCGGTTAACTTCATTTCCACACGCCCCGAAGTCGGCGGCGACATGGATGGCTTCATCGATTTTACTTACGGCAGATTTGACCGCATTGAAGTCGAAGCCGGGGCAACCTTTCAACTGGGCGATACCGCGGCCGTGCGCATTGCCGGCAAGAGCTTTGACCGTGACGGCGTCTGGAACGACCTCGATGCCGGCGGGTCTTACGGTGATAAGGACCGCAAGTCCATCCGCGGTACCGTGGTCTGGGAACCCAGTGAGGTCACTACCGTTACCCTGAATGGCCATTGGGGCGAGGAAGACAGCGAGGTTGACCTGGCTAAAGTCGCCAGCGTTACACTTTCGCCGAACGGCGCCTTTGTAGGTCCGCAAATCGCGGGCCTGGAGCTTGATTGGGAGAACCTGCCAACCGGAGCGGTCAATTCCCACGGCCTGAACACCAACGGCACGGAGTGGAACGACATTTACCCGACCGGCGCGAACCGCCACGATATGGACGCTTTCGGTTTTTATCTGAAGTTGGAACATGATTTCGGTTGGGCCAAGGCCGTGTCTATCACCGCATACGATGACAGTGAAGTGTTCGCGAATATCAGCTCCAGCGGTACTGGTAACACCCGGGTCTCACCAATATCGGGTTCTCCGGAAGCAAACATTGTCATCGACATGGATCAGAGCTTCGAGCAGTTCAGCCAGGAGATCCGCCTGCAATCACCCGATGACCAGCGCTTCCGTTGGATTGGCGGATTCTATTATTTCCAGGAAGATTTCACGCTTGGCCAGAATATCGCCTTCGGGCCCGGGCAGATCCTGAGTGCCCCGTTCGGGCCGCCTCCTCCGATTGGTGCTCCGCCTGGTCCTCCTGTCACGATCGGTGGGTCTCTTGCGCTATGGAACGTATCGCAGGGCTTTGGTCAGGGCTTCGTTGGGGCGGGTTTCACCGACATCATGCCCTTCAGCATCGCGACGATGGAAAACGACGTGTGGTCCCCGTACTTCCAGGCTGATTTCGATATCCTGGAGAACGTGACCATTAACCTCGGCGTACGTTACACCGAGGACACGAAGGAGATGAAATCCTATGAGGTCGGCATCATCGAACGCTCGGGTTTCGCGCCCACAACGTTCTTTGACAACGACCTGGTACGCTCGACCTCGGCGGCGCAACTTGCCTCGGGGCTGGCGTCCGCCACCTGCACCGACAACGGCCGTCTTTGCGCCGACACCAGCACCAGACCCGATCTTAAGGCGACCGAGTGGGGCGGCAAGGCAGGCCTTACCTGGCAGATCACCGATGACCACATGTTCTACGGTCATTATTCACGCGGCTTCCGCTCAGGTAAGTTCGATATCGAATTCCTGCACGGAATTCACACGGGATTCGGTATTGAGGATGCCGTTCCGGAAACCCTGGATGCCTACGAAGTCGGTGTAAAGACCAACTGGTTCGACAACTCCGTACAGTTAAACATCTCGGCCTTTCTGTACGACTGGTTCAACAAACAGTCCTTCTTCGTCAGTCCAGTGACCGGACCGGCCTTCTCCAACGTGCCAAAGTCGGAAAGCAAAGGGCTCGAGTTTGAGCTCAAATGGGCTCCCACCCACGAACTGTTCTTCGCCGGCTCTGTGGGGGCTCCTCGACACCGAGGTAACGGAAGCCAGCGGTCTGCCATCCGACGAGCTGGGTCATGAGTTACAGAATGCGCCTAGCGAGTCCTTCAACCTGTTTGGTTCATGGACCCGCCCGGTTGGCAGTGGCACACTGCATTTGCAGGCCAATTTCAACTACCGGGCAGAGGCGAAAAACTCATTGGCGACGATCGATTTAGTTGAAACCATCGACAAGGTCGAGCTGCTCGGTGTGCGCGGTAGCTATAGCTTTGGACCGGACGAGCGTTATCAGATATCCGTGTTCGGTGAGGACCTGCTGGCAAGCAAGTACTGCAAGTATCAATTCAGCCTGCAGGCCATCAACGGCACCGTGACCTGTAACGCCAGCGAAGGCCGGGCAATGTGGGGTCTGACCGCGGGCATGCGCTTTAATTGATGACTACCGGCGCCCGGCGTTAAAGCCGGGCGTTTTATTTTCTTTCACGAATTCGAACGTTCCCATCCCGCCTACCTAGCGGTGCATCCACCCCGTTTTAACTACACTGAAGTCACAGCGCGCTTTAAACAATACGATCGGGAATTATTATGCGAGCAGTCATAATTGGTGCCGGCATGGGCGGCCTGTTCAGCGCATTGGCATTGCGCAAGACTGGCAATTTCGAATCCATTAACGTCTACGAACAGGCCAAGGTACCGACCACGGCGGGCGCCGGTTTGAATATTTCGCCCAATGGCGCGCTGCTGTGCAATTGGTTGGACATCGATCTCGACGGCGGTGATCCGAAAGGTGCCCATGGCGCCATCGACGGTGGCCGAGCCGCAATCCTCGATGCGACCCGCGAGATCATGGCCGATGGCAGCGTGTCGACCTGGCCGCTCAAATACAACGATCCCGACAACGGCACCGCGGGCTTTCACCACATGCACCGTCAGGATCTGCTCATGTGCCTGTATAAACGCGTCGAAGAATTTGGCCCGGATTCAGGCGCCGAGTGTCCGATCCAGGCACACATGGGGAAACGTCTGACCACGCTAAACCAAACGGACGCACTGGTCACCGCAGGCTTCGCCGACGGCAGCAGTGCTGAGGGTGAAGTGTTGGTGGGCGCCGACGGTATGAAATCCAAGGTGCTTCAACTGCAATGGCCACACACAGCACCGCCACGATGGACCGAAGTGACGTGCTACCGAGGTTTGATCCCGCGCGACAAGGTTGCTGCGTTGACGAAGGCCGATGGAACGCCACTGGACTACAACCCGATTGATTCGTTCAGCATGGACGCGCGTAAACATCCACACGCCTGGTCGCTGACCTACTGGGTTCGCGGCGGCGAACTACTCAATGTCTGGTTGGCGTACTACCAACCCGATTCGGCGGAGTTCGAAGCCGACGAAGGTGATTGGTTCCCGGTCGATAACGCCGAGGTCGAGGAAAACGCACGAAAAGCTTTCGCCGGAGATGTGCGTATGGATGACATCGTCGCAATGGCAAGTGCGGTTGAGAACCCGACCAAATGGGGCCTGTACGATCGGGACGCATTCGAACATTGGGTGGAAGGCCGGATCTGCTTGCTCGGAGACGCGGCCCATCCAATGTTGCCGACCACGGGCCAGGGCGCGACGCAAGCTTTCGAAGACGGCGCGGCACTCAGCGCGTGCTTCAGTTTGCATGGCGAGGATATCTATAGCGCGCTGCTGCATTACGAACGGGTACGACACTATCGCGCAACCCGCTTCCAGTTTATGTCCAAGTTTTTGTTTAAACATCTTGAGCCGGAGGATTCACCGGAACGCAGACAAATATTGAAAGCCGTGGATGAACGCGATTCCGCGATCTTCAATCACGAGGAGCGCGCGGCGAGCGACGATTCATGGATCTACCGGTTTGATGCGCGTGAAATCGGCGACAAGCTGCCGCTTAAGAAACTTGGACCCTGGGATTTCCGATCGCGCTCGGCCGCGATGGAAACGCGCCAGGAAATCGCGGCTAATCTGTGGACGCCAGAGGTCTCTCTGCAAGGCGATAGAACAGTGACGCTGGCCGAAGTCGCCGAGCACGCCAGCTTCGAAGACTGCTGGATAATCATCCGCGGCAAGGTCTACGACATCAGCGAATGGAAAGATCGCCATCCGGGCGGACCATTCGTTGCGCGAATGTTTGCCGGCAAGGATGCCACCGCCGAGTTCGGCGATTTTCACAGCAGGCGGGCGGAGCAGCACATGAAACACTTTTGTGTTGGCGAACTGGTAAGCCATTAACACCATCGCTTAACTGTAAGTGATGTGTAAGTAGCCGTGGGCCCCGGGAGTTCTACACTCCAGGTATGGCTACTTCTGTGCAAACAAGCTCCTTCGGTCGTCTCGCATCGACCTGCATCATTTTGCCGTACCTCATCTTGGGGTCGGGCTGCGCTGCCGTTCACAACACCATTCGTGATGCGAACGCTGCGTTAATGGATGTGGCTAACCTTACGCAGTTCGGTGAAGCCGAAACGACAGATGCGTTTTATGCCATCGAGGCCAGCATCTTTGATTCCTGCCAGCAGGTACTGGCAATTGCACGTTACCCTTTGCTGGGCGAGAAAACTCCGCTGTTCTCCAAACTCGGCGCGCTGTGGGGAACTCCGCGCTGTCGCAAGACGGTCGATTTTGCTCAGCGAGAGCTGCATGCAGGTCAAGCAAATTTGCTTGGATATATCTCAGCACCTGTTCCCCTGGTTACTACAGCGGACGGTGTGGAAAGATGAGCGTGCGCCACATGTAGGATGCGTCGGTGTTATCCCAGCCAAGTCCTGCCTTCGGTTGCTTGAAGTGGCGCCCGATGATATCGACAAACGGCTCGATAGAGACCAGGCCATTCGGATCGAAGCTGTACTCGTCCATCATCGTGACCTGGCGCGATGCCATGTACCATTTGTGGTTGCGGGCATACCGATAGTCCGCCTGAATATAGGGCTCCGGTCGGTACTCCTCACCGAACGATTGTAGATAATTTTCTGGATACTCATAGCCGACATCGGGATCGGGAAAGAAGCGTAAGGCCTGGTGATAACGCACCGCCCAATGGGTCTTTTCGCTGACGTACGGCTTGATCATCGCTGCACTTCGGTAGCCGTGATCAGGGCGCGCAAGCGCAATTCCGATGTCGTGCAGGAGGCAAGCGAGGATTACCTCTTCATCGAGCCCGCGTTGCAGTGCGTTATTGGCGCTCTGGACGTTATGCATGAATACTTTGGCAGGCAGCCGCAGGTTGAAGATATCCGCCAATGTGGGCTCAGCGGGCAACGGGGTCATGTCCTTTTCGAGTTCCAGGAAGCTCTTGCGCGGCCGCCGCGGCGCCAGCTCCTTATCTGGCTGCAGCGCGTCGAACCTGCGCTGCTCGACAACCTCAGCCAGTTCCTCGGAGACAATCCCGGTGGCTTCAGCGCGGGCTTTGAGGGCCGCGCCGCTGGCACCTAACGCAGCAATGAAAGCTCTTCGATCCATCGGTTTCCTCCTGCGATGCGTCGCATAACGTGGCCTGGCGACATTTCGCCGTAGCGCTCTACGACGCCATGAATATAGCAAAGACATCTAGCCCGCATATTGCATGAAGTCGCCGCGCGATGCAGGTGAAACTCAGATGTTGTAAAGGTTCGGTGTCAATGGAGGACAAACACACTTTGTACCGCATCGCGCGGCTATCCTGGCCCTCACTGGTCCGCGCACGCCTGAGCTTGCGCTTCACGCCAACCATAGCTACGGCTATGCTTGGCGCTCCAGCGCGGCGCCCAGACGCACGCGTACTGCGCGAGCAACCAGGATCCTTCATGAAATATGCGGGCTAGCCGCAGTCATTACCAACGGGAGTGTGAAGAATGACGAATCGTGCGGGCACCGCTTCGCCGGTTATGTTCCTTACAGCGCTCATGCTGGGGCTGTCGCTGAGCAATAACACCTGGGCTGTAATGCCATCGGATTCCGCGGATCTCCTGATCCGCAACGCACGCATCATCGATGGTATCGGTAGGGAGATAGACGGGGGCTCGCTGGCCATCAGTGGAGGTCGGATCACCGCCGTCATACCCGGGTCTACACGACTTCACGCGGCCGTTGAAATCGACGCTTCCGGTCTCACTGTGATGCCCGGCCTGATCGACACGCATCGCCATCTGCTGATCAAGCGCGGGCTGGACAGTGATGCGGCATTCGACCACTGGCGCGACCAACACCTCTCCGCGACACTACGCAGCTACCTGGAGAGCGGAATTACCACCGTCATGTCGGCGGGCGACTACCAAACTGCTATCCTCGAGATAAAGCGAAGTCTCGCTGCAGGGGCATTGACAGGTCCACGCCTCGTCGCACTCAGTTTCGCCTTCACGGCTCCGGGCGGTCACCCGGCAGTCACCATCTGCAAGAACAATCCGTGGTGCCAGCAGCATGTGGCAATACAGATCAACGACCCGCCGGCGGCACGGGCGAAGGTAAGAGAACTGGCAAGCACCGGCATCGATGGATTCAAGCTGATCTACGACGGGCGTCTGGGTGCAAAACTCGCCGACGCCGTCTTTGCTGCAATTGCCGACGAGGCGCATCAGCACAAGCTTCCTGTATTCGTACACGTGCCGACGGCGGACGTTATGCTCCGGGCTGTCGACCTGGGCGCCGACCGTCTTGTCCATCCCCCGTTCTTCGGTACGCTTGCGGGAACATCCGCCGCTTACACAATGCGCGTGGCATCAGTGCTCGTCGCAACGACCGTCGGCCGCGGCCTCGGCATCGAGGATACGGATCGCCCTCAGGCCTTGGCAAATCTACGACTGCTCTGGGACGAGGGCGTGCCAATCGCATTTGGCACCGACACGCCGTTCGCGCCAGCAGAGGCATTAGCGCGCGAGACCCAGCTGCTCAGTCAGGTGTTCTCGCCGGCGGAGATCATCAGCGCCTTGACGCATAATGCTGCGTTGTTTCTGGGGCTCGATAAGGAGATCGGCACTCTCGAAGCGGGCAAGGCCGCAGACATCCTGATACTCGCCAGTGATCCACTCAGCGATATCACGGCGCTGGCAGACGTCGTGATGGTAATCCAGAGCGGCACCATCGTCGTCGACCGCCGCTGAACTTCACGACGCGGGCTTGCGCGCGCGCAGCAAGAACCGATTGGTATTATCGCGGACCGTTGGATCGAACACGATTGCAGTGTGCGCATCCTCAGGATTGGCCAACAGATCTGAGCGAGCTTCAATCTCAAAACCCGCAGTTTTAATCAGATCCTCGGCGACAGCCGGATCGATAAGGTACAGGGGCTTATAGCTCGTGCCGTGGATACCAACATGATCGATGACCCCGAGCACGCCGCCTGGCTTCAGAACCTTCATTAGCGCCGCGAGGTTTCGCAACACCCCCTTTTCGCCTTCCATATTATTAAGGCCATGCAGAGTTAGAGTCAGCAGCGCAACGTCAACTTCGTTGTCCATGCCGACTTCCTCCAGTGAGATTTCGCGTCGTACCACGTTGGGGAGACGATCGCCTGACGGCGCTTGCTCAACGCTTACGCACAAGTCGAGAATGAATTTCGGATTCTGGGACACCACCCGTCCGGTCGGCCCGACCGCAGCAGAGAGAATCTCAGTGTAGTAGACAGCTCCCGCGACGACATCAAGCACGGTCATGCCCAGTTGTACACCAAGGAATCGGATCACTTCGACCGGCTTGCGACCGTCGTCGTATTGGAGGTCGCCAGCGGGGCGCCCCGGCTTCATTAGGGCCTGCTCCAGCGTCACTGAAAGCGCCGTGAGCGCTTCAGCCGCAGCCGGGCCTTCGGCACTGGAATCACGGCCGCCGAGCAAAGCGGCGATCCCTACTAATACCAAAAACATGGACGAACGAATAAGTACAGCCATGGTAACCTCGGTTTGGTTTGTCAGCGATCCGCCGGGTTCGGGAAGTCTAAATTGGCTTAGCCATGCCGACAAATAATGCCATCTGCCGGGCGCGCTTAACGCCAAGCCACAGCTAGTTGAGGGACTCTAGTAATGGAGATAGGAATAGGTCTGCCGATTGAAATACCCGGCACCGATGCTGATACCCTGGTGCAATGGGCGCGTCGAGCGGACGCAGGGCCTTATTCAAGCCTGGCAACCATTGATCGCCTGGTTTACCCGAGCTACGAATCGCTAATTGCGCTGGCGGTCGCCGCCGGTGCAACGTCGCGGATCAGACTGATGACGTCGATCTTAATCGCGCCATTACGTAACGCTGGGATTCTTGCTAAACAAGCGGCGAGCCTGAATGAACTGTCGAGCGGACGCCTCTCACTGGGCCTCGGCATTGGGAGTCGAATGGACGACTTCCTCGCCGCACCGGCATCTTTCACCGACCGAGGTAAACGTTTTGATGAGCAATTGGCGGTCATGAAGCGCGTCTGGGCCGGGCATCCAGTAGATGACGACATCGGCCCGATCGGACCACTACCGGCGCGCAGCGGTGGTCCGGAACTGCTCATAGGCGCCATCGCACCGCGCGCGATCGCGCGGGTTGGGCAATGGGCCGATGGTTTTGTTGCGCCAGGTTCTGGTGGCGCAGCCAAAGCGCAACAAGCCTGCGATTTGGCTGAAGCGTCTTGGAAATCAGCAGGCCGATCAGGGCGACCTCGATTCGTTGTTGGGATCTATGCGGCGCTAGGACCGGATGCGCGAACGCGAGCGAATGAATGCATCAAGGACTACTACGCTTTCGGCGGCGCCGCGATGGCGGGAGTGATGGCGCAGAGCGCGTCGTGCACACCCGAAGAGATCAGGTCAACAATTAGTTCGTTCGCGGATGTCGGAATTGACGAATTAGTGATCCGACCCTGTGTCGCCGAACTCGAACAATTGGATCGATTCGCCGATTTGATCGGCTAGTTGCATCGTGCCGACTCATGAATTAACCAGTGTCCCCGAGCCCGCATATTGCATAAAGGCTAGTTGCTCTCACATGCTTGCAATACACTAAGAGGCTAAACCACGCGCCCGTAGCTCAGTTGGATAGAGTACCTGGCTTCGAACCAGGTGGTCGGGAGTTCGAATCTCTCTGGGCGCGCCAAATTTTTTCTACGACTCAAACAGTTACCGTGGTAGCGATAGCCGTATTTTGTTCCAGCACGACGAGTGCCGGAGTTTTGCCGGAGTTGCTTTCGCAAACCCGGTTTGCCGCCTCCAATAATTCCTCCAATTCGGGGGCGGAGTAGTGGGTTGTGATGTCGCCATTACGGTGACCCAATAACACCTTTCGGGTTTCGAGAGGCACTCCCGCCGCGCGCAGCCTGCGCCCGAATGTGTGCTTCAAGTCGTGTACTCTCGCGAGTGATAAACCCACATCTTTGCGTACCCGCTTCCACGAACTGTTATTGATATTCCGCACCGGGTGCCCCTTGTAGGTGAAGACATGCTCAGGGTGAGTGCCCCGCATTTCTTCCACTACGGATTTGGCGATCCGATTCAACACGACTAACCGATCCTCCCGGTTCTTTACTTGCTCACCCGGAACGATAAACACCGAGGTGTCCAATTCCGGAACCTGGACCTCCCAGTCCCAACGCAGCCGGCAGACCTCCTGCTCCCGGCAGCCCGTATTGACCTTGAACAGGCACATACGAGCTAGGTGATCCGGGAGCGCCTGTAACAACTTGCGTTGTTCTACCCACGATAGCGGGTACGGCTTGCGGGCGTCTGTAACCGGGAGCATCTGAATTAGTGGCGGCGTTTCGAGCCAGCTCAGGCCGTGCTCGTCCCGCCATAACCTCGCCGCCAAGTTCAGAATCCGCCTCACAACGCCGAGTGCAAGGTTAATGCTCTTGGTCTTGATGCCCTGTTTCCTTCGTGCCTCAATGAAGGGTTTAAGGGTTCCCAGATGCACTTGTTGTAACGGCAGATCGCCGATGAACGCGTCCAGTTGCTTGAGGTGCATTGCATAGTCACCAACGCTTTTCAAGTGAACGTACTCTTCGAGAAACTTAGTAGCCGCTTCCCGAAAGGTACGCCTAGGCCGGACGCCGAATACCTTGGCCTGCCGTACTTCCTCGATACGGCGAGCTAGGATCAGCTCTGCCGTTTCAAGTTTGCTTGTTCCAGTGCTTTCGTGAATCGTTTGGCCGAGGATCTGTTTTTCAATGTGCCAGATCCCAGCTCGATTCCGAAGCCCTGGACTTCGTTTGCGTCCCATAATTGCTCTCCTTCTGGATTGGAGGCGGGACGCCCGTTGCGGGATTTATATTGGTCCACCCAGGCGTCCAGATCAAGTCGGTCGAAGGCGATGCCTTGTTCTCCGATGGGGATTTCGATGAGATGTCGCCGCACCTCTTTGTTGAAGCGGTTGCGGTCCATACCGACATAAGAAGGCGCATCCCGTAAACGGATCAAGCGGGGCAGCAGTCGGGCCATTCTTTCAGTCGCACTCATTCAGCTGCCGCCTCCCAGATCGTCACGATAGGATTCCGACCAGGGTGGCGGTCGACACCGACGAGTCCGGCCGCTTCGAGCGAGGCAAGGCCGCGATAACCGGAGTGGCGATTGACACCGAATCCCCTCAACACTGATCCCGATAGGGCGACGGTCCGCGTCCGTTTAATGCCCGCGAGGAGCCAGAGTACGATAGCGACGTGCAGGGCTTTGCCGGGTTGGTGAGCAGCAGAAGAAAGCCAGTTCCAGGGAATTGGTCCTTTGAGGAATTTCTCGCCCGGCTTGTGTCGTGGCGGTCTTGTACCGGTTGCCCGTCTCTCAGTGAGGGTAGACAGTGACAATCTTTTGGGGTCGAGTGGGTCCATAATTATAAAGACCTACTCTATAAGACAGATAAAGAGATTGGACGGGTGTGCGCTGGCGCGCTGGTATCGTTGCATTTCCGCACAGGTGGCGTGGGCGCAGATGAACAGGGTTCGAGCGTTTCGATAATGCTCTGTACCGTGTCCCACATCGTCGTACCCCGTTCGTCGTGGTGCCGGTCTGGGTAATGAATAACGTCGGCATCGCTACGTAGGCGAAATCCGTCGAGCACGACGGCGCTGGCGTCGGACATAATTTGTTGAGTTTGGTTAATGATTTCGGGTAAAAATTCTAGCGGGGCCTCGATCAGTACCGCATCATGAATTGGCGCGCAGATTTTGACCCCAGCCTCCGTTAGCGTGCAGCAAGCCAAGCGTAACATTTCGGCGCCGTTTGCCTGCATGAGGAAATTGCGCAGGAATCGGGGATTTGGATTGTTGCTGGTGTGCACGGTCCACCCAAACACCGTCCATAGCTTGCCGTGCAGCATGGCGTAGTCCACTGCCCCGTCGGACCACCGCCAGAATAGGCGATAGGTCTCGCGGTGTAGCCGCAACAACTCTCGTGCGCGTATGATCGGCTGGCCGATGCGTTGTGCCAGTGATTCGGCGCCCATGCCGTATTGCACGGCCAGGACGCACGCCTTAAATTGATCGCGCTCCGCTTTGTGTGTTTGCTTAGTGGCAGTGTCCGGCACCGCGGCTGCTTGTTTGGCAAATTCAAGGTAGGGATCGCCGGATACATAAGCGGCGATCATCTTGGGGTCGCCGGACAATGCAGCCGCAATACCGAATTCCTGTTGCGACCAGTCGATATAGGCCAACCCACGACCGCGCTCAGGTTTGATCAGGCCGCGTAGCCAAACCGCAGGGCCGAATATGAAGCGGCTGTTGCTTGGTTGATTGCGGCCGGTTCGGGCACGGAAGGCAGATAGCAGGCAGCGGTTGCGCCCATCAACGCCGACGGCCAACTCGGCCAGGCGCATTTGCGACAGTGCAACGCGCAGTTCGCGTAAGGGTGCGATCTTCGGATGGGCGCGGGCCATTTCTCGGAAGGTGTCATCGCGCAGGTCGAACTTGCCCGTCGGCAGCTGGGGCCAAGGTATGTCGTTCTTGGCCAGCCAATCTGCAAACCGAACCGCTTTGAAGGCGCGCCCGTCGAACACGCCGTAATCTGAGTCGATCGCGGCAATCAGTTGTTCCTGTATCACCTCCCAGTGTTCGCGGAAGAGTGCCAGCATCGCGACATCAATCGGTATACCGTTATGTTCGATGCATGCTGCCGCTTTCATATAACGGCCGCGCAACAGCGCGCGCAGAGTGTCCAGCTGCGGTGTCATCTTCGGCAACAACTCGGTCAAGGCCCCGACGTCGGACTCACAGTAGTTCAGCAATGCCTGCTTCTCTGTTTCCGTCCACGGCCCACCGCGCATTGCGAGTTCCCGCATGCTCTCCTTGTCCGCCGCCTCGATGCTGTCCAGCCCGAACCAGGCCAGGGCTCCGAGTAGCCCGGCGCCACAGGGCAATGCCAGACCGTTAGTCTGGTTTCGGAATTCCACAAACAGATCCAGCACGTTGACCGGCAGCGACCAACCCAACGCCAGGTGACAGGTCAATTCCGCACTGGCGTAGTACGCAACGAACAGTGCGTCCTCACCGATGGCGTAGGGTGCCTGCCGCATTCCCGTCAACTCGTCTTCCCACAGGCGTAGTTTGCGTTTGGTCGCGAGTTCCCACGCCACGAGGCAAACGATGGAAGGTCTCTCCCCCGGCGGCGCCGAAAACTCAAAATCCACTAGCCAAACTTCGCGGAAGCGCACCGAGCCGACTTTCATTACACCTCTCCCTGCAGACGGCGGACTACGGGATGGTCCAGGCTGGTGATGAAGTGGTCCTTGAAACCGATGCGGAGGATTTCTTTAAACTCAACTTCCGGCCACTCGGGCTCAGGCAGATTGCTGACCGCCTCGTAGACCTCATAAGCACCGAGTGCCATATTCGCCGCGACACGGATCCAGCGCTTTTGTGCCATCTCCGCCGCTTCCAGTGCGGAGCGGTTCCACTCGTCGTGCCGGCCATCTTCACCGGGTAGCCGGATCGGCCAAAGCGTCAACACGTTTTGCCGGTTGATGGTTGTGAATAACACCTTGGGAACAATTTCTCCGGGTAACTCATGCCAGATGTCTGGATCGACCAGATAGGTTTCCCGCTCTTCCTTCAATTCCAGCACTGCCGTTTCCAGCCGGTAGGATTCATCCGGATGTACTCGAACAAAATCTTGTCGGCCGGGTTTGCGTACTGGGACAGTAAGCAGCGCCTTCTTGACACCTACGGATTCGGCGAAGTTTTGCGAGAGTCGCAACCGTTTGGGATCAAACGGGTTTCCTCCGTTTCCTTGCTCGGTGCCGGTTGTGGCGGATGTTTCAGTGGAAGGGGTTAAATCGCTCATGCTCGTTTCCTCTTCGATAGCAGGCCGCACTGTGCGACCTTTGGAGACGGGGATTTTGGGTGGGCGATTTGGGTATTGGAATCGGGCTGACGGGCTTCGGTGGTGGCTTAACTGACCGCCACTCAATCAGTTAGCAGTCGTGACTGTAGTCTATGTTGCGGAGCCGTACGGTTTGGTGCGCGAATGAACACCGAACAAATCAGAGGCTTACGTGGTCGGTAGTTGGGCGAAAGATTTCCGCCCAACTTTTTATTTCTTCATCTTTTTGCGGATGGTTTCAGAATCCCGGGTCTTGGGCAATTGGCAACTTTGAGATTTGTCCGGCTATCCAGGTATCGGGGTGGCTCCTCGTGTTGCGGTATTTGCGGCGGAACCTGAGATACGCATCCTGCCAGTCTGCATACATGGCTTCGGTTCTTCGTTTCCGGGCTTCCTGTTTCTCTGTTGACGGCGTGTACTTCTTTTCTACGTTGCTAGGTGCCTTGTCAATGAGACGAATGATGCGGGCACGGTCGATGGCGAGCGCGTCCCTTTCAAAAAACAACGCTTCTTCCAACGGCAGTCGATGGTCGTTGGCTTCCAATGTTAAAGGTAATTTGTTCAACGAAAGCCAGCGCCTTCCGTTCTTTCCTTTCATCATGCCGAGACGAATGTTGGTTTGTCTTTGCCGGTCCTCGATCTCGCCGTCTATGGAGAGCAAGCCGGAGATCACCACGGCAAGTTGACGTACCGTCGCCTTCCACTGCTGAAGCCTCTCCAGTGGGATTCGTATGATTCCCATCGTCGCCTGCATTTCCGGGTGCTCGCAAACGATATACGCGCGAGCCGGTTGGGCAGTTTTGTCGGGCCGGCGATGAACGTCCATGAAACACCGGTGCTCGCAACCGTGACACTCAATAGACGGCGCTGGCTTCGTTTGAGTAACAACGCCTGCTTCTATCATCCTGTCCACAGCCCGATCGGGCCACTGCTGAACGGCATCCCAGGTTATGAGGTGGGTGTCCCCGTCCCTCCCGAGAGATTCCAATAGTGACAGCAGGACACCATTCAACGTCACTTGTTGTCGTCATCCCCTCGTAGCTGCGGATCGATACCGGAAGTTGTCAGCATTTGCCGGATGACGTTGTCCCTTCCGTCATGGTTGAGGCTACAAGAATTCGGATAGGTTATGTTGAAGGTCTTGGTCCCTGCACGTTTTCCCGGTTCGACTTCGAATATCGCCTTTATGCTGACCTGTGTAATGAAGAAAGCGGGTGGATTGAGTTCCCTGAGCAGATCGTAAACTGCCATTTTGTTGTCTTTGGTATCTGCCTCCAACACGATGCGTCGCCTGGATCCAGGCTTCAGCGTTAATCTAATTTTGGTAACAATCGCATCGCTGATCCCCGAATCCGCCGGGAACTTGAACTCAAAATTGGGATCGGCCATCGGATCAAGGTCGTATACCCGTCTGTCGATTGTGCCATCAGCCAAGGCATCCAGTTTCAGGATAGTTTTGGCAAATGTTTGTTGCAGTACCGGCACCGCCTTGGTGTTCTTTGGCGCATAGATGTCAAGAGAACCTTCGTTCTCAGAATAGACGAAGATGATTTCAAACGCTGGATGTCGGGAACGAGTCGTGAGCCTATTACGTTCCCACTCCACACCAGACTGGCCGTAGTCTTCCGGATAGGCAAAAAAATACTCTTTTCCTGTCTCTACTTTTCGGTAGGGTTCCACTTTGCAGTTGCGGCCGCGGCCTTCTCTTTTGTTGAAATAGCCGCTGATCGCCTTTTCGAGTTGGAGGATATCTTCATCATCGACATGAGGTGGCACGTGCGGCAGGTCGTTACGCTTTTTCCAATACCGGCCGCTGACGTTGTCGGCATGGAGCAGAGCCGATGCGCCTTTCCAGTAGGTGGGCTTACCGAGAAAAGCCCACATCGTTTTGGCATGGTAGCCATCGATGGTGGAAAGCTCCTCGGCGAAGGTCTCATCTCCGTCGAACAGCGCCTCATTGCATAGGGCGCTAATGCCGCCGTCGCCGGCCAGAGCATTGATGTCCTGAAAGTGTACCTCCACGGTTGCCTGCTGTTCTTCTGATAGGGCAGCGAATGCCTCGAAAACGGGTTCGATTTCGGTCTCTTTCAACTTTTCCAAATCGATACCTAACACAATACCACGCTCCTCGAAGTAGCGAGCCAACCACTTATTTGGCATCCGCCGAAAGAATTGCCGGCGTTGATACTGGTTGTTCATGATTTCACCCTTTTCGGGTTGGAATACTATTAGTGTAACTGCAGAAATATGGGGTCATACGCGAAAAATGAATTTAGGCAGCGATGCGGAGGGAAACCCCATTGAATACAACGCACTACCAGATTTTTCGATCGTCTTGAGGTAAAATTCGGTTAATGTTTTCGGGTAAAAACGAGGACGGTTATGGGTGGTTTCGGTAGCGGTAACTGGTATCGCTGGAACAAGCGGGAATGTATCGATGACCACATCAGCGTCGACGTCCGGCGCTGGAAACGAGAAGGTTTTCTAACGGTCGGGAACCGGTTTGGGTGGCAGTGGACGGGCAATGGTGAGGGTTCCGACAGTATCCGGATATGCGTGGAGCACGACGGGGTCGTGCTGATCTATCGTCAGCGGGTTCGTGGCGGCGATTGGCAGGATATTGAAGAGACTGTTCCTCTGGTGTACACGGACTGCATTTACGGTGGCCGGCGAGCGTGGTTTCAGTGTCCTTCATGTTGTCGACGGGCGGCGAAACTCTATAGTCAGGTTCCGTATTTTATTTGTCGCGTTTGCTGTGACCTCCCGTATCAAAGCCAGGGGGAATCTGTCTCGGATCGGGCCATGCGGAAGACCCGCCGGATCCGCCGAAAGCTGGATGCCAGCATGAGCCTGATGGAACCCATCTGGACAAAGCCGAAAGGGATGCACTGGAAAACCTTCGAGCGGTTAAAGCGCGAGGCGGAAAATGCAGAACACGTTTCGTTGTATGAGATCGCGAAGCATTTGCCGGGACTCGCGGAGTACTTCCCGGATATGTACTAGCCTTGCTGGCCCGGGTTTACGTCAGGATTTATCCAACCACTTAGTATCCAACCAGGTGGTCGACCATGGCGGTCTGGACGTAAACGGCCGCATTTTGGAGGTTTTCGGGAGAACGGATTACGCGCTACCTTTCAATGCCGAAGATTTGCCGAACTTGTCAACTAAATCGCTGGCTCTGGTCCGAAGTATTGATTTAAATGCGTCCACGAGTCATTCGGTCGAATGGAATTATCGACCCTATTGGACCTTTATTGAATGACTCCTACGCTCCTCTATTTCTTTTGTTCGATCATTCCAGGTATCGCACTTCGCCCTCAACGTTCTCTCCGACATCGCCTTCATTGATGAGAACGTTTGAATTTGCACCGGAGCCTGACACCACGACCCCCCAGCGTGAGTTGAATCGAATTATGTTCTCGAACTCCCCCCCCGATCGCGTTTCCCTGCGCAAACCGGATGAAGACCCCATGCCTTGCGTTAGGCCTCGGTTCTACGCCAGTCGCGTCCACGCCGATCAGGGACCCGATAATACGGTTTCCTTTCGTTACTTCGAGCGGATTGTCTTCATTGAATCTGCCGAGAATCATGATACCGTCGCCCGCATTACATGACACCAACACGGCAGTATCAGCGGTCGCATCGCTGCGCGTCACGAGGTTGTTTTGCGCGTTGTAAATGTTCATTCCCCCGATACCGTTCGGCAAGCACGTTTTCCCGTCCGCCTGCACGCCCAAATACGTGTTTCGAATCGTGTTGCCCTGGGCGTGACCCTTTCCGGCAAAATCTGGCGGCGCAGGACTATCATTGCTTCCGTCGATCGTTATGCCACGTCGCCGGCACCCCGAGGACAAGACTCTGCCACCAACGGTCGCGCCGCCAATCGTGTTTCGAGGCGCATTATAGATGAGTACTCCGGTTCTAAGATTCGGAATGGCCCTGGTGCCGGTCGGGTCGGTACAAAAATAAGACCCCGCCGCAATGTTTTCGAACGCGTCGGGGCCACTGAAAATCAGGCCATACTGACGGTTTCCGGACGAAACAACTCTCTCGCTCTCGCTCTCACCGCCGACGCGATTTCGCCAAGCATTCCTTATAACTATCCCCGAGCCAGTATTGGGTACGGCCGCGTCGCCGCCGGGGTTAAGTCCCGCAAAGGTGTTGACCACGACGTTTTCGTAGCTACCGTCTTGGATAGAGATGCCGGATGCGGAGTTTCCGGAGGTTACAACTCTCTCGCTCTCGCTCTCACCGCCGACGCGATTTCGCCAAGCATTCCTTATAAGTATCCCCGGGCCAGTATTGGGTACGGCCGCGTCGCCGCCGGGGTTAAGTCCCGCAAAGGTGTTGACCACGACGTTTTCGTAGCTACCGTCTCCGATAAAGATGCCGGCTTTGGAGTTTCCGGAGGTTACAACGCGCTCCTCGAATCTCTCGCCTCCAATTTTGGATTTCGCAACTCCCAAGAAAAGGATGCCCTCTCCGGAATTTCCTTTTGCGGAATGAGTCCTCGGATCAACTCCTACCCACATACCGGTAACCGAATGGCCTTCTCCTCCGAAAAAGAACACAGCGTTCTCCGGAAACCCCGTGACGACGAGTCCGTCTACGTGAATCCCGTTGATCGACTTCGCGTAGAGGCCGCTCCCGGACTCGACGCATTCTCCGCTTAAATGAACGATCGGTTTTCCGAACCAGCCGGGCTGGCTACTGCCAACAATGGAGACTTGTCCCTTTATATGTGGTAACGGGGTACGTGGACAGATTTCGATCGGGCCGACTCCGACGGAAAACTCTATCCGATCTCGTCCCGGGTGCTGGTTCGCTAAGTCGATAGCTGCTCTGAGGGTCCCGGGGCCAGAATCTTCGGTAGAAACCACGGTGAGAACTCGAGCCTGTGCGGATGTCGCCAGAAGGCAAAGGCAAAGGCAAAGTATCCAGTGGATATGCTTGGCGATCATGAATGCAACTTGGACCCTACGTACTGAATTATTGAACGGCCAACGATGTTCGGAACCCCGGCGTTTCGTTTCGTTTCGTTTGGGTAAAGCGTATCCTATCACTCGGTGGGCGGCCAATGCGGTCGCGGGAGAGCGGCGCCGAAGTTTTGCCGGGATCAGTCCGGCACGGTTGTGCATGGTCGTGAAAAACGCAACGGGCGCCCTCACCAATGGATGAATAAAACAAATGGTTATGCGCTCATATGATAACTTCGAACCAGGGAGTCGGGAGTTCGAATCTCTCCGGGCGCGCCAATAAAGCAATAAGTTAAGGCAGCCTTGCATAAAATTAGATTTTCAAGTTACCTATAAGTTACCGGTGTAATCGCCGGGGCCGACGTTCGGAGCGTATTGTGGGTTCGAATCCCACTCTCTCCGCCAGACACCCTTCTAACTTACTGATATAATGGCAGTCGTTCAGATTCTTTCGATTTACCCCCCATTCCACCCCACATTTCTGGCCCGCTGGGGCACTCAGGCGCCCGCTAGGCGGGTTTTGGCTGCCAGGGAAGGGCAAGCATCGCCGCCTGACCCCCGAACGCCTTATGGTGGCGCTAACACGGCGGATCTCCCCATTGATGGGTTATTCTATGGTTCTGCGCGGCGATAAAGCGGATCGCCTCCATCGCCGATAATTGAATTATGTCGACTTTAGACTGGAAAATCGGAACCCTGTCGTAGGTCGTGAGCTTGTAATCAAGGCGAAGCGACTCCGGCACCTGCCCCTCAACGAGTTCTTGCAGATCCTGTTCCGCGACGGCGTCCAAGTCGGCTCGCTCAATGCTCACGGGTTACTCTCCGATTTTCGACCGGCTTTCGGCGGCTTTTTTGGGCGGCTCGCCAGAGATCATCACGACGTATCCCCGTAAAAACGCCGTGATCCATAGGCCCTAGAAAGCGCGTATGCATTTGGATATTTCCCCATCGATAAGATCGGCGAATTGTCGGCTTCCCGCATAACGTGCTGCCGATTCGCCAGACGCATTTTATCTGAAGGCCATATCTTTGAACTGTTTGGGGAGCTGCCTTACGCTGGAGCGGGGTTACATTTTGACGAGGCAATAAGGCAATGGACCTAGAGAGTAAGACACCAGAAGCATTCGAAACTCACGGCTTTCTGGCCAAAGAAATGGCCAATCTAAGAAAAACGTGCAAAGCGGCTCACTCGGACTGGTTTGATCTTGCAGAGCGGTTGAATCGCCTTTGCCAGGAAACGATCTATCAACTGAATGTAAAGAATGAGGATGGGCAGGGCATTTCCCAAGTTGCGCTTTTCGTTCATATCTTGCAGACCTATCAGGGCGCGATTATTTGCTTGTCCACCGGCATGGAATCACAGGCACTCATGTTAGTGCGGAGCGCCATAGAGGCCACGTTCAAACTAAAGGCAATTACGGTCGACACCGAGTGTGTCTTGCAATACGCCGACGAGGCGCGATTGGCACAAATTAAATTTGGCGAACTCGTCAACAAGTCGTACCTAGAACACGGTACCCGATTCTTCTCAGAAGACGAAGTTAAAGAAGCTCGAGATCATATACGCGGGCTAAAATCCGAATTAAAGAAATTGAAAGAAGAGGAAGAAACAAAGAAAAAGTCTAAGCGAACTTACAGAAGGTGGGGTGTAGGGCAATGGGCTGAGTATGCCGGGCTTACAGATATATACCTGATTGAATACCCACTTTTCTGCCAACCTGTGCATGCGACAGCAGATCATCTGGACGCAGCGTTTGTTAAAACTAACGATGGTAAGGTCAGCGAGCTAAATCCTTTACCGCGATTTAGGTTGGTGGTTGGGTGCCTCCATTCGGCTATGAACGCCCTGCTTATTGCTTTGGAATGCGTTGAGCCTTTAGCAAAGAAAAAGCGGGGCTACGCCACTATTAAAACAAGACGCAAGCAAATACTGAAGCAACTTCATAAAGTCGCTACGTACTCGCACAAGGCCGACACCTCGTTGCCGAAATAAAATTTTATTCACTGCCGGCCCGCGCAGCGTACTCCCATTCCGCCTCGCTTGGCAGGCGAAAGCGCCGGCCAGCCTTCCCGTTGAGCCAGTCGATGAAGGCTTGAGCGTCGTTCATTGACGGGAAGCTGACGAGGAGAACCGCATGGAGATTAGCGAAATAGCAAACGTCAAGAGGAGCCGTGGCCGTAGTTCAAATACAGTCAATGTGACAAAAACGGACGGCACCTCTCTAAGTGTTCCTGAAGACCCTGGAAATCGTCACTACAGAGTCATAACTGAATGGGTCGCACAGGGTAACGAGATTCTACCTCCAGATCCGAAACCCAAAGACCCAGAGAGAGGGCCATTGGCCTACTGCGCTCATCCGCTCTGTGTGCTTCCATCAGATCAAACTCGAATGTGGCGATACATGAGTCTGACCCAGTTTGTTAATTTGCTTCAGACCAAAGCATTGTGGTTCCCACGAGGCCACATACTTGCAAAGCATGATCGATTCGAAGGGCAGTTGCCAAAACCGAACCTAAGTATCTCTCCGGATGAACTGCATCACCGCGTGTACGGCGTCGACGTGCCTCCTAATTTTGATTGGACTCAGGGACACCGCGATATTCAGCATCAATTCCGTGTCAATACACTGATAAATTGCTGGACTGCTAGTGACCACGAATCGTTTGCGATGTGGAATGTGTTCGGAAAAACCGGCGATTCCATTGCCATCCAAACAACGCTAGGAGGTTTAAAGCAGAGTTTCGGTGACTATACGGACTACAACGTTTATATCGGTGAAATCCGATATCTCGATTATGAGGTAGAGGAACTCGACGAAAGGAACTATCTAAACCTATTCCTTCATAAGACAAAGTTTTACGAGTATGAAAATGAGATCCGTCTTCTAATCTATGATGATGGTGATATCAGTATTGTTGATCCGAAAGAACCGTACTTTTGGTTGCCTGGAGATGAAAAAACGCTAGAGGAGATAAAACCGGGTGAACTTGTTCCCGTCGATCTGAGCCTAATAATGGAAAAAGTGTACGTATCTCCACTCGCCAGTTCCGCTTTATTGTCTGTCACAAAAGGTTTGCTCGAACACTACGGTGTGCCTAATGTAGACGTTTGTCTGTCCGGGGTTGAGGTTGGATAGCCGGAAGTCTGTAATTATCCAACTACGCCGTTGACGGAGGGAGTCCGCAGCAGCGTCGTGCGCCACGTCGGCGGCGTGCATTTTCTTAGAATCCCCTGGCCAGAGCAAGTTCTCCGCCCACGACTTTGCTAAAGTGGCTTTTAGATCTAGTTCCGGGCCGGGCAATGCCAGTTTTCAAACCGAATCATCAATATTTCGAAGAGGCGCTTGAATATCAAATCCTTTTGGTTGGCCTCGCTGCGACAATGCCTCTTCAGACGGCGCACAAGAACATTACCGATCTCGTAGACGTTATTAATAGGCTAACAAAAGATAGGACCTTGCGCGTAAGTGGGAATATCACAATGCCGGTATTGCCCTCCAAATTCCAACTCGCGCACGGTCGCCAATCCGATATCATTTCGATATATAACTGCCACGACACGTTTGGATTCATCACGGGACAACTAGCCAAGCCAAGGGCTATTCGATTTTCCGTCAAAAAAAATCGGTTGAACCCTGATGTTCCCGATGATAAGCGACAAGCCGCCGGAACACTGCGACCCGAATTCGGTCAAGTTCGAGACGTTGGAAGTGACCTCATGTCAACTATAGTGCTTATCACTGCGAACCTAATAGGCGGCGCCTATGAAAAAAGCCAATCGCTGATGGAAAGCGTCCACACTCGAAACCCGTCGAGCTGGCCACCTGAATTGCAGTTCTTCCGGCATCTTCGCAATGCATGTTTTCACGGTAATCACTTCAATATTCGAAGAAAGCGTGATGGTACTGATACCATCGACCCTGCGGCACCGCCAAAGTGGCATCTGTACACGATGCCAAACGATGTTGCAGTGAATGGGCAACAAGCAGTTGGTGGATTCTTCCCCCATAACCAAGTGCTGCCGTTCCTGTATCAGATTGGCAATATCGTTCGAACGTGAAACCTATCCGAGGTCGTTCTGACTTTCTTTTGAATGCGAACGCTGCACCTTGGGAAAAACACGGCGCTCTCAGCTTCCAAGTTGATCGCCTCGTTAGGTTGCACTTAAACAGCATCATTCAAATCAACTGGCATTCCGACAGCCTTTAGCTCTTTAGCCATGGACAGTTTCCAGGTTCCAGAATCATCCAAGGGGATGAATACGACTCCGGAATAATCCGACGGAATCTCATGGATCGATTAATAGTTGAAAGTGCGCGAGCCGTCGGGCTGTTCAACGAGGCGGCACAGGGAATTATGGTCGTCACAGCAGAAAGATACTTAACCGGCCATCGTCTTACCGATTCGGCACGTGACATCCTTACGGCACACTTGTGGGGGTTCAAGAAAGGCGGCCTGGATTGCTTCAGCGTGTAACAATATAGCTACACATCGTGATGAGCGTAAGTAGCGACATTCGAGGACGCACTTAACATCTACACAGATGGATCGTGTTTTCAAAGGCCGCGACGAGGCGGGATTGGGATACGGTACATTATCATCAATGCTGCCGGGGACGAGGAGTGGCAAGATGAATGTCCCCCTGGCTATAAGCAAGCGACAAACAACGAGATGGAACTCCTAGCCTGTACAACCGCACTCCAAAATATCCCTGACCACATGATCATGAGAGCGGTGACTCGAATCATCATATTTACCGACTCTCAGTACGTTCGAGATCACTTTGTTCGCGCCTTGACTTCATGGCCTGCGAACGGATGGCGCAATCGGTACGGGAAGCCGATTGAAAATGTAAAGCTTTGGAAGGATCTCGTCCGTGCGGTCAAAAAGGCTCCAAGGAAGGTTGAGTTCAAATGGGTGAAGGGACATAGCAAAAACGCACACAACAAAGCAGTAGACAAATTGGCCAAGCAGTCTGCAAATGGCTTCCTCAATGAATCATTAACCGTATCGGCGGTGAGGAGAAAAATCACCACAGAGAGCGTCAGCATTGGTAGTGTGCGTATGAAGGGTCAGGAGCTGAACATACGAGTCATAACGGACAAGCGGATGCGCGAACAGAAGATTTGGCGGTACAAATTCGAGGTTCTTCAATCAGACAGTCCCGATTCCGGGCTGGTGGACGTCATCTACTCCGAACATCAGTTGCGGGCTGCACATAGTTACAAGGTTCGAGTCTGCAGTGACCAGAAAAACCCAGAAATAGTTGAAGTTATCGAGGAGATCGAAAAGTTAGCAAAGGATGGAGAATGACGGGCATCGATTCTCGGTCCGAAGGCGCTGACGTTTATTGGGGAGCAGTTTCTGTCAACGCGCACCTACAACAAGAATCGCTAGTAGTGAACTTTTTCCACTGAAGCGAACGAACCAGACTATTTACTTGACTCCGCATTCAGCAGGCGGGTTATGTATCGTCTTCGCAGAGTACAAAAAGCCTTTCCTCCGTTGGGATCAGCTGAAACTTAGGTGGCGATCCTGCAGGCCAGGGAGCTTTATGGATTTCAACCAGCCATTGTCCGATGTCCTTACTTATTAGTTCGCGACACGAGTCGTTCCAGAATGACGCTTTATCCGTATTGACTTCAACTTTTACTCCATTCGGTAGAAGAACAATGACGGATTTCCACGACTTCTTCAAATAGCTATCGCGGTCGGTTGCGTTGAGCTTGATTCCATAGCCTGCACCCGACCGATGGTGTTTCCCATTATTCCAAGCAGTCACTTGCATCTCAGTTCCAGTTCTTATCGGATACGCTAATGCATCCCAATTTGTCGCTGTTGCTGCGCCAGCTCAGAAGTCTGGATTCATCGGCGCGAGTCTTTCCAGTAAGCGGACATTCACTGGTTCGTATGTCTGGCGTCGGGACGCTCGACGTACACCCCATCGAGAAACAGCATATGAAAGTGGAGCGTATGATTATCGCGACGAGGACGTCGCTCCCGTCGCTCTTACAGGGATCTCGAAATCGTCGTCTCGATACACCCACTCGCCGGCGACCATGGGTCGAAAGTACGCGTTCGTGGGAAGTTCGAACCCTCAATCTTTATGACCGACAACCTTCCGCCAACGGCAACCAAGTTGCACACACGATGGGTCCCATCTTTCAGTTTCGAGGCCGGGGGTAGTCGGGGATTGGGACTCCGGTTGATCAGGTTACGGTTCCCTATGCTGTCATTAAGTCGCACCATTGGCAGACGGACCAGGGGAGTGACGGCTCGGCTAATGCTCTGCCGCGCTTCGCAGCAGATGCCGCGTTCGAGTCGGTGTTGAAGACGCACGAGCGTACGGCTCGTTGTTGCTCGTGGGTTACTGGGGCGTGACGGGTTACGCAGCGTCCCTTTGGTGCTAGTTTTACCAAAAGTTCTTTTCGGGAATGCGTTCTTTTCGGAATCTTGTTGTTGTCCAAATTTCCTCATGCCAGAACTCGTTTACATTAAATTCTCTCTGCGCGTCACGAACGACAGCCCAGTGATAATAGTTGGGTGGCTCTGACTCGTCTTTGCCGATCCTGACACAGCACCCTTCGAATTCGTAATCGTCGTCGTCATAGGCCTCGTAAAATTTTGCTGCGTTATCCTGCTCGGCGCGAGGAAGGTGCGAGTTCGTCAGGCGGTTAAAGGTTTCAATAAATCGATTAGCACGATGAGCAAGCCCTTCATCCACTTCCCATCTGTATACAGGCGAAGTGACCTGTTCACCAAGCGATTCAAGATCTGCGTACGGGACAACACTCTCCCTCAATAATGTTAGAGCAACCGGGTCTTTGGCGTAGGCCGCAAGGCCCACTAAAGAAATATCATCGTTTCGTTCGACCAGTTCTTTTGAGACGTTTACTACGCGTTCCACGGTCCAGTCAGGAACGATTTTCTCCAAGGCGTAGTAAAGTGAATCGCGGCCAAGCGGCAGTAACGTTTCCTCTCGATGGGCCTGGCCGAAGATAGGAGAACTCATAACCTCACAGAGGCGCTGAAATCCTGGATGCTCGTTAACGCTCCGCTCCTTCTCTATTCCTTGATTTTGCAGCGACCGAATTAGCCCAAAATACTCTTCCAAAGCTGCGTCCTCCTCGTAATAGCCCTCCAATGGGACGTTTTCAGGCGAAACGCTGAGGGCTGCTGCCAATGACCGGGCACATTCGAGTAGCTCCCTTTTCTCACACTCTTTCATCGATTCTCTATAAAGATGATTCAGTCCGAGAAGAAATTTTCGGTCGTCTACGATGAATTTCTCGTAATTATCTGGTTCTATCATTGTGTTTGAGAACGCGGATTATTGACGGGTTATTTTGACTCTAGCACAGGCTATTTCGAACGTCAGATATGGGTCCGAAACCAGTAAGCAACGTCCATCGTGTGCTGGCGTTACGGAAAATACTTTTTGGAAATGGCGTCATGATCACCTCGACGTTATGCGCGTAATCTACCTGTGACTGATAAAGCATGTCCTCAACGCGCACAGGCGCGTCATGGGGTTCGGTAATGCGCTGGAAAGTTTTCTGTGGGGGCTAAAACGCGGTTTATCGGGAGAAGCGTTAAGGTTACAGATCAATTTTGGGCGAGACGAAGCCTCAGATGGCAGCAATTGATGGACTGAGACTTGATCTGAGGGTTGCTATATACAACAGTGGTTCATAATTAGGCAGGGACTTCCGGCACTAGCTGGAAGGCTTAACAGATCCATGCCCAGTGGGATGCTGCCGAATAGACTGGGCATTTACATATCCACTCTTTCGGGTTGGTCGACGGTCGCTGAGCGGCCAGCTGCAGACATTCGTTGGTTGCAAAAGTCATCATTTGAAGGTCCGCTTTCCCGCGGCTATGAGCCGATTTGTTAACGACAGCCGGAGTATTTCATGTCAGACCGCACAGCAATAGATGCGGAAGACGTGAAGAGTGCGCTGGCGAAATGCCTCGGACGTCGGTCCCAGATAGATCTGCCAAGCACGGAACGTCTGCTCGCCTAGGGTGCAGCGCATGATTTCCTCACCGGCCATCATCCGTTCGTACCACGCTGCAGTGGTCTTGCCGTAGTGAGAGGAGAGGTTGACAATTCGCGTGACCTCAAAGCCGTTTTCCTCGAGCGCCTTGACGTGCTGACCGAGCGAGAACCAGTGAAATCCAGGCCAAACGTATTTCTTGTTGAACGCGACACCCACTTCAGAGTCCAGTGCACGGCCGCGGTAAGATGTCATCAGCGAGTGGTGGACGTATCGTCCACCGGCCTTGATGCGTTTGCGAACATTCCGTACATAAGGGATCAATCCCCGCGGCCCAACGTGGCTGATCATGCCGGTCGACGTCACATGGTCGAAAACACGGGTATCTTCTCGATAATCCCCTTCGTTCAGCTCCCAACGGGACTTGTCGAAAGCACTCAGCATCTCGCTTCCCACGACGACCTGGTTGTGCGAATACGTCCAGCCGACTACCCTGCCGAAAGGATGATTGGCGAGCGCCACCTGGAGCTGGCCGCCGTAGCCGCAACCGACGTCGAGCAGGGTCTCCCCCGAGTCGGGGGCGACGAAGTCAACGGCGTCCTTAAACTTCCTCCACTGTGCTTTCTCCAACGAGTCGAAGCTGTCTGTCTGCCCGCTTCCAACCCTGAGCAGCTCGTCGACTACCAGTCGACCCGGATCTTCGAACATCCCGCAAGAATAAGACATGTAGGTGTGGTCCAAGTATTGATCCAGAGCTTCTTGCGGGATGTCGTAATGGCTCTTGACGTTGACGCCCGCGCGTACCGTATCTTGGAATAGGAAGGACCTGTTGACGATCATTCGAGGCAACAACCTCCACCAGGGAAGCGACAGTTTAAGGTCATCACGGAGCGCCGCGAGCAAGTAAAGGTTGCCCCGCATGTCGACTTCGCCTGCCACAAAGCGCTCCAAGAAGCCGATGGGATTCATTCCTAGTAATTCGCGCCCGGAAGCTTGTGTTTTCAAGTGAATTTCGAGCGGAACTCCGCGCCAGTGAGGCTGCTTGCGGCCGAGAGAATAGGTCTGGCCCTTCCAGTCCGTGATGAGGATTTCGCTCTGGGTGTTGGCGAGGGATCCTTCCAAGAAAGTACGCAGGCTGTCGGCGAGGCCTCCTACCAAAGCACGTCCGCTAATGGTCTGTTCTTCCCTTGTGCGTTGCATAGCTGTAACGCCTCTATTTGCGTGTCCGATACCGAACATCCGAGCTAAGCAGTACCGCTACACCCCCCCCCATATTACAAAAATAGACGCTGGGCCGTTTGTGGGCAAGGCGCACAGAAAAGAAGCGGTTCCCATTCACGTCATCGAGTAAACGTAGGTCTCACGCAGCTAGCTAACTCCCCCTGAGCCACCAGTTACTGGACAGCTGTTTTACGAGCCAAC